>JAUICJ010000013.1 GCA_030427925.1 Bacteroidia bacterium | reverse complement strand
ATGGCAGGACCCGTTCAATGCTTTCCCAGAAGCGTTCGGCGGATCGGTCCCATGAAAAGTCCCGGGCGCGCAGGAGGCCGGCGGCGCGGCGATCGGCATGGAACGCGCAGTCGGTTTCGAGGCGCTTCAGGATTTGGGCTGCCGCTTCCGCATCATCGGCATCGACCAGCCCCGCTTCGGCCCCTCCGAGCACCTCGGGCAAGGACGTCGCGTTCGAAGCGACCACCGGCACCCCGGCAGCCATCGCCTCGACGAGCGGAATCCCAAACCCCTCAAAATAAGGCAGGTAAACCAGCGCATTCGCCCCCGCCACCACTTCCTCCAACGACTCCGCGCCGAGCCGCCCCAACCACTGCACGCCCTCCACGCCACGCCACTCCGCGGGCAACTCGCCCCACATGGGCGCCCCCACGACCAACAAATCGGACGTCCCGCCTGCCCTGCGGTACGCCGCGTGGGCCCGCAACAAACCCGGAATGTTCTTGCGCGGATGCAAGCTGCCCACAAAACAATGGTAGGGCTTGCCCAAATTCCATTGATTCCGGACCCGCTGTTGCTCCGCATCGGTCAACGGCCGGAATTGCCCCGAGGGCGCGTTGGGCACGACGTCAATGCGATCGAGGGGCACCCCATACGTGGCGTGGATGTCCTGTTGGGAATACCGGCTCACCGTTGCAAGGCGCGCCGCCAAGGCCGAGAACGCGCGAAATCGCGCCCGATAATGGCGCGCATCACGGGCAGGCAGCCATTCCGGATGGTGCTCAAAGTTCAGGTCGTGCATCACCGAAAGCTGGGGCACCCGCGTCCTTCGGCTCAAGAACCCGTCCGTGGAAACGAAGGCGTCCGCGCCCCAACTTCTCAGCGCCCACGGCACGGCAAAGTCCATCCAAGCGTCCACCAGAAACGGCCTGCGTGCCGGGGGCAGCAAGCGGCGGCTACTTGCGTTCATTCCGTATTGAAACTCCGCTCCGGGCGCCCGGTCGAACAGGAGCAGGAACTCGTGCTCGGGGTGCGCCGCCACGATGCGTTGGTACAGCGCGTGCGTGAACCAACCGATGCCTTCGAGCCGGCCGGGAATGAGGAGTCGGGCATTGAGGGCGATGCGCGCCATGCCGGCGAAGATAGACCACATACGAAGTGCGACCTGCATGCGTTGTTCATCCGGTCCGCCTGCTGCCTTAGCTTTGCGGCCGCAACTCGAATCGCCCAGAACGACTTCCCATGACGAACGACCCCGCCTTGGATTCATCGCACTTGCTGCATTTCATTTACCGGAAGCGCAAGGCTTTCGTTGTGTTGGGTTTGGCCTCGGCAATCCTCTCCTCGATCGTGGCCCTGCTGATGGAAGAGCAGTTCCGCTCGTCTGTCATCTTGTTCGCCACCCCGCAACACTCCATCGGCGAGCAGTTTTACGAAGAAGTCAAGCGCAATGATTTGCTGGAATACGGCGAAACCGAGGACGCGGAACGGCTGCTGCAAATCCTGAACTCCGACCGCATCCGCAGCCGCATCATCGAAAAATACGACCTCTGGCAGCACTACGACATCGACCGTTCAGCACCCGGTGCGCGCACCTTGTTGATGCAGGAATACAGCAGCAACGTGGACGCGAACCTGACGCGCTACGGGTCGATCGAAGTCTCGGTGCTCGACACCGACCCTCAGGTGGCAGCGGACATGGCCAATGACATCGCCTTTTTGGCCGATTCTGTATCGAACAACCTGCGGAACGACCGCGCCCGTGCGGCCCTCAAGTACGCCGCCGCGTCGTTCCAACAAGTGCAGGATGAAATCACCGAAATGGAGGGCAAAATCAGCGTCCTCCACAGCAAAGGCCTGTACGAATTCGAAACCCAAATTGGCGGCCTGAACGAACAGTACGCCACAGCGATGGCCGAAGGGAATTACCGCAACGCCGAGCTCATCAAGGCCCAAATGGCGGAGATCTCGAAGCACGCCACGGAATTCTCCAAGCTCACCAGCCTCATTGAAGCGGCGTACGATCGGGAAGCGGTGTTGAAAAAGCGTTATGAGCTCATGAAGTTGGACGCAGAAACGCAACTCGCTTCAGCTTTCGTGGTCGACTACGCGGCCCCCGCGGATAAAAAGGCGAAGCCGATTCGCTGGCTCATCGTGGTGGTTTCGGTGGTGGCGACGTGCGCCTTCGGATTGTTGGGCTTGCTCGCGGCGGAGAACATTCAACGGGCGAACGCGGCATGAAGGCGTGGGCGAAGTCGGACCGCGCGGTCGTGGCTTCGTCCGTGATCTTTGCGGCGGTGCTGTCGGCGGCTTGGTGGGTCGACGCGTGGTACGTGGCGTTGTTGCCGGCGGCGCTTGCTGTGCTGGGGCTGGCCATCTTTCGGCTGGACGCGTACCTCGCGGTGCTCGTGGCGGCGGTGCCTTTGAGCCTGAATTTGGAGGACATCGGGGGCGTGGGGTTGTACTTGCCTACGGAGCCGATGTTGGCAGGCGCGCTGGCGCTGTTGGTGGCGCGGCGGCTGATGGGCCAAACCCCTCCCCGTCCTTTCCTCGCCCACCCCACCACGCGCTGGGTGGCGGCCTCGCTCATTTGGATCGCCTTCACTGCGGTGCTGAGCTGGGACCCGTTGGTTTCCCTGAAGTTCTTCGTCGCCCGGCTTTGGTTCGTCGCAGGCTTTTTCCTCCTCGCAGGCCAAATCTTCCTCGCCCAACCCCAATCGCGCCACCGGGCCATCCTGCTTTACGCCTTCCCGCTGGCGATCGTCATCGGCTACACGCTCGTGCGGCACGCGGGCTACGGATTCGACAAGGACGCGGGCCATTGGGTGATGAGTCCGTTCTTCAAGGACCACACGTCCTATGGCGCTGTGCTTGCCATGTTCATTCCGCCCGTGTTCGCGCTCGTCCTTTCCAAACGGTTTGAATTGGTCTGGCGGGTGGCCATTGGGGGGGTGTTGGGCATTCTTTTAGTGGGCATGGTGCTGTCGTACACCCGCGCTGCATGGGTGTCGTTGGCGGCGGTGACGGCGCTGTTCGCCTTGATGCGGCTCGGGTTTCGATTGAAGACGCTGCTCTTCATTGGGATCGGGGCTTTGCTTGCTGGAACCTTGGTGCTGGACAGCCTGCTCATCCAACTCGAGCGCAACGACCAAGACAGTTCCGATAACTTGGCCGAACACGTGGAGTCCATCTCCAACGTTTCAAGTGACGCCTCCAATTTGGAGCGACTGAACCGCTGGAGCTGCGCGTTGGCGTTGTTCAAAGAACGCCCCTTAACCGGCTGGGGACCGGGCACTTACCAGTTCGTTTATGCGCCATTCCAGCGTTCGGAACACCGCACCATCATCAGCACCAACAACGCCGATGGCGGCAACGCCCACAGCGAGTACCTCGGGCCGCTCGCCGAACAGGGTGTGCCCGGGGCGCTGTTCGTGGTGGGGTTGTTCGGGTGGGTCCTGCATTTGGGGTTTCGCCTCTACCGAACGGTCGCCGACGCGGAGACGCGGCGCTTGGCCGTCGGGGTGTTCCTCGGTTTGGTCACGTATTTCGTGCACGGGGTCTTGAACAATTACCTGGACACGGATAAGGCGAGTGCTCCGTTTTGGGGGTTCTTGGCGCTGCTCGTCGTTTGGGACTTGGAGGCGCAACGCCAAATCCCCTCACCGAAACCGCGCTAGCATCAGCGCGGTGTCATCGAAGGTGGGCTCGGCACCGCGGAAGGATTCCACCGATTCGAGCAGGGCGGCCTGGATTTGGGTCACGTCCATGCCCCGACGCTCGCGAACGAGCCGCTCCATCCGTTGCATGCCAAAAGGCACGCCTTCCTCATTTTCCTGCTCCACCAGCCCATCCGTGTAGCACACCAACACACTGTCACGGGCGATGGTGGCCTCTCCCAAGTCTACGGAGGGAATCTCCGAAAACATGCCCAACCCCACCGAACCGTTGACCAGCTGTTGCGCGGTCCCCTCCGGCCCCATGAGCAGGGGCGGGTTGTGCCCACAATTGATGTAGGTCAACTTCCGCGTTTTTCGGTCGTAACACGCCACGAACAACGTGATGTACTTCTCTCCGCGAGCGTTCGACATAACGCGCTCGTTCAACATCCGGATGCTGCGCTCCAAATCCTCGGACTCCGTTTGCAAGATGGCCCGCAAATTCGCCTGGAAGTTGGACATCAAAAAGGCAGCGGAAACTCCTTTTCCACTCACATCCGCCATGCAAAACATCAACCGATCTCCCTCCACAGGGAATAGGTCGTAATAGTCGCCCCCGACCTCCCGGTGTGGGCGGTAGTAAGCGGACACTTCCACATCCGGATCCTCGGGCCACTCGGTGGGCACCAACAACGCCTGCATCTCCGCGGCCAACTCCAATTCCCTGCGCGTAGCTTCCTGCCGAATGGCTGCCTCCGATAACCGCCGGTTGTGCAGGGCCACCACGAGGACGTTCGTCAAGGTGGTGATGAAATTCAGGTGCTTCACCACCGGACTGACGCCCACTCCCTCCTGCGTATCTCCCGCAAGCACATAGGCCAACACCTCCTGATCCTGCTTCACGGGCACAACCACGTCAAAGACTTCCGATCCCGCAGTCGAATTCAGGATCACCCGCTGGCCCGCTTCGAACGTCGTCGAGGCTGCAACAGGAGGCAGCGCACCTTCGACCCCGGTGGTCAACATGCACCGCCATTCCCCGCTGACTGACGTGTACAACACCAAGCGGTCGATGCCGAGGTATTCCGCCAACGTCCGCCGAAAATGTTCGATCAACTCTTCTTCAGAAGCACGGGCATTGATGGCCCGCGTCACCTCCAACAACGCACCCAACTTATAGTCTTGGAGTTCGACCTTCCGCTCGAGCCGTTCGACTTTGGGTGTCATGACGGGATCATTTCTTTACCCGTTCCACGTATTCCTTCGTCCGCGTATCCACCTTGATCCAATCCCCCGTATCCACGAACAGTGGAACGCGCACCTCAACGCCCGTATCCGTGGTGGCAGGTTTCATGGTGTTGGTGGCCGTATCGCCTTTGATGCCCGGTTCCGTGTAGGTGATTTCCGTTTCAATGTGGTAGGGCAATTCGCAGCTCAAAACGCGCTCTTCTTCCGCATGGAATTGAAGCTGGCAAATCAGGCCGTCTTGCAGGAACTCCGGTGCGTTGATGACCACCTTGTCGACGGGAATCTGCTCGTACGTCTCGGTGTTCATGAAGTGGTACCCCATTTCGTCTTGGTACAGGTACTGGTACTCCCGCGTCTCAATCCGAACGGGCTCGATCTTCACCCCCGCATTGAACGTGTGATCGACCACGCGCCCCGTGCTCAAGTTTTTCAATTTGGTCCGCACAAACGCCGCCCCTTTACCGGGCTTAACGTGCAAGAATTCAATGATTTGCCACAAACCGTGGTTGTGGTTGAGCACCATGCCATTTTTGATGTCCGACGTCGTCGCCATGAGGATTGAATTTTCGCGAAGATAAACTACATCGCGTAGGACAAACGCAACCGCACCTCACCCCGCCCTGCCCCTTTCCATTCCCAAGGCCCCGAATCCTCAAGGGACCAGCGATCCTCGCGGTGCAGAAACGAGGCACTTCCCGTGCATTTCCAATGCCGGTTCCACTTCCAAGCTACCTGCATCCACCACCGCTGCCCCCTTCCGGAGAGCGTGGTCGTTTGCCAGGTTTGAGCGTTGGGCTCAAGGCGGTAAACGAGGGCCCCAGGGGCCAGGTCCGAACGCGACCACCCCACACGCCATGTGGGCAAGTCGGGAGCCGGCTGCCAGGTCCAATGGAGGCCCCCGGCGGTGCCGTGCCGCTGGATGATTTGGCCCCAGCAACGGACCCCCCACTGATGCTGGTCCCTGCGGTACTCGACCAAGCAACGATGGTCATCGGTGCGCTGCCACCGGATGGTCAATCGCTCCTTTCTTCGAAGTTCGAATTGGGTTTGAACTTCTGACTTCAGGTCGAGGCCGTCCCATTCCCACCGGGCGAACTGATCCATGCGCTTTCCTCGGCGCTCCCAGCCCCACGTCCACATCGCGCCCCCCGAGGGTCGGACGTCGCCCCAATTGGACCCGGGGTGATGCGGAGCATGGCGCTCCCAGCGCAAGAATGCATCGAGTTCAGGACTCCACGTCCAGATGGACCCCAGCACCCAGGACAAGCCGCCTTTGCTCCATGCCACTTCTCCGACCCACCGGCTAGCGGCAAGGTTCCGGTAACCGTGTCCGCCAACAATCGCTGCGCTGGGCAGGCCCGCTACGTTGCCCCATTCGCAGGCCAACCCGCCCCCCCGATCTGCTGCCGATCGGTGCCACATCATCGCTGTGCGCACTGGGCGAATTTGCGCCCGATTCCGTTCGGCCGGGGTGCGGTGTTGACCATCGCGGTACCAGGTTACCGGCACCCCATCTTCGAACCGCACCTCGCGCCCTCCCACATCCAACGAAACAACGGCGCGTCCTCCTGAAAAGGGAGCAGAAGCCGCCAAACCCCTGCGAACCGGCAACGCATCGCCAGCGAGCACGGGCCGAACGTCTTGGGTCATGCGCTGAGCGGACGTCGCCGACCGCATGCCATCGTAGGCGCTTGAACTCCAGCCCACCAGTCCCTGCCCCCATCGAATGACGTGGTCACCCCAAACCGTCCGCACGCCCCGAAGGGTCGGCGCCACCACAAATCCCGCCACGTGATCGATTCCCGACTCGCCAGGACCGCGGTCACAACGGAGCGCCCAATGACCGGAGCGCTGGGCGCGAACCCCCCACCCCAAGGGCCCGCCTGCCAAAGAGTCCGCGGGCAGCAATCCGAGCGAACGGCGAAGGTCCCAGGTGAGGCGCAACCGGCTTCGGGCAGGCAAGTCCTGACCCGATTGCACCCAGCGCGACCAAATGGGATCGGCCATCAACCGCTGCGCTCCTTCCGGCGAAAGCCCCGGCACAGCCGCCGCTTCCTCGATGGAAACGGGCAATCCAGATGAGGCCAGGTAATCCTCCAACGCTGCCGCCTCCTCCACCGACAACGTTCCCGATTCCACGAAACGTCCCGCTGCACCTTCCCATACCTGTGCAGAACACAGGACCGGCCAGCAGGCCAGCAGCCATTTAGCGCACTTCAACATGGCCATTCCAATTTGCGCCGCCCCATCCGGCCTGTTCGCACCCCCAACTCCACCGGGAAACTGCGCCCCATCGGCCTTGGACGCCCACCATGAACCGCATCGGGTCGCTGCGCCAACCGACTTGGACCGTCCATCGCGGATGCACCACCCGGCTTGCCCACGCACCGAATGCACCCGTGGAGAGCAACAGGCCCGTTGCAGACCAATCGCCCCAAGTTCCAGCGGCCCAGAGGCCCGTGACCGGAATGCGCATGGAGCGGCCCGGGCGCCAATGGCACCAACCGCCGGCGATCCAATCCCCGGAACGGTGGCACAGCGACCAAGCCGCCTCGGGACTCCAATCGACGCGGCGCACCTCGGGCCAAGCTTCGCGCCCGCCTCCCAGGGCGAGGCGGGATTCCCATCCGGGGGCCAGGGCTTGCTCGTACACGACTTGGACCGATGCGGACGACCAGCGGGGTCCGGACTGGGCCGTGGAGGCGTAGAGGGCCCAGCAGCTGGAACGCCGAAGCGGGGTTTGGCCTTGCCAAGCCGACCAACCATCGGCGATGCGGCAACTCACCCAACGCGTGGAAACCGGCGTCGCAGCCCACTGCCCCATGCCCCCGCGCCCTGCATCGGGCGGATCCCACATCGGGGGTCGCTGCCCCCAAACCGCGCAGCTCACCGCGCACATTGCCCCCACCAACTTCCACCTCATGACCGCAAAGGAACGGGCAGCGGCCGCGCACATCCGCATGGAATGCACCAGCGGGCGACGGGAATTGACAAACGCGGGTTAACGGGGAAGCTCAGGCGGCCACGGAGCGGTTCCGGGAATGCTCGGCGCCTCGTGCAGGACGGTGCCCTCGAGCCAGCGGTCGGTGGGCAGGGAGGCGTTGAGGGCGAGGAACCGACCATTGGGCGCGTCCAGCAACGCGATTTCCTTCACCCGTCCGTCCTCCAGGCGGATGCGCAGGCGGCTGCAGGCCGCACGGTTGAACTGAAGTTCCGCATCGTCATCGACGAAATAGATGGCCTCCCCGTTGCCTTCGACGAGCAGCCGATCGAGGGCCCCGTCGCGGAATTGACCGGTGAGGGTTCGGCCGCTGATTTGGTCCGCACAGCTGTCGTTGATGACCCGGGTCAAATGGACGTGTCCCTCGCCGTAGAGGCGGTCGGGGGACCCCTCGGAGAGGTGGAGGTCGAGGGTGTCGGCGGAGAGGATTTGGCCTTCAAACCAAAGCCGCGGATCCTGCAGCATCCTGAGGTGATCCACCTCCTCGGACCAAATCAACGCCCCGCACATCCCAAGCGCCTCGCCCTGCCGAAACACCACGTTCGGAAACGCCCTGAGTTGCCCCCCGACCTCCACGAGTTCGTCCGCCACCAACACCAACGTGTCCCCCTCGTTCGCCTGAATCAGCCGCGCCTCCCCCACCACGCGCGAAACCCACGCCGAATCCACCCGCTCCTGCCGCAAGTGACGGCCGCGCACCACCTGCGTCAACGCGGTGTCCAACGCCTCCACATGTCCCCAGGCCTCGCGCACGTCATCCGTCCACGCCAAACTGTCCGCCCAAACCCCCTCGCCCCCGCGTCGAACCCACGCTCGAAGGAGGTGTCCTCCAACCCAGCCTCCCGACTCCGAAATCACGCCGCGCTCACACCGAACCGCCCATTGCCCATCCGATTGATCCACCCGCGATGTCCCCAGGAATTCGAGGTCTCCCTCGCGCGCGTGCACTTTCAAGGAGTCGGAAGCGACCCGTTCCTCGGCCCCTTCGACCTCAACGCCGCCGCCGAGAACGAGCCACTCGGAGGCGGACTCGAACCGGCCTCGGTCGGCCGTGGCAACGCGATCTTCCATCACGAGCGTTGTGCGCTGGCGAAACCACGCGACTTCCTCGGCCCAGTTGTACCACAGCTCCGGGCCGGACGCGGAGAGTTCTCCATCGATGAGGTGCGCGGGGGTACCGGCTGCGAGCAGGAGCTCCGCCTCGGGATTCCAAGTCAGTTCTTCGGCTGCGAGCGACCAACCTTGTGGTCGAAGGGCTTGGACCTTGCCCATGGCGCGAAATCGGCCATCGTCGTAGCGCCAGGCGCTGTCGCACTTCAACGTGGCGTCGCGGTGGGCCAGCACCACGTTGCCCACGAGGCGCTGGGCTCCCGGAATCGAGGGGTCGCGAAGGATGGCTTCGGCTTGGACGATGCGAACGCGGTGCCCGGTGCTGTCCGGTGCAACGGCACGCGCAGCCCCCGGAAGCCCCGCGAACAGCACCCCAAACCCCAAGGCCACGATCGAACTGAAACCCCTCATCGAGCCGCAAGTTCGAGCCCGAATGCGGTTCGCACAGCGCACGGCCGTTAAAATTTCAACCCGCACCGCCCAAGCACAGGGGATTCCATCCCGCAAAGGTTCAGATTCAGCGAATTCCTGCGTACCTTCGCGCCCCTTTCGGGGAATGCGGGTGTGGTGAAATTGGTATACACGCCAGACTTAGGATCTGGTGCCGCAAGGCGTGGGGGTTCGAGTCCCTTCACCCGCACTTTGGAGCTGATGCGCATGCCGGCGGGCATGGGTTTTGGCCTAGAAGCTTTGAACAACCAAATCGCAATCCATGCAGATTGAACGCGAAACCTCGGGCGAATTGACTGCCCGTGTGAAAGTGAAGCTCGAACCCGGCGACTACCAGCCGCGCGTGGAGCAAGTGCTCAATGACTACCGCAAATCCGCGACCATTCCCGGATTCCGCAAGGGCAAGGTGCCCATGGCTTTGATCAAAAAGCAGTACGGAACGCCCGTGCTCGTGGACGAAATCAACAAGCTGCTGCAGGAGTCCCTCGGCAAGTACCTCGACGAGGAGCAGTTGAACGTATTGGGCCAACCCATTCCGGCTGAGGACGAACAGGACAGCGGCAATTTCGACCAACCTGGGGATTTCCAGTTTGCGTATGACATTGGATTGGCTCCGGAGATTTCACTCGAATTCGGCAAGAAGGCCGTGTTCACCCGGCATTCCATCAAAGTGGACAAAAAAGCCATCGAAGCTGCCGTCGAAGACCACCGCCGGCGCCACGGCGAACTCACCGACGAGGAGGTTTCCGGCGAAAAGGATTTGCTCGTGGGGCACATGGCCCAACTCGATGACGCGGGAGCGGTCCTCGAAGGGGGCATTGCGAACGACGCGAACATTTCCATCGAACACATTTCCGACAAGAAGACGAAGAAGGCGTTGCAAGGCTTGAAGGTGGGCGATGTGGTGACGGTGGATCCGCATTTGGTCAGCCACGGTCACGATGATTTGGGCAAAATGCTCAACATCTCGCACGACCAAGTGCACGACTTGAAGGGTTCATTTCAATTTGAAGTGAAGGAAATCAAGCGCATGCACCTGCACGAAAACAACCAAGAGTTGTGGGACAAGGTGCTCGGCAAAGACGTGGTGTCCGACGCCAAAACCTTCGAAGCCAAGGTCAAGGAGGAAATCGAAGCGCAATTCGACCGGGATGCGGAATGGGTGTTCCGCCGTCGGTTTGTCGTGGACCTGTTGGAGCACCTCCAGCTGCCGATGCCCGATGACTTCATGAAGCGTTGGATCCAAGTGGCCAACGAGCAGGAAATCACCGAAGAGCAAGTCAACCAAGAGTACCCAGCTTACGCGGAATCGCTCCGCTGGCAGCTCATCCAATCCGCGGTCATGAAGGCCACGGAAATGCGGGTGAGCCAAGAGGAACTCCTCGAAGAAGCCAAGCGCATGATCGGCGCTCAATACGCCCAGTACGGGATGCCCATAGAAGGAGAATACTTGGAGTCGTTTGCCCAAAACGCCTTGGCGAATGAAGAGGAGCGCCGCCGCATCGCGGACGTGATCATCGAACGCAAGGTGGTGGACGACTTGAAAACGCGCGTGACCATCAAGGACAAAGCCGTTTCCTACGAAGAATTCGCCAAGCTCGCCGCCGAAGTGCGTTGAGCGCGAAAGCCTTGTGCGAAAAACGCCCGGTTCACGCCGGGCGTTTTTGATTTCCCAGTTCTTCAATGCCCACCGTTCACAAATTCCCGTCCTGCATTCACAAAGCTTCTAGGACGGTGGAGGATTTACACTGTAATTTTATCCCATGACCGAACGCAAAGAATTCCTCAAGTACGCCGTCAAGGACCGCGGCTTGAGCAGCAATACCGTCGAAAGCTACATCTCGGCTGCGTATGGCCCCGAAAACATGACCCGGACGGTCATTGAAGAGCGGCCCATGCCGTTCCGTGAGGTGGACGTGTTCTCTCGTTTGATGGTGGACCGCATCATCTTCTTGGGCACCGGCATCGACGACTACGTCGCCAACATCATCCAAGCGCAGTTGCTTTTCTTGGAATCCACCGACCCCTCGAAGGACATCCAGATTTACATCAACTCGCCGGGCGGAGGCGTTTACGCGGGGCTGGGCATCTACGATACGATGCAGTACATCCGCCCCGACGTGAGCACCATTTGCACGGGCATGGCTGCTTCCATGGGTGCGGTGCTGCTCTGCGCAGGTGCCGCCGGCAAGCGGACGGCGTTGAAGCACAGCCGCGTCATGATCCACCAGCCGTTGGGAGGTGCAAGCGGCCAGGCTTCGGACATCGAAATCACGGCACGTGAGATCCAGAAGCTGAAAAAAGAGCTGTACGAAATCATCGCCCACCACAGCGGCAAGCCGTATGACGAGGTTTGGGCTGATGCCGATCGCGACCACTGGATGATCGCTGCCGAAGCGAAAGCATACGGCATGATCGACGAAGTGCTCGAGCGCAAGTAATCTTGGCGATTCCCTCATGAGTTCCAAGAAAAACATCACCTGCTCCTTTTGCGGACGGAGCAAGGACGAGGTGAACGTGTTCATCGCGGGCATCACAGGCCACATCTGCGACTTGTGCGTGGCACAGGCGGAAAACATCATTGAGGAAGAACAGAAGCAACACGCCAAGTCCAGCCTCTCAAAGCAGCTCAAGTTGTTGAAACCTGCTGAGATCAAGGCGAAACTCGACGAATACATCATCGGCCAAGAAGACGCCAAGCGCACGGTCAGTGTGGCCGTTTACAACCACTTCAAACGGCTGCTGCACCCCGCGAAAGAAAACGAATCCGTCGAGATCGAAAAGTCCAACGTCATCCTCACAGGTGAAACCGGCACGGGCAAAACCCTCATCGCCCGAACCATCGCTCGCATGCTCGAAGTGCCGTTCTGCATTGCCGATGCCACCGTGCTGACCGAGGCAGGATACGTAGGCGAAGATGTAGAAAGCGTCCTTTCCCGGCTGCTCCAAGCGGCGGACTACGACGTTGAGGCGGCGGAGCGCGGCATCGTGTTCATTGACGAAATCGATAAAATCGCACGCAAGAACGACAACCCCAGCATCACGCGGGATGTCAGCGGAGAAGGCGTGCAGCAGGCCCTTTTGAAGTTGCTCGAAGGCGCGGAAGTTCACGTTCCCCCACAAGGCGGTCGGAAGCACCCGGAGCAGAAGCTCGTCAACATCAACACGAAGAACATCCTGTTCATCTGTGGAGGGGCGTTCGCCGGCATTGACCAAATCATCGAGCGGCGCATCAACCGGTCCGCCATCGGCTACCAAAAGGGCACAGCGGCCACCCGCCAGGAGGACGACCTGTTGTCTTACGTGAGCGCAGCAGACCTTCGTACGTTTGGCCTCATCCCCGAACTCATTGGCCGCTTTCCGGTGTTGACGCACCTGAAGCCCTTGGACTCAGATGCCTTGCGCCAGATCCTCACCGAGCCGAAGAACGCGCTGATCAAGCAATACGTTCGGCTCTTTGAGCTCGACGGCATCGCCTTGAAATTCGATGCCAGCGGTTTGGACTACATGGTGGAGAAAGCCATCGACCTGAAGTTGGGCGCGCGGGGATTGAGGAGCATTTGCGAAGCCATTTTGCGGGATGCAATGTTTGAACTGCCCGGGTCGAAGACGAAAGAACTGACGGTGACCCGCGATTATGCTGCGCAGCAATTCGAAGGCAGCGATGCCAAGAACTTGCGCGTGGCGTGATGTGAACGCCTTGTGAAAAACACAGCGCCCTCGGCCACGTGCCGGGGGCGTTTTGCTTGGTACTTTCGAGGGTTCCCCGAGAATCAGCGAAGCGCATGGCACGAGCCTCCACCCCCTTGATGCAACAGTACGACCAAGCGAAGCGGCAGCATCCCGATGCCATTTTGCTGTTCCGCGTGGGGGATTTTTACGAAACGTTCGGGGAAGACGCCATTCGCGCATCGAAAGTCCTCGAAATCACCCTTACGAAAAGAGGAAACGGCAGCGCCTCCGAAATCGAACTCGCCGGCTTTCCGCACCACGCCTTGGACAACTACCTGCCCAGATTGGTGCGGGCGGGGCATCGCGTGGCGATTTGCGACCAGCTCGAAGATCCGAAAGCGGCGAAAGGCTTGGTGAAACGCGGCGTGACCGAAGTGGTCACCCCCGGTGTCACGCTCCACGATGATGTGCTGCAATCGAAATCCAACAACTTCCTCTGCGCCGTGCACTGGACGCGGAAGGCGTTGGGCATTGCTTTCCTCGATGTGAGCACGGGCGATTTCCAAGCCGGCCAAGGGGACAGCGATTTCATTGAGCGCGTCATTCGGTCGTTTTCCCCGTCGGAAATCGTGTACCAAAGAGGGCATGAAAACGACGTGTTTGGGCTGGTAAAGACCGATGCGCATCGGAGCCGTCTGGAGGATTGGGTGTTCAGCGAGGAGTGGGCGATGGAGGCGATGGAGAAGCAGTTCGGGGTGGCGTCGCTCAAGGGGTTTGGGCTGGCCGATGCGCCGTTGGCGGGGGTCGCCATCGGGGCCATCTTGCACTACCTCGACACGACGCAGCATGCGCGACGGGGACACCTGCGCCAGGTGGGCCGCATTGCGGAGGAAGGCGTGCTGTGGATGGATCGGTTCACGTTCCGGAATTTGGAAGTGCTGCAACCGACTTCGGCCGATGGCCGGGCTTTGGTGGAGGTGTTGGATCGGACTGCCTCGCCGATGGGCGCCCGCATGATGCGGCGGTGGTTGATGATGCCGTCTACGGATTTGGGCCAAATCCAGCAGCGGCACGACGCCATCGATGCCTTGCTGCAAGCACCGGACGCGCTCGGCTCGCTGAGGAGCCTCTTCGGCCGCGTCGGGGACATGGAGCGACTCGCTTCGAAAGCGAGCACCGGGCGCATCACGCCGCGCGAACTGGCGCAGTTGCGGGTCGGGCTTCGGTGCGTCCATGAGTTGGCAGCGGCGGTCGAAGGGATGGATGCGTTGCTTCCGTTTTTGGAGCAACTGACGCCGTGCGATGCTTTGCTGGGACGGCTGGAACGGGATTTGGCCGATGAACCGGCCCTCTCCGTAAGCAAGGGAACCGTGATCCGTCCCGGCATATTCGAAGAACTCGACGAGCTGCGCGACTTGCGGAGCAACGCCCGCCAAGCGCTCGATGACATCTGCACCCGAGAGGCCGAAGCGACGGGTATTCCCAGCCTGAAAATTGCCTCGAACAACGTCTTTGGCTACTACCTCGAAGTGCGCAACGCACACAAGGACAAGGTTCCTGCCACGTGGATTCGGAAGCAAACGCTGACCCAAGCGGAGCGCTACATCACCGAGGAACTGAAGGCCCTAGAGGAGCGCATCGTCGACGCTCAGACCCGAGCTGAAGTGCTCGAACAGCGGAAATACGACGACCTCATCGTCGCAGTGGCTGCGGAAATTGGAGCGCTTCAGGCGAACGCGCGGGTGCTCGCTCACGTGGACGTGCTGCACGGGTTCGCGGAAGTGGCCCGCGACCACCGCTATGCGCGGCCGGAATTGCACGGTGGTTGGGGGATGAACATCGTTGCGGGGCGTCACCCGGTCATTGAGCAGTCGCTGCCGCCAGGGCAAACGTACGTCGCGAACGATGTGCAACTCGACCCGGATGCGAACCAAATCCTGATGATCACCGGTCCCAACATGGCGGGTAAAAGCGCCCTGTTGCGCCAAACCGCCCTGATCTCCTTGCTCGCCCAAGCCGGCAGCTTCGTGCCTGCGGATGCTGCTCAACTGGGGCTGTGCACCCGCATTTTCACCCGTGTCGGCGCGTCGGACAACATCTCAAGTGGCGAATCCACGTTCATGGTTGAAATGAACGAGACCGCGTCCATCCTGAACAACTTGACGGATCGGAGTTTGGTCTTGCTCGATGAAATCGGACGGGGCACCTCCACGTACGACGGGGTGAGCATCGCTTGGTCCATCGCTGAGTACGTGCACGAACATCCTCGGTTCCGTCCACTGACGCTGTTCGCCACGCATTACCACGAATTGAACGACATGAGCGAACGGTTCCGGAGGATCCGAAACTTCAATGTCAGCGTCAAGGAAATGGGCAAGCACATCGTCTTCTTGAGGAAACTCGTTCCGGGCGGAAGCAACCACAGCTTCGGCATCCACGTCGCCCGGCTTGCGGGGATGCCCGCGTCGGTGGTGAAGCGCGCCGAAGAAGTGCTGAGCACCTTGGAGGCGCGGCGGGAATCGTCGGAAACGCAAGCAGCAGAAGGCGGGCCAAATTGGCAGCCGCAACCGCACGTCGAACCGTCCATGCAAATGAGCATCTTCCAGCTGGACGATCCGGTGTTGGAAGACGTTCGGGAACAGATTTTGGACCTCGACATCGACCACCTCACCCCAGTCGATGCGCTGATGAAGCTGCACCAAATCCGCAAAGCGGTCAGCGGGAAAGCTTAGAGCGCCGCGAGCAACAAATCCAGGTTCTTGAACGGCAACCCCGCCTCCCGGGCGATGCCCTCGTGCGTCACAACGCCATTGAACAGGTAGATTCCGGAACGCGCAACGCGGTTTTGGCGCGCAGCCGATTCCACACCGCCGTCGTCTCCCAACTCCAGCAAAAGCGGGGCAAAAATGTTGCTCAAAGCTTTTGAAGCGGTTCGGCTCACGCGCGACGGAATGTTCGGAACGCAGTAGTGGATGACGTCCATCTCGATGAACGTGGGCCGCTCGTGCGAAGTCACCCGGCTCGTTTCAAAGCAGCCACCGCGGTCGATGGTCACGTCCACCACGACCGCGCCCTTGCGCATGCCCGAAACCATCGGCTCCGAAACGATGAGCGGAGAACGGGGGCCGTTTCCTCGGAGCGCGCCGATGGCCACGTCCGCCGTACGCAGCGCGTCCTGAAGCACCGAGGGCTGGATGGTCGACGTCCACAAGCGCTGGCCGATGGCGTTTTGGAGCCGGATCAAGCGGTGGGGGCTGTTGTCGAACAGCTTCACCGTCGCGCCGAGACCCAGGGCGGCGCGGGTGGCGAATTCCGCTACGGTGCCCGCTCCGATGATGACGACTTCGGACGGGCGCACGCCCGAAACTCCCCCGAGCATGGTGCCGCGACCGAACGGTCCCGACAGCAATTCACCGGCCACCAACATGGAGGTGTTGCCCGCGATTTCGCCCATGGCCCGGACGAGCGGGAAAATGCCGTTGTCGTTTTGGATGAAGTCCCAGGCAATGGCGGTGATGCGTTTGGCCATCAACGCTTCGAGCAAGCCCTCCTGCTGCACGCTCCATTGCAGGGCGCTGATGAGGATGCTGCGGTTGTTGAGCAATTGCACCTCTTCGAGCGAGGGCGGCTCCACCTTCACCACATGCGCCGCTTGAAACACTTGACGGCGGTCGTACACGATGCGCGCGCCCGACTCACTGTAATCTGAATCGGTGTAATGCGCCTCCAAACCCGCACCCGTTTCAACAAGCACTTGGTGCCCGCGTGCGACCAGCAAGGCCACGGCTTCAGGCACCAAGGCCACCCGCTTTTCCTGCAAGCTGTCTTCCTTCGGAATGCCGATGACCAACTCCTTGCCGCGGGCCGCGGTCTTTTTCAGGGCCTCCTGAGGGAGCAAAGCCGCCTCCCGTGCGAGCGACTGAATGCCTTTGCGCTGTCCTTCCATGTTCCGCCGAAATTAGGAAAGTTCACGGCATCACCGTCACCGGAACTTCCAAGCTCACCCGGCGCATGCCTTCCACCCACTCGAACCGAATCAACCACGCTTCTTCCGGCAACAAAGAAGGCGCGCGCTCCGGCCATTCCACCAAGTTCAAAACGGGTTGAAGGAACGAATCCTCGACCCCTGCATCCCATGCCTCTTCCTCAGAACGCAGCCGATACAGGTCCCAATGCGCCACTTCGGAACGCCCCGGGCGCTCATGCGAATGCACCAATCCAAACGTCGGACTCGCGCTGCCCAACGCCACGCCCCAGTGCCGGCACATCGCCCCCACCCACGTCGTCTTCCCCCCCCCCATCGGCCCGTGAAGCGCCACAACGCCCACCTCCGGCAACCGCTCCGCCAGCTCAGGCGCCCACCGTTCCACGGCCGCTACATCCGGCACCTCCACCTGCCAAATCACCTTCCGTTCCATCCTCAGCGCGGCTCGAGTTCCACCCACGGAATGATCACCTCATCCATCGAAATTCCACCGTGCTGGAACGTCCCCTTGAACCGACGGACGTGTTCGCCTTGGTTGTTCGGATACACCAAGAAGTCGTGCCCGCGGGAAAAGATGTAGGAATCGGCCAAATTCCGCCTCGGCAGCCCAAACGCCTCCGGATTCCGCACTTCAAAGACGTGCTTCGCATCGTACCCCAGGTTCTTGCCCACCTTGTATCGGGGGTTCGTGTTCGTATCCCGTTCCCCGCGCACCACCACGTGATCTTCCACCCGAATGGTGCCGTGATCGGTGGTCACGATGACCCAAGCCCCCTGCTCCGCCATCCAATCCATCGCCTCCCTCAAGGTGCTGTTCTTGAACCACGAAGCCGTGAGCGAACGGTAGCCCGCCTCCCCTTCTGTGAGCTGCTTGATGACGTCGTTGTCGGTTCGTGCATGCGAAAGCTGGTCGACGAAATTGTAGACGACAGCCGTGACGCCGTTCCCTTTCGTGGTGTGCAGTTGGTCCACGAACTTCAATCCGTGTTCGTGCCGGGTGACCTTGAAATAATCGGATCGGCGTTCGTATCCGATTCGCTTCAAAAATGCCTGAAACAATTCCTGCTCGTGGAGGTTCTTGCCGGCATCGTCCCGCTCATCCTTCCACCATTGTGGGTGGACGCGCGCAATTTCCGCGGGATTGAGTCCAGCGAACAGGGCGTTGCGCGCGTATTGGGTGGCGGTGGGGAGGATGGAGAAGTACGGCGATTTGGCCTTGACGCGCCACTTGTCCTGCAGCATGGGCTCGATGAGCTCCCATTGATCCAGCCGCAAGTTGTCGATGACAATCAAGTAAATGGGCCGTTCCCCAGCCAACTCCAACAGCGGCGTCAACCGCTCCGGCAGCAACCGGTGCGATAGCGTGGGCACGTCATCGCCTGGCCCGGCCATCCACTCCTCTAAATTCCGCTCGTAAAACTTGGTAAACGCTTGGTCCACTTGGGTCGTCAGCGCATCGAGCATGTCGAGCATGCCGGTGTCTTGCGCATCCGTCAATTTCAATTGAAATCGAACGATTTGCTGGAAAATCCCCATCCAATCACGGGCGTCCAGCCGGTCCATCAGGCGCATCGTGATGGTGCGATAAGCCTGCTGAAAATCCGTCAGCAACTGCTCACTTTGCAACTGGTTTACGTGCAGGAATCGCTTGAGCACCGCAAGCAATTGCTGCGGAATCACCGGCTTGATGAGGTAGTCGCTGATGCTCGCGCCGTACGCCTCGTTCATCGTGTGTTCCTCCTCGCTCTTCGTGATCATCACCACGGGCAGGTGGGGCCGCAGCGCTTGGATCCGCCGGAGGGTCTCAATGCCCTGAATCCCCGGCATGTTTTCATCGAGGAAGACCAAATCGAACACGCCCTCAGACACCCGTTCCACCGCCTCCAATCCGTTGTTCACCGAGACGAGTTCGTACCCGTTTTTCTCCAGGAACAAAATGTGCGGTTGGAGCAAATCGATTTCATCATCGACCCAAAGAATGTGTGGCTTGCGGTGCGTCATGCGGGCGTAGGCGTTCAAGTTGAATGGAAGATGCGACGGTAAATTTGAGGCCCACGCTCACACATTCACGCGCGGCAGGTGGAGCAGGCAACTTACCTTGCACGAAGAAACGACATCCTGCGGGCAATTCATACCCCATGGCACCACCCAACAAACGCAAAATCCTCAACGATCCGGTCTACGGTTTCATTTCGCTCCGGTACGGCCTCACGCTCGACCTGATGGACCACCCGTACATGCAGCGGTTGCGGCGCATCAGCCAGTTGGGGTTATCGCATTTGGTCTACCCTGGCGCCGTTCACAACCGGTTCCACCACGCGGTCGGCGCCATGTACCTCATGCAGGAGGCCATCGACACGCTTCGAGAGAAAGGCATCGACATCACGGAACAGGAAGCGGAGGGGGCCTGTGCGGCCATTTTGCTGCACGACATCGGACACGGGCCGTTCAGCCATGCCTTGGAACACAGCTTGGTGGAGGGGGTGCACCACGAGGACTTGTCGGTGCTGATGATGAACCGGATGAACGAGGAGTTGAATGGCGCCTTGGATTTGGCGATTGACATCTTCAACGACCACCATCCGAAGGCCTTTTTGCACCAACTCGTTTCGTCGCAACTCGATATGGATCGGCTCGATTACCTGGCCCGGGATAGCTTCTATTCGGGCGTGGCAGAAGGCAAGGTCGGCAGCGAGCGCATCATCAAGATGCTGAACGTGGTGAATGGCAATTTGGTCATCGAAGAAAAGGGCATCTACTCGATCGAGAAATTCTTGGTGGCGCGCAGGCTGATGTATTGGCAGGTTTACTTGCACCGAACGGTGTTGAGCGCAGAGTACATGTTGATGCAGTGCCTGAAACGCGCCCACGAATTGGGGGAAGCGGGCGAACCGTTGTTTGCGACGCCCGCGCTCGGATTGTTCCTGCGCAACCGCCTCGACCGGACGCGCTTTTTGGCCGACCCGGAAATCCTGGATCGCTTCTCGGATTTGGACGACAGCGACATCTTGTCGGCCTTGAAGTCGTGGCGAAACCACGAGGATTTCACGCTGCGCACCTTGGCGGACCGGTTGATCGGTCGGCGCTTGTTCCGCATTGAATTGCGGGCTCAATCATTCAGCGCTGAAGAGGTTCAAGCGAAAGTGAAAGCGGTGGCGGACGCGTGGGGCATTGACGAGGAAACCGCCAGCCGGTTCGTGTTGAACGACCGGGTTCGCAACCAGGCTTACAAGCCAGGAGGGATTCAAGTCCTGTTCAAAGACGGCCGCGTGGCCGACTTGGCAGACGCCTTGGACGACACGCGGAACGCCTCGGATTTGGTGGTTGCAAAATCGTTCTTGTGCTACCCTAAAGAAGTGGACGCCACACGTGCCTCGTGAGCGGATGCGGCGTCCCCTTCATCAGGTAATCAGCTCCTCACCGAGCTGGTTGAACAGGTGGTATTCCAACAATTCCATCGAACTGTTGGACTCCAATTGGATGGTGGCTCCGAACTGCTTCCGCCACTTGCGGATTTGGGATTTCCACCAACCGGATTTCAAGTAGGCTTCCACAATCGGATGCACCACGAGCGTCAACGTCCGATGCCCTTCCGCCTGGGTCAGGTAGTTCAGGCTGTTCTCGATGGTGTCGGTGATCAGGATGGAAGCGCCGACCTCGCCCGTACCGTTGCAGGTGGGGCATTTTTCGGCCGTTTTAATCTTCGCGACCGGACGCACGCGTTGACGGGTCATCTCGACCACGCCAAATCGGCTCGGCGGTTGGATGTTGTGCTTCGCCTTGTCCTTCGCCATGGCCGCCTTCAGCGCATCGGTGAGCTGCTTGTTGTGCTCGCGCTTGGCCATGTCAATGAAGTCGATGGCAATGATGCCGCCCATGTCACGCAACCGCAACACGCGCGCAATTTCATCCACGCATTCCAGGTTCGTGTGCAGCGCGTTCTCCTCCTGGTCCTTCGCACCGGCCTTCCTTCCGCCGCTGTTCACGTCGATGACGTGCATGGCTTCCGTTTGTTCGATGATGAGGTAAGCTCCACTGCGCAAGTTCACTTGCCGGCCAAATGCCGACTTGATTTGGCGGTGAATGCTCCGGGAGTTGAACAAATCCTTGTCCTTTGAAACCTTCAGGATTTCCTCCTTCTCGGGGGCAATGCTCCGCAGGTAATTGCGCACGTCATCGGCCAACTTGACCTCGTTGACGTGGATGGCGGTGCAATCGGGCGCCAAAACATCCCGGAGGACGGCGCTCGTCTTGTCGATTTCACCGAGCACCCGCTTCCCCGGCTTCGCGTGGCGCAACCGCTTGTGCAGTTCAGCCCACCGGTTCACGAGGTCCTCCAAGTCCGCATGCAAGTCCGCAGCGCCCTTCTCTTCGGCCACCGTGCGGACGATGATTCCGAATCCGGGAGGCTGAATGCTCTGCATCAACCGGCGCAACCGGGTGCGCTCTTCCTCCCCTTTGATGCGGGAAGAAAGCGAAACCTTGTCGCTGAATGGCACGAGAACGAGGTATCGGCCCGGCAGGGTCACCTCTGCTGTGAGGCGCGGACCCTTCGTGCTGATGGGCTCCTTTGCCACCTGAACAAGCACCAATTGCGAAGCACTGACTTCGTCCTTGATCTTGCCCTTTTTATCCAGCTCTTGCTCCTTTTTGAAATGGGCCAAATCCGAAACCGGCTGCTTTCCCCCCATCACCCGCTTCACATACTGTTGCTGCGTGCGGTAATGAGGCCCCAAATCCAAGTAATGCAAGAAGGCATCGCGCTCATGCCCCACGTCCACAAACGCGGCGTTGAGGCTGGGCAATACCTTTCTAACCCGTCCGAGATAGATGTCTCCGACAGCATAATCCGTCCCTCCCTGATCCCGGTGCAGCTCTGTGAGCACACCATCTTCGACCAAGGCGATTTCGACACCCGCAGGCGTCGAGTTGATGACCAATTCTTTGCTCACGCGCGAATCGGTTTGCGCAAGGCAAGACGCCCGGGCCACGACCCATTGCCGCAGCCCGAGCTATGCCTTACTTCTTCTTGTGGCGATTCTTACGCAGACGCTTCTTGCGCTTGTGCGTGGCCATTTTATGGCGCTTCCGTTTTTTTCCGCTTGGCATAGCTGTATGGTTTTAGTCTGATGAACCGGATTCTCCGGCTTCCAATCGTTGAATGAAGCCCTCAACGCTCGCCGTCACCGCGGTGTCAGGAGCGAAGGGCAGGTAGGCGTGGTAACGGCTCAACGCCGCTTCCCGTTGGCCCATAAAGTCATAGCATCGCGCAACAAAGAACAACCCGCTGTGGAACGTGGGGTCGCTTTCCATGCACGCTTCAAAGCCCGAGATGGCGCGTTCGTACGCTTGGTCTTCCATGTCGAGCAAGGCGAGTTGAAACGTTGCCTCGAAGTGACCGGGCTCGAGCCCGAGCACCTGGGTGAAGCGCTCGCGGGCCTTGTCGATTTGGCCGCTTTGGACGGAGAAAATGCCCAACCAAACGACCGCATCCACTTCGGGCGGATCCGACTCCGCCAATTCCCGCAACATCATCACCCCTTCCATCGGGTTCGGGCCATTGACCAGCGCAACGGCTCGGTCAACCGGGGACAGGGTGGTGTCCGACTCGAACGCCTGCACCTCGGCGATGGCGGCATCGGCTGAACTCGACGGCTTGCGCTCCAAGAGCAACACCGCAGCAAACACCCCAGCGCCCGCGACCAACAGGGCAATCTGTCCCTTGTTCAAACTCATCCCTGTACGGGAACTTTTGCCTTCACGTGATCCACGAACTCCTTCGCGGGCTTGAACGACGGGATGTTGTGCGCGGGAATTTGAATCGACTGCTTCGCTTTGATGTTGCGGCCGGTCTTTGCAGCACGCGTCTTCACAACGAAACTTCCGAAGCCTCGCAAGTACACGTTTTCACCACTTTCAACGGACTCGCGCACGGTCGTCATGAACGCCTCCACCGTGTTCTGAACATCCTGTTTCTCCATGCCCGTTTGATCTGCAATGCGGGTCACAATGTCTGCTTTCGTCATCTTGCTTGTAGGTTTGTCGGTACCAAAAGGCCCCAATGGATTGAAATTGAGGGGTGCAAAAATAAGGTTATCCGGCTGAAAACGAAACAGGTGATGCAACAAACTGAAAATGTTCCCGTCGAAGCCGCCACCCAAGCGCTAAACGATTGGTTCTCAAAACACCGCCGGGAACTCCCTTGGCGCGCTGCTCCGACCCCTTACGGAACGTGGCTGTGCGAGGTCATCATGCAGCAAACGCGCATCGATCAAGGTACGGCATATTGGCATCGGTTCATGGAGGCGTTTCCCACGGTGGAGGCGTTGGCGCGCGCAGAGGAGGGCGAGGTGTTGAAGCTGTGGCAGGGGCTGGGGTATTACAGCCGTGCGCGGAACCTGCATCGCGCGGCGCGCTGGGTCGTTGAGGAGCTCGACGGGGTGTTTCCCGAGACGGCCGCGGGCTGGCGGGAATTGCCGGGAGTCGGACCGTACACGGCGGCGGCGGTGGCTTCGATTTGCTTTGGCGAGGCTGTGGCTGCGGTGGACGGGAACGTGAATCGGGTGGTGGCGCGGTTCGTGGGGCTGGACGAGCCGGTGGACCGGCCGGCGGGTCGGCGGGCCGTGGAGGCGGCCGCGGAGGGGCTGCTGGATCGGCGGGCGCCGGGGCGGCACAACGAGGCGATGATGGAATTGGGTGCGTTGGTGTGCACGCCGCGGGCGCCGAAATGCGGGGAGTGCCCGCTGGCGGGAGGGTGCGCATCGGCGGGTGAGGCGGAAGCGGCCGCGCGGCGACCGGTGAAGGCGGGGAAGGCGAAGGTGGTGGAGGTGACCGCGGTGGGGCACGTGTTGACCGATGGGGAGCGGGTCGCGGTGCGGGTGCGGCCGGAGGCGGGGATTTGGGGCGGGCTGTGGGAGTTTCCGGGGGCGTGGACGGAGGGGCAATCGTCGGGTGGGGAGTGGCGGGCGCCGGTTGCCGGGGCGACGTGGCGGGGGGAGGTGGTGCCGGGGAGGGCGCATGTGCTGAGCCACCGGCGGGTTTGGGGGCGATTTGGGGTGTGGGAGGTGGACGGGCCGGGGGCGGATTGGGGGGCGGATTGGGCCTGGTTGACGTGGGAGGAGGCGCAGGCCAAACCCTGGCCCCGAATGACCGAACGGATCTGGGACGAACTGCGCGCCACGGCGGGCCTCGACTGAGCCAAATTGTGGACAAAACGGCTCCGAATCGGGTCAGGCGATTTGGGGTTTGGCCTACCTTTGAATCATGGCAGGCATCAACAAAGTCATCCTCGTAGGCAACCTGGGCCGCGACCCGGAAATGCGCTACACGCAAAGCCAAGTGCCCGTGTGCAACTTCCCGATGGCGACCTCGGAAACCTACAAAGACCGCAACTCCGGTGAGCGCATTACGCAAACCGAATGGCACAACGTCGTGCTCTGGCGCGGCCTCGCAGAAACAGCAAATCAGTACCTCCGCAAGGGATCTCAGGTCTACATCGAAGGCAAGTTGCAAACGCGTTCGTGGGAAGACCAAACCGGCCAAAAGCGCTACACCACTGAAATCGTGGCGGACGTGATGCAGTTCTTGGACCGCCCGAGTGAAGGCAGTGGCAACCGCCCGCCCCACCCCGCTGAAACCGCGGACGCCCAGCCTGCCAACTCGGCGCCTGCAGCTCAACCCGAGGCCCCCATCGCCCCGGAACCGGAAGGGGACGTCCCCTTTTGATTGCTCACTGAACCCATGTCCATGAGTTTGGTCCTGGCCCAAATCCCTGCCGAACCCAGCTCCTGGCTGCCGTGGATTTCGGTGGCCCTGCTGCTGCTCGTGAGCGCCCTCATTTCCGGCTCGGAGGTGGCCTTCTTTTCGCTCTCTCCCACCGACCTCCATTCGCTCGAAGAACGCAGCGAAAGCGAGCCAAGGGCGGAACGCGTGCTCCGCCTCTTGAAGCATCCCGACTCGGAGCGAGCACCGCGTCATTTGCTCGCCACCATTTTGGTATTGAACAACTTGGTGAACATCGGCATCATCTTGATTTCCACGGTGGTGATGGAGCGGTTGTTCCCCAGCGAAGGCCTCGAACCTTGGATGCAATGGTCACTGCATGTGGTGGCCGTCACCTTCCTCATCGTCTTGTTTGGAGAGGTCATCCCCAAAGTGTACGCCACGACCAACGGCATGGCCTTCGCAGAGCGCACGGCTCGCGGGCTGCAGCTGGCGCAGCAGTTGCTCACGCCGGTTTGGCGGCCGCTGGTGCGATTGGGCGGTTGGCTCGACCGGAGGGTGAACACCACGCGGGAGCTGTCCGTGGAAGATCTGGAGCAAGCCCTGGAATTGACGGCCGATGGGGAGCGCACGGAAGAGGAACAGCGCATCCTCGAAGGAATCGTCACCCTGGGATCGAAAGACGCGAAGCAGGTGATGACGGCGCGCACCGACATGGAAGCCATCGGGCACGACGTGGATTGGGAAGTGCTCCGGGCGCACGTCGTGGAAAGCGGGTACTCCCGAATTCCGGTGCACTCGGGGAGCCCGGATGACCTCGTGGGCATCTTGCACATCAAGGACCTGCTTCCCCGCATCGAGGAGGAACATGTGGCGTGGCAAGACCTCATTCGCCCAGCCTTTTTCGTTCCAGAAAACCGCAAGATCGACGACTTGATGCGGGACTTCCAGGAGCGCAAAACGCACATCGCCATCGTAGTGGATGAGTACGGCGGCACCAGCGGACTCATCACGCTTGAGGACGTCATTGAAGAAATCGTTGGCGAGATCGCCGATGAGTTCGATGAGGAAGATTTGGCCTACTCACGCCTCGACGACCGCACCTTCTTGTTCGAAGCGAAAACGGCGCTCATCGACGTCTATCGGGTGCTGGACCTGGATGAGGAGGAATGGGAATCCGCGAAAGGCGAAAGCGACACGCTGGGTGGATTCATCACCGAGCAGGCGGGGCGCATCCTCCGAAGCGGAGAACGGATTTCATTCGCGGGGGTGGACTTGCAGGTGGATGCGGCGAATTCGCGCAAGCTGCTGCGGGTAAAAATCACGTTGCCAGAAAATCACGGGGATGAATAAGGCCCTGGTCGGTATCGTGGCTGCATTGGGGTTGGGAGCGTGTCGCCCTGAGGCCATCCCGAAGCCCCGGGGTTACTTCCGCATTGAGCATCCCGCTCCCACCTACCGCACCGTCCAGCCCGAATGCGACGCCTCTTTCGAGCTTCCACAGTTCGCAGCCGTGGAGCGGGTCATCGGAGAGCAAAGCACGGATGGCACTTGCTGGTTCAACGTGGTGTTCCCAACCTTGCAAGCCCGTTGGCACGTGACGATGGTGCCCTTGCAGGACGCTGACTTATCGGTGCTCATTGAGGATGCTCACCAAATGGCATTTTCCCACGACATCAAGGCTTTGGGAATCGGCAGAAAGCGCTTCGCATTCCCGGAGCATGGCGTGTACGGCGTGCTGTTCGAACTGGATGGCCCGGTGGCATCACCGCTTCAATTCTACGCCACGGATTCCACCGACCACTTCATCCGCGGTTCGCTGTATTTCAACCACGTTCCCAATCCCGACAGCCTGCGCCCCTCGTTGGAACGGGTTCGCGAGGACACGCGGCACCTGCTCGAAACGCTCAAATGGACGGCACGGTGAGGGCTTGGGTGGTCGATCAGGGCAACACCCGGCTCAAGCTGGGCGTGTTCGTCGGGGAGGAATTGACCCAAGTGCTGCACGACGAGGCCGCCTTGGACTGGATGACAGAACCTGCGGAATCGCCGGAGCACGTTCTGGTGGCGGCCAGTGGCGTGCTCGATGAAGCGGTCGAGGCCGTGCTCAATTCCTACCCCACGCGCCATTTGCAGGACCGCCACGAATGCGGGCTGAATTTGGACTACGAAACACCGGAAACGCTGGGTTGGGATCGGATTGCCAATGCTGCCGCTGTGGCGGCCTTGCATCCCGATTCTGTGGCGGTCATTGTGGATGCGGGCACGTGCATCACGGTGGACCTCGTGGCGGACGCGACATTTTACGGAGGCAGCATCGCACCGGGAATTGACCTGCGGTTTCGGGCCATGTACGCAGGCACCGCGAACTTGCCACTCGTCGACGATTGGCGCGACCGATTGAGCGCCCCCACCAGCACGCTTCCCGAACACATCGGCACCGACACCATCGGAAGCCTCGTGGCCGGAGCTTGGGGCGGAGCGCAAACGGAGATCCAAGGGCGCATCGCTGAATTTCGCAAACGTTGGCCTGATTTGCAGGAGTTTTGGACGGGCGGCGACGCCGAATATTTGCACGAACGGGATTCCGGGCTCATTTTTGCGGACTCAAATTTGACCCTCAAGGGGTACCATGCCATTCTCAAACGCCTCATCTAACGTGCCCGCTGCTGCCCGATTCGCCCTGGTTTGGGGCACGCTGCTCGCGAGCTTGGCATGGGGAATTCCCGCTGCTCAAGGCCAAATCACGGAGTTTTCTCCCTACTCCCGCAACGGATTGGGGTTGCTGAATCCCACCACCACCACCGGACTCATCGGTTTGGCGGGAAGCGGCACCGCTGCGGCTCCTGCAGGATTCATCAACACGGAAAACCCGGCGTCCATCGCAGGCCTGCTCAAGACCACCTTCGAAGTGGGTGGAGCAGCCATTTTGCAAGAGTTGCGGCTCGGCGACCAACGCGCCGACGGCACGTTCGGCAACACCACGCCGATCTCCTTGGCTGTGAAACGGCAGGGCGGGAAGTCGGCGTTCAATCTGGGCATGGCCCCCTACAGCACCTCGGGATTTGCTGCAACGCGAACGTATTCTGCCGACGGCATGGGCCTCGTGCGCGAAACGTACGACGGTGAAGGCGGTTTGACCCAACTGCACCTCGGCCTCGCGCGTTCCTTCGAGCGCGGGGGATGGATTGCAGCCGGAACTGCCGACAGCATCAAGGTGCAGAAACACCAGCTGTTCCTCGGGGCGCGTTTGCGGTACGTTTTTGGCCAAATCCAGCGGACCACTCGGCTCGACATCCTCGACCCCACCTTCCTCGACAACCGAACCCGCACCACCGACCAACACCGCTCGCCCGGACTGGAACTGGGCATGCAATACGAATGGCTGTTGCGGGCGAAATACAACGACCAACTCGAGTTCCAACGCAGCACCTCCCTGCGCTTCGGCTCAACGTACAGCCCCGCAGCCTACCTCAGCACGGACCAAATCCGCATCGTCGAAACCACGCAAACCCTCGGGGGCATCGTCACCCCACTCGACACGGCGTTTTTCAACGACCAAGTGAGTGCCTCCGGCCTCATCCCCGCTCGCCTCGGGCTCGGCGGCGCGCTCCACTTCAACAACGGCAACGGCCGGAGGTTCGTCCTCATCGGCGATTGGGTGCTGCAGGATTGGGGAGCCGTTGCCACGGAACAGTCCGTGAACCTCCTGTCCGACGGGGTGGAATGGGATCGCGCCACAGCGGTGCGGATGGGCGTGGAGTGGACCCCTGCGCGATCGAATCAACGCACCAACGTTTGGTCGCTGAGCACCTACCGTTTGGGCGCGGGAAGCGGCACCCTCGGCATGGCATTCAATGGCGAACCGCTGACCTTTGAAACGCTCACCGCAGGCATCAGCATTCCCATGCTCGGCAGCCGCTCGGCATCGCAATTCCATTTTGGTACAGAATTTGGAACGCGGACCACAGCCAATGAAGGTGCGCTTGAAGAACGCTACATCCGATTCCAGTTTGGCCTATCCCTTTCTCCATTCCTCAAGAACAATTGGCTGATTCCCCGGTTGTATGATTGACCAAAAAACGCAAGAACTCAAGGACATGAAAACGAACACGAACCCTTTCGCGCTGTTCCTCACGACGGCGGCCGCGCTGATGCTGTGGATCGGTAACGCTCAAGCCCAAGAAAAATATGGGGAGACGCCCGAGCAGCAAGAACTTTGCAAAGAATCGCTGAACAACTTCATCAGCTTTTACAAGCAGAAGGACTACAACGAAGCGTACATCCAGTGGAACAAGGTCAACGAGCGCTGCCCTGCAGACGCCTCTGAGAGCTTCTACGCCTATGGCCTTCGGATGTTCGATAAAATCTTGAAAGCAGCGGATGAGGAGGGCCAAACAGAGCGCGTTGTCGCCCTGCAAGACAGCATCTTGATGGTGTACGATTGGTACATGGAGAACTTCCCTTCAACCAGCAAGCACCCCAACAACCGCTGCGAAGTGCTCGCGGACAAGGCGAACGATTACTACGACTTCTACGGCAAGGACAGTGCTGCGGTGGCGAATGCTTGGCTGAAAGAGGCCGTGGACTGCTTGGGGGCAGAAGCCGACGCCAAGACGCTCAGCAACTACTACATCACGTCGTTCTACGCCATGAAGAACATGGAGGGCGATGCCGCAAAGGCGAAGTTGGCGGAAATGCTCACGGAGTACCTGACGTTGGCCGACTACTGCGACGCCGCCATTGCCGCTGCCAAGGAAGCCGGTGACGAGCGCAATGCAGGCATCTACGAGAAGGTCAAGGGGAACATCGACCAAGTCTTCGTGACCATTGCCAATTGCGAAGAAATGGTGCCTGTCCTCCAGACCAAATACGACGAGTCCTCGGAAGACATGGTGCTTTTGGAGAAGATCCTCCGCCTCCTCAACAAGAAGGAATGCACGGACAACGAGTTGTACCTGCCCGTGGCTACGGCGGTGCACGCGGCTTCACCGAGCTCCACTTCGGCCTACAGCATCGGCATCAACTACGCGAAAGCCGAGAACTACAGCGAAGCCTTCAACTACCTCGAACAGGCGGTGGAGCTTTGCCCCGATTGCGGTGACCGCGCGACGTACATCTTGAAGGCGGGCCAGGTCGCGTCGTTCTTGGGCAACGCGTACAAGGCGAAGAACTACGCGAACCAGTTGCTCGAAATCGATCCGGAAAGCGCAGAAGCGTACATGCTCATCGGCGACGCCATTGCCGGAGCCGCAAAGGCTTGCGATGACGGGGCTTTGGGCATGCGCGCGGCTTACTGGGTTGCGGCCGACTACTACGCACGGGCTCGTTCTTTGGGTGACGAAGAAGTGAGCGCTCGGGCGTCGAAGAAAATCGCCAACTGCGAAAAGCAATTCCCAACGGTGGACGACATCTTCACCGTGGGGAAAGCCGCTGGCGATTCCTTTAAAGTCGGTTCCATTTCAGGCTGTCCTTGTGCGGGTGAGACCACGCGCATTCGGGTTCGCTGAGGCGTCCATCGCCTTGCTGGGAGCGGTCGTTGCGGTTGCAGGATGCACCGGAGCGACCGCTCCTGCGCCTGAGGCCGAATCGGCGCCCCCGCCCCCGCCGTTGCTCATGGAAGATGTGCGGTTGTCGTACAGCGAACGCGGGGCCGTGCAGCATGTCCTTGTGGCGCGCCATTTGACGCGGACGGGGACCGAAGGGAAGGAGAAAGCCACGGACTTCATCGAGGTCGACGGCGGATTCACCCTGTACCTCGGGGGGGACGAACACGAGCACAGCAGCACCCTGACCGCGCTGCGCGGGACGTTGGATGAAGCGTCGTTGCGGTTGGTGGCGGAGGACGACGTTGTGCTGGAGAATGCCGCGGGGGACCGCTTGGAGACGGAGTACTTGGTTTGGAATGAGGACTCGAACCGGGTGTACACGAACCGCGCCGTGACGATTTACACCGAGGATGGGGTCTTGCACGGTCAGGGGCTGGAATCCGACGGGCGGTTTGAACGCTACCGCATCCTTCAACCCACGGGAGAACTGACCGTTCCCGACCCGCGTTGACGCGAACGAAAACGCCTTATCTTCGACCCATGGACCCGTCTGTTTCTTCGGCGCAGATTCGCGCACATCGCATCGCGGAATGGTTTTGGCTTGCTGCCATCGTCGTTGCCTTGGTTGCGGCCGTACACGCCATTTACACGGAGGGCTGGGAGGCTGGACGAACCGTGCTCATCATCCCCGCAGTGGCCAGTGTTTGGTACGGTTTCCGACGACGGTTTCGCAAACGCTTGGAAAAACAACAAGGTTGAGCCCCGCCGCTCAGAATCGTTGACCCATGGACCCAGACCCGGCGAGTAGTTTGCTCATCATTTTGGCCTCACTTGTGGCCTCTGCCTTCTTCTCTGGCATGGAAATCGCCTTCGTTTCTGCGAACCGATTGCAGTTGGAGTTGGACGCCAAACAGACCTGGCAGGGCGTGCTTTTGGCCCACCTTTCGAAGCGGCCTCAGTGGATCATTGCGACGCTACTTGTGGGCAACAACCTTGCCCTGGTGTTCTGCGGCATGGAGTCGGGAGAGCTCATCGCCAACTGGCTTTTCGGTGTAAGCGATTGGAACGAAGCGGCATCACCGGTGTTGGCGCTCGGCAGCCAAACGGTTTTCACGACCCTCATCGTTTTGGTCTTGGCGGAATTTTTGCCCAAGAGTTTTTTCCATGCCAACCCGAATCGCTGGCTGAAGTTGCTTTCGGTGCCGCTCGCGTTGGCTCACTATGTCCTGCTGCTTCCCGGACTGCTGGTGGTGGGCTTGAGCACGCTGTCGATTCGGTTGATGGGGCGTGCCCAAGATGGGGACGCGCGGGAGCCGATGGGGGCGACGGATTTGGACCACTTCATCCGCGAAATGAGCGGGCGGATGGAGCCCGAACAGGAGCTTGAGCACGAACTGCAAATCATGCAGAACGCACTGGAATTCAACAAGGTGCGCGCGCGCGACTGCCTCATCCCGCGCAACGAAGTGGTGGCGCTCGAACTCAATACGGAGATGAAGGAACTGCGGGAACTGTTCGTCGAAAGCGGACTTTCGAAGATCGTCATTTACCGCGGTGACATCGACAATGTCGTGGGCTACGTTCACTCCCGTGACCTCTTCAAACGCCCCGACAAACTCACGTCCATCCTGCACTCCACATTCGTCATTCCCGAGCCCATGCCGGCGGATGAGGTCCTGCGCCAATTCATCCGGCGCCGGAAACACCTCGCGGTGGTCGTGGATGAATTTGGCGGAACCAGTGGCATCCTGACCATGGAGGACATCGTCGAGCAAATCGTGGGCGACATCGAGGATGAGCACGATGTGGAAGCGTTGATCGAGGAGGAAATCGAGCCCGGGATTTGGCGGTTTTCCGCACGGCAGGACGTCGAAACCGTGAACGAACGCTACGGCCTGCGCTTGCCGCTGCACGACGCGTACGAAACGCTGGGCGGTTTGGTCTTGCACCAAACCGAAACCATTCCCACCCCCGGCCTCACCCTTTCCATCGCCGACACCATCATTGAAGTGGAAGCCGTGGAGTCCAACCGCATCGAAACCTTGCGCATCCACCTGCCCGAGGAGGAATCTTAACATAAACGAAACCCCTCCCCCCTTGCAATCGTATCGGTCGGCCAGGGCAGGGTTGCATGTCCTTCGCCTGAATTCGTTATCTTCGCGCACCTTAATAAAGACGTTGTCATGTCGTTGATTGAAAAAATTCGAGACCGCCAAGGATTGTTGATGGTCATGATTGGAATCGGGATGCTTGGATTCCTCGTGCCGTATGACGCCGTAATGGCGATGTTTGGTGGAGGCCAAAACCCGGAAGTGGGCGAAGTCGCTGGCATCAGCATCACCGCAATGGAATACCAAAACGAAGTCCAAAACCGCCGCCGGTTGGGCTTCTCCGGTGAAACCTTGGCCGATGAAGTGTGGAAAGACCTGACCGAAGGTGCCGTGTTGAGCGAAGGCATTGCCGCCTTGGGCTTGACCGTCACGGACGATGAATACCAGGAACTGTTGTTTGGCACGGGAAAGTCGGACTACCTGAATCGGGCCTTCTTCTCCAACGCTCAGAACAAGCAGTACTGGCAGCAGAACTTCTCCGCGATGTTGAGCACGCCTGAAGGACGCGCCTCCTTCATGGAGTACAAGAACCTCATCAGCGACAAGCGCATCCGCGAGAAATACGACGCGCTGCTGACCGCCGGGGTCTACACGAATTCATTGGAAGGCAAGTACGACCACCTCGCCGCCAACAAGAAAGTCGATTTCGACTACGTCTTGGTGACCTACGCGAGCGTAGACGATGCCAGCGTAGACGTGAGCGACCGCGACGTGCGCAGCTACTTCAGCGCCCACAAAAACGATGCGGAATTTCAGCAGAAGGCGGGCCGCGACGTGACGTTCGCTCGCATTTCCGTTAAGGCCACTGCCCAAGACGCTGCGAAAATCAACGAAGCGCTCACCGCCACGAAGAATGCTTGGAGCGCGGCAACGAACGATTCGGCCTTTTTCGCAGAGCAAGGACTCAACTACAACGAGCGGTCATTGACCCGCGCAGAGACCGAGACGAATGCTTCCGAAGCGTCCTTCTTTGAAGCGCAAGAGGGCGACCTCGTCGGTCCCTACCGCATCGGCAACATGTACCGTTTGGCGAAAGTCACTGGATTCACCTCGCGCCCTGACAGCGCATCGTGCCGTCACATCTTGCTGATGCCGGAAACGCAAGGCGACGAGGCCGAATTGGCGGAATTGAAAACGCGCGCCGACAGCTTGTTGCGCGCCGTTCGCCGCGGTGCCAACTTCGAGGACTTGGCGGCTCGGTTCAGCGACGATCCCGGCTCGAAGGACAAGGGAGGGTTCTACGACTTCTTCCCTCGTGGTCGCATGGTGGCACCTTTCGAGAACTTCTGCTTCGACAACGCGCCGGGCTCGACCGGGGTGGTGGAAACGCAGTACGGCTATCACATCATCAAAGTGGAAGGCCAAACCGAGCCCGTCGAACGGGTGAGCGTGGCGATCATCGAACAAGCCGTCGAACCGTCTTCGGAAACGGTGCGCAATGCCTACCAAAGCGCCAGCGAATTCGCCATCGGCGTCACCGACCGGGAGAGCTTCATGGCGAAAGCCGGCGAACAGGGCTTCCCGACGAACGTGGCCACGGACATTGCCCGCAACGCAAAGACCATCGCAGGACTTCGCACAGCAGGCGAGTTGGTCAGCTGGGCATGGAGTGCGGAAGAAGGGGACATTTCGAACCCGATTTTGGCCGACAACACCTACGTCGTTGCCTTCCTTGACCGTGTGAAACAAGCTGGAGAACCGCGCTTCGAACACGTCGAAGAGGCGATGCGCGCAGGTGCGCTCCAAGAAGCGAAAGCGGAGAAGTTGGTGGCTTCTATGGTCGGCTCGGATTTGGCCTCCATCGCTGCTGCTCAGGGCGTGGACGTGCGCAACTCGGGCAAAGTGGCCCTGAAATTCCCGACCATTCGCGGTGCAGGTGCGAAAGCCGAGCCCGTGGTGGTGGGCACGGCGGCTGGTGCAGAGATTGGAGCCGTTGTGGGTCCGATTGTCGGCGAAAACGGGGTGTGGGTCATCTCCACCAAGAGCGTGAGCGAGGCGCCGGCGAAGGACGACTTTTTGAGCGAGCAAACAAGCTTGTTGGCACGGGCACGCGGGGCGTTCCCGCAGCGCGTCCTGAACGCCATGTTGGAGGAAGAGGAACTTCAAGACATGCGGAACTGACCCTTCAGTCAGCGACAGAAAAAGGGCGGCCCAAGGGCCGCCCTTTTTCGTTGCGCCTCATCGGTGCACCTCAAGCACGCTGCCGTCTCCGTAACTGAGGAAGCGATACCCTTCGGCAAGCGCCATTTCGTAAAGCGCCTTCCATCGGTCGCCCACCACCGCCGAAATCAAGCACAGCAACGTGCTTTTCGGCATGTGGAAGTTCGTAACGAGGGCGTCGATGGATCGGATCCTGTAGCCGGGAATGATCATGATGCCCGTAGCAAAATCCAACCCCTCGAATGGCTGTTCCAGCAGCCAACGTGCGGCGTCCTCGAGCCGATGCCAGCCCCATTCCTGAAGCGCAGCATCTTCCTTCCAAACCCATTGCGGCACCGCATTGGGAGGCGCACCTGTTTGGCGCCAAAGCACCGCGTACCAAAACAAGCTCTCCAGCGTCCGGAGCGTGGTCGTCCCCGTCCCCCAACGGCGCAGCCCCGGGCGGGCCAGCGCCTCCACCGCCTCCCGGCTCACAATGCACCGCTCGGCATGCATCGCGTGGTCCTCCACCCCGCCCTGCCCCAGCGGTTTGAACGTCCCCGCCCCCACATGCAACGTCACCGCCCACGGATCCACCCCCGCCCCACGCAGGTCCGCCCAAAGGGATTCGTCGTAGTGCAGCCCCGCCGTCGGAGCCGCCACGCTCCCCGGGATTTCCGCGTAAATCGTTTGGTAATCCTCCACATCCGAATCCTCCGCATCCCGCCCCAGGTAAGGCGGCAGCGGCACGGCCCCCAACTCCTCAATCACCTCCGCGAACGACGCTTCTCCCGTCCAACTCAGCCGCACGACCCACGCCTCCTCCCCCGCCGACACCCGCTCCGCACGCAACCGCCGCTCCCCCCCCGACCACGTCACCTCGGCCCACCCATCCTTCCACCGCTTCCCCCCGCGCACCATGACCCGCCACTCCCCCGAACCCCGCGCCGCCAGCGCCTCCTCCATCGTCGCCCCCGCCGGTTCGAGCAAAAACAGCTCCAACCGCCCCCCCGTCGGTTTCGCCAACATCAGCCGCGCCCGCAACACCCGCGTGTTGTTGTGCCAAAGCTGATCCCCCTCCGCCATCAATCCCGGCAAGTCCGTAAATCGCAAGTGCCGCGGTTCGCCCCCTGCCGGCACGAACAGCATGCGCGCCGCAGAACGCGGATGGACCGGATGCCGCGCAATCGCCGCATCGGGCAGCGTGTAATCGAAGTCGTCAACGGAAGTCATGAGCTCGGGGTTTGGGAGCGTAAAATTACGCCCGCTCCTTGCCTACTTTTGCTCCGCATGAAGAAGCATTTGGTCATCGGCGCCGCCGGTCAGCTGGGCGTGGAACTGGTTTTGGCGATGCAGGCCAAACACCGCCCCGAAAACGTCATCGTAGCCGACATCCGAACTCCGGAGGACGAAGGCGTGCTCCGCAGCCCGTTTGTTCACCTCGACGCGACCGATCGGGACGCGATGCGCGCCGTGTTCCAAAGCGACACGTACGCCACCGTCTACCACCTCGCGGCCATGCTCTCGGCGGTGGGCGAAAAACGGCCCCTCGCCGCATGGGACCTCAACATGACTTCGCTCCTGAACGTGTTGGAATGCGCGCGCGAAGGGCTGGTGGAACGGGTGTTTTGGCCCAGTTCCATCGCGGTGTTTGGGCCGGCGACCCCGAAGCACGACGTGCCGCAAGACGCGCCCCTCGATCCCACCACCGTCTACGGCATCTCGAAGGTGGCCGGGGAAGGCTGGTGCCGGTATTACCACGCCCAGTACGGCGTGGACGTGCGGAGCCTCCGGTATCCGGGGCTGCTCGGCCACCGTTCCCTGCCCGGTGGCGGCACGACGGACTACGCGGTGGACATCTTCGTCTCGGCCGCCCGGGGCGAAACGTATTCCTGCTTCCTCAGCGAGGACACGCCGCTCCCGATGATGTACATCGAGGACGCCGTCCGAGCGACCCTGGAACTCATGGACGCCCCTTCGGAATCGGTCGCCATCCGCACCGCGTACAACCTCGCGGCCATGAGCTTCACGCCCGAGGAACTCGCGGACGCCATTCGGCAGCGGGAACCCGATTTCGCCATCGCCTACGCACCGGATTCCCGACAGGCCATCGCCGACAGCTGGCCTGCGAGCATCGACGATTCGGCTGCGCGCCGGGATTGGGGCTGGAAGCACGAGGTGGACGTCGAAGGGTTGGTGGAGGTCATGCTGGCTGCGTGGAAACAGCGTTTGGCCCCCTCCCACGCCACGAAGGCGCAATAAGCCCCGCAACTTCGCGGATGCAAGCCCCGCATGCGTTTTCTTTGTAAATCCATGCAACCCTTGCTCATCCAAAACACCTTGACGGGTGAAAAAGAGGCCTTCCAGCCCATTCACCCGCCGCATGTCGGCATGTACGTGTGCGGCCCGACCGTGTACAGCAACGTCCACTTGGGCAACGTCCGCACGTTTTTGACCTTCGACATCGTCTACCGGTACTTGACCTACCTCGGCTACCAGGTGCGCTACGTCCGCAACATCACCGATGTGGGCCACTTGACCGACGACGGCGACCAAGGCGAAGACAAGGTGGCAAAGAAGGCGCGGCTCGAAAACCTCGAGCCGATGGAGGTCGTGCAGCGCTACACGAACGACTTCCACGACGTGATGCGGATGTTCAACATCCTGCCGCCGTCCATCGAGCCGAGCGCCACCGGGCACATCGTGGAACAAATCGAGATGATCAAAGCCATCCTCGACCGCGGTTACGCCTACGAATCGAACGGCAGCGTGTACTTCGACGTGCGCAAGTTCGCGGCGGACTACCCGTACGGCGAGCTGTCCGGCCGCAAGATCGACGAGCTCATGACCGCCACGCGCGAGCTCGACGGGCAGGACGAAAAGCGGGATGGGTTGGACTTTGCGCTGTGGAAGAAGGCGGATGCGACGCACTTGATGCATTGGCCGTCGCCGTGGAGCGAGGGCTTCCCCGGGTGGCACTTGGAGTGCTCGGTGATGAGCACGAAGTACCTGGGCGAGCGCTTTGACATCCACGGTGGGGGCATGGATTTGAAGTTTCCGCACCACGAGTGTGAGATTGCCCAAAACGTGGGCGCCAACGGCGAAGCGCGACCGGTCAATTTTTGGATGCACGGCAACATGCTGACGGTGAACGGTCGGAAGATGGCCAAATCCGAAGGCAACGGCTTCACGCCTGAAGAGCTCATCACCGGCAACCACAAGCTCCTCGAGCGCGGGTACAGCCCGATGGTGGTGCGCTTCTTCATGCTGGGCGGGCACTACGGCTCCACCCTCGACTTCTCGAACGAAGCGTTGCAAGCCGCCGAAAAGGGCTACGAGCGCATGATGGCAGCCATGGCCGCGTTGGAAACCGTCCAACCGGGTCCAGCACCAGCGGATGTCGACGAGCAGGCCTGGAGGGAGCGCTGCTTCGACGCCATGAACGACGACTTCAACACCCCCAAACTCATCGCCACGCTGTTCGAGGGGGTGAAATGGGCCAACGCAGCAGCCACGGGCCAACTGTCGCTGGCAGAAAACCAATTGGACCTCCTGCGCAGGACGTTCCGCGAATGCGCGTTTGACATCATGGGGCTCGATGGTCTGGGCCTTCCAGAACCCGGCGGCAACGACGCAGGGCTGACTTCACCGTTGCTGGATTTGCTCGTCAAGCTTCGGGGCGACGCGAAAGCGAACAAGGACTGGAGCACGGCCGACGCCATCCGCGATGCGTTGACGGCCTTGGGAGTGACCATCAAAGACAGCAAGGAAGGCAGCACATGGAACATCGAAGGGTAATGCGCCTCGCAGCAGGGATTGCGGGACTGGTCGGGGCGTTGCTCTTGCTTTCGGGATGCGATCCCGAACCGGCAGGGGCCCCGAAATTCGAACAGCGCTTTGAGCGACCCGATGGCGGGGAGGGCGCGGAGCGAGCGAGCGTTGAAGTTCCGCCGTTCAACGCGGATTCCGCCTATGCCTACGTCGCCGCGCAAGTGGGGTTCGGGCCGAGGGTTCCGAACACGCCCGAGCACGCGGCTTGTGGGGACTGGCTCGAACGTGAATTGGAGCGCCATGGAGCGCAAGTGACGGTGCAAGAAGGGCGGGCCCGGGCGTTTGACGGGACGGTTTTGGGCATCCGGAACATCATCGGAACCTTTGCCCCCGAGCGGGCGGACCGGGTGCTGTTGTTCGCCCACTGGGATACGCGGCCCTTTGCGGACAAAGACACGTTGCGGCAACGAGAGCCCATCGACGGCGCGGATGACGGGGCGTCGGGGGTTGGGGTCCTGCTCGAAATCGCACGGAACATTGGGAAGCAGGCTCCGGATGTCGGCATCGACATCATCTTTTTCGACGCGGAGGATTACGGCGCGCCCGAATGGGCACCGCCCTCGTCGAACAGTTCGTTGACGTGGTGCTTGGGCAGCCAATTTTGGGCGAACGAGCCCCATGTTTTTGGCTACCAAGCGAAGTACGGCATCCTGTTGGACATGGTCGGCGCCAAGGACGCTCGGTTCAACATGGAAGGGACTTCGATGGCGTTCGCTCCGGCGAAGGTGAAGCACATTTGGAAGACGGCGGAACGGCTGGGGCATGCGGAGTTGTTCACCACCGAAGTCACGCCCCAAACCATCGACGACAACCTCTTCGTCAGCCAATTCGCCGGCATTCCCAGCGTGAACATCGTGCATTACCGCATGCGCGTGCTCCCCATGGGCTACGGGCCACACCACCACACCCACTCGGACAACCTCGACATCATTTCGAAGGAGACGCTCCGGGCGGTGGGCGAAGTCGTCATGGACGTGGTCTGGAACGACTGAACAGTTTTCAACGTCCTCAAGCCGAAAACCCACCCGACCTGACGCGCGAAGCGTCGGTTTTGTGTGCTAGGTTTCGGACACCATGCAACTAGGTCCTCGAATCGGTTTCCGCTCAGGCGGGAAACGCTTCGCTTTGTGGTTCACGCTTTGTGGTTTGGTTTTCAGCCCAAACCGCGCCCAGGAAGGCATTCATGTCTTGGGAGAAAACGGCGTTGCCCCCCACGAAAGCGCAGCCCAACAAGCCATCACTGACGTGTGGAGCGTCGAGGCAGAGCGCATGCAAACCTTGGGGGACTCCTTGCTGTTTTTGGCCGAAAAACCGGCCGCTGCCTTGGCCATGTTTCGCAAGGTGGAGAAGCGCACGTACGCGCCTTGCCAACTCGCGCTCGCTTACCGCGGCATCGCCCAAGCTCACGCCCGTACCCTTAACTTGGCGGACGCCCGTGTGGCGGCGGAGCAAGCCGAAGTGCACCTGAACGCGTGCGACAACGACACGCGGCTCGAACTGGTCAAGGCACTCGTCGAAATTCAGATCCACCTGGGGCAAGAAGAAACGGCGGAACGGTTGGTGCGCGCGGAGCTGCAGCTGCACCCCGAACACCCTGAGCTGCGGGCGTTGCTCGCGCGCATCGCCTTCATCCAAGGCGACTGGTTCGCGACGAACGAAGCCATCGAAGCGATTTTTGAAACGATCCAGCTGGAGGGGGCGACGGACCAGAATTTGGCCTGGCTCCAAACCATGAGCGCGCAAAGCTTCATCAAGAAGAACCACGCCTTTCCCGACTCCATTCAGAACGAATTGCTCGTGGCGCTGGCGCCCCTGCCGTTGGAGCAGCGCATCAAGCACCGGGAAGACGTCTTGAAGATCCTGAAGAGCGAGTCCTCCTTGGTGTTGGATGCCCTCGAATGGGCCCGGAGCCTGCGCGCCATCATTCCCCGTGATCACCGCGAAGAATACGCCTTGGCCTCCCTCGAAGTGGCCCGTTGTGCCCAACGCACGGGATCGCAAAGCATCGCCATACTCCACTTCCACGACGCCAAGGAGGGAGCGGAATTATCCGGCAACAAGTGGCTGCTGGCGGAGGTGTTGAGGCAACAAGCCGCGTACCAGGCTGGACGGAACGACACGGAGCAAGCCATCCAATCGTATCGGGCGCTCGACAGCGTGAATTTGGCCATCGCGAGTTCGTATGCGAACCAGAACAACCGGCCGATCAAGCGGTTTACCATCGGGACGTTGAACGAGCCGGATCCCTTTGATCAAGCCCTTCAACTCGGGGCGGATTCGCACGCCGCACAGCAAACCGGAGCGTGGCCTTGGGTCGTGGCGTTGCTCGCGCTGGGCTTGCTGACCCTGGCCCTGCACAACCGCGAAATGCGCCGAAGCCTGCGCACTGAACGAAGCCGCATCATCCGCCTGCGCTCACTCATCCCGGTCGGTCGTTTGCCGGTTCAAGACAAACCCCACACCCGGTTGAGCGATTCCGAAATCGACGGCGGCGCCCACTGGGCATTTCACCCCGGCCTAACGGACGAATCCCACCCCGAATACCAGCACATCGCCTCGTTCTTGAAGCAGCTCGATGCGGAGTTGGCCTATCCCATCACATGGGACGTTCCGACCAACATCAACCTCGCCGTAAACGACGAAGTGCGGGAAACCTTGCGCACGCTCCTCCGCCAATTCAAAGACTGGGGCGAAGGAAAAACGCCCATCAACGTCGAGGTCGTCCAGCACGAACTCGAATGGAAATTCAGCGTGACGTCCGACCACACGCGCACTTCTCGGGAAATGAGCAGCTTGTTCGCAGGCAAAGAATCGGGCACTTCGCGGTGGCAAGGGCTGTATGACCAGCTCCAAAAACTCGCCGCGCGCGTGGTGGTCGAACGGCTGAACAGCACGCGCGAACGCCTGACCATCACCCTGCCGCTCGGCAACTGATCAGGCCTCGCCCGCGAACTGTTCCAGGAAGCGCAAGTCGTTCTCGAAAAAGGCCCGGAGGTCTCCGATTTGGTAACGCAACATGGTGATGCGCTCGATGCCCATGCCAAATGCGAACCCGCTGAACTTCGTCGAGTCGATGCCCGAGGCCTCCAACACCGCGGGATCCACCATGCCGCATCCGAGGATTTCGAGCCACCCCGTGCCCTTCGTGATGCGCTTGTCCACCTCCGTCTTCAAGCCCCAGTAAACGTCCACTTCCGCAGAGGGCTCGGTGAAGGGGAAATACGAGGGGCGCAAGCGGATTTTCGTGTCGGGGCCGAAGAAGGCTTGGGCAAATTGCAAGAGCGTTTGCTTGAGGTCGGCGAAGGACACGCCCTCGTCGATGTAAAGGCCTTCGATTTGGTGGAACATGCAGTGCGCCCGGGCAGAAATCGCCTCGTTGCGGAAGACGCGGCCCGGCATGATGAGGCGCATCGGGGGCTCGTGGGCTTCCATCTCGCGGACTTGGACCGAAGAGGTGTGCGTGCGCAGCAGCCAATCGGGCTCGCGTCCCACAAAAAACGTATCCTGCATGTCGCGAGCCGGGTGCTCGGGCGGGAAATTCAATCCGCTGAACACGTGCCAATCGTCTTCAATTTCAGGCCCCTCGGACACTGCAAATCCCAACCGTTCAAAAATCTCCACGATCTCGCGGCGCACCACAGCCAACGGGTGGTGCGTCCCCACGGACACGCCACCCGCCGGTCGCGTGGAATCGCCCCAAGCGGGGACTTCCACCGACGAAGCCGACGCCGAAGCGGCGGCCACCTTCTCCTCGACCAACGACTTCAACGCATTCAGCGCTTGACCGACTTCGCGTTTCTCGGGACCGGGCACGTCCTTGAACTGGGCGAGCAAGTCCTTCATTCGCCCCTTGCGACCAAGCCAAGCCACACGGAAGGTTTCCACCGACTCGGGACCGTCGAAGGCCACGCCATCCACTTCGGCGCGCAGGGTATTCAGCAATTCAATCATCAGTTCAGCATCTTCACCGTCATGATGACGTCGTCAACTGGCCGGTCCCCTGGAGCCGTCGGCACGGCAGCAATGGAATCGATGATGTCCAGCCCTTGGATGACGTAGCCGAACACGGTGTAGTCCATGTCGAGGAACGGCGTGCCGCCGAGCGAATCGTAGCGTTGGACGGCCTCGTCGCTGTACCGGAAATTCAGCCCGGGATTCTTGCGGTTGATGGTCGCCTCGAAGTTGAGCAGTTGCGATTTCGGCGCGCGCTTTCCCTGGACGATGTAAAATTGGCTGCCGCTGGAAGCGCGTTGGGGGTTCACCTGATCGCCTTGACGTGCCGCCGAGAGGGCGCCTTTATAGTGCAGGTGATCGGCGTTGAATTCCGCGGGAATGGTGTAGCCGGGGCCGCCGGATCCGAGGCGAGCGCCCGGTGCTGCATTGCGGCTGGTCGGGTCGCCTCCTTGCACCATGAAGCCCCGGATGACGCGGTGAAACAGCAGGCTGTCGTAGAAGCCCTCTTCCGCGAGTTTCACGAAGTTATCGCGGTGCTGTGGGGTGCTGTCCGACAATTGGACGATCATGTCGCCGAAACGGGTGGAGATTTGGGCCAAACGCGGACCGCCTCGCTCCACGATCACCCCTCCGGGCACCTCCGGCCGCGAGCAATTCGAAGCCGACATCAACACCACCGCGAGCGCCACGCAACCAAAGAGGTTCAAGGAACGTTTCATATTCGTCATTTTATCGGATATTTGGACCCTAGTCAGTCTGCAAATTTAGAATCGGATATGCGAAAGAACCACCTCTACGCCCTTCTTGTTGCCCTCATCGGCACGATCGGCTTGACCGGTTGCTACGAAGTGGAGGAAACGATTGCGAACGTCATCGTGCTGAATGAGCTCGGAGCACCCGTTCAAGGGGCCACCGTTCGCCTGTATGCCTTTGGTTCCGTGGACCAAGATTTCGTGGGCGAGCCCCGGTTTGACACCACCGCGGTTTCGAACGCCGCGGGCATGGTGACGTTCAACTTTTCGGACTATTACGTGGCGGGTCAAGCGGGGTTTGCCGTCCTCGACATCGAGGCCAGCAAGGCCGCCCTCTATGGCACCGGCCTGATCAAAATCGAAGAACAGACCCTGAGCGAAGCCACGGTCTTCATTGAATGAGCGGTGCACACCGCAGCATTGCACAACGGGCGGGCCATGAAGGTCCGCCCGTTTTGTTTTCACTTCGCTCCGTCAATCCACGCTTGGAAGTAGTCGACCAGCGCTCGCCGCATCATCAACTCCTGCTCCTCCTTGGTCGAGGCCGCAATGGGCGCGAGCTGTCGAAAATGCGGCCACCCGTCGTCGTCCGTTCCCAACTCCTCGTAAATGCCGAACGGAATCAGCAACGTGCAAACTCCGACGTGCATGATGTCCACCTTCGCGTCCTTCTTGAATCGGCCGTAGCCTTGGCCGCATTCCTGCAAGCCCACCGCAAAAATCATGGACGTGATGTCCGGCTGTTCGCCGAATCGCTCCTCCATCAGCCGCAGCAGCGTCTGCCAATCCCGTTCAAAAGCATAATCCATGTGCTGGTCGTTTGACAAGAAAACCCGAAGCGCAGGCTCCGGGTTTTCCTGATGTCGGGATGACTGGACTTGAACCAGCGACCACACGTCCCCCAGACGCGTACTCTACCAACTGAGCTACATCCCGTTGTTCCATCGGAAGCTTGCGCTTGCCGATTTGGGACGGCGAAGTTAATCCAATTTCTTTGAACTCAACCGAAAATTTCGTCCCGCTGCGAAGCGGCTGTTTGTCCACCGCGAATCCCGGCCGTCCTGCTACCTTTGCACACCACATTTGAGGAACCATGAACATTTCATTTCGCTGGCTCAAGGAGTTGATCAACGTCGAAGTCCCGGTTGAGGAGGTGGCCGCTGTGCTGACCGCAACGGGCTTGGAAGTAGAAGGCGTTGACGAGGTCGAAGATGTGCCCGGAGGCTTGCGCGGTTTGGTGGTGGGCCAAATCCTGTCCGCAGCCCCCCACCCCGACGCCGACCGCTTGCAAGTCTGCTCCGTCGACGTCGGCGAGGCGGAGCCCCTGAGCATCGTCTGCGGCGCAGCGAATGCCCGCGCGGGCCTGACCGTCGTGGTCGCCACCGTCGGTGCCACCCTGCACCCGACCGAAGGCGAACCGTTTACAATCAAGAAGGGCAAAATCCGCGGGGAGGTCTCCATGGGGATGATTTGTGCAGAAGACGAAATCGGCGTGGGCACGTCCCACGATGGCATCATCGAACTGCCCGACACGTGGAAGTCTGGAACGCCCGCGGCGGACGTTTACGGCGTGGGGAGCGACCACGTCATCGGCATCGGGCTGACCCCGAACCGGACGGACGGCATGAGCCACTGGGGTGTGGCACGGGACCTCCGAGCGGGGCTTGAACACGGTACCGTCGACGGCATCTCAGCCGAAGGCTTGCAGCTCACGCACCCGGCCGCGCCCACGCTTCAACGCGTCGACACGCACCCCGCGGTTGCGCTGCAGGTTGAAGCCCCGGACGGAGCTCCGCGCTACCTCGGACTCGTCATCGAGGGCGTCGAAGTGGGGCCGTCCCCGAAGGCCGTTCGCCAGCGCCTTGAGGCCATCGGCGTGGGCGCCATCAACAACGTCGTGGACGCCACGAATTACGTGCTGCACGAGCTGGGCACGCCGTTGCACGCCTTCGATTTGGACCAAATGCGCGGAAGCGCCGTCCACGTCCGCCGCGCCCAGCCTGGCGAAACCCTGACGACCCTCGACGGCATCGAACGCACCCTCGACCCCGCGGACCTCGTCATCGCCGATGCGGAAGGCCCGCGGTGCTTGGCCGGCGTCTTCGGTGGGGCGGAAAGCGGCGTTTCGGAAGCGACCACCCGCATTTTCTTGGAGTCCGCTTGGTTCGAACCCGTAACGGTGCGGAAAACCGCGAAGCGCCACGGGTTGTCCACCGACGCTTCGTTCCGGTTTGAGCGCGGCGTGGACCCCGAGGCGACGGTGACTGCGTTGGAACGCGCGGCGGATTTGATTTGCACGTGGTCCGGCGGTCACGTGGTCGGAGGCTACCTCGCCGCGGAATCGGAAGGGCTGCCGAAGGGAGCGGAAGTGACGTTGGAATGGGAGGCGTTGGATCGGCTCATCGGCGTGGCGATTGAACGGGATCGGGTGCGCGGGATTTGTGCTTCGCTCGACCTGGCCATTGAACAGGAAACCGAAACCGCCCTGCACCTGCGGGTTCCGGCGTATCGGACCGACGTAACCCGGCCCGCAGACGTCGTCGAGGAAGTGCTGCGCATCCACGGATTCGACCACGTGCCGCTGCCGAAGCGCATGGCGAGCACGGCCCAAATCCGTCGCGGCGTAGACCGCGAATCACCGCGCACGCGCATCGCGCACACGCTCGTGAGCCGGGGATTCCACGAGGTCATGAACAATTCGCTGACCCGCAAGGCCTACGCGGAGACCCTGCACGCCGCCACGGGAGAAGCTGCGCTCGACCCCTCCACCGCCATCGAAATCCTGAACCCCTTGAGCCAAGACCTGGGCGTGATGCGGGGGTCGCTGCTCGTTCAGGGCTTGGAGAACGTGGCGCGGAACCGGAACGTGCAGCGGAAGGACATGCGGTTGTTCGAGTTGGGGCGGACGTATGCGCGACGCGACGGCGGGTTCGAGGAGACCGAGTGGTTGGCGCTTTGGATGGTGGGGCGGAAGGCGCCCGAGCGGTGGAACAACGGGAAGGAGGATGCGGATTTCTTCGCGCTTCGAGGGGAGGTTGAGGCGGTTTTTGGCGCGCTGGGGGTTCACGAGGCGCTGACGATGGAACGTGGAACGGAGGGGCTGCTGGTGGGCGGCGTGACGTGGAAGTTGGGAGACGAGGTGGTGGCGCGGGCGGGAGCGGTTCACCCGGAGGCGCTGAAGGTCACGGACGTGGACGCGCCCGTTTATGCCGCGGAGGTGCGGTTGGAGCCGGTGATGCAGTGGATGGGGGGACGGCGGATCAAGGCGGAGGAGTTGCCGAAGTTCCCGGCGGTGCGTCGGGATTTGGCCTTCATCCTCGATGAACACGTGGCCTTCAGCGAGCTGGAGCGCATCGCACGGAACACCGAGCGCAAGATCCTGCGTGAAGTGAATTTGTTCGACGTGTACCAAGGCGATAAATTGCCCGCAGGCAAGCTGAGCTACGCGCTGTCCCTGCGGCTTCAGGACCCGAATAAAACGCTGACCGACAAGCAAATCGACAAGACGGTGGAGCGCATTCGGCTCGCCATCGAACAAGAAACTGGTGCCCAACTGAGATAAACCGTGAGCAAGCCTTTTCACGAACCGCCCATTCAAAGCCGTCACCTCGGCTACGGACTTGCCCTGCCGTGGGTGTCCGCCGCCATCACGCGTTTCCATCGAATTGAAGGCGCGGAAGGCTTGGAGCACGTACCGGCGCCCGGGACGCCGCTCATCATCGTCGCGAACCACCAGAACGGCTTGATGGACCCGCTGGTGCTCTGCTCGTTGCTTTCGCGCCACCAAATTCATTGGCTGACCCGGTCCGACATCTTTTACAAGCCGATCGTCCGGTTCTTCCTGTTCAGCTTCAACATGTTGCCGATTTTCCGCCGGCGGGATCGGCTCGCCGACATCGGGGAACGGAACCAGCGAATTTTCGAGATCTGCGTGGAGCGCTTGAACATCGGGGCGGTCATCGGGCTGTATCCCGAGGGAAATCACAATGGGGAGCGGTCGCTGCGGCCGTTGAAGCGCGGGGTGATTGACCTTTTGAATTTGTCCCAAACCACGCACGAGCGCCTCAAAAACGACCTGGTCTTGCTGCCGGTCGGCATCGATTACGAAGATTACGGGTCGTTGCGGCGCCGACTCCGCCTCCGGTTCGGCGCCCCGCTCGATTGGGCCTCATGGATCGACTCCGAGACGGGCACCATCCCCGCGAACCAAGCAAGCCGAGCCATCGCCATGGCCTTGGACGCCTTGATGGTCAACGTGCAGCCGGCCAAACACTACGGCGTCCTGAACCCCTACGTTCAAGCCCTGCGCAGCACGGAACAGGGAGCCGATTCCTGGCCGCGCACCCGCGAGCGCATCGCAGCGTTGGAATCGCTTTCGGAGCCCCAGCTTGACGCGGTGGCCGCCGCTTGGGCAAACGCCGAAGCGGCCGGTGTCGGTTCGGAAGTGCGGCCCGAGGACCTCGGTACCCGGCCCGAAGAGGCGCGAAAAGGCACCGCATGGGTGTGGGCGTTGGCTCCCTTCATCGTCGTGCCCAACGCCTTGAACGCCCTGCTTTCGCTTTTGCTGCAGGCGCAGGCCCGCAAGCGCGTCAAGGACATTTGCTTCGTCAGCACGTTCAAGAGCGCCACCGGCATGGTGCTGTATCCCGTCCTTTGGGCCGCGGTGGCCGCCGTGCTGGCCGCGGTCGCGCCGCCTGCCGAACTGGGCGGGGGGTGGACGTTCGTTTTTGCCTTGGCGGGCCAAGCCATCGCGAGCCGATTGGGCGTGTGGTGGTACGGGAATGCGTTGGATGAGCGCGGGCGGCGGCGGGCGAAGCGGTTTTGGGCTGACAAAAAACGAGCCGCGGCATGGACCGCTTACGTGAACACCATCGAATCTTCGAAGCAATGAGCAACCCCGGCTACCGCATCCAAGGGATGCAACACATCGGCATCGCCATCACCGACATGGACCGCACGCTGCGGCTGTATCGCCGGCTCTTCGGCATGAACATTCCGTTCTTCGACTCGGTGCAAGCAGCGCCGTTGATGGATAGCCACACACGCGGCGAAACGATCACGAAACGCGCCTCCATGGTGATGAACCTGCAAGGCGGTTGCGCTTTCGAGGTCTTGCGTCCGACTTCGTTCGAGCCCAAGCCCGCGGGATGGACCATCGCGCAAGGCGACTTGGGACTGACCACCGTCCAAATGAAAACGCCGAACATCGAGCGGATGCACGCGCACGCGCTCGCCACGGAGGGCGCCCGGGTGGACGCGGAACTGCGGGAAACGCCGTGGGGTGCGAAGACGTTTTATTTGCGGGACCCGGACGATACGCTGTTTCAGGTGCTGGAGGCGGACGATTGGTTCGAACGGCCGAAGCATCCTTCGGGGGGCGTGATGGGGTGCACCGTGGGGGTGAGCAGCATCGAAAAAGCCTTGAGGCTGTATGCGGACAAATTGGACTACTCCGTGGTGCTGTTCGACGAGGAGGGCGTGTTCGAAGATTGGGCGCATTTGCCCGGTGGGAAGGAGCGCTATCGCCGCGTTCGGTTGACGCAGCCCAACCCGGGCGCCGGTGGATTCGGACCGGTGACCGGCCAAACTTACATCGAGCTGGTCCAAGCCCTCGACCGCACGGGACGGTTCATCTTCGAAGATCGGATTTGGTGCGACACGGGCATTGCGCACCTCGGATTTGACGTGCGCGGCATGCAGGCCTTGGGGGCGGAGCTGGACACGGCGGGCTTCGGGTTCCGATGCGATTCGAACGACGCCATCGGCATGGGGGAAACGAAGGTGCATTGCACGTACATCGACGACCCCGACGAATGCTGGATCGAGTTGATCGAGGTGCACAAGGTGCCGATTGTGGAGAAGTGGGGGCTGTTTTTGGACGTGAAAAAGCGCGATCCCGACGGCCCCTTGCCCAAGTGGATGCTCAAAGCGTTGCGCTTCAGCCGCATCAAGGATTGAGTCCACGCGTGACAAAACCCTCACGTTTGCTTTACATTGCGTAAACCCTGACGACACGAACTTCGCGGCAAACCACCGATCATGGCGCAGCACACCATCCTCCTCGTAGACGACGAACCGGACATCCTGGACATCCTGTCGTACAACCTGGAGAAGGAAGGCTTCATCGTGCACGCGGCGTCGAATGGCCGTGAGGGCGTGGAGTTGGCGCGGAAAATGCTGCCGGATCTGATCCTGCTCGACGTGATGATGCCGGAAATGGACGGCATGGAGACGTGCGTGCAGATCCGGGAGGAACCGCAACTCAAGGACACCATCATCGCGTTCCTGACCGCGCGGGGCGAAGATTACAGCCAAATCGCTGGGTTCGACGCCGGCGCCGACGATTACATCATGAAGCCCATCAAGCCGCGCGTGCTGGTGAGCCGGATCAAGGCCCTGCTGCGGCGGGGAGAAGTGAAGTCGGATGAATCCGCCACGGATTCGGGCATCGTCATCGACCGCGAACGGTATGTGGTCATGCGAGAAGGGCAAGAGATGACCCTGCCAAAGAAGGAGTTCGAGCTGCTCAGTTTGTTGTCATCGCAGCCCGGTCGTGTCTTCACGCGGGAGGTGATCTTGTCGAGCGTTTGGGGCAACGACGTGGTGGTCGGCGACCGAACCATCGACGTGCACATCCGCAAGCTCCGTGAAAAGCTCGGAGACAAGCGATTCAAAACCGTCAAAGGCGTCGGGTACAAATTCGAACCCTGAGCATGGCCTGGAACCGGCAACGATCACCCGCCATGGTGGCGGCTTGGACGGGCGTCGGTTCCGCGCTGTTGGTTGCGGGCATTTTGGTGTTCGCCACGGGATTGGGAGAAGGGCCGTCGTGGGGAATCATTGCCGCTTGGTCCGCCGGCTTCGGCGCCACGATCGGCGCCCTGAATGCAGCGATTTTCCACCTGTTGATTTTTCGGCCTTTGAAGGACACGATGGAAGCCATCGACCGCATGCAACCGAAAAAGAATCGGGGGGATGGGTTGCACATGCGGGATGATTGGCCCGGGACGCTGCGCACGTTGGCGAAAACCTGGTCCACCATGCAGAGCACCGAAGTGAGCAAGTGGAAACAAATCGGAGACTTCCGAAAGGAATTCATCGGCAACCTCGCCCACGAATTGCGGACGCCGGTCCAGAGCATCCAAGGCGCCGTGTACACCTTGCACGAAGGCGCCATCGACGACCCTGAATTTGCCCGGAGGTTCCTCCTGAAGGCCGTTCGCAACATCGACCGCATGACGGGCCTCATCGACGACCTCGATGCCATCTCCCGCATCGAAAGCAGCGTGCTGGAACTCAAAATGGAGCGGTTCGACCTCGTCGCCTTGGCCGATGAAATCATCGACACCCTCGACCCGAAAGCCAAGCGGTCCGCCATCAAGCTCGTCCTCGACACCGAAGGCGCCCGATCCCTGTTCGCCCTCGGAGATGAAAAGCGCATGGGGCAAGTGCTCACGAACCTCATCGGCAACAGCATCAGCTACGGGAATCCCAACGGGAACACCACCGTCCGGCTGCGCGACGCCGATGCGCACCTCGTCGTCGAAGTTGAAGACAACGGCATCGGCATCCCCGAGGCGAGTTTGCCCCGAATTTTTGAGCGGTTCTACCGGGTGGATGCGAGCCGCTCGCGGGCGGCGGGCGGCTCGGGTTTGGGCCTCGCCATCGTGAAGCACATCGTCGAAGCGCACGGAGACCAAATCGTCGTGAACAGCACGCTCGGCAAGGGCACCACCTTCCGTTTCCGCCTCAAGAAAGCCTGATCAGCCCCGCTGCATCATCCCGGACCCCGCCGCATTGACGAACGGATTGCGCGCCTTCTCGTGTCCGATGGTCGTCGAAGGGCCGTGGCCGCAGTGCACCGCGAACTCCTCGGGCAGGTCGAACAACTCGCGCTCGATGGAACGCCGGAGCACCTCCGCGTCGCCACCGGGCAAGTCCGTCCGCCCCACACTCTCGCGGAACAGCACGTCCCCTGCGATCACCCACTGCGCCTCGTGGTGCACGAACACCACGTGCCCCGGAGCGTGCCCCGGCGCAAAACGGACCTCAACCGCCTCCCCGAGGCAGTCCAGCACCTGGCGCCCCGACCAATCGCACCACGTCGGCTCCGGCAAGTCCGCAATTTCAAACCCGTAAACCCGACCCGCCAGCGGCGCTTGCTGGTACGTCGCCGCATCCGCCTTCGCCACCTGCGGCACGCACCCGAACTTCCGAGCGATGTAGGCCGCCCCCGCCACATGATCGAGGTGCGCATGCGTCAACCAGCACCCGACCACTTCCACGTCCTCCAGATCGCGCTCAAACCGCGCCTCCTCCGCAGCATTCGACATGCCCGGATCGATGACGATGCCCCGACCGTCCGCCGAACGGATCAACCACGTGTTCTCCTGAAACGGCCCAAACGTCCAATGCTTCAATTCCATTCGCCAAATTTCGCAACCAACCCCCGCCCCACCACCCGCCATTGCCAATGAAATCGTAATTTTCGGAGAATTCCAACATGCTCCGGCCCTCCTCCCCCCTGTTGATTGCGCTCCGCAGCGCTTGGCTCCTCGCCGTTCTGGCCCTTGCCGGGCCGTCCGCTGCGCAGTTCTATGATGGGTCGAACGTCACGTTTGGCAAGAACCGCGTGCAGTACCAGGAGTTCTTCTGGATGCACTACCCGATGGAGACGTTCGACGTGTATTTCTATCCGGGAGGCCAGGATTTGGCGCAGCAAGTAGGCCAAATCCTGCCCGCGGCCCGTCAACGCGTCGAGCAGCTTTTCGACCGCACGCTCGAAGGCCCCATTCAAATCCTCGTCTACACCGACCACCAGGCCTTCCGGCAATCGAACATCGGCGCCCAAATCAGCGACGACAACAACATCGGCGGCACGGCGACCCTCATCGGTACGAAGCTGTTCGTCTACGGGACCGGCGACAGCCGCGAACTCGAAGCGGCCCTTCGCGACGGCCTCGCCCGCGTCCTGTTCAACCAAATCCTGTTCGGCGGCAGCTGGCAAGACGCCGTGCGCAACAACGCGCTCATCACCTTTCCCGATTGGTTCACCGAAGGCCTGTACCGCTACGCGGCGGAACCCTGGTCGCCCCGGCACGCCGCCCAAATCTTCGACCACGCGCGCAGTGGGGCCTTCGAACGCATCGAACTCAGCGGCTCCCTCCCCGCGGCCGAACTCGGGCACGGGGTGTGGAAGTACGTGGTGGACGTGTTCGGCGAACCGGTGGTGGCGAACATCCTCTACATGGCCCGGGTGAGCAAAACGATGGAGGGCGGCTTCCAGTTCGCGACGGGTCTAGGACTCGATGAACTGCTCGCGGAGGTGACGCGTTACCACCTGCGGTCCGCAGAACCGCTCGCCCAGCTCCTGCCCGCCGTGGACGATCGGCCCTCCCGCCGCAGCGCTCGCCGCGACGCGGGCGAACTCCCGGTTCGGCTTCGGCTCGACCGCAACCTCATCGCCTGGTCGCTGTCCCCGGACGGGGCGCACTGGGCCTACGCCACCGAGGAACGCTCCCAAATCCGCGTAGCCGTCTACCACACCGCAACCGGAGAGCACGAGCGCATCGGAAAGCACGGGCACCGCATCGACCGCTCCTCCAGCGGCTTGTTCCCCGTCTTCGCGTGGCACCCGAACAGCCAGTTGTTCGCCTACACCTTGGAATCGAAAGGAGCGGTCCAGCTCGTCACCGTCGACCTCGAGCGCGGCGAACAAGCGGTCCGCGACATCGCCGAACTCGACGGCATCCGCGCGATGGACTTCGCTCCGGACGGACGCCAAATCCTGTTCACCGGACTGCAGGGTGGCGCCTCCGACCTCTACCTCTACCAGCTGTTGGGAAATACGCAGCGGCCGCTTTGGCGCGATGGATACGACGACTTGGACGGGCGATTCAGCGAGGACGGCCAGTCCATCGTCTTCGCTTCGAACCGGCCGGAATCGGCCCCGGGAGACGGCGATGAATGGGCTTCGGCGGGCAGCCGGATGGACGTGTATTCGGTTCGGCTGGGAGATGATTTGGCCTTCACCCGGCTGACGGAAACTCCGGGCATCGATGAACGGCTGCCGCAACCCCTGCCCGATGGCCGGGTGACGTTCCTCAGCGAGCGGCCCGGGCATCCGCAAGAGCGCGTCCTCGCTTGGCGCGACAGCGTGGTGGAATCCATCGACACGGCCATTCACTACCGGTTCTTCACCCAGACCCGCGTGGTCGAACAACTGAACGCGCCGGTCACGGACTTCCGTTTGCATCCCGAGGCGGGCACGGTGCTGTACGCCCACGAACTGATGGGGCACCCGCACCTGCGGTTTGCCGCCGCCAACCAGCAGCAACCGGGCGTGCGCAACGCCGCATCTGTGGTGGGCGGCGACCTGGGCGAATGGGAGCAAGACTGGGAGTGGCGACCGGGCGTGGGGGAAGTGGACTTTCGGGATTACGTGTTCGGGCCACTTGGGATGGAGGCCCCCGTCGAGGTGCAGGATGACGCTTCCACCGATTCAGCGGCTGCGCCCGCTCCGGTGGTCCTGCCCAAAGCGAGCAACTACCGACTCAACTACGCCATCGAGTCCATCACCTCCCAACTCGACAACACCTTCAACTCGGCGTTCTATCAGCCGTACAATGGGGTGATTTCGGCACAGCCTGGACTGGGCGGGTTGACGCGCGTGAGCATGAGCGACCTGTTCGAGGACCGGCGTTTCATCGCGGGGTTCCGGCTGTCCGGAAACCTGGGCAACAGCTTGTACGCGCTTTCGTATTCGGATTTGACGGGGCGGCTGGACCGCACCGTGAGCGTTGCGCGTCAGGGCCAGCAGCGCCTTTCGGCGGACAACCGGTCGCTCATTGAAACACACATCCACACGTTCCGTTACCGGCTCTCGTACCCGATTGACGAGGTGCGTAGCGTGCGGATGGAGGGGATTTACCGGTTCGATCGGGCAGCTTACATGACCACGGACGCTTACAATTTGGCCTTGCCGAATGAAGTGACGAGCCAAATCGGTGGCGTGCTCAGCTACGTTTACGACGCGACCCGCGAGCGGGACATCAACCTGCGCGACGGCACGCGGTACAAGGTTTGGGGCGAGTTCTACCTGAACACCGATGAAGCGGCCGCCACCTTCGGGACGGTGGGCTTCGACTTCCGGCATTACCGCCCGATTTACCGGGACTTCCTCTTCGCATTCCGCGCGGCGGGGGATTGGTCCATCGGGCGCGACCGCCTGCTGCACCTGTTGGGCGGGGTGGACAACGTGCTTTCGCTGACGCCCAACACCGGCACGCCCATCGATCCGGACGTTTCCTACGCCTACCAAACGCGCATCACGCCCCTCCGCGGCTTCCGCAACAACGCCCGCAACGGCGCCAACTTGGCCCTCATCAACGCGGAGCTTCGCTTGCCGCTTGTCACCACATTCACACGCCGCCCGATTCCCACCGACTTCCTGCGCCACCTCCAAGCAGTGAGCTTCCTCGATTGCGGATCCGCTTGGAACGGGCCTCACCCGTACGCCGATGAAAACGGTTTCAACTTCCAAACCGTTTCCGCGAACCCCATCACCGTGACCATCGACAACAACCACGAGCCGATTTTATGGGCCCTCGGTTGGGGCGTGCGCACCCGCCTCATGGGGTACTGGGTGCGGGCGGACTGGGGCTATGGCGTGGACGATGGTCGGTTTCAACGGCGCGTGTTCAACTTCTCATTCAGCCTCGACTTTTGAGCCCTAAACTTCCTCCCATGGACCTTTCCACCTTGCTCATTCTGTTGGCCATCGGCCTCGTCGCTGGCGTGGTGAGTGGATTCGTTGGCATCGGCGGCGGCATGATCATCGTTCCCGCACTGGTTTACTTCCTCGGCATGGGGCAACACATGGCGCAAGGCACGTCGCTTGCGATGATGCTGCCGCCCATCGGGGTGCTGGCCGTGATGAGCTACGCGCAAGAAGGCGCATGGAATTGGCGCTATGCCTTGATCTTGGCGGGAACATTCGTGGTGGGAGCGTATTTCGGCAGCAAGTGGACGTTGAAGCTCTCCCCGACGGTGGTGAAGCTGGTGTTCTCCACCTTCATGCTGTACGCTGCGGGCCGGATGTTTTGGAAGGCCGCGCTGGAGTTGTGGGGCAAAGGGTCCTGAGCGCGGCGATCAGTTCGCGAACTCGCTCAGGAACTTGATGCGGGCGAGGCGAAGTTCCTCCTCGGTGTAGACGTCTCCGAATTCCTCGACCACCGCCTCCGTGCCCGCGTCCTCGCTCTCGCGGAAGAAATCGAACAGCTCTTCGATGCCCTCTTCCCCCAGCATGTCGTCGAGCAAGTAGTCCAAATTCACTTTCGTCCCCGCCGCCACGATGGCCTCCAACTCCGCAATGAGCTCTTCGGAACTCATGGACAGTTCCTTCGCGAGGTCCTCGAGGTCGACTTGGCGGTCGATGCGCTGGATGATGTGGACCTTCGAATTGCCGCGGGTTTGCGTCGATCGCACCAGCAAATCGTCGGCGCGTTCGATGCCCTCCTCCTCGACGTATTGCTTGATGAGGGCCAAAAACGGCTCCCCGTACTTCTTCGCCTTGCCCGACCCGACGCCGTTCACCCGGATCAACTCGTCGTGCGTAAGCGGGTAATGAATGGCCATCTCCTCGAGGGAGTGTTCTTGGAAAATGACGTACGGCGGCAATTCGAGGCGCTTGGCTTCGTCTTTGCGCAGGTCGGTGAGCAACTTGCGGAGCTTGGGGTCGGCTGCACCGCCGCCATGGCCTCGGGTTTGGTTCATCGAATCCCCGGAATCCACGTCCGAGAAATCCCGCTCCTCCACGAGTTGAACGGGATGTGGCGCGGTCAGGAATTGCTCCCCTTTCGCCGTCAACTTCAGCGTTCCGTAGCTCTCCACTTCCTTGCGCACGAAACCCAGCACCACCATTTGGCGCAAAACGGCCTTCCAATGGTGCTGATCGTGCTCCGCCCCGCGCTTCCAAAAGGAGCTCTCCGTTCCCCGATAGTCCACGATTTCGCGGTTCGCTTCGCCGCACAGCACGCCGGTGTAGAACGGCATGCGGAACGCCTGCTTGTGTTCGAGGATCATGCCCAGGATCATGTGGACGTCCTCTTGCCCGTCGCGCATCGGCTTCGGGTAGCGCATGTTGTCGCACATGTCCGAACCCGGACCGTTCACCTCGTCGAATTCCTCACCGAAGTAATGCAGCAGGAACTTGCGGCGGGACATCGCCGTTTCCGCGAACGCCGTGACTTCTTGGAGCAACTGGAAACCCACTTCTTGCTCGGCAATCGGTTTGCCCTGCAAGAACTTCTCGAGCTTCTCAATGTCCTTGTGGCTGTAGAATGCAATGCAATGGCCCTCGCCCCCGTCGCGGCCTGCGCGGCCCGTCTCTTGGTAATAGCTCTCGAGGGATTTGGGCATGTCGTAATGGATGACAAACCGCACATCGGGCTTGTCAATCCCCATGCCGAAAGCAATGGTGGCCACGATGACGTCGACATCTTGCATCAGGAATTGGTCCTGAATCCGACTCCGCAGCCCCGCGTCCATGCCCGCGTGATAGGCCAAAGCCCGCACGCCATTTACCCGCAGCACCTCCGCAATCTCCTCCACCTTCTTCCGGCTCAAGCAGTACACAATGCCGCTCTTGCCGATGTGATTCCGGGCGTACCGAACAATCTGCTGGAGCGCGTCCTTCTTCGGGCGCACTTCATAGTACAAATTCGGTCGGTTGAACGACGCCTTGAACAGCTTCGCATCGCGCATCCCGAGGTTCTTCTGAATGTCCGCCTGCACCTTGGGCGTCGCCGTGGCCGTCAACGCGATGATGGGCACATCGGCAATTTGCTGGACGATGCTTCGAATGCGGCGGTATTCGGGTCGGAAATCGTGGCCCCACTCGGAAATGCAGTGCGCCTCATCCACCGCCACGAAGCTGAGCTGAATCGACTTCAAAAACTGCACGTTCTCGTCCTTCGTCAGGCTTTCCGGCGCCACATACAGCAACTTCGTGCGGCCGGCGATGACGTCCTCGCGCACCAGCTGCGCATCCGCCTTGTTCAAGCTCGAATTGAGAAAGTGCGCGATGGCGCGGTCTTCGTGGTGCCCCCGAATGGCATCCACTTGGTTTTTCATCAGCGCAATCAACGGACTGACCACGATCGCGGTCCCCGGCAACATCAGCGCGGGCAATTGGTAGCACAGCGACTTCCCTCCTCCCGTGGGCATGATGACGAACGCGTCCTCGCCATGGAGCACCGCCTGAATGACAGCTTCTTGTTCTCCCTTGAATTCATCGAACCCAAAAAAATGGCTGAGCGCCTCGGTGGGCGTCATGTCCTCAATCTTCATCTAGCGTGCTGGCGAGGCCGACGAGCGGCGGTTTGGTTTAACTTGCGCAACCTAAAGATAGGCCCTGAGGCGCAACCGCAGGCGAAAATTTTAACCTTTCTTTAATTATGCACCCCCGAGAGGTTCGATTTGATGAAAACCAGCTGAAGCGCAGGGCGTTGGAGACGTTGGACGTGGAAAGCGCAGCCGTCGCCGCCTTGAAGGACCGCATCGGAAACGAGTTCATCGGGGTCGTGCGCCGCATCCTCGACGCGCCCGGACGGCTCATCATCACGGGCATCGGGAAGAGCGCGCACATCGCGAACAAGTTGGTGGCCACCTTGAACTCCACGGGAACTCCGGCGGGGTTCATGCACGCGGCGGAGGCGATCCATGGGGATTTGGGTTTGGTCCAAAAAGGCGACGTCATCCTGTGCATCTCAAAAAGCGGGAACTCACCGGAAATCAAGGCATTGACCCCGCTCATCAAGGGCCTTGGCCACCCGTTGATCGCGATGACGGGCGCGATGGACTCCCACCTGGCCACGCACGCCGATGGGGTGCTCGACACGACCGTGGACCGCGAGGCGTGTCCGCACAACCTCGCTCCGACCGCGAGCACCGCGGCCCAGCTCGCGATGGGCGATGCCCTTGCCATGTGCCTGATGGAAGCGCGGGGGTTCACCTCGAGGGACTTTGCGACCTACCACCCCGGGGGCGCCTTGGGCAAGAAGCTCTACACCACGCTCGGCGACCTCGTCGATCGGGAGCGGCGGCCTGCGGTGGCGCCGAGCGCCCCCATGACGGACGTCATCCTCGCGATGAGTGCCGGGCGGGCGGGAGCGGCGGTCGTGCTGGAGGGCGAGGACATCGCCGGCATCATCACCGACGGGGACTTGCGGCGGGCGCTGGAGCGCGGAGCCGTTCAGGATGCGGTGGCCGGTGAGGTGATGGGGCGTTCGCCGCGCATCATGGAGGCCGAGGCGTTGGCGGTGGAGGCGTTTCAGGTGATGGAGGCGGCTTCGATCACGCAGGTGATTGTGCGCGAAGGCGGTCGGTACGTGGGTTTGGTCCACTTGCACGACCTGCTGCGTGAGGGCATTTTTTAAGGCCAAATCCCACGGAATCGCCGCATCTTTGCACCCGCATGCCACTGGATCAACTCGACGAAGCGACCCACGAGAAGGAAATGGGGTTCCTCGATCACCTCGAGGAGCTGCGGCGCAGGCTGTTTTACGCAGCCGCTGCCATCCTCACAGGGGGCATCGCGCTGTTCGTTGCGAAGGACTTCCTGTTTGACACGATTTTATTCGGGCCGCGCAACCCCGACTTTGTGAGCTACCGCGCGTGGTGCTGGTTGTCGCAGACCATCGGGGCGGGCGACGCGCTGTGCGTTCAGGAAATCGGGTACGAGCTCATCAACACGACGATGCTCGGCAACTTCACGACGCACATCCTCGTGTCGGCCATCGGCGGGTTGGTCATCGCATTTCCGGTGGTGTTCCGGCAGTTTTGGCTGTTCGTTCGGCCGGCCTTGAAGGAGCGCGAAGTCAAGGCCGCTCGGGGCGTCGGGGCGGCCACGTCGGTCCTGTTCTTCCTCGGGGTGTTGTTCGGCTACTTCGTCATCGCGCCGCTCTCCCTGCAATTCCTTGGGAACTACGAGCTCGGCGACGTGGAGGCGCGCATATCCGTCATGTCGTACATGAAGACGGTGGCGAGCATTTCGCTGGCGGCAGGCATCATTTTCCAGCTGCCCGTGCTCGTCTACTTCCTCGCGAAGGCAGGGCTGGTCACGGCGGACGGCTTGAAGGGCTACCGGAAGCACGCGCTGGTCGCGATCTTGGTGGTGTCGGCCATCATCACTCCGCCGGATTTGACGAGCCAAATCCTGGTGTCGATGCCCGTCCTCGTCCTCTACGAAATCGGCATCGCCATCGCCCGACGCGTCGAACGCAAAGCCGCTGCTGCGAACCGATGAACCCGCGCTGTTTGCTCCTTTGGGCCAGCCTCCTCCTGATGTGGAGCAGCGCCACGGGCCAAATCACGCGGGTCGAAGGCCTGGTCTTCGACGCCGAAACCGGCCAGCCCCTCCCCTTCGTCACGGTCGCGTTCACCGCATCCGGTGACGGCACCACCACCGACCCCGACGGCCACTTCGAACTCTCCACCGACCAACGGCCCGGCCAGCTCCGCGTCAGCTTCGTCGGCTACGAAACCCAGGAATGGGAGGTCATGCGGGGCGTGTCGAGCACCCGCAACTTCGCCCTCGAACCGGCCGCCATCGCCCTGGGCATCGCCGAAGTCCGGCCCGACCGCCGCGAAGTGAACCCCGCGAAGCCGCTGATGCAGCGCGTGGCCGAGGCGAAGGCGGACAACGATCCGGCGCGGGTGCGGGGTTTGGCCTACCGCGAGTACACGAAGCTGGAGCTCGACGTCAACGACATCAGCCACGCCCAAGCGAATCGCTGGTACTGGGGCCCCTTCAGCTTCGCCTTCGACGACCTCGACAGCAGCGAGGCGCGGGTGGCCCTGCCCCTGCTCATCGCGGAAACCGATGCCCAAGTGCGCACAGCCCTCAACGGTCCGCGCACCCAAACCACCGTCCTCGACACCCGGGTGAGCGGCCTCGGCACGAACGCGACCCCCGGCGAATTGGCGGACCGGTTCGCAAACGTCAACCTGTACGAAAACCGGTTGCTCTTGCTCGACCGGGCCTTCACATCGCCCCTGCACGACCACGGCAACGCGCACTACCGCTACTACATCCTGGACACGGTGGACGTGGCGGGGCGGGGCACGATTCATTTGGCCTTCGTTCCCCGACGGCAAGGCGAAATGACCTTCGAAGGTGAGCTGTGGATCGACACGCTCACCCTCGGCATGGCGCGCGTGCAGGCCCACGTGAGCGAAGGTGCGAACCTGAACTGGGTGAGGGAGTTGCGCTGGGATCAACGCTATGAACGGCTCGATTCGGCGTGGGTGCTGGTGCAAGACGAGGGGCTAATGGACCTGAGCACCTCGGACCGGTCGCTCGGCGCGTATTTGCGGCGCACCTTGCACCGGAGCGAATTCGAGCGGACGTCGGTCCCGTGGCCGGATTCGGTTTGGGCGCCGGGTGGAGCGCGCATCTACGCAGAGGGGGTGTTGGAAACGCCGGACTCGTTGTCGAATTGGAGGGAAGCGGACCGTCCGATTCCGCTCCTACCGCGCGAGGCCGGCATTTACACGCTCGTCGACACGGTAACGAACATGTGGCAATGGCAGGTCCTGAAGAAAACCGGGTACTTCCTCGGAACCGGCTTCATCCAAACGGGACCGCTCGAATGGGGAGCCTGGTGGTCGGCGCGCACGTACAATCCCATTGAAGGCAACCGACTCCGGGTGGACCTGCGCACCAGCAACGCCTTCAGCACCCGCTGGGCACCGAGCGTTTACGCGGCCTACGGGCGCTTGGACGGACGGTGGAAAGCGGGCACTTCGATGCGTTGGGTGGTGCGCAAAACGCCGCGCACCGAGGTGCGGCTGAAGGTGCAGCGCGACATGGAACAAATCGGCATGAACGGCCTCCTCGACCAAGGGGCCGTCCTGACGAACGCCCTGCAAACGGCGACCTCTACGACGCTCTCGGAAGTGGAGCGGTTCGAAGCGAATGTGCTGAAGGAGTTCAGCACGGGATGGAGCGTGTTCGCCGAGGGGGTGCACCGGCGCGTTGCGGGCCGGGGGTCGCTGGCCTTCATCGATCCGTCAACGGGCGAGGCGCTCGACCGGCTCATTGCGACGGAAGCGACGGTGCGGCTGCGATTTGCTCCGGGCGAACGGCACGTGGGCGGGGAATTCGACCGGTACAGCCTGGGTTCGGAACGGGCGATGTGGATGCTGGGGGTGACGCGGTCGTTCCGTGGGGTTTGGGACAGTTCGTACGATTACACGCGCGCGGAACTGACCTTCAACGACCGGTGGCGGCTCGGCGTGGCGGGGCGGCTCGAATGGTACGGCAATGCCGGCAAGTACTGGGGCAGCGCTCCCTTCCCGTTCATGGAGGTGGTGCCCGCGAGCGGAACCGTGTTGTTGACTTCGGACGCCTTCAACCTCCTGAACTTTTACGAACTCGTCGCGGACGAATGGGTGCGCGGTGGCGGGGAGTGGCACGCCGAGGGGCTCGTCTTGAATCACTTGCCGGGGTTGCGCCGATTGGGTTGGCGGGAGGTGGTCGGGGTGCAAGGGGTGGTCGGAAGTTGGAGCGATCGCCACGAGGCGCTGCTCGAGTTGCCAGAGACCACGACGGGACTGCACGGAACGTATTGGGAAGTCAACGCCGGCATCGAGAACATCTTCAACTTCTTGCGCGTGGACGCGGTGCGGCGCATGGACGGGGCGGTGGATCCCACGCTGGGCACGTGGGGGTGGCGCATCGGCTTTTCGGCGGAATTCTGAGGGCGGTTGCGCCGTAACTTTGGCCCATGTCCAGCGATGCACTCCTTCGAGCGGAAGGCCTAGTCAAGCAGTACGGCGCTCGCCGCGTAGTGAACGACGTGAGCTTCGAGGTCGCGCCGGGTGAGGTCGTGGGGCTTTTGGGGCCGAATGGCGCTGGCAAGACGACGAGTTTCTACATGGTCGTGGGCCTGATTCAGCCGGATGCAGGCCAAATCTTCATCGGGAGCCAAAACCTGACCCGCGAACCGATGTACCTCCGCAGCCGCAAAGGCATTGGCTACCTCCCGCAAGAAGTTTCGGTCTTTCGCAAGCTGAGCGTCGAAGACAACATCGCGGCCATCCTCGAACTCCAGCCCTTGAGCCGGGCCGAACAACGCGACCGGCTCGAAACCCTCCTCGAGGAATTCCAGCTCACGAAGGTGCGCAAGTCCCGAGGCGACGTCCTCAGCGGCGGGGAAAAGCGGCGAACGGAAATCGCCCGAGCCCTCGCCACGAACCCCGCCTACATCCTGCTCGATGAGCCGTTCGCCGGCGTCGATCCCATCGCCGTAGAGGACATCCAGCGCATCGTGGAACAGCTGCGCGCCCGGGGCATTGGCATCCTCATCACCGACCACAACGTCCAGGAAACCCTGCACATCACCGACCGCGCGTACCTGCTGTTCGAAGGCCGCATCCTCAAACACGGCACCGCCGAAGACCTCGCCGCCGACGAAACCGTCCGCCGCGTCTACCTCGGCCAAAACTTCATCCTGCGTCCCCGAATCGAGCGCCCTTAACCGACCCGCTCCCCGAGCATCCGAGCGACGTACTTCCCCACCACGTCGAACTCGATGTTCACCCGTTGGCCCGGCTTCAACTTCCCCAAATTCGTGTGCTCCCACGTGTACGGAATGACGGCGATGGAAAACCCATCCGGCGCTGAATCCACCACCGTCAGGCTCACGCCGTTCACCGTGATGGAGCCCTTTTCCACCGTCACGAACTCCCGCCCCACTGCATGCTGGAAGTACAGCTTCCAACTTCCGTCCTGAGGCTCTACCCGCTCGAACACCGCCGTGGTGTCCACGTGGCCTTGAACGATGTGCCCGTCGAGCCGATCGCCCACGCGGGTGCAGCGCTCGAGGTTGACGCGATCACCCACCACGCGCTCGCCCAAATTCGTTCGCTTCATCGTTTCGTCGATGGCCGTCACGGTGTAGCGGTTGCCTTCGAGGGCAATGACCGTGAGGCAGACGCCGTCGTGGGCGAGGCTTTGGTCCACCTTCAATTCCGACGTGAAGTCGCACGACAAGGTCAAATGCACGTTCGTCCCTTCCCACTCCAAGGCCTCCAACGTGCCCAACGATTCAATGATGCCTGTAAACATGGTTCATTCTGGATTGATGGGCAGCCCATCGATGAGTTGAATGGTCCCGCTGAACTGCTCTTCCACAAGGCCCTCGAGCCGAATGGTGAACACGCGAGCCGAATAAAAATACACGCCGTCTGCACAGAGCCCTCCGTCGCGGTGCTCCCCGCCCCAGTTGATGGACGGGTCCTCGGTGAAGTACACCTCCTCCCCGTTCCGGTTGTACACGCGGAAGTCCACGCGCTCAATGAACTTCCAAGGAAACGCTTCGAATCGGTCGTTGCGGTCATCGCCGTTGGGCGAAAACACGTTCGGAAGGAAGTAGAACGGGCAGTTGTCCGCGCACAACGTGTCGCTGAACGCGCTTTCGTTGCGCCGCAGTTCCCCGCCGGGGCCCAGCATGAGGCTGTCCAGCGCCGTCACCGCGAAGCAGCCTGCGATGGTCCCCTCCGCCCCTTCCGCGTTGAATGCGAACGGTTCGGCGGGTGCGCCCTCGAGGGTGAGGTAGGGCTTCAAGGTGTCGCCCAAGAACGGCGCCCAGTAGATGGTGTAGCCCATCACGTCGTCCGCGCAGCCGGGCACATCGCTCCACGTCAAGGTGTTCGTCGCCGCTTCGCAATCGGGTTCGATTGCGAAACGGGGGGCACACGGGGGCGTCAGATCGAAGGGCCGGCCGCAGGCTTCTTGCGACCGATTCACAATGGGCGACAAGGTGCCCGGGGCATCGTACTCGCCGGTGGTCACGGCATAATAGCAGTAGTTGGTGCCGTTGACCAAACCCGAATCGACCCACAGCGGTTCCGTCGCCGTGCCCAAGCTCAGCCACGTCCCGTCGGGCTCGGCCCGGAAGAATTCGAAAGCGGTGTTCGTCCACGGCACTGCGTACTCCAGGGTGAGCTCGAGGCGGTTGTCGTTGGGGGTGAGGACGAGCCACGGCGTGGTGGCGGGCGTGGAGGTGCCGATGAGGTCGTTGTTGGACCAAGCCTCTACGCGGTACTGCCACGGGGAAGCCGCCGTCCCTGCGGGCGCGTGAGTGAACAGGGTGTCCGAGGTGCCGAGCCACGGACTGGTGGCTGAGGTGTGGACTTCGGACCAATCGGGGCCATCGGCGGGGCGGCGTCCTTCCACGCGGTACCAGTACGGGCCGGCGAAGACGGTGGTGTCCGCGTCGGTCGGGGGCGACCAAGCGACCGCGACTTCACCGTCCGAGCCGTCCGTGACCTCCACCGAAGCGGTGGTCATTACGGGAACGTCCTTCACGATGGTGGCGCACACGGGGTCGCTCGCGATGGACTCGCCGCTGCCCGGCCATTCAGCGACGATGCGGTAGCAGTAGGTGGCTCCGAAGGCCAGGAGGTCCTCGTCGACGTACCCCGTCGAATTGAGGTCGCTGACCTCGGCAATCGCCGTGTAGCCCCATTCGGGGGGAACTCCGGTTTGGCATGCGGTGGCCTCGAACGCGTCCTCCCCCACCCGGCGGTAGATGCGGTACACCCCCTGCTCGCGCTTCCACAAAGGCAAATCGGCCCCGCACTCGGCCGGCAACCACGACACCAGCACCGCATTTCCCACCGCTTCCGCCGCCAGCGCCTCCGGAGCGGGCGAAACCACCCGAATGGACACCGTCTCCAAATCCGCCAAATCCACCTGCGTCGAAACGTCCTCCGCCTTCACCACCACCGTGTACGGCTCGGCACGCACCTCGTCGCATTGCGGAAACCAATTCAACGTCGCGTTTCCACCGCCTTGGTAGGTGAAAACCGCCGGATGCTCCACCTCCGAAATCGGCCCACCCACGGCGGTCATGCCCAGCGGGTCGCCATTGGGATCGGATGCCGTAAAGGCTTGGGAATAGAAGGTTCCTGCAACGATGCAGGTGTCGTTGACGTCGGCAATGACCGGCGGTTCGTTCGTGCATTGTTCCACCGCAATCTGCATGTCGCGGATGACTTCACCGACCCGAACCAATCCCCCGTCCACCCATCGCCATTCCTGGATGCGGATGGCGATGTTGTACTCGCCGACGATTTGGGGATCCTCCCAGGTCACGTCTCCGGTGCTCGCGTCGATGGCAAACACGTCATCGGCGGGACTGATCTCGTCGGGGTACTGGTATCCGGGGATGAAGTCGCCATTGAAGCCCCGGCAAGGAACCAATTCGTAAGTGAGGATGTCGCCGTCCGGGTCGTGTGCGCCCGGGTTGTGGATCCACGGCTGGGCGCGGCACGCATTCTGCTGAGCGGCGTTCAAGAGCTGAACCGAATTGTTGTGCCCCGCGAGCGGGTTGATGACCAACAGCGTACGGATGGCAAACGGCACATCCACCGACCCCTCGATGTTGAGGACGCCGTCGTTGCGGTTGGGGTCCTCCACGGCGATTTCGTATTCTCCTGGACCGCCGTAGGTGTGGGTTCCGCGATAAAAATTCACCTGAACTTCCCCCGGCAAAATGAGGATGTTGTCGGCATCGCGCATCAAGCTGTCGAGGTCCGGTCCGGATTCATCTCCCCACGTGAGAAACAGCCACGGTCGGTCCGCGAGGGCCGTGGATTTCGTGTACGTGGTGATCAGGACTTCGTAGGTGAGGCCTTCGACGTGGGTGTACGTGATTTCGCCGGCCCGGTTGTGGGTGGCCCAAACCACGGACACCGCAGCCCACAGCATCAGCACGAAAACCGCGCTCCGCTTGCCCCACGCTGTGAATTGTTGGCCTCCCATTGAAGGAGCAAGTTAGTTCACCCTGCGCATCCCGTAACTTTGCACCGCATCATGAGTTCCAAAAATTCCCCAACGCGCGTGGCGATTTCCGCCGGCGACCCCAACGGCATCGGCATCGAGACCGTGGTGAAGGCCTTCGCCGACGAGCGCATGTTCACCGAAGTGACCCCCGTGCTCTACGCGGTTCCGAACCTCGTTGAGGCGGCGTTGGCGCTGACGGAATTGTCGGAACGCGTGAAGTGGGCGGTGGTGGATGGCGCCGAGAAATCGAAGCCGAATCAATTGAACGTGGTGGCGATTCAGGAGAGCGCCTGGGAATTGAATTGGGGCCAAATCACAGCCGAAGCCGGCACCTTCGCCTTCCAATCCCTCGAACGCGCCGTCCAAGACCTCGCGGCCACTCGGGTGGAAGTGCTCGTCACCTGCCCCATCCACAAGGACGCCATGAAGCTCGGCTCCTTCAAATTCCCCGGCCACACGGAATACCTCGCCGACTTTGCCAACGTTGACGACGTCTTGATGCTGCTCATCGCGGGAAGTCTCCGGGTGGGCGTGGCCACCGGCCACATCGCCTTGAAGGAGGTGTCAGCTGCCCTCTCCACCTCGCTGATCCGCACGAAAATCAACTTGCTGCACGAATCGCTTTTGCGGGACTTCGGCGTCGCAAATCCGCGGATTGCGGTGTTGGGACTGAACCCCCATGCCAGCGACAACGGATTGATGGGCGACGAAGAAAAGCGGATCATCCAGCCCGTGGTGCGGGAACTGGCTGCCGAGAACAAGCTCGTCTTCGGGCCGTACGCCGCAGACGGCTTCTTCGGTTCGGGCGCGTTCAAGCAGTTCGACGGGGTCCTCGCCATGTACCACGACCAAGGGCTCGCTCCCTTCAAAGCCCTGAGCTTCGGTGCGGGCGTGAACTTCACCGCGGGATTGCCGGTGGTCCGCACCAGCCCCGACCACGGCACCGGATTCGACATTGCAGGGCAAGGTTCCGCAAACCCCGACTCGTTGCGCTCGGCGCTCTTTGCGGCCCGTGACATCCGACGCAACCGGATTGAGCACCGGGAACTAACCTCCAACCCATTGGAAATCAAAAAGAAGGAGCGTCGTAGCGACGACTACGCGAGCCGGCGCAGGGGCGAGTAACCTGCTGAAATTCAGAAACGAACACCCAAGTGTTGGCTTTTTGAATTGCTCGACGTACCTTTGCCCTCCCGAAATTTGGACGCAGTGGACTACTTGGCCCCTTATCGAATTGCCTTTGAGGGATTGAAGCCAGGGCCCCACCGTTTTCAGATGGAGGTGGATTCGACGTTCTTTTCCTTGTTTCCCCTCTCAGAAATCCAGCAGGCCGCCTTATCGGTGGACGTGCACTTTGAGCAGGTGGGCTCTCAATTGAATGCCCAAATCACCCTCGACGGGACCATTGAAGTGGCCTGCGATCGGTGTTTGGGACCGTTCGATTTGCCGGTCCATTTTGAAGATCGGGTCATCGCCAAGTTGGGCGAAACGACGGATTTGGACAGCGATGTCTGGATCCTCGGTTCGGAAGTCCATGAATTGGATTTGAGCCAGCCGATTTTCGAGTTCGCTCATTTGGCCTTGCCTACCCGCCGCATTCACGCGAATGAAGCGGATTGCGACCCGGACATGCTCGACCGGTTGGATGGCCCCGAGGGAGGAGGCGATGATGAAGAACCGATGGATCCTCGTTGGAACGCATTGAAAGAACTGAAATAATCCATTGTCATGGCACATCCTAAACGACGTCAAAGTAAGACGCGTACGCGCAAGCGCCGCACGCACGACGCCCTGACCCCCGCGAACGTGGCCACGTGCCCGACAACGGGTCAACCTCACCTCTTCCACCGTGCCCACTGGCACGAAGGCAAGCTCTACTACAAGGGCAAGGTGGTGATGGAGAAGGCGGAGGCTTAATTCGCCGCTTCGAAACGCAACCCACAGGGAAGGCTTCGGCTTTCCCTTTTTTTTTGTCTAAGCCCCGGAATTGAACTGGGGCGACAGGGTGTCGGTGAAGGTGTGTATCTTAGCCCGCTCAAATCGCCCCGCTGGGGGCACAAAACCTGCCGATGAAAGCCGCCATCACTGCCGTTGCGGGCTACGTGCCCGAGGATTTGCTCACCAATGCAGACCTCGAAAAGATGGTTGACACGAACGACGAATGGATTGTTTCCCGTACGGGCATTCGTCAGCGTCACATTTTGAAAGATCCGACGAAGGCCACATCCGACATGGGCGCCGAGGCCGTCAAGACGTTGTGCGAGAAGCGCGGCATCGATCCGACGGAAATCGACTTGCTCATCTGCGCGACGGTGACGGCGGACATGCCCTTCCCCGCCACGGCCAACCTCATCACCGATAAGGTCGGTGCCACCAATGCATGGGGCTGGGACTTGAACGCCGCTTGTTCGGGATTCTTGTTCGCCTTGACGACCGGTGCCCAATTCATCGAGTCGGGCAAACACAAGAAGGTCGTCATCGTCGGAGCCGACAAGATGAGCTCCATCATCGACTACACCGACCGCACGACGTGCGTGCTGTTCGGCGATGCGGCAGCTGCCGTGTTGCTCGAACCGCATGAGGAGTTCGGAGTTCAGGACTCGCTCTTGAAGACCGACGGCAGCGGCGTGAATTACCTGCGCCAGAAAGCCGGCGGCTCGTTGCATCCTCCGACGCACGAAACGATCGATGCCAAAGAGCACTTCGTGTTCCAAGATGGACAACCCGTATTCAAAGCGGCAGTCAAGGGCATGGCCGATGTGAGCTACGAAATCATGGAGCGCAACAACTTGGCCCCTGAAGACGTGGCTTGGTTGGTGCCTCACCAAGCCAACTTGCGCATCATCGATGCCACGCAGCGTCGAATGGGCCTGCCCCATGAGAAGGTGATGATCAACATCCAGGACTACGGAAACACCACCGCAGCCACCATTCCGTTGTGCCTGCGCGATTGGGAGTCGCAACTCAAGGCAGGCGACAACCTCGTCCTCGCTGCATTCGGTGGTGGATTCACCTGGGGTGCTGTCTATTTGAAGTGGGCCTACACGGCCGAAGCCTGAACGAATTCAACTGTTTACTCTTGGGGGAAACGCACGGCTGTGCCGTAATTTCGCCCGAACACTAAATCGCCGAGAACCATGACCATCAGCGAAATCCAAGACCTCATCAAGTTCATCGCCAAAGCCGGCGTGACCGAGGTTGAAATCGAAAAGAAAGACTTCAAAATCACCATCAAATCCGAATTGCCGAAGCGCCGTGGCGCTCAGGGCAAGGGCGAAGATGTGATGATGCCGCACATCCCGATGCAAATGCCGCAGGTGGCCATGATGCCGCCGCAACCGGCTGCAGCTCCTGCACCCGCTCCTGCAGCAGCACCTGCACCCGCCGCTGCTGCACCGAAGGACGAAAAAGAAAACAACTACGTAACCGTGAAGTCGCCGATGATCGGCACCTTCTACCGCAAGCCCTCGCCAGACAAGCCGAGCTTCGTGGAAGTCGGCAGCACCGTGAGCAGCGGCTCCGTGCTGTGCGTCATCGAAGCGATGAAGCTCTTCAACGAAATCGAAAGCGAGGTCTCCGGTAAAATCGTCAAGGTCCTCGTGGACGACAACACGCCGGTCGAATACGACCAGCCGTTGTTCCTCGTCGACCCGAGCTGAACCGCCACGCCATGTTCAACAAGATCCTGATCGCAAACCGCGGAGAAATCGCCTTGCGCGTCATCCGCACCTGCAAGGAAATGGGCATCAAGACCGTAGCGGTCTACTCAACGGCAGATGCGGACAGCTTGCACGTTCGGTTTGCCGACGAGGCTGTGTGCATCGGGCCGGCCCGGAGCAGCGAATCGTATTTGAAAATTCCGAACATCATCGCTGCGGCGGAGATCACGAACGCCGACGCCATCCACCCCGGCTACGGCTTCTTGAGCGAGAATGCGAACTTTTCGCGGATTTGTGCCGAGAACAACATCAAGTTCATCGGTGCAAGCCCCGAGATGATCGAGGCGATGGGCGACAAGGCCTCGGCCAAAACCACCATGAAAGCCGCAGGAGTCCCCACGATTCCGGGCAGCGAAGGCATCTTGGAGTCGCTCGAGGAAGCCAAGGAAATCGCCGCACAAATCGGCTACCCCATCATGATGAAAGCCACCGCGGGTGGCGGCGGGAAAGGCATGAAGGTCTGCCACAACGACGACGACTTGACCACGGCCTGGGAAACCACGCGCCGCGAAGCTGCCGCCGCCTTTGGAAACGACGGCATGTACATGGAGAAGTTTGTGGTGGAACCCCGCCACATCGAGATCCAGATCGCATCGGACCAGCGCGGAAAGGCCTGCCATTTGTCCGAGCGCGATTGCTCCATTCAACGGCGCCACCAGAAATTGGTGGAGGAAACCCCGTCGCCGTTCATGACCGATGAGCTCCGTGAGAAGATGGGGCAGGCTGCCATCAAAGCGGCTGAGGCGGTGAAGTACGAAGGGGTGGGCACCGTGGAGTTTTTGGTCGATGCCGACCGGAACTTTTACTTCATGGAGATGAATACGCGCATCCAAGTCGAGCACACGATTACGGAGGAAGTGGTGAATTATGATTTGGTCAAGGAGCAAATCAAACTCGCCGCAGGAGAACCCATCAGCGGGAAGAACTACTACCCGCAAATGCACTCCATTCAATGCCGCATCAACGCGGAGGATCCCGACCGGAACTTCGCGCCGTGCCCCGGCAAGATCACGGTCTACCACGGGCCGGGCGGTCACGGGGTGCGCATCGACACGCACGTCTACGCGGGCTACCAAATTCCGCCGTTCTACGACAGCATGATTTCCAAGCTCATTGTGGTCGCTCAGACGCGGGAAGAGGCCATCTTGAAGATGCAGCGCGCCCTGGACGAATACGTCATCGAAGGCGTGAAGACGACCATTCCGTTCCACCAGCGCTTGATGCGCAACGAGCGCTTCCGCAGCGGGGACTTCACTACGAAGTTTTTGGAAGAAGAAACGATTTGAAGCCGAGTGCTTCGAGGGAAAAGCCGGTCCGTTCAGGGCCGGCTTTTTTCATGCCTTCGAGCGGCGGATCATGCCGGTGGTGGAATGGCCTGCCACGAGGGGGATGGCCACCACTGAGCCGCCGCGGGCGAGCACCGCATCGCGGCCGACGAGGTAGCGCGGATTCGACGGGTCCGTTTCGTCCGGGTCGTAATCGCCGCCCTTCACCAAAACGTCCGGCTCAAGGGCCGCGATGAGGGCCGCGGGGGTGTCCTCGGAGAACACCGCAGTGGCGTCCACGGCGCTCAGCGCTTCCAGCACGAAGCACCGGTCCTCCACCACGTTGATGGGGCGTTCTGGCCCCTTGTTCAACCGCTTCACGCTCGCATCATCGTTCACGCCCACCACCAACCGATCGCCGAGGGCGCGTGCCGCCGCGAGGTAGGTCACGTGACCGCGGTGAAGCAAGTCGAACACCCCGTTCGTGAAGACCACGCGGAGCCCTTCCGCTTTCCATGCGGCGACGCGTTCTTCGATGGTCATTGCGCGGTTTGGTCCTTGCGCACGCGGAACCACAACAAAGCCAAGTAGGCAATGCCCCCGGTGAGGATGATCATCGCAGTTTGCGTGAACCAAACCACATTCGCCACCGCAAATCCCAAATCGCCCTCATACCCCAACGCCACAAACGCCAATTTCACGGCCCAATGGTACGCCCCAATGCCTCCCGGAGCCGGCATCACCATGCCAAAACCGCCCGCCACCATGACGAATACGGCCTCCAACACCCCGATGCCCGCCAACCGGTCGATGCTTTGGAAAATCACGTACGCCATCAAGAAGTACATCGTCCAAATGAAGGCCGTGTGCGCAATGAACAGGCCCTTGCGGCGCATGTGCCGAATGCTGATCAGCCCTTCCCAAACGCCCAATAAAAACGCCACGACCTTCGCCACCGGCCCCCATTTCATCAGCGGCTTCCGAAAGGCCCAAAACAGCCCAGCCCCCACCACCCCCAAACCGCCCACCAAGAACAACCCTTGGCCGGCAGGAAGCTCCATCGTTTCCAACAACAGCGCAAACGCATCGAGGTTACCGACTACCGCGATGGCCGTCAGAAGAAAGAGGAAGACGAAATCGATGACCCGTTCGCTGATGACCGTCCCGAAGAGCTGGTCCACGGGGATGTTGTCGGTTTGGTTCAAGGCCGCACATCGGGCCAATTCACCCGAGCGGGGAACAAACGTATTCGCGAAGTAAGCGAAGGCCACCGCGTGCACGCTGTGCGCGCCCTTCGGCTTGTGCCCGAGGGGATCGAGCAGGAGCAACCACCGCATCCCACGGCTCACAATGGCGAGGTAGCCCATCACAAACGAAGCCGCAATGCCCGGCCAAGACGCCGATTGCATGTCGCGCTTCAGCGCGTCCCAATCCTCCACCGCCGCCGCCGCGAGGTAAAACAGCAGCGCTCCGATGCCCAAGAAGGCCAAATACGTCACGGCCTTCTTCGCATTCATGACGTCAATCGGTTCGTGCCTTCTTCAGGAAAGAGGACCGTGGGCTTGAACGACCGCGCCTCCTCGAGCTCCATCATCCCGTACGCGATGACGATGATGACGTCGCCCACCTGCACCCGGCGCGCCGCTGGACCGTTGAGGCACACCTCGCCGGAACCGCGCTCCCCCGTGATGATGTAGGTCTCAAGCCGTTCGCCGTTGTTCACGTTCACGATTTGGACGCGTTCACCGTCGAGCAACCCCGCCGCCTCAATCAGGTCCGGATCGAGGGTGATGCTTCCGATGTAATTGAGGTTGGCCTCCGTGATGGTCAAGCGGTGCAGCTTCGCCCGCATCATGTTCACTAACATGGTGCAAAATTAGGGCATCTCAAGCTCGAGCAGGCAGTTGCAGGCCAAATCTCACCACGCCCCCCACCGGACCTCCACCCGCCGCTCGCACGGCACCTGCCCCGCATACCGCGGCTGCAGCCGCGCAACCCGCTCCCACCCTGCATCGGGCAAGGGATTCCGATCCGATTGCGCCCGAACGATCACCCGGTCCGCGGGCGCCCCATGCGCCACCAACCAGTCCCGAACGGCCTCCGCACGCAACCGGCTCACCCGCTCATTCCGCGCCGACGTGCCCGAAGCATCCGCGAACCCCGTCACGATCAGTTCCCCCGTGATGGGCCCCGAAGCATCGCCCGTCCAGCGGTCCCACCACCGAGCCAATTCGGCCTCCCCCAATTCGTCCAGCGCCGTGGCGTTGGGAGCGAACAGGATTTGGACCGAAGAAAACGGCTCCGCCAACTGCGTCGTGTCCTCCCACTGCACCAAGTCCAGCTCCCCCATCAACTCGAGCGCCAACAAGTTCAAAACGAACGGCACGCCCGAACGCACCGGCAACCGCATCGTCCGCCCATCCGACAACCGCCTCAACTCCAACACCCCATTCCCCGGCACCTCCGCATTCACCACCGCCGAGAATTGATCCTCCAGCGGCACCCCATCCAACGGCATCCAATCCGCCCCCTGCACCGCGCGCAACCAAATCGCTCCCCCCACACCCCGCAACACCAGCTCCGCCCCCTCCCAAACCGCCCCATCACCCCGCACCA
>JAUICJ010000046.1 GCA_030427925.1 Bacteroidia bacterium | reverse complement strand
ACGGGGTTTGGACGACGGCGACGGATTCGATCGCATCATTGAATGGTGTTTGGGCGACGGCGACGGATTCAATCGTCGCCTTGAACGGTGTCTGGACGACGGCTACGGACTCGATTGTCGCCTTGAATGGGGTTTGGATGACGGCGACGGATTCGATCGCGTCATTGAATGGTGTTTGGGCGACGGCGACGGATTCAATCGTCGCATTGAATGGCGTCTGGACGACGGCTACGGATTCGATTGTCGCCTTGAATGGCGTTTGGACGACAGCGACGGATTCGATCGCATCGCTGAACGGGGTATGGACGGCGGCGACGGATTCGATCGTCGCCTTGCACGGTGTTTGGACGACGGCTACGGACTCGATTGTCGCCTTGAATGGCGTTTGGACGACAGCGACGGATTCGATCGCATCGCTGAACGGGGTATGGACGGCGGCGACGGATTCAATTGTTGCTTTGAATGGCGTTTGGACGACGGCTACGGATTCGATTGCATCGCTGAATGGCGTTTGGACGACGGCGACGGATTCGATTGTTGTGCTGAATGGCGTTTGGACGACTGCGACGGATTCGATTGTTGTGCTGAACGACGTCTGGACGACGGCCACGGATTCCATCGCCTCGCTGAACAGCGTTTGGGCAACGGTGGCCGACTCCCTTGCCGCACTGAACAGCTCGCTCAGCATCGCCACGGACTCCCTCGCCGCGATTTTCAGTGTGCCGGGGTGCACGTACAGCAACTACATGGAATACAATCCGGAGGCCACCTGGGAAAACGGAAGTTGCGCCAACCTCGCCTACCCAGGGTGCATAGACGCAGCCTACTTGGAATACGATGCGACCGCAAATCTTGACGATGGAAGCTGCACGAACCTCATTGTGGAGGGCTGCACGGATTACCTCTATGCTGAATTCGATTCGGCTGCCAATGTGGAGGATGGCAGCTGTTCGACCTATTTGTGTACGACGGTGACGATGGACGGTTACACGTACGATTTGGTCCAAATCGGAGACCTTTGCTGGTTTGCTGAAAACCTCCGAACGACCATCACGTCCCAAGGAACGGCAATTCCCTACATCTCAGATTGGGACTCATGGTATTCGACAACAAGTTCAGCCCAAAATTTCGCGAACAACAGCACAGCTAACTTGAATGCTTATGGTCGATTGTATAATGGATTTGCGGCTCTGGATCCAGAAGGGGTTTGTCCAACGGGTTGGCACGTTTCATCCCGACTGGACTGGCAGGAATTGCGCGCTTTGCAAGTTGCTGATGGTTTCATCAACGCCTTGGGTCTGACCTTGAGATCGGGAATCGGTTGGAGTGATCCGAACGGCAACCTGTCAAGTACTTCAGCTGGATGGAACACCTACGGATTCAACGGGCTCCCTGCTGGACAGTACTACGTGGGTTGGTACTTTGTAGGAAGCTCCTTGGGGGGGTATTGGTCCTCCACGCCCAGGAATTCATCGAACATCTACAGCTTCGTTCTGACCGAAGCATCCACCGGAATTGAAGCCAATTACAGCTTCATTCGTATTGGATACTCCATCCGCTGCGTCCTCGACCGACCCTGAGCTCAGCCGAACACAAAGGCCGCCGTCCAAACCAACGCCAAAACGAGCAAAAACAAGGCAGGGCCGATGGGGATGTTGCGCAATGCGATCATGGGAACTGGGGTGTTGAGTAGAATTGCGGTGCAAAAATCCCCATCAAATCGCGGAACCGAGTTGCCTCAACGCAACCCTTTCGGCAAGGCCCTGTTCGCCCAACGTAACGAAATTACAAATACGAATTCGCCAAGTTCGCCAGTTCGGACCGCTCGCCCGTTCGGAGGGTCACGTGGGCGTGCAGGTCTTGCCCCCGAAGCCGGTCGATCGCGTACGCCAGCCCGTTCGATCGTTCGTCGAGGTAGGGCGTGTCGATCTGCTTCAAGTCGCCCGTCAGGATGACCTTCGTGTTCTCGCCGGCCCGGGAGATGATCGTCTTGACTTCGTGCGGGGTCAGGTTTTGGGCCTCATCCACGATGAACACCGTGTTGACGATCGTGCGACCGCGGATGTAGGCCAGCGGTGAAATGGTGATGCGCCCGTCGGCCTGCATTTCCTCGATGGCCTTCCGCTTGCGCTCGTGCTCGCCGAATTGGCCTTTGATGAAATTGAGGTTGTCAAAAAGCGGCTGCATGTAAGGACTCACCTTCTCCTCCGCATCCCCAGGGAGGTAGCCCAAATCCCGATTCGAAAGCGCCACCACCGGCCGCGCCAGCAACACGCGCTCGTACCGATTCCGCTGCTCCAGCGCGCCCGCGAGTGCCAACAACGTTTTCCCCGTGCCCGCCGCTCCGCACAACGTCACGAGCGCAATGTCCGGATTCAAAATCGCGTGCAGCGCAAAGGCCTGCTCCGCATTCCGGGCCTTCACGCCCATCGCGTACGCCTTGTCCACCCGCTCAATGCAGCGCTTCCCCTCATTGAAATACCCCAACGCGCTCGACGTGCAGTTCTTCAGCACGTAATAGTGGTTGTTCTCCCTTGCCTCCCCGAGGATGGTGATCTTCCGGCTCGTCCCCGCCTGATACAGCTTCCGAATGACCTCCCCGTCGATGCCCTCGATCCGGCTCGTCCCCGTGTAAATCGCCTCGAGGTCCTTCACCTTCCCGTTCTCGTAATCCTCCGCCGGCAGCCCGATGGCCCGCGCCTTCAGCCGCAGGTTGATGTCCTTGGTGATCAGGACCACTTCCGCTCGCGGTTCCTGCTGCTGCAGTTGCCACGCGGCGTCGAGGATGCGGTGGTCGTTCGTCTGCTGGCCAAACAGCGCCGCAGCCGGCCCGCCCGCCTCCGTCCGCACCACCTTGATGCGCCCCTTGCTCCCCGGCTCGATGGGGATCCAGTCGTTGAGGTCGTGGGCGGAGCTGAGCTCGTCGAGCAGGCGCACGGTTTGGCGCGCCTCAAAGTGCTTCGACTCGGTGCCCACCTTGAACGTGTCCAGCTCCTCGAGCACGGTCAGCGGCACGGCCACGCGGTGCTCCTCGAAATTCCGGAGCGCGCTGTGGTCGTGCAGCAGCACGCACGTGTCAAGCACAAAAATTCGCTGCGTTGCGCCGCGGCGTTTCGCGGTCTTCTTCAGTGTCTTGGTGGGGGTGGGAGCAGTAGGCATCGAGCGCTTCGTTTGGAATTGTTAGAGGGAAGTTAATCGCTGGAATGCGGGACGTGCGCGGTTCGGTTCGGAATTGTAAGGGACAGGTTGTCAGTATTTTATTGTTTCGAAATCGTTAACTGGTCTGGTTTTTGATTTTCCAACCATCGAGCGAGGGGAGGCGAAATTGGGTCCGACAGGGAAGGGCGGATGGGCCGTGTCAAATCAAGGATTGAATGCTCGCGCTCAGTCCAAAAGGGAGCGCTTCATCGAGAGTGCATGGGCCGATCGACTGAGCGGTTCCCGGTGGTCCGGGTGCGCGATTTCGATGAGGGCTTTCGCTCGATCGCGGAGGTTCTTTCCGTACAAGTCCGCCACCCCGAATTCGGTCACGATGTAGTGCACGTGCGCTCGCGTCGTCGTCACGGCTGCCCCCGGTCGCAACGTCGCCGCAATTTTCGATGCCCCGTGTCGGGTGGTCGAGGCGAGGGCGATGATGGGCTTGCCGCCGCGGGAAAGCGAAGCGCCACGGATGAAATCCATTTGGCCTCCCACGCCGGAGTACTGCAGCGGCCCGATGGAATCCGCACAAACCTGCCCCGTCAAATCGACCTCGATGGCGGAGTTGATGGCCGTGACCTTCGGATTCTGGCGGATGATGGCCGTGTCGTTCGTGAACGCCGCGTCCTTGAAGCGATACAGCGGATTGTCGGCGATGTGATCGTAAAGCCGCTGGCTGCCCATCGCAAAGGTGCTGACCACTTTTCCGGCCAAAACCGCTTTCTCCTCACCCGTCACTACCCCCTGCTCGATCAAATCCAGCAACCCATCCGAGAACATCTCGGTGTGGATGCCGAGCCGCCGATGCCCGCCCAATTCCGCGAGCACCGCGTCGGGGATGGTGCCGATGCCCATTTGCAGCGTGGCGCCGTCCTCGATGAGGCCCGCAATGTGCCGCCCGATGGCTCGCTCCGTCTCGCCGATGGGCTTCCTCACCGCCTCGGGCAGCGGCCGATCCACTTCGACGGCCCACCGAATCCGGTCCATGTGGATGTCGCCGTCACCGAACGTCCGCGGCACCCGAGGGTTCACCTCCGCGATGACGAGTTTCGCCGCCTCGATGGCCGCGAGCGACACGTCGACCGACGGGCCGAGCGAGCACATGCCGCGCTCGTCCGGCGGAGAGACCGAGATCAGGGCAACGTCGATGGGCATGCGCCCCGACCGAAACATCCACGGGATTTCGCTCAGGAAGACAGGGACGTAGTCCGCTCGGCCCGCCTGCACCGCCTCCCGTACGTTGTGGCCCACGAAGCACGCGGTGTGGTGGAAGGACGACGACATCGCGGGCGACACGTAGGGCGCCGGCCCTTCGGTGTGGATGTGGATGAGTTCGACGTTCCGCACTTCGTCGGCTCGCGCGCACAGGGCGTCGAGCAGGGAGCGCGGCGCTTGGGCGACGGAGTGGACGAAGACGCGGGAGTGGGAGGGGATTTGGCCTGCGGCGGCCTCAGCGGTGGTCCAATTCATGGACGCAAGATGCACCCGCCGCCCGGCTCACCGCCTGACTTCATCGCACGATGAACGCGGCTTGCATCGCCCCATCGCCGTTCGTTCCGACCAACCGGTAAGCGCCCGCAGGAAGCCCATCCGTTGGCAGTGTTCGTGCGCCGTTCAAGGGGTGTTGCATCACCAGCCGCCCTTGCGCATCGAACACCGCAACCGTTTCTGCGTCCCAGCCGTCGAGGTGAAGCATTCCGCCGCGAACGACGGGATTCGGGTACACCCGTCCCTCCACAATGGGATGGAAAATCGAGGGGACATTCAACGGCGCACTTGTCCATGGATCAGTGAACGTCCACGGGCTCGATCCCGTGACGAACTCGGTCCGGATGGCGTAGCGGTAGCTCTCGGACTCCGGCAAGTTCGAGGCGCCCGCGTCCACGAAATTCAGGGTGCTCACCGGTGACGGCGTCAGCACCGTCCAGTTCGAAGCGTCCGGGAAGGTCGCGTCCTCGCCGCGGACCACCGTGAAGCCGGTCGGCAGTTCCGCCACGGGTTCCGCATCGTCCCAGGTGATCATGCGCACGTGCCACGCCATGCTGAATTCGTTGCCGGTGAAGTCGCTGAACAATTGCGGGCTTTCCGCCGGGTAGCGGATGGCGGCGCGGTTTTCAATTTCCGGGTCGGAGTAGTCGATGCACAGCGCGTTCGTGCTTTCGGGGTTGTCTTGCCAATGCACCATGGCGTAGACCGTCCCGGAGAGGGGGACTTGGGCGACCGGCAGGGTGAGGGTGGTGTCGCTGAGGGCGAGGAACGGTTCGCTGAGGGTCAGCATGTTGCCGTCGGGGTCGAGGACCTCCACCGTCACGAAGTCGCTCGTCAGTTCGTAGACGTCGAAGTGCACCTCGATGGCCAGGACCGTGGTGGTGTCCGCGCCGAGGTCGAATTGGTTGCCCAGCCAGACGTTTTCGAAGGGCTCGTTGGTGAAGCTGTTTGAGGTTTGGCCCAAATCCATCGCCCGCCGCACGCGCTCACCGCTGTACGGATGCTTCCAGCGCACCTCCTGCTCCTCAGCCTGCAAGACCACGGGGTCGAAGGGGCTCAACATCGCCCGGGCCAACACCAGTGTGTCCAACTGCAACGCGGCATCCCCTACCGCGATTCCTTCCCACGCTCCGGGTTCCAACCCGAACAGCTCCGCAGCGAGTGCGTAGGTGGTCGCGCCGTAGGCCGGGTCGAATGCGAATTGGCCTTGCCCATCCGAAACGGCCTCGAAGCTCAATCCTTCCGCCTCCAACGTCAGCGCGACCCCGGGAAGCCCAACTGTCGGCGCGTCATCCGCCACGATCACCCCCACCACCGACACCACGGGCAGCGGCTCCAATTCAATGATCGCCTCCCCGCCAGCAAGCGTCAGCTCCGCACTCCAGTCCCCATCGGAATAGCCCGCGGCTTCAACCGTCAAGCTCAACGGGCCCGTGGGAAGTTCCTCCCAGCCGAAGTTGCCCGCCGCATCCGTTACCGTGAACAAGCTCGAGCCTTCGATGCTCACTTCCGCTTCGGCAATGGGCAATCCGTTGCTCGCGTCCACAACGCTTCCATTCAGCGCAGCAAATCCGTCCGCGGGCTGGATCAAAAACCGAAGTTCCGGGTAGTTGGAAGTGGGAAACCCGAAGTCCACGTATTCGTCCACTTCGAGCGCATAGACGTCCATGGCGCCGATGGCGCGGATGCCGGCTGCAGCATCGCCCGGATGGACGAGCGAGCGGAACACCATGGGCGGCCAGCTCCCGTCGTATTGGTAAAAGCGGAACACCAAAGATTCGGCTCCGGAATAGTCCCACGGCACATCGAACGGAAGGTAGATCCACCGGTCTTCACTGTATTGGATGTCCAAGGGGCCATCGAACACCACGGTAAAGCCCTCCGCTGGGAACCAGCCGCCCTCCATGTCTTCGATTTCGGTCGGCATCACGGCCACCTGAACCGGCAAGACCGAGCCGGATTCCCGGGGGATGAAGGCCTGATGATGGAGGTAGATGCCGTGCAAGGTGCCGGCGATTTGGAGCTCATCCGCGGGATAAATCACCTGCGAAATGTCGTCCTGCCCGAGCGAAAGGGAATTCGCCATGTCGTTGAACGGGACGTTGAGGGAAGGAATCACTGCGCTGCCATTTCCTGTGGCAATCCACGTGGTCGCAGGAGGTACGACCCCCACGCTCGTGATGCGGGACCCGTCGTTGCTCGGGACCAAGTCCGTGGATGATTCCAGGACAAACCGAATCCGTGCAGGCCCCACGGCCTCCCACGTATGGGTCACGGGCACGGTCGTGCGTTCCCACGACGCAATGTCCACGCCATCCGCACTTGCCAGCGTGTCCCAGCTGAGGTCAGCCGCTTCAGAAAGCAAGTGCACCTTGTAATCCGTTCCTGCGATGTCCTCCAATCCGGTATTCCAAACCGCGCAATCGTAGGTCCACGGCCCGCCCGCAGGAATGCGGGCGTCCGGTTCGTTCCAACCCATTTTCAGGTCGTGCGACGGCCAATGCGGAGTAGCCGTCGATTCGAACAAGTCAAACCGACACAATCCAGCGAACTCGATGCCCTCCGACGTGATGCCAAATTGCTTCACTCCGGCATAAGCCGAGACGTCGAGCACGATGGGCTGGTAGCTCCCCGCGGGCGCAACCACCGGCCCCAAAACGGTCACTTCCCCCGTCACCACATCCCGAACAAGCAATTGGTTATTCGTCGCAAGAAAAGACTCCTTTTTGATGTGAAACGACAACACGTCCCCGGATTCGATCTCCAACGCTTGGATCCAAAGCGTGTCGTTCACCAGGCCAAACACGTTGTCATCCGGCGCTGCCGTGTAGTAAAATTCCCCCTCCATCGGCGCGTCGAAACTGCCGTCCTCCACCAAGCCGAAGACCGACGACCACCCGAGTGGAATCCCCTCCTCGGGGCGGTTTTCGAAGCCTTCGTGGAAGGTGTTCACGGCCACGGTCCGGACGGCCTCCAGCGTCGTCCACTCCGGGTCGCCCAACGCATGGGGCAGCGCCGTCAAGGCATGCACGCCTTCCGCCAAGGACACGGAACCGATGGTCACTTCGCCGGACTCGCCCGGCATGAGGCCGAGGGTTTCGGTGTTCCAAGCCGGCATGGGCATCCCGTCTACGGCCCACGTCACTTCGAGCGTGTCGATGAGGTGAATTCCGTCGTTTTTGATGCGCAGGGTCACGGCTTGGTCTGCGACGACGGGTTGGATGCCCATGGGATGGAGGGCTTGGACGACCAGGGATTTGGGCGTGGAAATGTCGCAGGAAAGGAAGGCCATGTTGTTAGCCGGGTCGAAGTCGTTTTCGACCATTAACTCCGCCTCGAACTCGTAAGATCCGGTCGTCGACGGGGTCCATTCCGGCAGGTTGATGGCCAAATTCTCGCCCGGTTCCCAATTCAAATTCGTCCCTTCCCACGGGGTTTGAGCTGCGCCATTGATCGTCCAGTCGAGGGTGGCCGCTTCGATGGTGGTGGTGCCCCAGTTTTTTGCGAGCACCTGCGGTTCGGTGGGTTCGGGATTGCTGAGGTAAGCGGCGGGGGACGTCCAGTTCAGGATGCCCGCGTCGACGAAGCTGCCCGGGGATACGCTGACGTCATCGACGAACCACGTGTGCCAGGTGCCTTGGAATCGGAAGGCGAGGTGCAGGGTTTGGCCTGCGAAAGGACTCAAGTCCACGACTTGCTCCGTCCATGCCACCGGCAATTCCTCAGCACTCCACAGTTCAACAAAATCCGACGATCCCGGTGCACCACTGCCCGTGGAAGCCCACACGGAGCGCCCAACGTAGTAATCCAGGTCGCTGTTCAACTCCCAGAACCGCAGCTCGTAGCCCGTTTCCGAGATGTCCATCGGTGGGGTCACCATCCAATGGTCGCACGTTGAGTTGTTGATGGCGGCGTAGGCGGAGTGGCTGCCCGTGTTGGACTCGCCTTGCCAATCCTGGATGAACCCCAAGCCAGCGCCCAGGGTTTGCAACGTCCAGCCCGTTGGGGGCCACGTTTCAAAGGATTCGTTCAGCGTAGATTGGGCGAGGGTGAACGTCGGTGCGTTCAGGGCAAGAAGGGGGAGGAGGTGGTGGAATCGCATGGTTCGAAAAAAACCTGCGACCGGAGGAATGAACCTCCAATCGCAGGTGTTGTTAGGCAATTAAAAAGGTCAGTCGCATGAAGTGCCGAAGGCAGCCAACATGGCGAGCAAATCGGTAGCGGCAATCAAACCGTCCCCATTCAAGTCGGCGGGACAAGCGTTTTCAAAGTTGCAGGTGCCATCGTCGATGGTGGCCGTTTCGGCGTAGTTCGTAGCATCCGAATAGGTGCAGCCGGTCTCCACAACGATGTCGGTGCATCCCGAGGACTGCAAGCAGCCCGATGCGATGATCTGAACAGCATACGATCCGCTCATGGAGGGAGCAAACGTTGCGCCCGTCGCGCCGAGCACCGGTGCGCTGGCGTTTCCGCAATCCACCCACTGGTAAGCCACGTCAGCGGCTTCAACAGAAAGCACGCCGTGAGCAGAAGTTACCGCAGTGTTGATGCTTACGGGGCTAGGGGTAGCAAACACGCTGATGCCCATTCCGCCGTTGCATTCGACCACGACTTCACCCGTGATGGTTTCGTGGCAATCCTTCGACACGGAATAGGTGTACGTTCCAAAAGGCACGCCGGCAATGAACTCACCGCTCCATGGATCCGACGTCACGAACGACTCGTAATAACCGTCTCCAGACAACTCAACAGTAGCGTCGAGCATGGCGAGCGGCGAACCGACGAAGAAGAAGACGTCGTTGGTGGTCGCTGGGCTCGGCGTCGCGAAGACGCTGACGCCCATTCCGCCGTTGCAATCGACCACGACCTCACCGGTGATGGTCTCGTGGCAATCCTTCGACACGGAGTAGG
>JAUICJ010000001.1 GCA_030427925.1 Bacteroidia bacterium | reverse complement strand
CGATGCGACCGATGAAGACGGGTCCTGCACCTATGCCGATGCGGGTTACGACTGCGACGGCGTCTGCTTGAACGATGCCGACCTCGATGGCGTGTGCGACGAGTTTGAGATTGCCGGTTGCCAGGACGAAACCGCCTGCAACTACAACGCCGATGCGACCGACGAAGACGGATCCTGCACCTACGCCGATGCCGGTTACGACTGCGACGGCGTCTGCTTGAACGATGCCGACCTCGATGGTGTGTGTGACGAGTTTGAAATCCCCGGTTGTACCGATGAGACGGCCTGCAATTACCAAGCCGATGCCACGGACGAAGACGGATCCTGCACCTACGCAGAGACCGGTTACGACTGTGCTGGCATTTGCCTCGATGACACGGATGGCGATGGGGTTTGCGATCCGTTTGAAATTCCAGGTTGTACCGATGAAATGGCCTGCAACTACAACGCCGGTGCCACCGATGAAGATGGAACCTGCACCTATGCCGAATTCGGTTACGACTGCGAAGGGAATTGCCTGACCGATACCGATGGAGACGGCATCTGCGACCCCTTTGAAGTGCCCGGCTGTACGGATGAGGCCGCGTGCAATTTCCAAGCCGACGCGACGGACGATGACGCCAGCTGCACGTATCCCGAGATGGGCTTCGATTGCAATGGAGAGCCGTTGCCATGCGAGGCTTGTTACGCCGTATTTGAGCCAGCGTTGACGGACCAAACCTTGTCCTGCGCAGAAGACCTGCCCACCGCTCCACTGGACGTTACGGCCACCGGATTCTGCACGGGCGAAGCGTTGGAGGTCAGTGCCTTCGTCGGTGACGCATCCGGCGGAATCATTTTGAATGGAGGCACCACCGCTTATGGTAGCGGACCCGATGCCGCCATTCGCATCAACGGACTGGCTAGCCAAGGATTGGCGCCCACGGATTTGTGGTTCGAGGAGGAACCGCTGACCGTTACGCGATTCAGCAATGGAACGGCGTTGGTGGAGGGAACCGTTCGGAACAATGTGAATGCGGATTTGGCCTGGGAAGTGCACCTGGTTTTTGAAGGCGAACAACCCGCCGATGAATTCCTTGCTGAATCGCCCAACCATGGCCTCATCGCCGCTTACGGCTGCTCCATTGACACCGCCAACACCTTGACGTACGTTCTGAAGAACGACCAAAGTTACCTCCAAGGGATGGGCGGGTATGCGGGTTCTTACCTCGCGCTCAACCACATGCCTACGAGCCAGAGCAAACGATTCCAGCTCGGATACGGCGGCAACGGCCACAATTGCCAATACGGACTGGGCGGCTGGTTCTCTTGGGAAGGCATGGTTCAAGGCGAATCCGTCATCGGCTTTGTGGGCGACCTCGTCATCGATTTGAGCGAAGACGAAGTGGTCGAGCCGACCGCTTGTGGACAGGACGCGGTGTACATTCACTACACCGCTTACGATCCCACCTGCAATTTGTGGTGGAATGAAGTGCAGCTCTTCGAGGTGGTGGATGAGGAAGGCCCGGTGTTCCTGAGTGGACCAGCGGATGTGGAGGTCGCGTGTGGTGAAGTGCCGCCGGTCGTGGGATTGGATGCTTTCGAAGTGGCGGAAGGATGTTCCAATGCGAATGTGGATTTGGCCTACATCGGGGAGACCACCCAAACCGGAGCATGCGCCAACGAATTCATCATCACGCGCACCTGGCAGGCCTCCGACTGCCTCGGAAACACCACCGACTACGTCCAAACCATCACCGGAATCGACAACGTCGCACCGGTCATCAGCGCCCTTCCCTCTGACATCTACTTCGGATGCGAGGAAGACGTGTTCTACCTGACCCCGGAAGCCACGGACAACTGCGGTGGCGTGTCGCTCACGTCCACCTTCGTGGACGTGCCGGGCTCATGCGGAACCAACTACGACCGCGTCGTGACGTGGACGGCAACCGACGCGTGTGGCAACAGCACCACCGCCATGCAAACCTTGCACGTCGAAGACCTCACGCCCCCGAGCTTCGGCAACACGGAGCCCGAAGTGACCGCGCCCTGCGGCGACCTGAGCGGCATCGTGGTTGACGTGTCGGACGCTTGCAACGACATCACCTTGACTTATACGGACGCCACCACCGCCGGCGGCTGCTTGGGGGCTCCAGGCACCATCGTTCGGACTTGGTCGGCAGTGGACGCGTGTGGAAACACCGCTTTCTTCACCCAAACCATCGAACTGATCGATGACGTCGCACCGGAAATCAGCCTCAGCTGCGCCCCTGAACTCGCGGTTGAAGGAACCGCCTGCGCGGCCGACACGAGCGTCGCCGCCTTGGGCACACCTGACTTCACGGTCACGGACAATTGCGGGGACGTGGCAACGGTTTGGACCACCAGCGACAGCGAGGCCATTCCAAGCTGCGCTGGGTTCACCTTCGTTCGGACCTTTACGTTGACGGCCACCGACGTGTGCGGAAACAGCGCCGTTGCAACGTGCGAGCAGACCATCCAAGTCGGGGACACCTCCGGTCCCGTCATCAGCATCGACTGCCCGGCTGACGTGACCATCGCAGCGAACCCGTCCTGCACTGCGAACCTGAATACCGACGTAACGGGCATGGCCAGCGCCTCCGCAGAGGACGCCTGCGACGGCTCGGTCCCGGTGCAAGTGACGTTCTTCGATGGGCCTCCCACGCCCGGATGCGGCGGAAGCTATTCGTTTGAACGGACCTTCACGGCCACGGCCGTTGATGCGTGTGGCCAAGCGGGCGAACCCGCCTCGTGTGTCCAAACCATCACCGTCGAGGACGTCACCGCCCCCGTGTTTGACCCCTATCAGCTCTTCCGTACGGTCGAGTGCTCTGCGCTCGAAGATCCGTTTGACACCAACTACCTCCCGTTGACGGCTGCCGATGCGTGCGGGTCAGACGTGACGTACAGCGTGAACGCAACGCTGCTGGGCGGTGGATGTCCGGGCACTTGGCTGCGGGTTTGGACCGCGCAGGACGCTTGTGGCAACGCAGCGACCGCCGAACAATACCTCACCCTGTTCGACAACACCGAACCGACGATTTCCGTGGCCGGTTCTGCATCAGCCTTCCTCGACGAAAACGGGGAATGGAGTATGGACCTTCAAGCCAGCGCTACCGACAATTGCAGCAGCATGGAGGATGGTACGTTGACCATCAACTTCTTCGATGGAACAGCGACCCCGCTGTGTGCTGGCGATGACAACACGCCGGAGGGCAGCTATGAGTTCGTTCGGATTTGGATCGCGGAAGACTTCTGCAACCTCACCAGCTCCACGGGAACGTTCATCACAGTTCAGGATACCACAGCGCCCGCGTTGACAGCCGAATCCGTTGTCGTGGAATGCACCGATTACAACGCCCAATCCGATTGGGGCGGATGGACCGCCTCGGACAACGCGGACACCGAAGTTGCGGTGACTTGGACCGATGAACCGGTGAACCCCACAGGCGGCTGTTACACGGTTCTGCGCACGCTCACCGCCGTAGATGATTGCGGCAACGTGTCTGAAGTGGTCCAAACCCTGCTCATCGAAGACACCACGCCACCGACCTTCACCAGCACACCCGCGAACCAAATCAACGACTGCAGCGAGCAACCTTATGCCGCAGCCGCCATCGATGCGTGCTCCGAGGTCATCATCAACGAAACGCGCGAAATCCTGAGCGAAGACGCGTGCGGAAACTACAGCCACTTGGTGACCATCACGGCATCGGATGCCTGCGACAACGTGGCCACGACGCAATTCACGATCACGGTTCAAGACGACGTCGCCCCTGAATTCGTGGAGTCCCTTCCCGCTAGCGTCACCGTGGAATGCGACGCCATCCCCACGGCCCCGGTGTTGACGGCAACCGACAACTGCTCGGAAGGCGCGATCGTGACGTTCGACGAGTCTACCACAGCGGGAGCTTGCCCCGGATCCTACACGATCACGCGGACGTGGACGGCGAGCGATTGCTCCGGCAACGAAACCGCGCACGTGCAAGTGATCGAAGTGTCGGACCAAACCCCGCCCACGTTCACGCTCGTCCCAGCGGACCAACTTGAATCCTGCACCGAACAGCCGTACACGGCCGAAGCCATCGACGCCTGCTCGAACGTGACCATCACGGAAGATCGCACGGTCCTGAGCGACGATGCGTGCGGAAACTACGTGCACCTCGTGACCTTAACGGCCACCGATGCGTGCAACAACGCCACCACGGCCACCTTCACCATCGAGGTGAACGACACGACGGCTCCTGCCTTCAACGAGGAGTTGCCCGCTGACCTCACCGTGGCGTGTGGAAACGTTCCAGCACCGGCAACCTTGACGGCCACAGACAACTGCAGCACGGCAACAGTGGACTTCTTGGAATCGTTCGAAGCGGGCACCTGCGAAGCAACGGGCGTTTGGACGCGGACCTGGACCGCCACAGATTGCTCGGGCAACGTCACGGACCACACCCAAGTCATCAGCGTCATCGACAACGATGCGCCGGAACTCGTGGCCGAGTCGGTCCTTGAGTTGTCCGTCGAGGCGTTCATTGAAGACGCTGCTTACGCCACCGCAGTGGACGCCTGTTCCGAAGCGTTGCTGACGTTCACCGACCAATTCATTGCAAGCGGTTGCACGGGCACCATCGTTCGGACCTACGTAGCGGTGGATGGCTGTGGCAACCAATCGGTCCCGGTCGAACAAGAAATCATCCTGATCGACTCGTTGGCACCGGTGGTGCTGACCACCCCCGAAGACCTCACCTTCGGATGCGACGAAGTGATTTCCGTGGCACTTCCAACGGCCGTCGACAACTTCGACACCGAACTCGAAATCACCTTTGTTGACGATACGTTGCAGGCCTCAAGCGCAACCGAATTCGAACTGATGCGGACGTTCACGATTGCGGACGATTGCGGAAACAGCACGACCACCAGCGTGGTGATTTCCATCGTGGACGCTACCGGACCCGAGTTGGTGTACCAAGCGCCTGCCCCGGTGCTTCAAAGCACCGAATGGGATGAGTCCTTGCTTGCCTTCTACGAACCGGTGGTCCAAGACAACTGCACCTCGGAAACGGGAGGCGGTGGTGCGTCCGCGGGCGCGCTTCAGGGAACCGGCTTGCCCGGAACGTGGTCGCATTCCATCGTGGAAGGCAGCTGTGCAGGAGCGTTCGATGTCGTCGTCAATTACGCGTTCAGTGATGAAAACGGCAATGTGCTGGAAGTTCCGTTCACCCTCAGCTTCTTGGATTCGGTAGACCCGGTCATGACGTTCGTGCCGGCGGATGCCACGTTGAACTGCGATGCGGCGCTGCCGGAAGATTTGGCCACAGCGGTAGACAACGCAACAGCCAGCGAAGACTTGATCCTGGCCTACACGGATGACGTGACCCCAGGCACCTGCCCGAACGAACTCACCATCGTGCGCACGCACACCGCTACGGATGCCTGCGGCAACACCGCCGTGGCGACCCAAATCCTGAACGTGGTGGACAACCAAGCGCCCACCTTCACCTTCGTGCCCGACACCGCAACGGTGCAGTGCTCGGAGGACTTGCCAGCGCCCAATGCCGTGGCGGAAGACGCTTGCGGTGCAGCGACGATGACCACTTCCGACGCCATCGTGGCAGAAGGGGTTGTGGGCAACTACACGCTCGAGCGGACGTTCACGGCGACCGACGAGTGCGGCAACGCGGAAACGGCCGTTCAAATCATCCACGTGGTGGACACCGAGGGGCCTGTTTTCGACGCCGAACCCGGCAACCTGATCGTGACGCACGAAGCGTGGTTGGTCATCGACTTGATGAACTATGCGCCCACCTTCGAGGATGCTTGCGATCCCAATGCGACCTTGGACATGAGCGTGGTGATTTCGGATGTGGTGTGTACCGGCACATTCGTTGCTACGGTGACGTACACGGCGACGGATGCGTCCGGCAATTCGAGCAGCGTGAGCAACACGGTGACCGTGACCGACACGACTGCTCCGGTGATTTCGTATGTCCCGGCCAACGTTGCCTTGTCGTGCGACGAACAGGTGCCCTTTGAATGGATCGTTGCGAGTGATGATGCGACGGCGGACGCGGATTTGGTCTACGACTTCGCGGACGTCATCGTTGAAGGCAGCTGCAGCACGGAATACGTCATCGAACGCACCTTCACGGTCACCGATGATTGCGGGAACAGCTCCATCGCTCTGCAAGTCCTGACCATCAGCGACACCGCCGCTCCGGTGCTCGAAGGCACTTGCGACGCGGGCAACGGCGAAACCATCGCGCTGTGCTTCGACTCCTACGGCGGGACGTTCACCTTGCCGGATGCGTGTGTCCTTGATGTCACCGACAATTGTGACGCGGGCACCGAGGTGGTTTACGAGGAAGTGATCGAACCCACTTTGCCTGCCGGCACCGACATCATGCAAGGGTATTGCACCGTCACGACGCCTGACGTCATGCCCGATGATTTGACCTGCGATAACATGCAGCCGTACAGCGTGTTCTTGGGCAGCTTTCCGGGCGAAGCGTTCTACGAATCGGTCGCGGGGACGGCGACGCATTTGGACGATGGAACTTTCGTCTTGAGCCAAACCGTGGTCGCATCCGACAACCCGAATGCCGGCTGGACGATCGACGTCACCTTCACCGAAGGCCTGAACTGGACCGATTGGATGAACAACCCTGAGGCGCAATCCTACCGCTATGTCTGTGGGACTCAGGTGAACGACCACGAGAATTGGTTGTACCACATCATGACGTCAGGTACGATGACCGGATGGGGTGACTATGCGGGATCCGTGCTGAATTTGACCCACCAACCGTCCAACTTCTACTACGCCATGCAAGAAGGGTTTGGGGCAAACAACAAGAACAGCAACTACGGGTACAGCGCCGACTTCTTCTACACGGGGACGTTGAACGGAAACGCGGTTTCGGGGACGGGCGATTTGTTCGGGGATCTGAACTGCACGGAACCGGTCACAGTGACGCGGACCTACACCGCGACAGACTGCGCAGGGAATGCGACCAGCTTTGAGTACGTTCTGAGCGTGGAGTCGACCTCCTGCCTGCCCACTCCCCCCATCGCGGGCCCCTATGAGGATGAGGAGGACAACGGACCGAGCGGCTTGATTGTGGGCGAAAACGGCATCGAAATCGTTTCGCTGCAACCGAACCCGGCCTCCGACGTTGCGTTGTTGAACTTCAACATCGACCAAGACGATGTCGTGGCCGTCACGCTTCACAGCCTCCAGGGTGCTTTGATCAGCGACATCTTCCATGGACAAGTCTTTGCGAAAACGCCACAGACCATTGAATTCCGAGTGAAAGGCCTGGAAGTGGGCACCTATGCCGTGGTCATCTCCACTTCGCAAGAACGCGTTTCGCGGTTGTTGGTGGTCATGCCTTAACGAATCCTTCGATGTGGAGCGTACGGCTCCCAAGTCGCAGAGAAGCCGTCCCATTCGGGACGGCTTTTCTGCGTATTTTTAGGCTATGAAACACCTCAGCAAGCCCTTTTTGATGTGCGCCAGCGGATGGTTTTTCGCGCTGGCACTCGCTCTTCCCGCCTCAGGCCAAACCGAAATCGGATTCCCCTACAACCCGGATTACGATGGCAACGGTGAAATCGAAATCGGAGATCTCCTGCAGTTCCTCCCCTACTACGGAAGCTCGTTTCTCGTAGAAGGCGTGTTGCCGGTGGCCGGGGGTGGAACGGGGTCGAACAATGCGTCCGCTGCGCGGGATTCGTTGGGTTTGGCCTTGTTCCAAGACACCCTCATCAGCAACCAGGAAATGGCTTACGTCCACGGTGCCATCCGCGTGGAAACGACCCTGAGTCAGGGACTCAATGCGAATGCAACGGGGGCATTCGCGCAAGCGAGCGGCCTGAATGTCACTGCGTCCGGGGCCTATAGCCACGCCCAAAATCGCCTCACCAACGCTACCGCCACCTGTTCCAGCGCAGCCGGGGAAGGATGCACGGCAGCGGGTGTGGCGTCGCACGCCCAAGGCATGAGTTCGTTCGCATCGGGCACCGCCTCTCATGCCGAAGGTTACGCAACCGACGCCACGGCCAACTACGCTCACTCCGAAGGATACGTAACGCTTGCGAACAGCACCGCGGCCCACGCTGAAGGCTACTTGACCGACGCAACGGGCCTTTACAGCCATGCGGAGAACCGCAACACGGTCGCCTCGGGCACCGCCTCACACGCCGAGGGCGATGCCACCTTGGCCAGTGGCAGCAACAGCCACGCCGAAGGATTCCAATCCGACGCCACCGGCTATGCAGCGCACGCGGAAGGCTACCAAACCATCGCCTCGGGACTCTACAGCTCGTCGCACGGTCGCCAAACCCAAGCCCTGAACAACTCCTCCGCGGCCTTCGGACTTTCAACCGTAGCAGATGCCGATCAAAGTTTCGTGGTGGGCCAATACAACACCCTCGAAGTACCCGGGCTCCTCTTCGCTGTGGGCAACGGATCCCTGCAATCCCGAAGCAACGCCCTGACCGTCATCAACGACGGAACGGTGGAAGTGCACGAAACCCTCCTCGTGGGCGGAACCAACCCGATGCAGGTCATCGATTCACTCAATTCCCGAGTGACCGAACTCGAAGAAGCCCTGCTCCTGTTGACGAGTCAGGTGGAAACGCTGCTCCAGGGTCAGTGAACCCCACGCGTGGAAATGAAAACGGCCCGGACTGCTCAGTCCGGGCCGTTTTCATTTCAGCCATTCGCACTCAATTCGCCGACAACCCACCAATGCGAGCAGAACCGGATTCCAACCGACCCGAACGAACCACTCCCTGAACGACCACCGACTCGCTGCAAATCCAAGCCTGGTGCTCCTCGCTCCAAACGAACGGCCCCACCGCTGCCTGCTGCAACTGCCTCACCGCATCCGTCAGGACGACCAACTGCTCGTGCTGGGCCCTCACGATTTGGTCGAGCCATTCCACTTGATCCGTCAAGCCGTCCACCGTCTCAGCCGGAACAACCGCTGGAAAATCCACGTCTTGGCCGAAAATGGACAACAACTCCATGAGATCGAACGTCGCAATGTTGCCGTTGCCGTTGGCGTCCGGATTGTAGAGCCACGGTGCACCTGTTGAGGTGTCTGCAGTGCTTTGAGCTGCCGCCGTGGCCATGCCGAAGACGGAGAGTGCTCCTGCGAGGAAGAGCGAGTTGAAGGAAATCAGGCGCATGAAATTGGGATTTAATGGTTCAATGTAGGCCATTCATCGACCAAGGCCCGAACGCTTTAACCAAAAATCTGTTACCGCCGGAAAACAAAAAGCCCGTCGGCTTGAAAAGCGACGGGCTTCAGTTCCCCGACCAGGACTCGAACCTGGAAAAACGGCACCAAAAACCGGTGTGTTACCATTACACCATCGGGGAGTGATTACCTTTGTCAGCGAACGTGACCAAGAAAATCGAGCGCGAAGATAAAGAAATTTCGCGCTCACGCCAACACCCTCGGCATGGATATTTTGAACTTCATTGGAGGCATGCACCTCCCTGCCATCGAAAACGGATGGTTGGACAACATCGAACCCGCAACTGGCCTCCCCTATGGACGCCTTCCGCGTTCAGGCGCAGCGGACGTCGAACGCGCCATGGAAGCCGCGCAAGCTGCGTATCCGATCTGGTCATCGACTTCGGTGGAAGAGCGCGCCGCCTGCTTGAACCGACTCGCTGATCGCATCGCCGAACACTTCGACGAACTCGTAGCAGCCGAATCGCGTGACAACGGGAAACCGGTCAGCCTCGCCGCACACGTGGACATTCCCCGGGCGGAGAAGAACCTCCGCTTCTATGCTTCCGCTGCGCAGCAGTATTTGACCGAGGCCGGCATGGCCGCGGGCGCGCATCAGCTGCACTACGTGCACCGAAAGCCGCTCGGCACGGTGGGCGTGATCTCCCCGTGGAACCTTCCCCTGTACTTGTTCACTTGGAAGGTCGCTCCGGCTTTGGCCATGGGCAATTGCGTCATCGGCAAGCCGTCTGAAATCACGCCGGCAACCGCCTTCTTGATGTCCCAATGGATCAACGAGTCCGGCTTCCCTCCTGGAAGTTTCAACATCGTGCACGGTTTGGGCAACGAGGTGGGGGAAGCCCTCGTTACGCACCCGCGGATCAAGGCCATTTCCTTCACAGGGGGAACGGCGACTGGTCGGCACATTGCCCGAGCCGTAGCGGGCACGTCGAAGAAAACCACCTTTGAGTTGGGCGGAAAAAATCCCGCCATCATTTTCGAGGACTGCGATTTCGACTTGACGCTGCGGACCGTGCTGCGCTCTGGTTTTGCGAATCAAGGCCAAATCTGCCTCTGTTCCAGCCGATTCCTCATCCACGAATCCATCTACGACCGCTTCCGCGATGCGTTGGTGGAAAAAGTCAGCGCCATGCGGCCTGGGGACCCGTCGTTGCCCGAGACCAAAATGGGCGCGGTGGCATCGGCTGAGCATTTGGCCAAGATCCAATCCTTCGTCGCCCAAGCGCGGGAACTTGGAGGCACCATCCTCTGCGGCGGCCAAGCCACCCACCCCGAAGGCGACCGCTGCCGCCAAGGCCATTTCATGCAGCCCACCATCATCGAGGGGCTCTCTCCCACTTGCGAAGTGAACCAACAAGAAATCTTCGGCCCCGTGGTCACGCTCCAGCCCTTTGCAACCGAGGAAGAGGCCATCAGCTTGGCGAATGGGACGGAGTATGGGCTCGCGTGCACGATTTGGACCGAAAACCTGCGGCGGGCACACCGCGTTGCCGCCCGAATCGACAGCGGCATCGCATGGGTGAACTGCTGGCTGGAGCGCGATTTGCGCATGCCATTCGGTGGCGTGAAATCATCCGGAGCCGGGCGCGAAGGCGGAACCGAATCGTTGCGGTTCTTTACCGAACCTCAGAACGTTTGCATTCAAATCACGTGATCGTCGTGCGGCGTCACCTGGCCCTCCTCGACGCCCACTTTGTTCCCGTTGGTGAAAAACCAGACCAAATGCGCATCCACCCAGTCCAAGACCGGGCGCAACCTCGCCGATATGTTGCGCAGTTTCATCATCTTGCACCACAAGGATAACGCTGAAACCACCATTATTGTTGCAACAAGCATTACATCCCTCATTTCGAATGAACAAACCCCTCCTTCTTCTCGTGGCCACCGGCCTGCTTTCCGGATGCGTCAGCATGAAGTCTTACGAAGCGCTTGAATCCGAGCGCGATGAACTGCGCGATGCGCAAGCCGCGGCGCGTTTGGCGCAAGGTGACGCCGAAATCAACCGGCGCGAACTCGAAGGGCGCGTAGCGGTGTTGGAGGATGCGCGGACGGAATTGGAAGCCGATACGGCGGAAATGGGGCGGGATTTGGCCCGCAGTCGGCAGCGCATCGCGGAATTGCGCGAACTGAACGATGTGCTCAACGAACAGAGTTCCGACCGGCTCGCGAAAATGATCACCGAAAACGAAGCCCTGCTCCGCAACCTCGCGAGCACCCGCGAAGAATTGCAAGCCCAGGAGGATTCACTCGTTGCACTCGGAGCCGACCTCGAGGCCCGTCGCAAGGAACTCGCGGCGCGGTCCGCACGCGTGGAGGAGCTCGAGGCCCTGCTCGCCGCCCGCGATGCCGCGGCCACCGCCCTCCGCAATCGCGTGGCCGAAGCGTTGCTCGGCTTCAAGGACAAGGGCTTGACCGTGGAACAACGGGATGGCAAGGTGTACGTGTCCCTGGAGGCGAAACTGCTGTTCCCGTCGGGGAGCACGGCGATCAATGTGGAGGGACGGCAGGCGCTGCTGGATTTGGCCCAAGTGGTGGCCGTGCAAGAGGACATCGAGGTGATCGTGGAAGGGCATACGGACACGGACCAAATCCGATCCACGGGCAGCATCCCGCGCAACAACTGGGAACTCAGCGTCCTCCGAGCCACGGCGGTCGTGGATTTGCTCACCGGAGATGGTGGGGTCAGCCCGAGCCTGCTGACCGCTTCCGGTCGCAGCGAATACCACCCCGTGGATGCCGAAGACAAAGCGAAAAACCGCCGCATCGAAATCGTGCTCGCCCCGGACTTGGGCGAGTTGTTCGATCTGATTCGCAACGAATGACGTCCGCATCCTGGACACAAAAAAGCCCGGTCCGCTTGTGAGCAGACCGGGCTTTTTCGTCAGCAACCTTCTGCTTACTGGATGGGCAACTGGAAGGAGCCGAGTGAAATGGTCACGTTGTCATCCGCCGCATCCACCATGGACCCACTGAAGGTGCCCACGATGATGCCGCCCACTTGGGCGTCGATGTACGTGACGGTCACGTTGATGTTTCCTCCAAACGACGTGCTGTATTGCCCGCCGCCCACCGCCACATACGTGGCCACGCCCGCGGGAGCCGTCGCATCGTTCAAGCTCACGACCGCGCCATCGACCCAGCCGACCAAGGGTGGCTCCGGAAGCGTCAAGCCGATGCCCTGCGTCGTGACCGACAAGCCCGCGATGGTGATGGTACCCGTTGCACCGTCCAAGGTCGCGGTTGCTTCGAAGTCCGCCAAAATCGTCGAACCGTTGGCCTTCCACGTCAAAATCGCTTCACAATCCGGGCACGTCGAACCCCCACAATCAATGTACAACTCGTCGCCATCGAGCAAGCCGTTCGTGCAATCCCCATCCGTGGCGCACGCATCGCAATCCGGCCCCCCACAGTCGATGCCAATTTCGGAGCCGTTCATGATCCCGTCCACGCAGGAAGGGCAAACGTCGCAATCCGGCCCCCCGCAATCCACGCCCTCTTCCAACCCATTGAGCAAACCGTCCCCGCAGAGTTCACCGCACGCAATGCCCGTAGTTCCACCGCAATCGATGCCGGTCTCTCCCGGATCAAGCACCCCGTTGAACGCCGGGTCGCAGGGCTCGCATTCCCCCCCGCAGTCCACCCACTGCTCCCCGAGCAACACGTCGTACTGACCGTTCTCGCACGGATCACAAGGCTCACAAATCGGGCCGCCACAGTCTACGAGTTCCTCCCCGTTGTTCTGGATGCCATCGTAGCAGTTTTCAGGAATCCGGTTGTCCTCGTTGAGGCAACCGGTGAACAGGATGAACGCCAGCGGCAAAGCCAACATCGGCAAGGCAGAGGCAATACGTTTCAATGCAGACATGTGATTGCGTTTCAATGGTCTAATTTTAGAAACCGGCACCAAGATACGTTGAAGGCAGGAACAACCATCTTTTTTTGACGAACTTGCGGGGCTCAATCACATGGAAGAAACCCCTTGGACAGCGGAACCCCGGCCTGACGGTCAGAAGGTGTCGGACTTGCAAATGAACGCAAGGCTGACCCATTTGGTTGCTTGGCTGTTGGTACAGCGCGGCATCGATTCCGCCGAGGCCGCTCGAAAATTCCTGACGCCTTCCGCTGACGACCTGCTCGACCCCAGTGGCATGAAAGACATGGATGCGGCGGCCGAACGGTTGCACCAAGCGGTGCAGCGGGGGGAACGCATCATGGTCTACGGGGACTACGACGTCGACGGAACGACCGCTGTGGCCTTGATTTCTGGGTTCCTGACGGGATTGGGCTCGGAGGTGACGCCGTATGTGCCCAAGCGCTTCGACGAAGGGCACGGGGTGAGCATGGAAGGGGTGGCTTTTGCGTCCAATCAAGGATGCACGCTGATGATCACGCTCGATTGCGGCACGAAGGATTTTGAGTCGCTGGCGTACGCGAAAAAGAAGGGCATCGACGTCATCGTCTGCGACCACCACCTTCCCGAGGAGCAGTTGCCTTCGGTTTTGGCCTTGCTGAATCCCAAGCGCCCCGACTGCACGTATCCATTCAAGGAATTATCGGGGTGTGGGGTGGCGTTCAAGCTCCTGCAAGCGCTGACCCTTCGGATGGATTTTCCACAGGACAACCTGTTGGAAGAATTGGACTTGGTGGCCATCAGCATTGGGGCGGACCTCGTGGATTTGGTCAACGAAAACCGCATCCTCGCGCACCACGGATTGAAGCGGCTCAAGGAATTGCAACGGCCCGGGTTGCGCGCCATGCTCCGTGCAGCAGACATTCGGGAAGCTCCGGCCACCATCCGCGACATCAGCTTCACGCTGGGGCCGCGCATCAACGCCGCTGGGCGGATGGAGGATGCCATGACGGCCGTGAACCTGTTGTTGGAGACCTGCGAAAATGGCGCCGCAGAATGCGCTCGGTTGTTGGAGAATTGGAACCAAATCCGCCGGGAGGTGGACGAAGACATGACCGCGAAGGCCATCGAATTGGTGGACCAAGATGAGCGGAATCGGTACTGCAATTTGGTTTACGGCAAGCATTGGCACCGCGGGGTGGTCGGCATCGTGGCGAGCCGCCTGGTGGAGCACCGCTACCGGCCTTCGCTCGTGCTTTCAGAGGAGGGCACCACCCTCATCGGCAGCGCACGGAGCGTGGATGGCGTGGACATCCACCACGCACTGGGCGCGTGCAGCGACCTGCTCATTCAATTCGGGGGGCATCCCATGGCGGCTGGGTTGCAGCTGCATAAGAAGGACTTGCCGGAATTCAGGGAACGGTTCGAGCAAGCCATCGGCGAGCAGCTTGCCGGGCGCGAGCCCAAGCCCCGGGTGACGTACCACGCCGAGTTGCCCTTGTCCGAGCTGACGCCGGCGATGTTCCGGGGATTGGAAACGCTGGAACCGTTTGGTCCGGGCAATCCGTTGCCGGTGTTCATGAGCCGCAATGTGCGGTGCGCGAAAGCACCGCGGGCGGTGGGAGCGGAAGGCAAGCACTTGAAGCTGTTCGTCACGCAGCCGGAATGGTCCGGATCGATTGAGGCGGTGGGGTTCAATTTGGGCCACCTGCTGCCGCTGCTCAAGCAATGGCATGCCTTTGATATCGTCTACACGCTGGTGCGCAATACGTGGTTGGAAGCGCGTTCGGCGCCCGATGAGATCAAACTCAACCTCCACGTCATCGACGTGCGAGAGGCTCAGGACTGAGGGATGAGGTGAACGTCCCGTTGAGGGAACGGAACCACAACGCCGTGCTCGCGGAAGAGCGCATCGATGCGGAAGCGGATGTCGCTCTTGATGCGATCGATGGTCCACGGTGAGCGGATCCAGGAGCGCACTTCGAAGACCAAAGCCGAGTCGCCAAAGTCCTCGAAGATGACCACGATTTCTTCGTTGTCCGCCACTTCGGGTTGGGCCCGCATGGCCTGGACGAGCAGGTCCGAAACGAGGACCGTGTCGGAGCCGTAGGCCACGCCGACCCGGACGTCGAGCCGGGTGCGGTCGCGCCCTTGGGTGAAGTTGCGCACGCTTTGGCCTGCAAACATGCCATTGGGCAAGACGATCAAGTCCCCCGACCGCGTGATCACCCGCGTCGAACGCAAGTCAATCCGCTCCACCCGCACGAGCGAACCCTCGATTTCCAGCTCATCCCCCACGCGCACCCCGCCCTCAAACAACAGCACAAACCCCGACACCACGTCGTTGAAAAAACCCTGCAATCCGATGCCCACCCCCACCAACAGCGCCGCAGAACCCGCGAACAGCACCTTCATTTCCACCCCGATGGTGCTCAGCGCAGACATCCCCGCCACGAGGTAAACCAGGGTCCGCCAAATCCGCCGGATCATGAACTGCTTGCCCTGGTCCACGCGCCGCCGCAGCATGGACCGGTTCAAGAACAGCCGCCCCAGCCACAGCATCACCTGCGCAAGCGCGAAGATCCCGAGGACGACGAACACGTCCAGCGCCGTAAAGCTGTACTTACCGATGGTGAATCCCGATTCCAAAAAAGTGCGCAGTCCGCTCATTCGTAAGGCAAAATGGTGGAGCCAAAGTACTTCGCCAATTCGGACTTTTCGCGATCCAGCCGAATGCGCTCCGCGAGCAGTTCGTCCACCGCAGCGTCCGTGTCGGGTTGCTGATCGAGCGCGACGAGTTCCGACGAAATCGCCTTGATCCGCTGTTGGATGTTGTCCAGTCGCAACAGGTGCATCGCGTCCATCAGGGCCTTTTCGAGGTGGTCCTCTTCGAGCTCCGGGTAGATTTGGTGGCGGATGGCCCAGTTTTGGGACACCACGTGTTGCACCATCATCGCGTCGGCGAGCACGCGCTGCAGCTCGGGATCCGGGTCCTGCAGGAGCTTGCTGAACTCCGGAATGAGGTGCTCGTCCAAACACTGCACGGCGAAGTCGATGACGCGCTGGAAACCGGATGACTGGAGTTCGATTTGTTCCAGCTCAAGGGTGTGAATGACCCATTCGGCGAAGGGGTGACGCTCGGTGACGGGCTCCTCTTCGCCCTCCACGGTCACGTCCACGGGGTGGCCGCCATAATTCACGAGCAGTCGGACCAAATCCTTTTCCAAGAAGTACCGACGCGGGACGTCGAGCAACCCGGGGGTGGCCATCGGTTCGACCGGGGCGACTTCCGGACCGTCGTCGGACATCCAGCCGGGTTCGGCGGGCGGGGGCGGGGCGTGGGGGCCCGTCCATCCGGGGATGGTGCCGTCGGGGGCGATGGCCCAACCGGCATCGGCGGGGTGCGGCGGCGCGTCGGGCAGCGGCGGTTCGTCGGGCAGCGGGGGCGCGTCGGGCAGCGGCGGCGCGTCGGGCAGCGGCGGCGCGTCGGTGTAAGGCGGCGCGTCGGTGTAAGGCGGCGGTTCGGGCAGCGAGGCGGCGGGGCGCAAACCGGACATGCGGCCCTGGGGCGTGCGCACCGTCGAGGCGGCGCGCTTCGCCCGCTCCTCGGCCTTCCGCCGTTCTTCGGCCAACTTCAGCACCGCCTTGTTGACCTCGCCCTGGAGCAAGTCCTCCCCGACGCTCAGTTGAGCGGCCGAGGCTTGGATGTACACGCTCCGCTCGATGGCGTCGGGAATGGCCGCGATGGACTGCACCACGCTCCGGACCGCTTCCGAACGACGCAAGGGGTCGCCACCGGCATCGGCGAGCAGGGCTTGGGCCTTGAAGGCCACGAAGTCCTGTGCTTCCTCGGCCACGAAGCGCTGGAGCTCCGAGGCGCTGACCTTGCGGGAATAGCTGTCGGGGTCGTCGCCGTCGGGGAACAGGAGGACCTTGACTTTCAGGCCGGCGGCGAGGAGCAGGTCGATGCCGCGGAGGGAGGCGCGAATCCCCGCCGCGTCGCCGTCGAAGAGGACCGTCACGTTTTTCGTGAAGCGGCGGATGATCTTGATTTGGCCGTCCGTCAGGGCCGTGCCGCTGGAAGCGACCGCGTTTTCGAGCCCCGCTTGGTGGAGCGCCATGACGTCGGTGTAGCCTTCGACGAGGAGGACGCGGTCTTCTTTCGTGATGTGGGGTTTGGCCAAATGGATGCCAAACAGCACGTCACTCTTGTGATACAGCGGGCTCTCCGGGCTGTTGAAGTACTTCGCAACGTCCTTCTCCTTCTTCAGCGTCCGCCCGCCAAATCCGATGACCCGCCCTGTCACGTCCCGGATCGGGAACATCACCCGCCCCTTGAAGAAGTCCCACAGCCCGCCGCTGTCCCGCTCCCGCGACAACCCCGCCGCCACAAGCCACTTCGGCTCGTAGCCAGCCGCCACCGCCGCCGTCGAAAACGCATCCCAAACATCCGGGGAATACCCGATCAAGAACCGCTTGATGATCTCCGGCCGAAAGCCGCGCTCTGCGAAATACGACAACCCGATGCCCTGCCCCGCCTCGGTCTCGTGCAGCTGTTCCGTGAACCACTTCTGCGCCCACGCCACCACGGCGGCAATGCTCTCCTTTTCGCTCCGCGCGGCCAGCTCCTCGGGGGTTTGCTCGCGCTCTTCGATTTCGATGTTGTAGCGTTTGGCCAAAAACCGCAACGCCTCCGGATACGTCATGCTCTCAAGCTCCATGAGGAACGTGATGAGGCTGCCGCCCTTTCCGCTGGAAAAGTCCTTGAAGATGCCCTTCTGCGGAATGACGTAAAACGACGGGGTCTTTTCGTTCGTGAACGGGCTCAGTCCGCGGTAGCTGCTCCCCTGTTTTTTCAACTCCACGAAGTCGCCGATCACCTCTTCGATGACGGCGGTTTCGAGGATTTGGGAGATGGTGGACTGGGGGATCATGAGCACTACGAAGATATTGCGCAACGGCCGAAATCAATGGCTGAATGCATTGTCACTCCGCGCAAGATGGCGTAACTCGTGCTGAAATTCTTCCGCTGAAATTCCTGCTCTTGACCACGGCGTGCTGCTGGGGTGTTTGGACATCAAATCCCTCCCCGACCCTTCCGTTCCCGGAGGGCGACCTCGCCGTGCACTGGCAGCACTACAACGTGGAATCGGGGCTTTCGAGCCAACAAGTCACCGACATCACCCTCGACGACCACGGGTTCCTTTGGTGTTCCACCGCGAAAGGACTGAATCGTTTCGACGGCGCGCGCTTCGAGCCCTTCGGAGAGGCCCTCAACTTGCGGACGCTGGCCCTCGATCCGTCCGGCACGTTGTGGCTGGGCGCCAGCGGTTTGCGCGACTGGGTGCGCTGGGACAGCATTCCCCGATTTGGCCCCCACACCCTCGAAGCGCAAGCCGCCCTCCACTTCCCGAGTTGGCACAACGTGCACTTCATGCGGTCGAGCCAAGGCGTTTGGATCAGCGGCGATGGGGGGCGCATCGGGCAACTCGATGGAGCCGCATTTCGAACGGAATTCAGCGGGGGGGATTCCATCAACTGGATCGAGCCCCTGCACACCGACCCCCGAAAAGGGTCGTGGTTCATTTGGCACCACCGCGACTTTTCCAAAGGAGCCGGCCTCATCCACGAATTCGACGGGGAATTTCAAGTCGGGCCTTCGAGCAAAGCACTGAAGGAAGCCCTGCAGCGAGGGACCATGCGCTGGGGCAGCGATGGATCCGTGTTGTGCTTCCATCCCGATGGCGGCTTGCAATCCTGGACCGGTGCGGGCGTCGAGCGCGTGAGCGGATACGGTGAGCTCCACCCGAAATTCGGCTTCCTCAGCGAAAACCCTTACACCGGACACGCTTGGGTGATCCACGGCAACCGCTTGCTGATTTTCAACGCCGCGAATGAACTGATTTGGCAGGATGAAATCACGGAAGACGTGGAATGGGGTCGGCGCGTGACGAAGATTCGGTTTTCGAGCAAGGACGATGGGTGGATTTGCTCAAGCCACGGCATCACCCACGTTGAGGTTCACCAAACCGGGTTCAACGCCCTATCCAAGCCGCTGCGGCCCCAGCCGAATTCCCCCGCTCGCCTGAATTCGATGCGCACGCTGCTGGAATGGTCGCCCGACACGCTCATTTTCTGCAACGATTTGGGCCAAACCTACCGCTTGCACCGCACCGAATCGGGCTGGACCCCCTCCATCCTGCTCGCTCCTGAGCACTCCGGCTTGAGCGCGGTGGCGCGGCTTTCAGACGACTCGCTCATCATCGCGGGCAACGGGCAATGGCACGAAGGCCGCATGACAGGCACCCTGCAGCCGGTTGCAACGACCTCGGTCATCGATTGCTGGTCGCTCGAACCGTTGGATGAAGCCCTGGATGTTTGGCTCATGGGGCACCACGGTTTGACCCGATTCAACCGGCGCACGGCACAAGCGGAAGCGATCACCCAAACGCCCGAACAACGCGATGAACTCGGCGACGTGTATGGCATGGAGCGGATCGGGCCACGGGAAGTCCTGCTCGGCACCTCGACGGGGTTGTGGCGATACGAAGACGGCTCGCGCACCTTGCACCCGTTCCCATCGGTGGACTACGCGGTGTACAGCTTGCTCGTGATCCAAGGCGTGTGCTGGATGGGAACCGCCACGCATGGGATGGTGGCGTTCGACCTCAAGGCCCACACTTCGAGGCCTTTCCAACGGCGGACGGGCCTGTCGGATGACCGGATCTACGCGGTGCTCGAGGACAAATGCGGCAACTTGTGGCTTTCGAGCGATCGGGGGATCATGCGGTTTCACATCAACTCGGAGGCGGTGGATGTGTTCGGCCGCACCGAAGGGCTGCACCAGCTTGAGTTCAACCGAACTTCCTTCGCTGCGGGCGCTTCGGGTCGGTTGTACTTCGGCGGACTGGACGGGCTGACGGTGGTGGACCCGTCGTTTTGGGACTGCCAGTCGTTCGAAGCCAATGCGAACATCGGGGTCCTGGCCTTGGATGCGCTGGGAACCGAGTCGGGCGGGAAGCGGGACGTGTATTCGGATTGGGCGTCCGGATCCGTGGTGCGGTTGACGCCGTCCTTTCCCATCCTGACCGCGGAGTTTCGGCTGCTCGAATGGGGGCCCGGTGGGCACACGTACGCCACGCGGATCCTGGGAGCTGACGAGAATTGGCACGAAACGAAAAGCAATTCCGTGCGCATCGCCGGGTTGGATCCCGGGAACTACACGCTCGAAGTCCGGGCGCGGTTTCGGGGTGGACAGTGGTCGAAAAACGGGCTCCTCATCCCGATTCGGATGGAGCCGGCGTGGACGCAGACGCTCGCCTTCCGAATGGGGCTTGCGGCGACGGTGCTGGTTTTGGCCTGGGGCATCTTCCTGCAGGCCAAACGCCGCACGCAGCAACTCGAACGGCTGGTCGCCGAACGCACCGCCTCCCTCGAAGAAGCCATTCAACTCAAAGACCTCTACCTCAGAGAAGTCCACCACCGGGTGAAGAACAACATGCAAATCGTGGGCAACTTGCTCGACCTGCAAACAACGCATGTGCAGCACGAGGAGGCGAAGCGCACGCTGCGTGAAGGGCGTTCGCGGATTGCGTCCATCGCCTTGGTTCACCAAGAGCTTCACCAAGCGGGAGAGACGAAATCGCTCTCGTTTCAGCACTTCGCTGGGCGCTTGTTCGACCTGAACTGCAAGCTGTACGGCTGGGACGCGGCGGATGCGCAGTTGCACGTCTCCGGGCGGGACGTGGAGATGGACCTCGACATGTCCATTCCCATGGGCTTGATTTTGAACGAACTCATCACGAACACGTTCAAGCATTCGCAGCCGGACGCCGAAACCGTCGACGTGCAGCTTCACCTGCGGCGGGCGGAAAAAGGCCGGTTTACCGCGTACTATGACGACCACGGTCTCGGGCTGCCGCCGGACATCACCTTCAGCGACGAGCGCTCGTTGGGGCTTTGGTTGGTGGCCGAAATGGTGCACCAACTCGGCGGTGTGGTGCGCGTGAGCCCGCGGGCCAGGTCGCGATTGATTTGGACTTTTGAAGAATCCGATGCCACATGAACCATCCCCCCAACATCCTCATTGTCGAAGACGAACCCATCATCGCGGGCTTCATCCGCAAGGAACTTCGGGCCCTGGGCTACCACGTGTCGGGGCACGCGCGGTCGCACCGCGAGGCCTTGAACTTGTTGGAAGAGGTGCCGGTGGATTTGGCCCTCATTGACATTGCGCTCGGTGGGAAGCGCGATGGCATCGACGTGGCGCATGTCATTCGAGAGCGCGGCGAAACGCCGTTCATCTTTTTGACCTCGTACGCGGATCCGGCGACCATTGAGCGGGCGAAACCGACCCGGCCGGCGGGGTATGTGGTGAAGCCGTTCACCGCGGATGACTTGTATTCGAGCATCGAGTTGGCCTTGGCCGCATCGGGAAGCCAGCGCGCGATGAACGATGGGATCTTCCTTCCGGATGGCTATGGCCGGGTGCGGGTGGATTTGGACCAAATCCTATTCTTCGAAAGCAACCGGATGTACCTGGAAATCCACACCCGGGAACGGACGCACGTGCTGCGGTCCACCCTGAGCAACTTCTTGGAGAAGCTACCCGAAGACCGGTTCGTGCGAATCCACCGAAGCTTTGCGGTGCAGATCGGACACGTGGAGCGGTGGAACCGAACGGCCGTTTGGGTCAAGGGGAAGGAATTGCCCGTCGGCAGAACCTACCAAAGCGGGCTGATGGAACGGCTGCAAAACGGGGGTTAAAAAATGGAGCCCCACCGTTGTGAAGCCCCATCTCGTCCAGTTGGAGGACCGTCAAACCTCGGCCCACCGCCATGAGGGCCTTTGATGGTTCGAAGTTCAGCGGTAAGGGTGACGTGGCCGTGACGGGTTTGTTAAGGGATGTTGATGAAACCCGCGGCGTGGCTTTCCCGGGAGTAACTTTGAATCGTTATGGCCAACCGACGCACAAAGAGCATCCCGTGGTTCATCATTGCCATGGTGTTCGCCTTCTTGGGCATGAGCACCATCCAAATCCATTGGCTGCGTTCGTCGGTGCGCATGAAGCAGCAGCTGTTCGACGACAACGTCGCCCACGCCCTTTCCGAGGTGGGGGATTTCCTCACACAGCCCTCCGCAGCGGCCCTTCAAGCCCAATTGGAAGCCGTGAATTCCGACCCCGGCATTCCCTCCATCGGAACGGCACTGAGCGGGGCGGAACGCACGATGTTGCAGCGGATGGATGCCTTCATGGTGGACAGTTTGATTCAAGAAGCGCTGCACGAACACGGCATTGCCGCGGTGCCCGTCATCGGTGTGTTCGATCGGTTTGGCCAACCCGTTCGGCTGGAAGAGGCCGATGAGGAGCACCGGGCGGCGCTGACCGAAGAAGGGTACTGCGTGGTGGCTGAGCCGCTGCGGCTGTGCGTGCACTTCCCCTCGCTCGACCGCTACTTGCTGCACAATTTGTTGGGCCAATTCGCGTTGACGGGAGTGATGCTTGCGATCATCGCCGCCGGCCTGTTCAGCGCCGTCATCACCGCGAACCGCAACAAGCGCATCGACCGCATTCGACGCGATTTGATGAACAACTTGACGCACGAACTCAAAACGCCCATCAGCACCATCGGACTCGCCGCGGAAGCGCTGAACGACCCGGACATGCGCAGGAGCGAAGAAACCTTGAAGCACTACGTGGGCCTCATTCGGGAGGAGAACAAGCGGCTCGGGGTGTTGGTGGAGAACGTGTTGCAAGCGAGCCTCGCGGATTCGGGGAGCATGCGGTTGTTCATGCAGCCATTGAACGCGCACGATGTCATCAAGGAAGTGGTCAAGAATTTGGCCATCCAAACCGTAAAACGGGGAGGAAAGGTGGAGCTCAACCTCACGGCGAGCAGTCCGGTCATCGAGGCCGATCGCATCCACCTGACGAACGTGGTTTACAACCTCATGGACAACGCACTGAAGTACGCATCCGAGAATCCGCTGCTCGAAATTTCCAGCCGGAACACCCCGAACGGCGTGGAGTTTCGGTTCAAAGACAACGGCATCGGCATCCCGAAAGAACATTTAGGCAAGGTCTTTGATAGGTTGTATCGTGTCCCCACGGGAAACGTTCACGACGTGAAAGGATTTGGACTCGGTTTGAGTTATGTGCGCACGGTGGTTGTGCGCCATCACGGGTCCATCCACGTTGAGAGCGAACCTGGAAAGGGCAGCACGTTTGTGATTGAATTGCCGAAAACCCAACCTGAACGTTGACATGAGCACCGAAACGAAAACATCCATCTTGTTGTGCGAGGACGACCCAAATTTGGGCCGACTCCTTTCTGATTACTTGAACGCCAAAGGGTTCGAAACGGTTTGGGCGAAAGACGGCGTGGAAGGATTGAAGGAATTTCACCGCCATTCGTTCGATTTCGCATTGCTCGACGTCATGATGCCGCGCAAAGACGGCTTCGAAGTGGCCGAGGAGATCCGGCGGGAATCGCGTCAGTTGCCGATTTTGTTCCTCACAGCGCGTTCGGCGAAAGAGGATACGCTGCAGGGATTCAAAGTCGGCGCGGACGACTACATGACAAAGCCGTTCAGCATGGACGAATTGCTGATGCGCATCCACGCCATTTTGCGGCGATCCGCGGCCCTTCCGGAAGAGGGGGAAGAAGTCAGCCAATTCCGCATCGGCGAATACGCGTTCGACTACAACACGCAAAAACTCACCCACGGATCCGAAGAGAAGCGCCTGACCACCAAGGAGAACGAACTGCTCTACCTGCTGGCGAAGCACAAAAATGGATTGCTCGAGCGCCCGTTCGCGCTGCGCACGATTTGGGGAGACGACAACTACTTCAACGGACGAAGCATGGACGTGTACATTGCCAAACTCCGGAAGCACCTGTCGAACGACCCGACCATTGAAATCATGAACGTCCACGGAAAGGGATTCAAATTGATCGCATCCTGACGCGGCGTTAACACAGTGTGGCACAGTATTCGAAAGGGGTTGGTTCTCAATCCCTTTTTTCATGTCCAAACCCACCCCACCCACGTTCCTGATGGGACTGACCGCTGCCCTCGCCTTGACATGGGCGGCATTCGAATGGACCTCGTTTGAATGGTCAACCGCGCGCGCGGCGGCGTTCACGTCCCTGCCGACGGACGTTTTGGAAGTGGAAGTCGTTCCGGCTTCTGTTCCCGTGAAACCACCCCCGCCGCCTGCGCCAACGACTCCGCCCCTCGTGCACCCCGAACCGCGGCCGGCCCCCATCGGGAGCGGCCCCTTGGGGCCCGAACCCGACCCGGGTTTCTTTTCGGGCTGGGACGACCTGTTCGGTCCGGAGCCTGAGCCGGTGTTCAGCAGCGAACCCGCGACGTTGTTGGTCGCCGATCACATGCCCGCCTTCCCCGAGTGCGCCGATGTCCTCGACCCCGATGGCGAGCGGCAGTGCACCGAACAGCGCATCATCGAACACATGCAACAATGCGTGGAATTCCCACGGCACATGCGGGACGCAGGCATCGACGGCGTGGTCTACCTCGAGTACATCATTGACGAAGACGGACGCGTCCGGAATCCGCGCATTTTGAAGTCGCCTCACACGGCCTTTGACGGCACCACCCTCGAATGCATCGAAGGGCTTCCGGTGTTGCAACCAGGGCGCCAACAAGGCCGACCCGTTCGGGTTCAATACACCCTGCCCGTGCGCTTTTCGCTCCATTGATGGCCGCTGCGCAAACCCCTTGGTCTTCAGCACGGAATGCACTACATTTGCAGCCTCAAAAAGCCTGCCCCGTCATGCTCAAAATCCTAGCTGGTTCTTCCTCCCACGCCTTTGGCGCCCGCGTCGCGGAAGCGTTCGGCGCGGATTTGATTCCCGTGAACACCACGCGATTCAGCGACGGGGAGTTTCAAGTGAGCATTGAGGAAACCGTTCGGGGCAAGGAAGTGGTCATCATCCAAGGCACCTACCCGCCGACCGACAACCTCTTCGAATTGCTGCTTCTCATCGACGCCGCAAAGCGCGCCAGCGCCAAGCGCATCATCGCGATGATTCCGTACTTCGGTTGGGCGCGGCAAGACCGCAAGGACAAACCCCGTGTGGCCATCGGAGCGAAGTTGGTCGCCAACCTGCTCACCGCAGCCGGCATCGACCGCCTCATCACCATGGACCTGCACGCGGACCAAATCCAAGGCTTCTTCGAAGTCCCGGTCGACCACCTCTATGCGAGCACGATTTTCATCCCCTACCTCGAGCAACTCGACCGCACGAACCTGTGCATCGCCACGCCCGACACCGGTGGAACGAAGCGCGCCAACAGCTACGCAAAGCGGCTCGGGGTGGACATGGCCATCTGCTACAAGCAGCGCGAAGTGGCAAACCAAGTCGAGTCCATGACCGTCATTGGAAACGTGAAGGGCAAGGACGTGGTGTTGGTGGACGACATGTGCGACACGGCCGGCACGCTCACGAAAGCCGCGGACCTCATGATGGAGCACGGTGCGAAGAGCGTTCGCGCGCTGTGCACCCACGGTGTCCTCAGCGGTCCGGCTTACGAGCGCATTGCGAACAGCAGCCTCACGGAGTTGGTGATCACCGACAGCATGCCCCTGCGCGAAGGCGCAGACACCGCGAAAATCAAGGTCCTTCCAGTCCACGATTTGTTCGCAAAAACGCTCACCTGCCTCGTAGAAGAGCGTTCCATCAGTTCAGAACTCATTGTTTAACAACATACTATCATGAAAACTGCATCATTGAGCGGCTCCTTGCGTGGGAGCGTAGGGAAAAAAGATGCTGCGACCCTCCGCAAGGAAGGCCGTGTCCCGGGTGTCCTCTACGGAGGCACCGAGCAAGTTCACTTCCACGTTGCAAAACTGGACATCGAACGGTTGGTCATCAACCCGGACGTCTTCCGCATCGCATTGGACGTCGAAGGCACGAAGTACGACACGATCCTTCAGGAGATCCAGTTCCACCCGGTGACCGATCACATCGTGCACATCGATGCCCTGTTGCTCGACGAGCAGAAGCCGGTACGCGTGGAATTGCCCGTCCGCACCACGGGCACGTCCCCCGGTGTGATGAACGGTGGCCGCCTCGAATTGCAGTACCGTCGGGTGCCGGTTCGCGGCTTGCCGAACAACTTGCCCGAGGTCATCTCCGTCGACATTTCCGGCTTGGAAATCGGAAGCAACCTCCGGGTGCGTGACCTCCAAGTGGAAGGCTCCGAGATCCTGCTCAACGACTCCACCCTCATCGCATCTGTGAAGCGTACGCGTGCCGCCATGGCCGCTGCTGCAGCTGCTGAAGCGTAAGCACATGAAGTACCTCATCGTCGGTCTCGGAAATCCGGGTGCTGAATATGAGGACACCCGACACAACATCGGGTTCAAGGTCGTGGACGCCATCGCCCAGTCGCGGGGAGCATCGTTTGCCCCCGCCCGACTGGGCGACGTGTCCACGTTCCGCTTTAAAGCGCGCACGTTCGTGCTGTTGAAGCCGTCCACCTACATGAACCTCAGCGGCAAGGCCGTGCGGTATTGGATGGACGCTGAGAAGATCCCGGTGGAAAATGTATTCGTCATCACGGATGACTTGGCCTTGCCCTTCGGCACGTTGCGGATTCGAGGCAAGGGCTCGGACGGCGGACACAATGGACTGAAGGACATTCAGTCCGTATTGAACACCACGCAGTATCCCCGGCTGCGCTTCGGAATCGGGGACGCCTTCCACCGCGGGGCGCAGGTGGATTACGTGTTGGGCAAGTGGACCGCAGAGGAGCGAAACGCCTTGCCGGAGCGCCTCGAGCGGTGTGTGGAGAGCACGTGGAGCTTTGCGACTGCGGGTTTGGGGCGCACGATGAACGCCTTCAACAACACCTGATCAATCCTCGTAAAGGTGATTGCTCCCGATGTAGTGGAGCACCTTGTCCGGCAGCAAGTAGCGGATGTCTTGATTGGCCAAAATCGCCTGGCGCAAATACGTCGAGGAGATGCTGATCATGGGCGCATTGCAGTGTTCGACGTGGGGGTGGTTCAACGGCACGGCTTGACCATCCAGCGCGGGCGACGGAACGTCCGGTGTCCGCCGGGGATACACGAGGAACCGGTGTTCGCGAAGCAACTCCTCGTGATCTTTCCAGGTGTGCAGCGTCTCGAAATTGTCCTCCCCGATGATGATGCTGAAGACCAGCTCCGGATGCGCGCCGCGCAGGTGGCGCATGGTGGCCGCCGTGTAATGCGGTTCGGGCAGGTTCGCTTCGACGTCCGTGGCCGAAAGCGCTGGGTTATCGGAAATCGCCAGCCGCACCATTTGCATCCGGTCCGCAAACGCGATGAGGGCGCCCTTCGCCTTATGCGGCGATTGCGGAGTGACCACGAGCCACACCTCATCGAGGTCCGTGGACTGCGCCATGTGGTTCGCAATGATGAGGTGCCCCATGTGAATGGGGTTGAACGAACCGAAATAGAGGCCAACGTTGCGCGGACCCATCATGAAGCCGGGGATTCCGCAGGGGCAATGAACGCCTCGACGAGTTCCACTGCGCGGCGGCAGGCCGTGGCCAAATCGTCGTTCACCAACACCACATCGAACTGATCCTCGTAGGCCAGTTCGCGTTCCGCCTTGAGCAGCCGTTCTTCGATGACGTCGGGCGCGTCGGTGCCGCGGCCTTCGAGGCGTTCGCGCAGAACCGCAAGGGATGGCGGGCGAATGAACACGCTCAGGGCCGCTTCGCCGAGGGCGTTGCGCAAGTTCACGCCCCCTTCGACGTCGACATCGAAGAGTGCGGTTTGGCCTGCTGCCCACATGCGATCCAACTCGGAACGCAACGTCCCGTAGCACTTGCCCGGGTACACCTCCTCCCACTCGACGAACGCGCCCGCGGCGACCTGCGCTTTGAACGCGTCGAGCGACAGAAAATGGTAGTCCACGCCATCGCGTTCCTGGCCTCGCTGCGGCCGCGTGGTGGCACTGACCGAAAAGCCCATGGGGTGGCTGACGTGCTGCAGCAGATGCCGCACGATGGTGGTTTTTCCCGAACCCGAAGGTGCGGAAAAGATGACGGCCTTGCCCTTGGATCGCGCAGCAGCCATCACAGCACGTTGAGCACCTGCTCCTTGATTTTCTCCAAATCGTCCTTCATGCCGACCACGAGGCGCTGGATTTCCGCATCGTTGGCCTTCGAACCGAGCGTGTTCACTTCGCGGCCGATTTCCTGCGCCACAAAACCAAGCTTCTTCCCTTGCCCGGGCTCGCCCTCCAGGATTTCATGGAACAGGGCCAAATGCGCCCGGAGCCGCACCCGTTCCTCGCTTACGTCCATCTTTTCCACGTAGAACAGCACCTCCTGCTCGAACCGGTTCTCATCGATCCGGCCTCGCTGCATCACGTCCTCAAGGTGGGCGTGGATGCGGGATTTTACCCGTTCAAGGCGGGCGTCGAGCAAGGGGTCGAGGTCGGCCTCCACCGCGGCAATTGAATCGAGGTGCTGACGGAAATCCGCTTCCAGGGCCCGGCCCTCCTGCTCGCGAAAGGCATTGAATGCCGCGAGTGCTTCGGCGACCAGCGCGTCGAGGGCCGACCACGTCGACTCATCCACTTCGTCCTTCGCCTGACGCACGACATCCGGCAAGCGCAGCGCAGCGCCGAGGGGATCGACCAAAGGCAGTTCTTCGATTTGGGCGAGGAGCCGCATGTCTTCCAGGTAGGCCCGGAGAACCGGACCGTTCAGCTGGTTGCGGGTTTCCGCCTCGTCCTGTTCGTAGGAAATGGAAAGGTCGCTCTTTCCCCGAATGAGTTCCGCGCCGACTTGCTTGCGCAGGGCCATCTCCCACTCGCGGAAGGCGCTGGGCATGCGCACCGAAAGGTCGAGCTGCTTCCCGTTGAGGGAGCGGATTTCGACGGTGTACCGGCGGTTGCCGATGGTGCCGGTGGCCTTGCCGTAGCCGGTCATGGATCGGATCATGGAACGAGATTTGGCCCAAAGATAGCCAACCCCTCGCACGCCGTACCTTTGCACCTCGCATGAGCCGCATCTCCGACATCCAGGCCCCCGTGGCCGCCGACATGCAGGCGTTCAAAGTGCACTTCCGCGAGGCGATGCGCACGGACGTGGCGCTGCTGAACGTCATCATGCGGCACATCCTCCGGCGCAACGGCAAGCAGATGCGGCCGCTGTTCGTGTTCCTGAGCGCGCGGTTGCACACCGACCAACCCTTCAGTGAACCGCTCGGCCGCCGGGCGCAAGTGGCCGCCTCGCTCATCGAATTGCTGCACACCGCCACGCTGGTGCACGACGACGTGGTGGACGAGAGCGACATGCGGCGGGGATTCTTCTCGATCCAAGCGCTCTGGCGGAAGAAGGTGGCGGTGCTGGTCGGGGATTACTTGCTCTCGCGCGGCCTGCTCATGGCCGTGGAGGACGATACGTACGATTTGCTGAAGATCACGTCGCAGGCCGTTCGGGAGATTTCGGAGGGCGAGTTGCTGCAGATCGAGAAGGCGCGGCGGCTGGACATCACGGAGGAGGTGTATTTCGAGATCATTCGGCGCAAAACCGCGTCGTTGATTGCGGCGTGCTGCGCGTGTGGTGCGGCGGCGGCGGGGGCGGATGCTGAGGGGGTGGAACGGATGAGGCGGTTTGGGGAATTGGTGGGTTTGGCATTCCAAATCCAAGACGACCTGCTGGACCTCGGTGAAGGCGAGCGAACGGGCAAGCCGACCGGAGTGGACATCAAAGAGCGGAAAATGACGTTGCCGCTGATCCACACGCTGCAGCAATCGGACCGCTCAGAGCGGCGGCGGCTGATTCGGCTCGTGAAGTACCGGAGCAACGACCCCAAAGCCGTTGAAGAGGTCATGCGAACGGTGCTCGAGGGACCGGGCATGGCGTATGCGCGCGGACGGATGAAGGGGTTGCTGGACGAGGCCATGGCGATGCTGGAGGCGTTCCCCGAGGGCGCGGTGCGTGCGGCGCTCATGGATTTGGTGCACTACACAATCGATCGGAAAAAATGAACCGGATGCTGGTGTTGGCGGCGATGGCGATCGCCGGATGTGGAAGCGAACCCGAAGTGGATCAGGTGGTGACGGCGACGTGGCCGAGCGGCGAGGTGAAGCGCGAGGCTGACGTGGCGCAAGGCGATACGCTCGCCGTGCGGGTGTACCATGAAAACGGGCAGCTCGACCGGGTGGAGGCGTACGATGCGGAGGGGCGCAAGTCGGGGGTTTGGCAGGCGTTCTATCCGGATGGCAAGCCGTGGTCGGAGCACCAGTATCGGGAGGGGGTCCAAATCGGAGCCTACCGCACCTGGCATCCCAACGGCGCCCTGTACATCGACGGCTTGTACGGCGACGACGGTCTCCCGACCGGCACGTGGCGATTCCTGGCCCCGGACGGTTCGGTGATGCGCGAAATCGAGGGCGCCACCATCGCGGCGGACGAAGCCGGGCGCAATCGGAATCCACATTGAGCCGTTAATAGGTGGCGGCCGGCCCGCGGCAACGCGCTGCCCCCGCCGCCTAACTTCGCGCGGTGATGAAGACGTGGACCTTCCGTTTGTTGTACGTGGCGTGCGGCCTGTTGTGGGCGATTTGGCCTGCATCCGCCCGCGCGCAAGCCCCTGCGAACAAGCCGCAAGACTACATCGCGCAATGGAGCGACGTGGCCATCCGCCAAATGATCGATCACCGCATCCCCGCCAGCATCACCCTCGCGCAAGGCATCCTGGAAAGCGGCAACGGCAACAGCGAACTCGCGCGCGTTTCCAACAACCACTTCGGCATCAAATGCCACAGCGACTGGACCGGCGGCCGGACGTACCACGATGACGACGCGAAGGGCGAGTGCTTCCGAGCCTATGAGGACGCGGCCGACAGCTTCAATGACCACAGCGATTTCCTCAAGCGCTCCCGCTACGCGCCGCTGTTCGAACTGGAAATCACGGACTACCGCGGGTGGGCCAAGGGACTGAAGCAATGCGGCTACGCGACGAATCCGCAATACGCCGACAAGCTCATCGACCTCGTGGAACGCTACGAATTGTACGTCTACGACGACCAGGCGCTCGCGTTGATGGACGAAGATGCCAAGTTGGATGAAGCGCGAACGGATTTGGCCAAAAACCGGCTGGTCGGAGGCCGAGAAGTCCTCCTTTCCGACAACGCCATCCAGTACATCGTGGCGCAACCGGGCGACACCTACGAAGCGCTCGCCCGTTCCCTCGACATGATGCGGTGGCAGTTCTACCGCTACAACGAGGTCGAACGCAAGGGCAGCGACCACGCGCTCGAAGCGGGCGAAATCGTCTACCTCCAACCGAAGCGGTCGCGCGGCGTCGAAGCCTGGACCACGGTGCAAGAGGGCGAGACGCTTTGGGCGGTTTCCCAGCGAACCGGCGTGAGCATGAAGGCCATCGTGCGGAAAAACCGCCTGACGGTCGGCGAACCGCTGCAGGCCGGCACCCGGCTCGCGCTGAAATGGCACCTGACGAAGGAGGGCACCGCGCCTTGGTACGCGCGGGAATCCGATTAAGCGAAGGAGGTCAGGAAGCGGGGGCGGAAGTTGAAGTAATTTGGCCTGCGAAAGACGAAGCAAGCCATGCCCTTTTATCATCGACTGGGGAAGTTCCCGCAAAAGCGCCACGTGCAATTCCGCAAGCCGGATGGCACCTTGTATTACGAGCAGTTGTTCGGGACCATCGGGTTCGCGGGGATGAGCTCGTTGTTGTACCACGTGCACCGTCCGACGATGGTGAAGCGCGTGGAGGCGAGCGTGGATGTGCGCCCGGTGGCTGCCGTGGACCAAAACCTGATCAGCCGCAAACTCGAGGGCTTCCAAGTGGCCCCGCACCCGGACTTCCTCGGCGGCCGGACGCCCGTCCTGTTCAACAGCGACGTCACCCTGTCGCTGTCGGCCCCGACGGCGAGCATGGCCGAGGACGCGTTCTACAAAAACGCGGACTGCGATGAAGTGCTGTTCGTCCACGACGGCTCGGGGACGCTCCACACCATGCTCGGCAACATCGCATTCCGCCCCGGCGACTACCTCGTCATTCCGCGCGGGATGATTTACCGCATCGCCTTCGACGGCCCGGCGAACCGCCTGCTCGTCATCGAAAGCACCTCCCCCGTCTACACGCCCAAGCGCTACCGCAACCACTTCGGCCAGCTGCTCGAGCACAGCCCGTTCTGCGAACGCGATTTCCGCGCACCGTCCGAACTCGAAACGCACGACGCGCTCGGCGAATTCACGATTCGGATCAAGAAAGAAGGCTTCCTGCACGACTACGTCTACGCGAGCCACCCCTTCGACGTCATCGGCTGGGACGGCTACCACTTCCCGTACGCCTTCTCCATCCACGACTTCGAACCCATCACGGGGCGCGTGCACCAACCGCCGCCCGTTCACCAAACCTTCGAGACGGACGGCTTCGTGATTTGTTCCTTCGTGCCCCGTTTGTACGACTACCACCCCGAGTCCATTCCGGCGCCGTACAACCACTCGAACATCGACAGCGACGAGGTCCTGTACTACGTCGAAGGCGACTTCATGAGCCGCATCGGCATCGACCGCGGATACATCAGCCTGCACCCCGCCGGCATTCCCCACGGTCCGCACCCGGGCACCTACGAGGCCAGCATCGGCAAGAAAGGAACGGAGGAACTCGCCGTCATGGTCGACACCTTCCGTCCCTTGAAAGTCACGCAGCAAGCACTGGACATCGAACACCCCGATTACCTCACGTCGTGGCTCGAACCCGGCATGTGATCGGCCTTACCTTTGAACCCTGAAAACACCGCGAAATGAACGCTTCACCCGAACTCGAAAAAGTCGTCCCGCAAGCGGAGGATTTCCTGCCCTTGCTCGGTACGGACCACATTGAACTCTTCTGCGGCAATGCGAAGCAGAGCGCGCATTACTACATGACCGCTTGGGGCTTCCAACCCGTGGCCTTTGCCGGACTGGAAACGGGCGTGAAGGACCGCGTGTCCTACGTCCTTCGCCAAGATAAAATCACCCTGGTGTTGACCACCTCCCTCGTGCCGGACGGTCCCATCAACGAACACGTGAACAAGCACGGAGACGGGGTGAAGAACGTGGCGCTTTGGGTCGACGATGCGACGAAGAGTTGGAAGGAAACGACTTCGCGGGGAGCGGTGAGCGTGTTCGAACCCAAGGTGCTCGAAGACGCGAATGGGCGCGTGGTGCTCAGCGCCATCGAAACCTACGGCGAAACCGTGCACGTGTTCGTAGAGCGGAAGGACTACACCGGCGAATTCCTCCCAGGATACCAGCCTTGGAACCCCGCGTTCCGCGCGCCGGAAGTGGGCTTGAAGTTCGTGGACCACATGGTGGGCAACGTGGGGTGGGGCGAGATGAATACGTGGGTGGACTTTTATGCGCGCGTGATGGGATTTGCCCAGCTCATTTCCTTCGATGACAAAGACATTTCCACGGAATACACGGCGTTGATGTCGAAGGTGATGTCGAACGGAAACGGCCGCATCAAGTTCCCCATCAACGAGCCCGCGGAAGGCCGCAAGAAGTCCCAAATCGAGGAGTACATCGACTTCTACCAAGGCGCCGGCGTGCAGCACATCGCCGTGGCCACGGACAACATCATCGAAACGGTAACCGCCTTGCGCGACCGCGGCGTGGAGTTCCTCCAAGTTCCCGCGACTTACTACGACACGGTGCTCGATCGCGTGGGCACGATCGACGAAGACCTCGAACCGCTCAAGGAGCTCGGCATCCTCATCGACCGCGACGACGAAGGCTACTTGCTGCAGCTCTTCACGAAGCCGGTGGTGGACCGCCCGACGATGTTCTTCGAGATCATCCAACGCAAGGGCGCCAAGTCCTTTGGCAAAGGCAACTTCAAGGCGCTCTTCGAAGCCATCGAACGGGAGCAAGAGAACCGCGGAACGCTCTGAGCATGGCCGGGCGGACGGTGCTGGAAGTGCGCGGGCTTTCCGTGGCCTTCGGGCAACAACCGCCCGTGACGCACGGCGTGGACCTGACGTTGAAGGCAGGCCAAATCACCGCACTCGTCGGCGAAAGCGGCTCCGGCAAAAGCGTCACCTCATCGGCCATCATGGGGCTGCTGCCCGCGGGCGGCCGCGTCGTGGCGGGTTCGGTGCGGGAAGGCGAGGCGGACTGGTTGCAAACCGGGGCGCCGCTCGGACGCGGGTTGTCCATGGTGTTCCAGGACCCCATGTCGTCCTTGAATCCCTCGATGCGGGTGGCCGACCAGGTCGCCGAACCGCTCATCGTGCACGGCGGCCTCGACCGGCGCAGCGCTTGGAAGGAAGCCGTTGCGTTGCTCGACGCCGTGGAGCTGCCTGACCCCGAGCGGTCGGCCCGCAAGTACCCGCACGAGCTGAGCGGAGGCCAAAAGCAACGCGTCATGCTCGCTCTGGCCCTCGCTTGCCAGCCACGGGTCCTCATCGCCGACGAGCCCACGACCGCACTCGACGTGACGGTGCAGCGTTCCATCCTGGATCTCCTGCGCCGACTGCAGGCCGAGCACGACCTGGCGGTGCTGTTCATCACGCACGATTTGGCGGTCGTCGCCGACATCGCCCACGACGTGGTGGTGCTGCGCAACGGGGAGGTCGTGGAGGCGGGTGCCGTGCGGGACGTCTTCGGGCGGCCGGCGCATCCGTATACGCGGAGCCTGTTGGCGGCGCACCGGCGGCAGGTCCGGCACGAGCACGCGGCGACCGGGCCGGTGCTCATCGAATTGGAGGGGGTGGTGAAGGAGTTTGTGACGGAGCGGGATTTGCTTGGGCGGCCGAAGGCGACGTTTCAGGCGTTGCGCGGCATCGATTTGGAGGTGATGCGGGGGGAGCGATTGGGGGTGGTGGGCGAGAGTGGGTCGGGGAAGTCGACGTTGGGCCGGGCGATGCTGGGGCTGATGCCGATCGAGGCGGGCCGGATCGCGTTCGACGGGGCGCCGGTCGACGCGGAGGATCGGGAGGCGATGGCGCGGCTGCGAAAAAGGGGGCAGTTCGTGTTCCAAGATCCGTACGCGGCGCTGAACCCACGGATGGCAATCGGGGCGGCGTTGCGGGAGGTGTTGCAGGTGCATGGCCGGCCGACGGAGGACGCGGAGCGGCTGTTGGCCGAGGTGGGGCTGGAGGCTGACGTCGCGGGGCGGTTGCCGAGCGGGTTGAGCGGAGGGCAGCGCGCCCGCGTGGTCATCGCTCGGGCGCTGGCGGTGGATCCGGAGTTCCTCGTGCTGGACGAATCGGTGGCCGCGCTCGATACCGCCATTCGGGAGGCCGTGCTGCAGCTGCTGGATCGGTTGGCGCGCGAACGGGGGCTCACGTACGTCTTCATCAGCCACGATTTGGAGGTGGTGGCAGCGTTTTGCGATCGCATCGCCGTCATGCACGAAGGCCGCATCGTGGAGTTGGGGAACGCGAAACGCGTGATGGCCGAACCCGAGGATGCTTACACTCAGCGGCTTTTGGCCAGTCAACCGGGCCAAAAACTGCATCAGCTTTTCGAATAGCACAAAAAACATGAAATGATGCCCGCACCCTTGAACCCATCGCCTGAAAAGGTGTTTATTTAGAGCCATTCTAAACAACTACCATGCCCCCGACGCCTGAACGACCGCGTACAGCGGCCCCCGACGCCGGAACATCCGAGTCCACTCGCCCGTTGAAGCGCCTGCTTCGCCTTTTGGCGATCGACCAGAGGGACATCCTGTTCGTCTACCTCTATGCCGCAGTCAATGGATTGGTGGCCTTGTCGCTGCCCCTGGGCATTCAAGCCATCATCGGATTGATTTTGGCCGGACGGGTGAGCACGAGTTGGATCATCCTCATGGTCATTGTCACCGCCGGAGTCGCCTTGAGCGGGTTGCTCCAAGTGGTCCAGCTGAGCATCACGGAAGTCTTGCAGCAGCGGATTTTCACCCGGTCCGCCTTCGAATTCGCTTACCGCATTCCCCGCTTCAAGACGGAGGCCATGCGCGGCATTTATGCGCCCGAGTTGGTGAATCGATTCTTCGATACGCTCAACGTGCAAAAGGGGCTGTCCAAGCTCTTGCTCGACTTCACAGCCAGCGGGTTGCAGATTTTGTTCGGTCTGATTTTGCTGTCCTTTTACCATCCCTTCTTCATCTTTTTCGGCGTATTTCTAGCGGCATTGCTCGGCGCCATCGTTTACTGGACTGGACCGAAAGGGTTGAAAACCAGTTTGAAGGAGAGCAGCGACAAGTACCGGGTGGCGCATTGGCTGCAGGAATTGGCGCGCGGCTTCAGCACGTTCAAGTTGGCGGGCCAAACCGAGTTGCCGCTCGAACGGACGGACGGGTTGGTGCAATCGTATTTGGGCCACCGCAAACAGCATTTCAAGCTGCTCATCTTCCAGTACAGCAGCATTGTGGGGTTCAAGGCACTCATCACCCTCGGCCTGCTGGTCATCGGCGGTTTGCTGGTCATCGACAACGAAATCACCATCGGCCAATTCGTCGCCTCCGAAATCATCATCATCCTCATCATGAACTCCGCGGAGAAGCTCATCCTGACGATGGAGCCGATCTACGATGTGCTGACAGCGGTGGAAAAGATGGGGCACGTAACGGACATTCCGCTCGACCGGGAAGGGTCCGACAACAACGTGAACGCCCCGGAAACCGCGGGCTTCAAGGTGCAACTCATCGATGTGGCCTTGCCGATGGGCCGGTACGTCAACCGGCCCGTCCTCAGCGGGGTCAACCTCGAACTGCCGGCCGGTTCGCGCGCGGCGGTGGTGGGACCGCCGGCGAGCGGAAAAACAGCCCTGCTCCACGTGCTCAGCGGGTTGCTGGAGCCCTCGACCGGGTCGCGCATCCTCAATGGAATTCCTGCGAAAAACTGGGACATGCGGGTGCTGCGCCGGCACATCGGCGACTACTTGGCCCAAGAAGTCATTTTCGATGGCACGCTCTCCGACAACCTCACCGTGGGCCGTGCGGGCATTGACATCGAAGACCTGCGCTGGGCTGCCGAAGCGGTGGGCCTCATGCCCATCATCGAATCGTGGCCCGACGGGTTTTCAACGCGGCTCGGATCGGACGGCGAAGGGTTGCCCCAAACCTTCGTGCACCGCATTTTCCTCGCTCGGGCCATTGTGGGGCGGCCCCGTTTGCTCGTGCTGGACCCCTTCTTGCGGCCGTTCGAGGAGGCAGAACGCGAATCGCTCTCGGAATTCTTGACCCGACCTGAACACCCGTGGACCTTGGTCGCAGCGACCGGGGACTCCGCCTTTTTGAAGCGGTGCACGCACGTCATCCACATGCGCGAAGGCCGCATTGAACGCATTGAACCCACTCGATCCGATGCTTAACCTCAGCGACAACTCCATCGACGGGCGGATTGACACCCAACCGTACGGCGCATTTGGCCTGTTGAAGAGCCGGTACACGAATGCGTGGCTGCAGCGCCTGCTGGCCATCGGGTTCCTCGTCCTCGTCGCATTCGCCTTCCTGCCGTGGACGCAGAACATCCAGAGCACAGGCCAAATCACGATGCTCCGGCCCGACCAGCGTCCGCAAACCGTTCCGAGTGCCATCCCCGGTCGAATCGAGCAGTGGTACGTCAGCGAAGGCCAATACGTCCAAGCCGGCGACACCTTGGTGCGGCTCTCCGAGGTCAAATCGGAATACACCGACCCCGAACTCCTCGAGCGCACCCGCGAACAGCTCGCCGCCAAACAAGCCGGCGTGATCGCCTACGACAACAAGGTCACGGCCCTGGCCCAGCAATTCGATGCGATTTCCCAAGCCCGGGATTTCAAGCTCGCCGCGGCAGCGAACAAGACCATCCAAGCGCGCCTCAAGGTCACCACCGACAGCGCAGCCATCGTGGCCGCCCAGCTCGACCTCGAAGTCGCCTTGGCCCAGCTCGAACGCCAGCGCACCCTGTACGAACAGGGATTGAAGTCCCTCGTGGACCTCGAATCGCGGCGCATGAAGGCGCAATCGGCGGAGGCGAAGATGACCAAGGCGTTCAACGATTTGGACTACAGCCGCAACGAACTCGAAAACGCCCTCATCGAGCAATCGACGTTGGCGAGCGAATTCGCGGACAAGCTGGCGAAGGTCTCCAGCGAACGGTTCAGCGCCGAATCGGCCGGAGCGGAAGCACGCGGCGAAGTGGCGAAGCTGCGCAATACGTTGGCGAACTACGAGGCGCGCGCTGGGTTCCGCTACTTGCGCGCTCCCCAGTCGGGTCGGGTGACCCAAGCGCTTTCCGTGGGCATCGGGGAAACGGTGAAAGAAGGCACACCCATTTTGACCATCGTGCCCGATGAAACCGCCCTTGCAGTGGAATTCTTCGTCGAACCGATGGACCTCCCGCTCATTCACGTGGGCAACGAAGTCCGCTTCCTGTTCGATGGCTGGCCCGCCATTGTGTTCTCGGGGTGGCCCGCGGTGACGTACGGAACGTTCCCCGGTGAAATCGTGGCCATCGACCCCGTCATCAGCGCCAACGGCAAGTACCGGGTTCTCGTTGCCGAGCGCAGTGCGCAGCCTTGGCCGGAAGCCTTGCGCGCCGGTGGGGGAGCACGCGGCATCGCGCTGCTGGAAACCGTGCCGATTTGGTACGAGGTGTGGCGGCAGCTCAACGGGTTCCCACCCGACTATTACACCGGCAACGCCAAGGAATCGAGCAAGTCGAAGAAACCATGAGACCGCTCGCCTTCCTGCTGCTTACCCTGTGCTTCACGCGGGCATCAGGCCAAATCCCCTTCACGGAAAGCGACTTCCTTTCCGTCGTTTTGGCCCATCATCCCGTGGCCCAACAAGCGGACCTCCTCGAAGACGCCGCAGCGGCTTACCTCCAAAAAGCCCGCGGAGCCTTCGACCCCAAGCTGTTCGCGCAGGACAAATCAAAAACCTACAGCGGCACGTCCTACTACGACTACCGCGGCGCCGGCGTAGCGGCCGAAACGCGCTGGGGCATCGGACTGGACGCGAATTGGAACGCGGCCGAGGGCACCTACCTGAACCCCGAATCGACGCTGCCCGATGAAGGCCTGTGGTCCGTCGGAGCCACCGTGCGCTTGGGGCAAGGGCTGTTCACGGACGCCCGACGGACCGCCTTGCGGCAGGCCGAAGCCTACGTCTCCCTGAACGCTGCCCAGCGGACCGCCGCACTCAACGACCTGCTCCTCGACGCCGCCGACTCCTACTGGAAATGGTACAAGGCGCACGAAGCCGCCCAGGTCGCCGACGAAGCACAGCGCCTCGCGGAAGAACGCCTCGAAGGCATCCGGTCATCGCTCATCGGAGGGGATCGCGCGGCCATCGACACGGTCGAAGCGCGCCTCCGCTGGACCACCCGACAACTCGAAGCCGCGCAGGCAGCCACCCTCCTTGCGGAAGCCCGAGCGAAGGCCTCGTCGTGGCTGTGGGGCCCCAACGGCCAACCGCAACTGCTCACCGAGTCCACCGTTCCGGTCTTCCTCGAAGACCCGACCGCCCGAACCGTTTGGGTCCTCACCCAATTGCTCGACGACGACGTGCGAACGGCGCGCTGGGATGAGCACCCGTTTGCCGAAGCCCTGATGGCCAAAACCGAAGCCGCCGAAGCCGAAATCCGCCTTCGCCGCGAACTGCTCAAGCCGCAGTTGGACGCTCGGTTTTTGGCCCTGTCGGAAAGCCCCAATTCACTGGATCTGGGCAACGACTTCGCGCTGGAGCTGAAGGCTTCCATGCCCTTGTTCCTCCGCAAGGAGCGCGGGGATCTGGCCCTCGCCCGGATCGAAATGGAATCCATTGCGCTCGACCGGTCCGCGAAAGCTTGGAAGTGGGAGACCGAGGCCATCGGCGCAGGCAATGCGTGGGTGTCCTACCTCGCCCAGTGGTCGAATGCCTTGGAATCCGAATCCTTGGCCGATCAGCTGCTGGCAGCCGAAGAAATCAAATTCGCGGCCGGGGAAAGCTCCCTGTTCCTGCTCAACAGCCGCGAGGCCAACTGGCTCAAGGCGCGCAAGATGCGGATCGATGCCCAGGTGGAACTCGCGATGGCTTGGCGGCGGATGGGCTGGATTTGGGGCGAGCCGCAGCCGTGAGGAGGTGACCGGCGCCGCTCGCCTTAACTTTGCGGCTCGAACTTCCACTTCATGCTCATTCTCAGCGAACTCCACGAGGGACTGCTCGTCCTGACCATCAACCGCCCCGAAGCCCTCAACGCGCTCAATGGCGACGTCATCCGCGCGCTGTCGGAAGCCATCCAAGCGGCGTCCACGAACGACGACGTGCGCGCCCTGGTCCTTACCGGTAGCGGGGAGAAGGCCTTTGTTGCCGGTGCGGACATCAAGGAATTCGCCGAATTCAATGCCGAGCAAGGCCGCGCGCTCTCGGCGCAGGGCCAAACCGCCCTGTTCGATTTGGTCGAGCAATGCCCGAAGCCGGTCATCGCCGCGGTCAACGGGTACGCACTCGGCGGCGGGCTGGAGCTGGCCATGGCGGCCCACATCCGGGTCGCGTCGGAGAACGCGCTGCTCGGACTTCCGGAAGTTTCCCTCGGTGTGATCCCCGGCTACGGCGGGACGCAGCGTTTGCCGCAGTTGGTCGGCAAGGGGAAGGCGATGGAGATGATCCTGACCGCGCGCGCCATTCCGGCGAGCGATGCGCTGGCGTGTGGCCTCGTGAATGCGGTGGTCCCCCAGGCCGAGCTCTTGAATGCCGCGAAGCAGTTGGCAGGCCAAATCATGAAAAACGCCCCGACCGCCCTGTCCGCCGCCTTGAAGTCCGTCCTCGCGGGCTACAGCCGGGACGGATTCGGTGCGGAAATCGAGCACTTCGGGGCCTGCTTCGAAACTGAAGATTTCCGGGAAGGCACGCAAGCCTTCATCGCAAAGCGCAAACCCCAATTCCCCGGGAAATGACGGTCGCAGTCCGCAACCGCTCCGGCCAGGCCCTCCCCGAGTACGCCACGGCCTTGAGCGCTGGCCTCGATGTCCGCGCCTGCCTCGAAACGCCCATCACCCTCGCGCCGGGCACGTTCCAACTCGTGCCGACGGGGTTGTACGTCGCATTGCCGGAAGGGACGGAATTGCAGGTTCGACCGAGAAGCGGTTTGGCCTTCAAGCACGGCGTGACGGTGCTCAACGCGCCGGGGACGATCGATGCGGACTACCGCGGCGAAATTGGGGTGCTCCTCATCAACCACGGGCCGATGCCCTTCCGCATCGAACACGGTGACCGCATCGCCCAACTCGTGCTCGCTCGCTTCGAACGGATTGCGTGGCACGAGGTCGAGGAACTGCCTTCCACCGCACGCGGCATCGGCGGCTTCGGCTCGACCGGAACGAACTGAACGCGCGCGCATTCCGTTGTAACTTCACGCCTTTGAACCCACCGTCCGCATGAACATCATCGTCCCCATGGCCGGCCGAGGCAGCCGGTTGCGCCCCCACACCTTGACCGTCCCCAAACCGCTCATTCCGGTGGCCGGCAAGCCCATCGTGGAACGGCTCGTGGAAGACATCGTGGCCCGGAGCGGTGAACCGGTGGAGGAAATCGCGTTCGTCATCGGGGACTTCGGGCCGGAGGCGGAGGCGCAGTTGCTCGCGGTGGCCGAGCGGTTGGGGGCGCAGGGCCGGATTTGTTACCAGCGCGAGCCGCTGGGGACGGCGCACGCGATTTTGTGCGGGCGGGAGTGCTTGAAAGGGCCGGTCGTCGTGGCGTTTGCGGACACGTTGTTCCGGGCGGATTTCACCATCGATCCGTCGGCAGATGGCGTGCTGTTCGTGCAGCGCATCGAGGACCCGAGTGCCTTCGGCGTGGTGGTGACCGATGAGGGGGGAGCGATCGTGGATTACGTGGAGAAGCCAAAGGAATGGGTGGGCGATTTGGCCATGATCGGCATTTACGCATTCAAGGACGGCGAACGGCTCGAGCGCGAGCTGCAACGACTCATCGACGAGGACGTGCGCCACGGGGGCGAATACCAGCTCCCCGACGCGCTGCGCAACATGACGAACGCAGGGCTGCGCTTCCTGCCGGGCGAGGTCAGCGAATGGATGGATTGCGGCAACAAGGCCGTAACGGTGGAAACGAACCGCCGCGTCCTCGACCTCACGGATAGCCACGTGGACCCGACCGCGGTGACCACCGACAGCGTCATCCTGCCTCCGGTGTTCATCGGTGCCGGGGCGCGCATTGAACGGTCGGTCATCGGACCGCACGTCAGCATCGGAGCGGGCACGGTTGTTGCGGACAGCCGCATCGACAACGCCCTCATTCAAGACCACAGCACCCTCGAGAACGCGCGGCTTTCCGGCGCGATGATCGGCAGCCACGCCCACGTGGACGGCGGGGTGCGCGATGTGAGTTTGGGGGATTATTCGACGATTCAGGGATGAAATTGAACGCGGGTTGGCTGATGGCGGTTGCGCTGCTGGCGTGGGGTTGCGGCGGGAGCCGGGACCTGGCGGAGTTGCCGCCGTACCCGGAGGCGTTCCAGCGTGCGTGGTTTGATGCGCAGCGCGATTTGGCCAAAGGCGATGCGGAAGCCGCCTACAGTGAGCTGTCGAGTTGCGCGTTGCTCGAACCCGAAGAGCCCGCGATTCCATTCCAAATGGGGAAGCTGGACTACGAGGCCGAGCGGTATTCCACCGCGTTGGTGCAGTTGAATCGCGCCATCGATTTGGGCTTGGAGGATCCGTGGGCTCGGCATTATCGCGCGTTGACGTTGCTGGCGCTGGGCGACGAGAAGGGGGCGCAAAAGGACGTCATCGGTTTGGTGGAGGCGCGGCGGGGCGACATCGACTACGCACTGGATTGGGTGGAGCGGTGCACGGGGAAGGGAGCGCGGGATTTGGCGGTGGCGGTGTGCGACGCTTACGAAGCCGCTGCAGCGCCCGATCCTGAGATTTCGCAAGAGCGGCTGAGCATCCTGAGCGCGACGGGGACGCCCGAACGCATTCGGAAAGAACTCGAACGCATGGTCTCCACTTTTCCGGACATCGTGGAGTTCCAGGTGTATTATGCCTCCTTCCTTGAAGAGCAAGGGGATGCCTATGCGGCCTTTGACGTGCTGAAAGCGGCCGAGGCGGTCGACCCATACAACGGGCGTGTCCAGTATGCGTTGGGCATGTGGTACGTGGACCAACACAACGACAAGCTGCTCGTGGAGCATTTCACGCGGGCATTCGCCTCGGACGACGTGGGATTGAACGAGCAGCTGAATGTGCTGAGTTATTACCAGGAACGGCTTTACAGCCCGGTGGTGTCGGCGCCGTTGCGGCCGTTGCTGAAGGCCGCTTTGGAAGCGAACGGGCGGGAGGCGGCGTTGTACCTGCTTGCAGCAGAAGTGGCCGTGGCGGATGACGATTTGGAGACCGCTCGATCGTACACGCGACAAGCCGTGGACATGCAGCCGCATCGGGTGGAAGCGTGGCGGCGGCTCGTGTCGTTCGATGCGGTGATGGGGGATTGGGAGGCGTTGGAGCAGGATGCTGAGGCGGCCGTGAAACGGTTTCCCGTGGACCCCGAACTGCTTTTGCATGCGGGCATGGCTGCGAAGGCGCTCGGGAATGCAGGCGTGGCGGTGGAGCGGTGTTTGGAGGCGCAGGCGAATTTGGTGTTCCACAATCCGGACTTGAAGTTTCGGATCCATTTGAACTTGGGGGATGCGCTGAATGCGGCGGGGCGGCCGTTGGAGGCGGCGAAAACGTACGACGTGCTGTTGGAAATGGCGCCGGAGGACGCGACGATTTGGAACAACCAAGCGTGGTACTTCGCGCAAGCGGGGGCGGAATTGGACCGGGCGTTGAAGGCCATCCAGCGGGCCGTGGAAATCGAACCCGGGGTGGCCATTTTCGAGGACACGTACGCGTGGGTGTTGCACGTGCGGGGGGAACATACGGAAGCGGTGGAGTGGATGGAGCGGGCCTTGAAATCGGACTCGAACGGCGGGAGCGCCGGGATGTGGGAAAACGCGGGCGACATCTACCGGGCCGCGGGGGATGAAGCGAAGGCGCGTGAAGCGTACGAACGGGCGATGGAGCGCGGGGCGGAGGCCGAGCGAATTCAACGCAAAATAAACGGCGCGTCATGATGCGGTGGGCGGCGCTGGTGTTGGTGGTGGTTGCGGCGGCGGGGTGTTCGAATGCCCGGCGTTTGGCGAATGGCAAGCCGCTGAAGAACCAAAGCCCGAACGCCATCCTGACGCAGTACGGTGCCACGGCGATGGAATGGGATTGGCTGGCGATGAAGTTGGATGCGGAGGTGGAATCGGAGCAGCGGGACGGATCGTTCAGCGCGACGGTTCGGATGGCGCGGGACAGCGTGATTTGGGTCAGCATCAGCCCTGCGCTCGGCGTGGAAGTTGCGCGGTTGAAGCTCACGCCCGACAGCGCTTTCCTCATCAGCAAGGTGCCGAACAACCGCTTTCACTATGCCGGGGATTACGCAGCGGTGTCGGATTGGCTCGATACGCCCATCGGGTTCGGCGATTTGCAGGACGTGCTGGTGGGTCGGCCGATGGGGTTGGATTTGGCCAATGACAAGTTCATCAGCCGCATCGACGGCCGCGAGTACGTGCTGATTTCCAAGTACAAACGCCGCACGAAACGCGTCATCGGCCTCGACGACAAGGACCTCGCGCCGGACGATTCCCTGACGATTCAGCTCAACGACCGCGCCTACGAACGGGTGCGCGAACGGGCGGATGAGGACGACCTGCTCGTGAAGCGGCACTGGTTCGATGGCCTGAGCTTCGACCCCGTGCGCGATGTGTTCGATGACCTGTATTACCAGCGGTTCGTGACCATCACGCGGAGCGATTTCAACACCACGGACGGCGGGCGGTTGCCCGGCCAAATCGAAGTCCTCATCGAAACCCCGCAAGGCGTGTTCACCGTTCGGCTCGACGTCGGCCGGACCCGCCTCAACAAGGCGTACGATTTCCCCTTCGAAATCCCCGATGAACTCGAGCGCCGTGATTCGTTCTAAACTGATCGTGCTCGGGTTGCTGCTCGCGGTGGCGGTTCAGGGTTTGGCCCAAAGCAAGGCCGACCTGCAACGCCAGCGCGACGAAATCGCCGCTCAACTCGCGAACACCGAGCGGCTCCTCGGCCAAGCCCGCGAAAACCGGTCCAACGCCGTTTCCGAGTTGCAACTCGTCGACCAAGTCATCGCAAAACGGGAAGCCCTGATTCGCAAGTACCGCGAAGCGCTGCGCCAAAACGAACGCGCTCTGAACGGCACCGACAGCGAAATCCGGTCACTCGAAGGCCACATCGCCGCCCTGCGCGATGAATACGCCCGCATGGTGCAACAGGCGTACCGCATGAAGCTCGCGGAAAACCCCATGCTGTACCTCTTCGCCGCCGAATCCTTCAGCCAAGCGGTCCTGCGTTTCCAGCTGCTTCAATCCTACGCGGAATTGCGCAAGGCCCAAGTCACGGAGATTCAATCCGCGCAGGAAGACCTCACGGCCAAACGCACCACGCTGGAAGAGGAGCGCCGAACGACCCAACAACTGCTCGACGGCATCGCTGCGGAGCGGGAGCAGCTGAATGCGGACCGTGCGGAGCGGGAGCGCATCGTCCAGTCCCTCAAGAGCGAGGAGGAGCGGTTGCGCCGCGAGCAGCGCCAAGCCGCCGCGGAACGCGATCGCCTGAACGCCGAAATCCGGCGGCTCATCGAAGCCGAACTCGCCGCAGAACGCGCCTCTTCCGCGGGCGAATACGCCCTGACGCCTGCCGGTAAGATCGTCTCCGAAGCGTTCGAACGGAACAAGTCGACCTTGCCTTGGCCCGTCATGCGCGGGGTGATGACGGGGCGGTTTGGCCGGCAAAACCACCCCACCCTGCCCGGCATCACCATCGACAACAACGGCATCGACATCACCACCGATGCCGGCGCCGCGGCCACAGCGATCTTCGACGGCCGCGTAACCAGCGTGTTCGACATCCCTGGATCGGGTGCCACCATCATCGTTTCGCATGGAGCCTACCGGACCGTTTACAGCAACCTCACCAGCGTGGCCGTAGCGAAGGGGCAGGAAATCACCCGGGGATCTCCCCTCGGTAAGGTGCGCACGGTGGGCGGATCGAGCGTTTTGCACTTCGAGGTTTGGAAAATCCAAGGGAACGAAAAATCGCCCGTGGATCCGGCGGCGTGGCTTGTCCGCGGCTGATTCCCCCTTTTGCGGTATTGCCCTCCCTCCGATTCAAAACGAACTTTCGCCCTTCATGAAATACGCGCTCGTCGGAAACCCCAATTGCGGCAAAACCACGCTGTTCAACCGCCTGACCGGATCCCGCGGAAAGGTCGGAAACATGCCGGGCGTGACGGTATCGTCCACCTCCGCTGCGGTCCGTTACGACGCGTCCGACATGCTCATCGACCTGCCCGGAACCTACAGCCTGCACGCCACCGCTCCCGACGAGCAAGTCACCCAAAACGTGCTGCTCAACCCCGCGCACCCCGAACGTCCGGATGCCGTGCTCGCGATCGTGGACGGGGCGCAGCTCCGCAGCGGCTTGTTCCTGGTGCACCAGGTCATCGAATGGGGATTTCCGACCGTGCTCGTCATCAACCGAACAGACGATTCGGCCGTTGACGCGGAAGCCTTGGCGCGGGGGTTGGGCATTCCGGTGTTGGAAACCGACGCGTTGAAGGACGATGCGCGGGGGTTTTGGAGGGAAGTGAAGGCCACGGCTCCGGGCACGGCTCGGCTTGTTCCCGTGGGGGGTGGGCCGATCCAAGGCTGGAGCGAAGCGGTGCAGCGGGTGTGCACGGTGGTGGGCTTGGACGCGGCGCGCGCGGGCTTCCTGTTGCGGCGGAGCGACGTGCCGACGTGGATGTCCAGCGAAGGCCAAACCGTGATCCACGAAGCCCGCAACCTGCTCCTCAACGAGGACGGCACCCCCGCCACTCCCGCCGGCCTGCAATTGCATGAAGTCGGCGCCCGCATGGCCCTTCTTCGTCCGCTCGTCCCGGACACGCCACAACAAACCGATGCGCAAGCGGCCTCCCGAACCACCCGCGTGGACGCCATCCTGACCCATCCCATTTGGGGCCACGCCATCGTCGCGCTCGTGTTCTTCGGCATTTTCCAAGCCGTTTATGCGTGGGCCGCTTGGCCGATGGACGCCGTCGACGCCCTGTTCTCGCGGGGGATGCAATGGGCGGGGGAACGCCTGCCAGACACGTGGTGGCGCAGCTTGTTGGTGGACGGCTTGTTCGCGGGCATCGCGGGCATCGTCGTGTTTGTGCCCCAAATCATGATCCTCTTCGGCCTCACCGCCATCCTCGAATCGACGGGCTACATGGCGCGCGTGGGCTTCCTCGGCGACCGCTTCTTGCAGCGGCTCGGCCTGACCGGGCGATCCCTCGTTCCCCTCGTCAGTGGCATGGCGTGCGCGGTGCCCGCGGTGTTGGCCGCCCGTTCCATTCCCGGCAAGCGGGAGCGGCTGCTGACGATCCTCGTCACACCGCTGATGACCTGCAGCGCCCGCCTGCCCGTCTACGCCTTCCTCATCGCGTTCATCGTTCCGGACCAAACCGTAGCCGGCCTCTTCAACCTGCAAGGCCTCTTCCTCTTCGGCTTGTACGTCGTGAGTTCATTGGCCGCACTCGCCTTAGCGGCCCTGCTGCACCGCACCCTCCCCAAACGCAATGAAGGCGGCTTCACCCTGGAATGGCCGGTCTACCGCTGGCCACAATGGACCTCGGTCCTGCACGAAATGGTGAGCAAGGGCTGGACCTTCGTTCACTCCGCTGGCCGCGTCATCCTGGTCGTCTCCCTTGTCCTGTGGGTGCTGGGGCGCTTCGGCCCATCGGACGAAATGGCCGCTGCGCGCGCCGTTGAAGGCACGCCCGCAGAAAAAGAAGCAGCGTTGATGGAAGCCTCGTGGATGGGCCAAATCGGTTCCTTCATCGAGCCCGCCGTCCGCCCCCTCGGCTACGACGGCCGCCTCGGCATCGCCATCCTCACTTCCTTCGCCGCCCGCGAAGTCTTCGTCGGCACCCTCAGCACGCTCTACCCCACACCAGGAAGTGAATACGGGAGCATCACGGCCTTGCAAGCCCGCCTCTCCACCGAAGTCCACCCCCGTACCGGCAAGCCCCTGCTCAACGTCGCTTCCGCGGCATCGCTCATCGTGTTCTACCTCTTCGCGATGCAATGCATGAGCACCGTCGCCATCGTACAGCGGGAATTGAAATCGTGGACCTGGGCGCTGGGGCAGGCCATCGGTTTTTCGGCTTTTGCCTACTTCGCTGCGTTCGTTGTTTACCAGCTCCTTAGCTGACACGGGTCACCGAAGCAACCACAGGCTCTGCGCGTTCGACCGCCTCAACACCACCGACCCGAACCCAAAGCTCGTTGGCCGCTTCTCGGCGCAACGCGAGTTTCCTGCCACAAGAAAAAATCGCCATCGGACCTCGCCCTGGCGTGGTGTGTGCCACCTCTACCCGCTCACCGATTCCACAGCCCATCTCGATCAAGGCCAACACCATTTCTGGACGGTTCACCCGCTCTATGGTGCCGTGTTGCATCGGTTTCATCTCGCTCAAGCGCACTAACATGGCCCAAAAATAGGACCGATTCCCTGTCAAGAACATCGCGCAAATCAGGTATTCCTCATCTCCTGTCAATCAAAAATGACGTCCAGATTCGGGCATTGATTCCGAATGAATCGGTGGTAGGCATTTCGCATCGGTCAGTCAGTGTTGAGCATTTGTTCGCCTGAAAACGGGGACTAACATCGGAATCGTTGCGCTTCGACAACGAATGCTTCGAAGATGTGGCTTGGTTTTGCGCAAAACACCGGGAGCGGCGTTTACCGCGTGTTCAACGGTTGGCAGTCCGATCGAACCCAAACGATGGGCGCATCGCAACCACCTGGACAGCCTTGACTTTGGCGCTCATTGATGAAAAACAGGAGTTTGATGGGCGGTGTGAACGATCCTTTGGCAAAACGACGTCATGCCCACGCATGACACGGATGCCCAACAGGTCCCTGCGGTCAGACCGTTCCCATGGACACCGACCTGCAGTTCTGGGTGCGTCAGCCCTGAGGGTGCCCATTCGGGAAATCGCACCGTGCATGCCACGCTCCCATCGGTGAAGCGTTCATCGCCAGGGAGTGAGTGGGAGAGTTCGATCTGGCGGAGGCTTTGGGGACACCCGTCGCAACGTGATTCGGTGCAAATGGAGTTCCGCGTTGTGATGCGGTCCCGCTGCGAGCACCAAATCCAAGCCTGGTTGCACCCCGTTGCGGTGGTCGAATTCTGTGACGGACTCACACCAAGCGGCGTTGAATGTAACCGCTTCTTCCGGGAAGGCCCACGCCACCTTGCGTTTCCCGCGCATCAGTTGCCAAGCGAATCGGTTATTGAAGCCTCCCGGTTCTGTGGTGGACCACCAAGTTGAAACGGCATACCGACCCGGAGGCAACGAATCGCAAGGGATGCGGGCGATGGGGATTTGGCCTTGCGGGCTTCCGCTCCAGCAACCCCCTGGTAGGCCTTCGAATTCCTCGGACCAAATCTCCGGCCCTTCCACCCATTCCCGAGAATCCCAGCGCGCCGGCTCCCATCGGTAAGCGTCGGTGCATCCTTCGACGGGCAACGGGGTGCGTACCGAATCGGGGCGATCGAGAAAACGTCGCGCTTCGTGGTCTCGGAGCGGCTCTGAAGAACGCACTACCCAAACCGGCGCATCCAAGGGAAGTCCAAACCGCGTCCCACCCGGCCGGCCAAACTGAGCGAGCTGCGCCCGGGCCTCAGGCACCGCAACCCGGGTCAGGTTCGCAGCCATCATCGGAATGCCCGTTGCTTGCGCCACCACCGTCGCCACCCGCATCGCCTCTTCCCGGCGCGGTAAGGAATGCGCCTCCGAACCGTAGTGCGTGAACGGCAAAGGAAGGATGGCGTGGACGTCGGGTGGGACGGGAAGGGTTTGGTCCAAAAAAGGCGACGGAGCCGACCATGTCGACGCCATCCGCAGCACAGCCCCACCTTCCACCAACCAGCTGACCACCAACAACCGAAGCAACCACGGCCGATTCCGAACCGCCCCAAACGCCGCCACACCCGCCACGGCCGCCAGCGGCCAGGCAAACCGACCCACCGCCCGGAACTGCTTGAAAACGGGCAGGGCCTCCAACGCCTCCGGAACCCACCGCCACGGCAACCCCAGCGCCACCAAGCCCAACGCCATCGCCGCCAACACCTCATACTGTCCAACGCCCGCCCCACGTCGCCTCACGGCCAAACCCACCAACACGGCCATCGTTCCGACCCCGATATACGCCGAAGCCTCCCACGTCAAGCTCACCCTCCCCAACCCATCCACCAACGAACGCATCGGCCCTACCACTGGCACCACCCAATCCTGCAACTCCCCGTGCCCTCGCCAAAACCCCGTCGGATGCTCAATCCGCCCTTCATGGCGATCCGTAACCGCAATGAAGCCCCTGAACAAGGCCACAGAACACAAACTGATCCAGGCGGGCACGGCGAATCGCCACGTCCGCCGGTGCGCCGCCTCGAACCCGCTCACCAGCAAAACAAAGCCGCTGCTCATGGCCCCGAGGTAGGCGTGCGTGAACCAGGCGAGGCTTTGAAGTAAAAAGAGCGCAATGAAAGCCCCTTGGGGCCGAGCGAGAGAGCGGGCCACGCGCAACAGCGCCCAACAGCCAACGAACATCCACACGTGGTTCAAGGCGTAATGTCCCCCCAAGCGCATCACCGCAGGCTGCATGAAGGACAATGCAATCGCGGCCGGAAGGGCCCGCGCCAATCGGCGTTCTCCAAAAGTGCGAAAGAGCATGAAAAAGGCCAAAGCACTCAACGGCACCGACAACAACGTGAACCCATTCAGCACCGCCAATGCCTGCTCAGTGGACCAGGGTCCCGTCGCCTGCATCAACGCCGCAAGCCAAGGATGGCCATCGGTGTAGCAGATGTGCTCTCCGAAAGGTGCGTTCATCCCCGAAAACTCCGTGTAGGAGTCCCCGTGCACCACTTGCCAAACGAACGTAAACGTGTTCTTCAACCCATCCCCCTCTGGGCTCAGAATCACCGAGCCGAGGCGCTGAAACAGCGGCCCAAACCACGCCAACCACATCCCCACCCCGGCCGCAACCAAGCTGACATCCAAGGCCCGTTCAACGCTTCGAATCACTTTCACCCGGCCAAGTTAGGTCACGAACCGCAATCAAAAAGCCCCGTTCACGGATGGCGAACGGGGCTTTATAAGTGGGCAATACTGGACTCGAACCAGTGACCTCTACCATGTCAAGGTAGCGCTCTAACCAGCTGAGCTAAATGCCCTCAATGCTGGTGCTTCTTCCGAAGCGAGGACAAAGATAGCCATTCCACGCGTCGACCGTTCACCAAATGCTGAAAAAATTCGCAGCCGGCGCGTGGCGTAGCGCTTGTGAATTCGTTGCATGCGCCTGCAAATTGCGTCGGGGGGTCCGGGGAGGGGTTGGTACATTTGGTCCATGTCCTTGAACGCCCACGAATCGGCCACGCTCCAGCGGGTCTTCGGATTCCGCACATTGCGGCCCGCCCAAGCGCCCGTCATCGAGCACGTCCTGCGCGGGGGCGATGCGTTTGTGCTGATGCCCACCGGGGGCGGGAAATCGCTGTGCTACCAGTTTCCCGCGGTGGTGCGACCGGGCATGGCGTTGGTGATTTCGCCGCTCATCGCGCTGATGAAGGACCAAGTCGATGGGCTGCGGTTGCAGGGCATTCGGGCGGCCTTTTTGAACTCAACGCTGGAGGATGTGGAGGAGCGGGAGGTGTACGAGGCGGTGCTCGCGGGCACGTTGGACTTGCTCTACATCGCACCGGAGCGGCTGTTTGCCCCGGGAAATGCGCTCCTCGAGCAATTGAAGCAACGACCCCTGAGCCTCATTGCCATCGACGAAGCGCATTGCGTGTCCCAATGGGGGCACGACTTCCGGCCCCATTACCTCGAACTGCGGGCCCTGAAGGAGCATTTTCCCAATGCGCCGATGGTCGCCTTGACCGCCACGGCCGACCGGTTGACGCGGGACGACATCCTCGAGCAACTTCAATTGCATCGGGCCCAAACCTTCATCAGCAGCTTCGATCGGCCCAACATCCATTACGCCGTAGCCCCCAAGCGGGGGTGGAAGGACGGGCTTTGGTCTTTCCTTGAAGCACAAGATGGCGCGTCCGGCATCATCTATTGCCTCAGCCGCCGCAACACGGAAGACTTGGCGGCGGAATTGTCGGCCAGCGGATTCAACGCCGTAGCCTACCACGCCGGGCTGACCGCGGACGAACGCGATCGCCGCCAGACGGCCTTCATTCGCGATGAAGTGCCGATCATCGTGGCCACCATCGCCTTCGGCATGGGCATCGACAAGAGCAACGTTCGGTTTGTGGTGCACGCCGACTTGCCGAAAAACCTGGAAGGCTACTACCAAGAGACGGGGCGAGCGGGGCGCGACGGGGAACCGAGTAAGGCCTTGCTATTCGGGGGCGCAGGGGACTTTGCGCGCCTCCAACCGTTTTGCGAAGTGGACGGCAACGAGGAGCAAAGCAGCCTGCTGTTGACGAAGTTGCGGCGCATGGTGGATTTTGCCGAATCGCACGCGTGCCGTCGGAAAATCCTGCTGAATTACTTCGGCGAGGAGGCGCCTGACGAGTGTGGAAATTGCGACAACTGCCTCGGGGAACGCACGGTGTACGACGCCACGGTGGAAGCGCAGAAGCTCCTGTCGGCGGTCGCGCGGCTGCCTGTGCCGTATGGGTTGGGGCATGTCATCGACATCCTTCGGGGTTCGACGGCTTCGAAGATCCCGGAATCGCATCGGGCGCTTTCGGTGTTTGGGGTGGGAAAGGATTTGGCCAAGCACGCGTGGATGGACATCGGCAAGGAGCTCATTCAGCGGGGCTACGTCGATCAGGAGCTCGGGCGGTTCCCGGTGCTGAAGCTCAATGCCCGCAGCTGGGAGGTGTTGCGCGGGCAGACCCGCGTGGAGCTGACCCAAACCGAGCCGCGTCCCGGACCCACGCCGTCGCGGAAGGACACGCCTGAAGTGGAAGGACACGCGGAGTTGTTCGAACGGTTGCGGGCGCTGCGCAAGGAACTGGCCGATGCGCGCAACGTGCCCGCCTACGTCATCCTGCCGGACAACAGCCTGCGCGAACTGTCCGCCTACCGACCTCAGACCGAAGACGATTTGTACCAAATCACCGGCTTCGGAGAAGTGAAAGTCCGGCAATTTGGGCACGCCTTTTTAGAGGCCATCACCGCCGCTTGCGCCGAATTGGGACTGGAGACCGAGATGCCCGCGGGCCGAAAAAAACCCACCCCGAAACCGCGCAAATCCTCACGCGGTCCGGCAGCGACGGTGTTGAAGACGTTGGAACTTTGGCGCGAAAACCCATCCATTGAAGGGATCGCGCAGCGGCGCAAGTTGGGCGAGCGGACCGTCGAACAGCACCTTGCCGATGCGGTGGAAGCGGGCGCGCTTGCGGCAGACGAATTGCTCCCGGCGCATCGGCTTCAACCGGTCGTCGAGGCGTGGCGCGCCGCCCCGAAAGCCACCCGCCGAGAAATCCGCGACCGGGTTGGGGAATCGTTCAGCTACTTCGAGATCAACGTCGCCCGCGCCCACGCGCTACGGGCAGTCGTTCCCGAAGGCTGAGAGCGACTGCGGTCAATCCTCGTCGTCCTCCGGCAGCTCGCTGTCGACGTCCATCGTGAAGTCGTCGTCCGTCGCTTCCTCGAGGACTTCCATCATCTCCGAGTCGATGCGGAAGAGGTAGACCGTGTCGTCCGTTCGGACTTCGAGCGCGCGCAGGTACTGGCCGTTGGGCATGGTCAGCAACTGCAAATCGTCATCGCTAAACCCTTCCGGAAAAGCCGCCGAAATCAAGTCGATGTGGCGCTTTTCGATGTTCGTGTAGTTTTTGATGACGCGGCGCATGGGGGTGGAATTGGAAGGAGCCATCACCAGTTGAGCAGCCAGCCGAACACGAGCGGAGCCACGATGGTCGCGTCGGATTCGATGATGAAGTTGGGCGTGTCGATGCCCAGGTTGCCCCACGTGATCTTCTCGTTGGGAACGGCGCCGGAGTAGCTGCCGTAGGAGGTGGTGGAGTCGGAGATTTGGCAGAAGTAGGCCCACAGCGGCACCTCTTCTCGGCCCAAATCCTGGTGCAGCATCGGCACCACGCAAATCGGGAAATCGCCCGCAATGCCCCCGCCCACCTGGAAGAACCCGATGGTCGTGCCGTCCGACGTGGTCTCCGTGTACCAGTCCGCAAGCCAAATCATGTACTCGATGCCACTCTTCACCGTCGCAGGCACCACGTCCCCCGCAATGCAATGCGCGGCAAAGATGTTCCCGAGCGTGCTGTCCTCCCAACCGGGGCAAATGATGGGCAATCCCTTCTCCGCGGCCGCCACCATCCAGCTGTCCTTCGGATCGATTTCATAGTACTGCTCCAGCACCCCGCTGTTCAGGGCTTGGTAGAAGTACTCGTGCGGAAAATGCCGACGGCCCTCCGCCTCCGCAGCCTTCCACAGGTCGACCATGTGGTCTTCGAGCCGGCGGAACGCCTCCTCCTCCGGGATGCACGTGTCGGTCACGCGGTTCATGCCCCGGTCGAGCAAGTCCTGCTCTTCCTGCGGCGTGAGGTCGCGGTAGTGCGGCACCCGCGCATAGTGGCTGTGCGCCACGAGGTTCATGATGTCTTCCTCGAGGTTGGCGCCCGTGCACGATATGATGTGCACTTTGTCCTGGCGGATCATCTCGGCGAGGGATTTGCCCAATTCAGCGGTGCTCATCGCCCCAGCGAGGGTGACCATCATTTTGCCCCCTGCGGTGAGGTGGGCTTCGTAAGCGGCTGCGGCCTCGGGGACCACGGCGGCGTTGAAGTGCTTGTAGTGTCGCTCCGTGAACGAGCGGATGAATCCGGTTGATTCCATGATGCTGAGGGGTTACTTCACCGGCTCCGGGCGGAGGGCGTAGGTGAGGAGTTTGTAGACCAATTTGGCCGCGAGAAAATCACTGGGCTTGCTGCCGGCATGCGCCGCCAATTCGACCACATCGAAGCCCACGATGTGGAAGCGCTCCATGGCCATCCGGCACAGGCGCGTCACCTGATACCAGCTGAGCCCGCCCGGTTCCGGCGTCCCCGTGTCGGGCACAAACGCCGGGTCGAACGCGTCGAGGTCAATCGTCAAGTACATGGGCGTGCCGGGCGCACCGAGGGCCGCCAGCGCCGCCTCCATCCATTCGTCGTCTGGGCGCTCGGCACAGTCCTGCCCGTAGAACACGTTTCCGGGTTGCTCGAACTCCCGTTCGCTCACGTCCATCGAACGAATGCCCACCTGCACGAGGTTGCAGTTCCGGGACGCCCAATGCAGCGCACACGCGTGGTTGCACGCCGAACCGAGGTAGGCGGAACGCAAGTCCGCGTGCGCATCGAGGTGCAGCACCGTGAGGTCAGGGTGCTTCGCCGCCGCCGCTTGGATCGCGCCGATGGACACGCTGTGTTCCCCGCCGAGCACCACGGGCACCTTGCCTTCGCTCAGGACTTCCGCCACCGCAGCGCGCACGGCATCCGTCATCGCTTCAGGGCTGCTCGCCTCGGTGACGGCGGCTGCGAGGTGCACGCCCTCGCGGTACACTTCCGTGCCCGTTTCGATGTCGTACAACTCCATGTTGTCGGCCGCGTCCAGCAAAGCCGCCGGGCCCGCATCCGCGCCCTTGCCCCACGTGGAAGTTCCGTCATACGGCACCGGAATCAGCACCGCCCGAGCGCTCGCGCGCTCCCCAAATTCGGCCTCCACCCCGGCAAACACCCGGTCCGGCCCAAACGTCATTTCGCTCATTGTCGCGTTGTTGAAGTTCCACGTTTCTTCACCACCGGCACCTCCTGGTTTCGCTGCGCCCGGGGCACCACCATGTCATCCGCCTCCACCGAGGTCGGCGGGGGGGGCGGCTCCGCGCCCGACATGTCGTACCCGAGCAAGGACAGCATCTGCTGCGCGTGCTGTTCCTCCGCAAACACCTCGTACGTCAGTTCGCCCGACTCGTCCCGGTCGATGAGCACGTGCTTCGGCCCCGGGATCAGGCAGTGGTGCACGCCGCCGTGCCCGCCGATGTTGTCTTGGTACGCGGCCGTGTTGAAGAAGCCGATGTACAGGTCGTCGGACGCCTTGTACTTCGGCAGGTAAATCGCGTTGAGGTGCTGCTCCGAGTTGTAGTAGTCGTCGCTGTCACAGGTCAAACCGCCCAAGAACACCCGCTCGTACGGGCTCTCCCACCGGTTGATGGGCAGCATGAGGAACCGCCGGTTGATGGCCCAGGTGTCCGGCAGGGTCGTCATGAACGAGGAATCGATGATGTTCCAAGCTTCTCGGTCGTTTTGGGCCTTTTGGTACAACACCTTGTACAGCGTGCCCCCGGCCTCTCCCACCGTGAACGACCCGAATTCCGTGTAAATGTCCGGCTCCGGCACCCCCGCTTCCGCGCACGCCGCCTGCACCTGCTCAAGGATGGCCTCGACCATGTAAGCGTAGTCGTACGAAAACGCGAGGGAGTTCTTGATTGGCAAGCCCCCGCCGATGTTCAGCGCCGTCAAGTGCGGGCAGACCTTGCGCAGGTCGCAGTACACTTTGAGCGCCTTGTTGAGCTCGTTCCAGTAGTACGCCGTGTCGCGGATGCCCGTGTTCACGAAGAAGTGCAGCATGCGCAACCGCATGAACGGGTGGTGCTCGATGCGCTCGCGGTAGAACGGCATGATGCGCTTGTAGCCGATGCCGAGCCGCGAGGTGTAGAATTCGAACTTCGGCTCTTCCTCGGACGCGATGCGCAATCCCACGTCCATCGGCTCGCGGACTACGGCGTTGAGGCGGGCGAACTCCTGCTCGTTGTCGAGCACGGGCAGGATGCCGGTGAAGCCGTCGCGCCGCATGTTCACGATGCGATCGATGTAGGCCGCGGTTTTGAAGCCGTTGCAGATGACGGTGGACGGCCGGTTGAAGTGGCCGCTGCGTTCGAGCGCCGCCACGATGTCCAGGTCGAACGGCGAGCTGGTCTCGATGTGCGCGCCGTGCTTCAGCACTTCTTCGGTCACGTGCCGGAAGTGGCTGCTTTTCGTCACGTAGCAGTAGTGGTAAGCGCCTTTGTAATGGAGTTTTTCCATCGCTTGGCGGAACCAGGTTTGGGCCAAATCAATGTTCTGCCCAATCTTCGGCAAGTACGTGAACCGGAGCGGCGTCCCAAACCGCTCGATCAGGTCGCGCATGGGGATGCCATGGAAGGCCAGTTGCCCGTGCGTGTCGATGTTGAATTCCTCTTGAGGCCAGTCAAAGGTCTGCTCAACGAGGTCGATGTATTTCAGTTTCATGGAAAGGGAATCGGGGGTGAATGCTTGAGATGCAGACGGCCGCGCGCACGAGTTCCCTCGCACCTCGCGTGTTGACCCCGTCGATTCAGAGCCGGATGATGAACGCGCGCATGCCCCGCCACCCCCAACCGCGTTGGAGGAAGCGCGCCAACCAGCCGTTCAAAGCCGGTGCTGCATGGGAGGTCAAGTTCATCGTCGGACGTGCATTTCGCGGTGCAACATTCGGAACAAATCCCGAAATCCCCAATGATTTCCACTCCGCGCGAAAAAAAAAATTCAGGCCATTGAATTTCAGTTCTGTGGCCGTTCTACATTCGACCCATGGAAACTGCTCCTGAAACGCCCCGCGTCAACCCGTTCACTCGGATCTTGGCGATTTTGCGGCCCATCGTGGTCGACCGGTTGAGCATCGTGGATTTGGCGGAACCCGAGTCCACCATCGCCGGCATCCAAAAGGACATCGAGTTCAAAGGATTCAACGTGTGGATCCTCGGTTTTGCCATCGTCATCGCGTCCATCGGCCTCAACGTGGACTCGACGGCGGTGGTCATCGGCGCGATGTTGATTTCCCCGCTCATGGGTCCCATCATGGGATTCGGTTTGGGCGTGGGCATCAACGATTTGTCCATGGTCCGCAAATCGGTGCTCAACCTCGGCGTGGCGGCAGGCATCTCCATCGCCGCGAGCGCGGTGTACTTCCTCATTTCCCCGCTCGACGCACCCTCCAACGAACTCTTCGCTCGGACGAATCCCACGCTGCTCGACGTGCTCATTGCGCTCTTTGGCGGCTTGACCGGGATCCTGGCGGGGTCGCGCAAGGAGAAGAACAACGTGATCCCCGGGGTCGCCATCGCGACGGCGCTCATGCCGCCGCTGTGCACGGCCGGCTTTGGTTTGGCCCACGGCGATTGGCACTTCTTCCTCGGGGCCTTCTACCTGTTCCTCATCAACGCCATCCTGATTGCCACGGCGACCACGCTGGTCGTGCGCTACTTGCGGTTCCCCATGGTGACCCTGCCCGATGCCACGAAGGAGCGGAAGTACAAGCGGTATTTCGCCCTCGCCTTGCTGGCGCTCGTGCTGCCTTCGGGGTGGATTTTTTACCGGACGGTGACCGAAGGCATCCATTCAGGCCAAATCACAGAATACCTGACCGAACACGTGCGCTACCCCGGAATGGAGGTGGTGAAGCAAGAAATCCGGTACGAAGACGGCCACCCGCATGTGGATTTGGTCCTCCTCGGCGAACACGTGCCTGACGCGCTGTTGAGCGAATGGCAGAGCGGCCTCGCGGGCGTGGTCGCGGATGCCACCCTCAAGGTGGTCCAAAACCGACCCTCCGATGCCGGATTGGACGAAATGCAGCGGCTCGTGGACCTGTATTCAGCCGGCCGCTCGGACTTGGCCGATCGCGATGCGGAAATCCGCCGGCTGAACGACGAACTCGCCGCAACGCGGAACGCCCTCGACGGCGAGCTCCTCCCCAACTCCCTTCCCGGAGAGGTCTTGCTGCAAGACCCGGGCATCTTGGAAGTCCATGCCGGCATGGTCGCTGAACGGCGTCGATCGAACGAAAGCAGCGAGCGCGTTCCGTGGGTGGACATCGTTTGGGACGTGGACTCCACTCCGGAGCGGATGGCGGCCCAAATCCGCATCGCAGAGTGGTTGCGCTTGCGGTTGCAACGGGAAGACGTGCGGGTGAAGCACCACTGACCTCAGAGCGACCAGCTGCACCCCAACCGGAGCATGCGCGGCGCGCCCGGACGCAAACCGAAAGGCCTGCGGGCCACCGAATACACCGCGTCCGCAGCATTCGTCACCGCCAACCGCATGGTGAGGCGGTCGCCGAGTTGGCTCCGCACTCCGGCATCGACGACCAACGCGTCATCGGTCCATTCCCCGGCCATCCCTTGGCTGGCCTCGGTGCGCATGGCAGCCGTGTACCGCACATTCACATCGAAATGGAGCGCGTCCTTTTCCAAGCTTGCTCCCAGTGAGCCCGTGTGTGGAGCGAGGTAGGGCATGAAATCGCCTTCATCCACGGTGCTCCAAGGCTCGAAATCGCTGTCGAACGACTCGGTGAAGACCGCATGCGTGAACGTGTACACCCCTCGGATGGGCAGTGCCCAGCCTGAACGCGATCCATGGAGCGGATCCCAAGCCCATTCGACTTCCACCCCCTGAGCCGCAGCGCTGCCGCCGTTGAAGGTATCCCCCGAACCGGTGCCCCCGGCAGCGGTGTGATCGGTTCCAAGGAGGTTGCCGAATGCTGTGTGGTAGGCCACGATTTGGGCTGAGAAACTGGCTTGGGACAACCGGACGCCCAGCTCGCTGTTCCAGCTCTGCTCGGCGCGGCTTCCGGGCGATGAACCGGGCGGGATGAACCCGCGGTGGAGCCCCGCGAACAGGCCCAAATCCTCGCGGATGGACCAGTTCACACCCGCCCCAGGGAGCCAAACGGAAACGGCATTCGTCCGGACCTCCGCCTCCTCCCGGGCCAGGTCGTCGGAAGCGAAGGCGCGCCGTTCCATGCGAATGGACTCGTGGCGAAGCCCCGGCGTGAAGGTCCAACGGCCCGCCTTCACTGCAGCCCGAACAAAGCCCGCCAAAGCTGCCGCCCCGTCGATGCGGTTGCCGGCTGTGCCCGGCGTGCCTGAGGTGCGCTGGTGCATTTGGCCTTCCACCATTTCGAAGTCGTCTTGCCACTGAAACCGGTCCGCAGCATCGCGGTGCGCGCGCAGACCATACGTGATGCGCAGCGGATCGCCCCACGTCCACATCCCCCGGTGCTGCAAGCCCTCCGCGAAGTAATCGCGGTTGTTCGCCTTCACAATCAACCGTTCCGCACCCGCGGTGGACGCTCCGGTCAACACGTCGAACGAGCGCGCCCAATCCTCCGGATTCGACACCACATCGCCCAACGACACCGAGGCCCCCGTCGAATCGCGCAAGCCGTCCAACTTGTACCAGTTGCGGTGAAAGGTGGTGCGGTAAATCGTGGTCGTCGATTCCCAACGTCCCCGGTTGACCTCGTAGCCCAAGCTCAACTGGGTTTGCTCCGCGCGCATGACGTCCTCTGCGGTGGCCGCATACCGCCGAAACGGGGTGGCCGCAAAATCGGAGTCGGTCAACCCGAGGTAGGTCTCGTTGCTCACTTCGCCGACATCGCTGGCCCGCAGCACCCACCGGTGGCTGGCCTCACGATTTGGCCTCCACGCGAGCTTCAACAGCCGATCGGCTTTGCTGAAACCGCTGGTCGACCCGTTGTCCACCGCCTTGAATCCGTCGCTGGATTGGTCCACCCACTCCACGAGGTAGGCCAAATCCCCTTTCCCCACCTCCTGCAATCCCCCGACCATCACCTGCGCCCGCCGCCCACCAAACGCCCCAGCCTCCAAATCCAACCGAGCCGCCAACGGAACCTCGGGAATGGGCGTGGACACCAAATTCAAGGCCCCGCCTGACGTGGCGGGTCCGAACGCGATTTGGCTGCTGCCTTTCATGACCTCCACCGATGCCATCCGCGCGATGGTCGGGAAGTAATACGCGGCGGGCGCGGCATACGGCGCCGGTGCCACGAGGATGCCGTCCTCCATCAACGTAATGCGGGCGGAACGCGATGCGCCGGAACCCCGCAATCCGATGTTGGGGCGCAAGCCGAAGCCGTCCTCCTCCTGCAAATTCACCCCGGCCACGCTTCGCAGCGCTTGCATGGGGTCTGCGTAACGGAAGCGCTGCAATTCGCGGGATGTCAGCACCGTCAACGCGCCAGTCACCTCATCGGCTCCGCGCGCGCCCGCTGCCAATTCCAGCGCGCTCACCTCGGCTTCCGGAAGTCCATGCCACATGGAGGTCATCGTGCTGAGCGAGTCCTGCGCTTGCCCAGTGAGGGAGGCCAAACCGGCCGCAATCACAATCCATTTCATGGGGCCAAAATTCCGCCCGGGAACCCGCGTTTTGCAATCGCGCAAATGCGGTATTTTTATTTAGAACGATTAAAAACAAGGGGCGCGAACCAATTTTCTCGATGCGTTGTATCTTTCGCCTTCTAAGCAGCCTTATGCAAATACCCACCGTTCGATTTCCGCGCGACACTTCGGCCTTTACGCGCACCCTTCGCCAACGCGTCGACTCCTACTTCAAAGAAAACAACCTCAGCCGCACCGGCGATTGGCGGATGTACTTGAAAACCAGCGTTATGCTGGCGTTGTATTTCGTTCCTTGGGCCCTGTTCACCTTCGGGGTGACGGGAACGGGAGTGTGGTTTTGGGTGGCGGAATTGGTGATGGGATTGGGATTGGCTGGCATCGGCCTGAACGTCATGCACGACGCCAACCACGGCGCGTTTTCCAAGTCCAAAATGGTCAACGACCTGCTCGGGCGAACGCTGGACCTCGTGGGAGGCAATGCGGCCTTGTGGCGCATCCAGCACAACGTGTTGCACCACACGTTCACCAACATCGATGGGTTGGATGAGGACATTGACACGCCCGGCCTGCTGCGGTTCACTCCGCAGCGTCCGTTGAAGCCGTGGCACCGATTCCAGCACATTTATGCGTGGTTCTTTTACGCCATCATGTCGCTGTTTTGGATCACCGCGAAGGACTGGATCGCCATCAGCCGGTACGAAAAGAAGGGCTTGATCGAGCGTTCGGGCACGACGAAAGGGAAGCTCATCACGTATTTGGTCATCACCAAATCCCTGCACTTCTTCTACATGTTCGCCCTCCCCTTGATCTTCTCGGACTTGGTGTGGTGGCAGGTGTTGGTGGGATGGGGCGTGATGCACGCTGTTGCGGGATTGGCTTTGGCCTCGATTTTCCAATTGGCCCACGTCATGGAACACCACACCTTCCCGCAAGCGGTGAAGGGCGAGGTCATGGAAGCGGATCCGATGGCTCACCAGCTCCAAACCACGGCGAACTTCGGAACCCGGTCGCGCCTCCTCACGTGGTTGAGCGGGGGGTTGAACCACCAAATTGAACACCACTTGTTCCCGAACATCTGCCACGTGCACCACCGCAAACTGGCACCGATTGTGGAGAAAACCGCTCGGGAATTCGGCCTTCCGTACAACTCGCAAACCACGTTCTGGACAGCCTTGCGCGTTCACACGAGGATGTTGCGCACGCTGGGCCAAACCGCTTGACGGACATCCCTTCAAAAGCACTAACTTGGAAAGGTGGAACGACAACGTTCCACCTTTTTGCTGATGAAAACTTTCCGTACCCTCGGATGCTTGGCGGCGATGCTGCTGGGGTCCATGCCCACTTGGGCGCAGTTCACCGCTTGGAACGACGTGGTGCTTCCCGCTGACGTCGAACCGGTCATCGCTCCTGCACGGTTTCGCTCCTTGGAAGTGGATGTGCCGGCGCTGCACGATTGGCTCGAAGGGGTCCCGGCTCATGGGGCGGTGCCGGAGCGGTCGGCTTCGATCTTGCGGTTCCCGACGCCGGACGGCTTGTGGCGGGATTACCGGGTGGTCGAGGAACGGGTCATGGCGGCGGAACTTCAAGCGCGTTATCCACAGATTCGTACGTTCGTCGGGGCGGCGGCTGACGGGTTGGGGGGAACGGTGCATTTCGATGTCACAGAGCGCGGCTTCCACGCGATGCTGTTGACGCCTGGGGCGGAGACGGTCTACATCGATCCGGTGGATCGGGATGGGGCGATGGGGCTGTATTTGGCCTACACCCGAAGCGCGTTCTTCGCGACGACCGATAAGGTGCGCACGGGTTGCGAAGTGCGCGAACATGGGGACATGCCGTTGAAGGGGTTGCGGATGGGCGTCGATGTGCGCGAACCGGGTCAGCGGCCCGTTGAGCGCAGCACGGCGGCTTCGGCGTTGACGCCCAACGGCTCGCAATTGCGCACGTACCGGCTCGCGTTGGCCTGCACCGGCGAGTACGCCCAATTCCACGGCGGAACCCTTTCGGGCGCCCTGTCTGCCATGGCGACCTCCATGGTGCGCATCAACGGCGTGTACCACCGGGATGTCGCCATCCACATGGAGCTCATCGCGAACAACGACCAAATCATCTACCTCAACGGCTCCACGGACCCCTACACCAACAACAACGGCGGGGCGATGCTGAGCGAGAACCAGAACACCATCGATGCGGTCATCGGATTCTCGAACTACGACATCGGGCACGTCTTCTCCACCGGCGGTGGGGGCGTCGCTTATTTGCAGTCGCCGTGTTCGAGCATCAAGGCCGGAGGGGTTACCGGCGGAGGCAGCCCCGTGGGCGACCCGTTCGACATCGACTACGTGTGCCACGAAATGGGCCACCAATTCGGGGCGAACCACACACAAAACAACCCGTGCAACCGGGCCAGCAGCGCGGCATTTGAACCGGGAAGCGCGAGCACCATCATGGGCTACGCAGGCATTTGTGCCCCCAACCTCCAAAGCAATTCCGACGATCACTTCCACGTGCACAGCATCAACGAAATGGTGGCATTCAGCGTCAACGGTTCGGGGAACGCGTGCGCGGTGGTGACGGCTTCTAACAACACGCCTCCGACGCTCGTTGTCGGGCCTTCCGGCAAGACCATTCCCAAGTCCACGCCCTTCGAATTGACGGCCATCGCTTCGGACCCCGATGCTGCAGCTGAATTGACATACAACTGGGAAGAATACGACCTCGGACCGCAGACCGCCACGGGCGACAACAACTTGACGAACCCGAGCGGCACCCAGCCCATCATGCAGTCGTGGCCGTCGGAAAGCTCGCCGACGCGGGTGTTTCCGCGGATCACGGATTTGGTCAACGGCACCAGCACCATCGGTGAATTGCTGCCCACTTACGGGCGGGAAATGAATTTCCGCTGCACGGTGCGCGACAACCAAACCACCGGCGGGGTCAACGACGCGGAGATCACCTTCGAAGTGGACGGGAACAGTGGGCCGTTCTTCCTCATCAGCCCGAGTGGGTTCAACAACTTGGAGGCGGGCGTGCCGACCTCGGTGATTTGGTCGGTGGCGGGGACCAATGCGCCGCCGGTGAGCTGCTCGGAAGTGGACCTTTGGCTTTCCACGGACGGTGGGTTCACGTGGCCCTACTTGTTGGCCGACAACGAACCCAACGACGGCGCGGCGACCATCGTTTTCCCCAACGTGCCCACTTCGAGCGCCCGGATCAAGGTGAAGGCGAGCGACAACTACTTCTTTGACATCTCGGACAACAACTTCACCATCACCGCGGCTGCCAACCCCGCGGCGGTGGATGCTTGGCTGTCGGACGTGTCCGGGGCAACGGGCGATGTCTGCGGCGAGGCCATTGAACCCGTGGCGACCATCACGAACCTCGGCAGCGAACCGCTTACGGCGTTCGATGTGACCTTCTCCGTGGATGGTGGGGCGGACGAGGTGACGGTGAATTGGACGGGGTCGTTGGCGTACTTGGAAAGCGTGGACGTTGCGGCGTGCGCCGGATCGGGCTGCCTGACCGCCACTGCGGGAGCGCACACGCTGGAGGTCAGCGTGGCGGTGGTGGGGGCGACCGATGAAAACGCTTCCAACGATGTCGAAACGACGAACTTCAACACCGGATGTTTCGAAGGGTGTGCCAACTGCGGCTGCACGGATGAAACGGCCTGCAATTTCGATTCCACGGTTGCCTTCGATGACGGGTCGTGCACGTACCCGGACCCGGTCGTTGGATGCGATTGCTTCTTGGACGCCGCAGTGAATGAAACGCTCGCGGGAGGGGCTTCGACCACCCTGAACTCCTTCGTTTCCGGTGACTTGGAGTCGGTGGACGTGACGGTGGAATTCACGCCGAACGGGTCGAGCTGGCCGAGCGACCTGCTGTTGGGCATTTGCTCGCCCGATGGGACGTGCGGGGAAATTGGCGGGTACAACGTGACGTTGGACTACACGGTGTTGGGCGATTGGCCGGCTGAATGGGACGTGACCACCGCGGGGACCTACACGGCCACCATCGATTTGTCGGCATCAGGACTGACGGGAACGGGCAACTGGACGTTCGAAGTGGTCAACGGATGGGTGACCAGCGCAAACGTCGCGTACGACGTGGCGTTTACCTTCAACGGGATTTGCACAGCGAACTTGGTGCCCGGATGCACCGATCCCAACGCGTGCAATTACAATGCGACGGCGACGGTGGAAGACAGTTCGTGCACGTATGCGCCGAATTACTTCACGTGCACCGGAGATTGCGTGAACGACTCGGACGGCGACGGGGTGTGCGATGAGTTGGAGGTTCCCGGCTGCACCGATCCCGAAGCGTGCAATTACAACCAGAACGCCACGGACAACGTGGGGTGCGAACTGCCCGAATCCGGGTTCGATTGCGACGGGAATCCGTTGTCGAGCTGCCCGGAAGACCTGAACGAAAACGGGTTGGTCGAAATCGGCGACATGCTGTTGCTCCTGAGCGACTTCGGTTGCGAGGAGCCGCCGTGTTTGGCGGATTTCAACGGGGACGGGACCACCACCGTGGCGGACATGCTCTTGCTATTGGGGGCGTTCGGAACCGATTGTTGGTGAATGAAAAAGGCCGGCTCGTTGAGGAGCCGGCCTTTTTTCTTCGGGTCGAGCGCCTCACTCCAATTCAATGGCCGTGCAGCCGCCCAGGTTGAATGCCACGATGCCGTCCCACAACACGTCATCGAAGTTGTCGATGACTTGGTAGGAAACGACGCGCGGCTCGCCGTCGGGCAAGGAGGCGGTGACCGTGTAGGTGTTGTATTCCCCGCAGTCGGGAGCGACGGACCAGTACATGTCGGTTGCGGTGACGATTTGGGCTTCACCTTCAACGTAAAAGGTCAAGGTGTCGCTGAGGTATGCGTCCAAATCCTGCGCAACGGCCGAGCCGTACCAAAAAACCGCCTGGCCTTCGTACGTGCACGACCCGTCATCCGTGTCGGCCGTGGCGTCGTAATTCGTCGCTTCCGGATCCATGCATCCGCGGTAGGTGATTTCGCACCCTGTGCTGAGGAGCAGCGCCCCGATGAGGGCCATCCCTGTGTACTTCATGTTCGATTGAATAAAAAAAGCCCCCGGAGCACGGGGCTCAGAGGGCTTTGAATATCGGAGTTCAGACGAAATCAGTCGACGTAAACTTCGAAGCGGTAGAAGCCACCGCACTCGGTTTCAAACGTCTCTGAACGGTCTTCGCAAGCTGAGATCAACGCCATCTTCGCGCGGACCGTGTACGATCCAGCGTCCACTTCGTACTCAGCTGAGTCGAGGATGGGCATGTCGGCTTCCATCAGGTCGCCTTCGATTTCGATGTCCGGCGTGCAAACGGTGTTGTTCACAACGCGGATGATCGCCTTGTCGCCGTCGCAGACGACCGTGTCCTCACCGCAACCCGCGATGACGACAACTCCTGCTGCGAGGAGGGTGTAGAGCAAATTTTTCATGTCTTGCAGTTTATGGGGCACGAAAATAAGCATGGAATGTAAACTGACAAGTGCCTCGCGTGTTAACGCGCACGTAACCTGTTGCAATTCACCTCCGTAAACACGGAGCATGACACTGCATTCCCCTACCCTGCAAGCGCAATGGTTGACCCAAGGAGCGCTGGATGTCGAGTACAAGCAGTACTTGTTTTTGGCCTGGTTGCAACGCGTTCGCCAGCAATTTGACGCCGGGCGGGTTTATCCTGCGCTCGGAGAAGTCATTGAGCATCATCGGTTTATGAACGCCTTTGCGCGGGCGCGGGCGGCTTGGCAATCCGGGACGAACCGCTCCATCGCCGGCATCGATTGGGCGCACCTTCGGCTCATTTTCGAACAGGATGAGCCGATGGGCAATGCGGAATTGGAGGCGTACTTCGAGGCGTGTTTGGCGTTCGCGCTGCCGGAGTTGGACCGCGTGCTCGAGGAGGGCCGGGAGCTGTTCGACTGGATCGAGGAGCATTTGGAGGTGATGCCGGTGGGGGTGGTGCCGATTTATCGCGGGGATGGGTACGTTTTGGTCTACGATGAGAGCCAGCATTTTCTGCGCACCTACCGCTATGCCAAAAGCTGGATCCAACTCGACGACGATCGGATGATTCAGCTGTCGCTCGAGCCCATCGAACAGCGGTACAAGCTGCTGAGCGAGTCCTTTGAGAGCGTGAAACTGGGGCTGATTCGGCGGTTCAAAGACCTGCCCAACCCCGCGACCTACCTCGTGCGGGCGTCGATGGGCTTTCCGTTGCATGAGACCTTGCTGCCCATCGCGAAACGCATGCTGCTGCGGGAACTGCAGGGGCGCTGAGGGGATTCCGTATCATTGAGCCATGAAAGGATGGCTTTGGGCGGCGTTGGCCGTCGGTTTGGGATGCGGGCGCTCGGCGGCACCGGAGGCCGTGGAATTGCGGGCGGGCTGGGTGCTCGATGGGATCGGATCGGCGGAAGTGCCGGGGCATGTGTTGCTGGAATTGGAGCGGGCCGGACGGGTTCCGAATGCGTTTTTGGGGACCAACGAAGGGGCGGTCCAATGGGTCGAAGATTCGGTTTGGACGTATCGGCTGGAGCTGGTGCGGCCGGAAGGCTGGTCCGCCGGCGATGCGACGTTCCTGGTGTTTGACGGGCTGGACACGTATGCGACGGTGGAAGTGGATGGGGCGGTGGTGCTCGAGGCGAACAATGCGCTCCGGACGTGGCGCAGCGCGGATTTCCCGGCAGGCGACGGGGAGCGCGAGCTGGTGGTGCGCTTCGACCCGGTGGCGGCCCGTGGCCTTGAGGCCGCTGGGGGTTCGGCGGCATTGCCCGCGGGCAATGAACCCCGGCCCATCGGTAAGCAGAGCAGTCCCTACACGCGGAAGGCCCCTTACCAGTTCGGCTGGGACTGGGGGCCGCGGCTTGCGGGCCCTGGCATCACGGGGATGGTGCGGTGGGTGAACCCTGCGGCGGGCGGCTGGACCGATGCGCCGACGCCGTGGTGCGAAGTGCTCACGGCTTCCGCAGCCTCCGCTCGGGTGGCGGTGCACAACCGGGCTGGCTGGACGTTGCAAGGGGACTGGAATTGGGATGGCGACACGCTCGTCATCGAGCAACCGGCTCTGTGGTGGCCGCTTGGCATGGGCGATCAGCCGCTGTACACCCTGCCGTGGAGGCACGAGGCCACTGGGGTAGAGCGCACGACTCGCCTCGGATTGCGCACGCTCGAGTGGGTCCAAACCCCCGACGCTTTCGGCCCCCAATTCGCCCTGCACGTCAACGGCGTCCCAATCCACGCGCGCGGCGCGAACATCGTCCCGCCGGATTTCCACGAGGTGCGCGCCGCTTCAAAATGGATTGAAACGGTGGAGCAGGCGGTTTCGGCGGACATGAACATGTTGCGGGTTTGGGGTGGTGGCATCTACCCGCCGGAGTCGTTTTATCAGGCGTGCGATGAGGCGGGGGTGCTGGTTTGGCAGGACTTCGCCTTTGCTTGTTCCATGGTGCCGGGCGATGCGGCCTTCCTGGCCAACTTGGAAGCGGAGGCGCGCGAGCAAGTGGGGCGGCTGCGGCACCACGCGTGCCTCGCGCTTTGGTGCGGCAACAACGAGGTGGAACGGGCGTGGTACGAATGGGGGTGGCAGGACCTGTATGGCCTGCATGGGGCGGACAGCGCGCGGGTTTGGGCGGATTACGAAACGGTGTTCAATGACCTGTTACCGCGCGTGGTGGCGGCCGAAAGCGATGCGTTTTACTGGCCGTCGTCGCCCAACCGCGGGGAAGGCGGGGACGAGCACGCATGGGGCATTTGGTTTGGGCTGGGGGATTTCGATTACTACAGCCGGCACCGGGGGCGGTTTGCGAGCGAGTACGGGTTGCAGAGCTTACCGGATCGGCACACGCTGCGGGAGGCGGGCGTCGAGGCGTTCGGGGATTCCGCGCTGCAGTACCGCCAGCGGAGCCGCATGGATTGGCTGGAGCCCGGGTTCGACGGGTGGGACATGATGCTGCACTTCATGGGGAAGGCAGTGGGGGCACCGGCGGACGGGGATTTGGACGACTGGATTTTCCGAAGCCAAACCACGCAAGCCCTGGGCCTCCAGCACGCCCTCGAACGCCACCGTACCAGCGCCGGCCGCTACGCCGGTTCGCTCTACTGGTCCCTGAACGACGTGTGGCCCGCGGTCTCCTGGTCCACCGTGGACTGGGCGGGGCGATGGAAACTCGGCCACTACGCCGCCCGCCGCGCGAACGCACCCCGCGCAGTCCTTTGGCAACGCGAGCGCACGGACTCCCTGGTCTTCATCGCCTTCAACGACGGTCCTTCCCCGTGGCGCGATACGGTTCAGTTTGAATTGAAAACACCGGATGGGCAAGTTCGGCGGAGGGTGCAGCGCGCCATCGACTTGGCGCCCCACAGCCAAACCGCCATCGTCCTCGACGCGTTGGCTCCCTGGTCCGCCGATCCGGCGCACACCTACCTCGGCTGGACGTCGAGCGAAGGTCGCCGCACGGCCTTGTTCGTCAACCCGTTGGAGTTCCGGCCTCCGCATGCGCCGGTCGAAATCCACGGCGTACCCGGCGGCGTCGAAGTCACCGCGCCTTACTACGTTCCGGTCGTCCGATTGGAGGCCGATGTGCCGGGGTGGTTCGAGGACAACGGATTCGCCCTTGAGCCCGGTGAGACCCGGCGCGTTTCATTTGAAATTGAACAGGGCAAGCCCGCGGAATACACGGCCCGGAGCTTGAAGTCGGTGGCGAGGTGTCAGGCCGTCAATTGAGGGGGCAATTCCGCGGAGCCGGAACGCTGGTAAACGAGCCGGGCGTCGAGGCGGACTTTTTGTCGCCACTCCGGGGAGCGACTCGACTCCCAATGGATGATGTCCACGTGGTAGGGCCACCAGAGGTCGTCGATTTGGTCCATGACAGCGAGCCGGTCATCGAATGAAAATTCGCGGCCGAACACGCACAAATCCACGTCCGAACCCTTGCGCTGGGTCCCCCGAGCCCGGGAACCAAACAACACCACCGCCTTGATGGTCGGATGAGCGGCGAACACCTCACACAGCCCGTCCCAAAAGGATTGACCGATGCCCCACCGCATCGGTTCAATCCGATCCGCGCGCGCAATGATTTCGAGCCGCTTCTTCAAGTCCATGTAAGGCCCTAAAATACACGCCCCGGATTTTCTGCAACACGGGCGGGATGGTCGCCCGGTCGTAAACGTGCGTCGTCACGTTGCGGCTCTGCAACATCGACAACCACACCTCCCCGTCCTCCGCCCAGCCCTCCGCGGTGGCCCAACGGATGACCGCCCGCGGTCCACCGAGCCGCTGACCGTGAAGGTCCGTCGCCACATCCTGCAAGAGCTTCCACCCCAATTCGAAGCAGTACTCGAAGCGCTGGATCAGGCCTTCCTCTTCCATGGTCAACTCCTCATCGTCGGCGCGAGGCGGCACGCGGTCGATGCCCTGCCCGAGGCGACGGATCGCTCGGGTGAAGGCCGCTGAGCGCAGTTCCATGCGGGACTTTCGGGGTTCCATGATGCGAACTTACGGCCTCCATCGCCGGGATGGATTCGGGGTTCATGGATGCGCGACGGCGCTTCACGGATGGGCTCAAGTACCGAGAGAGCGCTTCGAATTGGACATGAAGGCGCGCACTTCGGGAGCGACGCGGATGGACCGGAGGCTGGGCATGGCGGGGAGGATGAGGCCTTCGAGGGAGGTGCAGCGGGAGAGGGCGACGTAGGTTTGGCCTGAATCGAAGGCGCGCGCAACATCCGCGACCACGTGGTCCAAGGTCAGGCCCTGGCTCTTGTGCACCGTGATGGCCCACGCCAATTGCAAAGGCAACTGCGTGTAGGTGCCGATGACTTCCTCCTTCATCTTGCCATCGGCCAATTGGAGTTCCTTCTTCTCCCACTTCACCGACTCCACGTCGAACGGCGCCTCATCTGGGTGGTTGAGCAATCGCACCCTGACCCGATGCTTGTGGACTTCGAGCACCTCGGCCAGGGAGCCGTTTTGGTATTGTTCGTCGGGGTCATTTCGCACGAACATCACTTGAGCCCCAACTTTCAACTCCAATTGAACGGGGGCAGGTGCCTCGGAAGCGTTGAATTTGTCCTTCAAACTGCCCTCGTAAGTGCGTTGCTTCCCGTCCAGTTTTCTCAGTTCCCGATCATTGATTTCTTCGGCGGTGTTGCGGTGGGTGCAGAGCGTCAGGTAGCCTTCTGGAACGGATTCGAGGATACCCGGTTGAACCCGGGATTTCAAGGGCGCCAGGGCGGATTCGGTGACCACTCCATCGCGAAGGGAATTGAGCAAGCCGATGAACTCGGGGTCGCTTTGGCGATAGATCTTTTGGAGTTCGATGACTTGGGGGGCCAACAGCTTAAACGCCTCCGAATCGAAGAAAAACGGGCTGGAGTAACGGGCCAAAAGCGCCTCGCGTTGTTCCCGCCTCACCACCGGAGGCAACTGGTAAGGGTCGCCGATCATGACCACCTGCGCGCCGCCGAACGGCATTACCTTGCCCGCAGCGCGCGTACTGTATCGGCGCAAAACCGCATCCACCACGTCCAATAAATCTGCTCTTACCATCGAAACCTCGTCGATGATGAGCAACTCCAGTTTTTCCACCACTTTGCGCTTCCGAGGAGACAGGCGCACTTCCCGCGCGGCTTCTTCGGGGGTCATGGTAGCGAGGTCCCAAAAAGGCGAAACGCCGAAGAGTGAATGGATGGTCATGCCTCCGGCATTCAACGCCGCGATGCCCGTCGGGGCGACTACTGCGGTTCGTCGGGTGGCACTCGAGCGGATGTGCTTCAAAAAGGTGGTCTTTCCGGTGCCAGCTCGGCCTGTCAAAAACAGCGATTCCGTGCCTTGGAGCACCGCGTCGGCAGCTTCCTGAAACTCCCGATTTTTTTTATCAATTTTCATTCGAACAAGGTGCCTTGGTGGCCATCGCTGACCGCGTATTTGATTCCTTTTCGGACCAAATCCCCCGATTCAACCCGTTCCAACAAAAGGCCCTTCAAGGTTCCTTCCTTACCGGGGAACTCAATGGCCTTGCGAATGTTCTTCAGGCCATCGGGCCCGTGATTCAAGAGGTGCTTCCGGATTCGCTCCCACTCGGTCATTTGGGGCGCGGCGTCCACTGCGCCCCACCATGGAATTCCGAGCCGATGAAGCGCAGAAAGCCCGGCATCTCCAACATCATGTCGCAAGTAGGTCGCCGTGCAAAAGCGGTGCTCGAGGTTTTCCATCGCGCCCGCCCACGTACCCCCACTGCCCGAGGCGGAGGCGACCACCACAAGCTGCTTGGACATGCTGTAGATGAACTTATTGCGCTCCATGGCCTTCCATGCTTTGAACCGCTCTTCGGGTTCCGAGGCGGAAAGGAGCAGCAGGTTGCCGTTGCGAAGGGGGGTGCGGAAGGGTTTGGAGAGGGCGAGTTTGGCCAAATCATTTGCCAACAATCCGATGCTGCCGCCCCCCGCTTCCAACGCTCCCACCATCGCCGCCAAATCCACGCCCTTCGCGCCGCCCGATACCACCACTTCGCCCAGCGCCACGCGCTCGGCGGCCAATTCCTGCACCCAATTCAACACATCCTCCGAAGTTTCCCGTGAACCGACCATGCCGAAACTGGGCCGGTTCATGAGCTCGGGATTTCCGACGCCGTAAAACAAAGGGGGACGCTGGTTTTTCAGTTGTTCTGCGATGCGTTGGGGGTAATGCTCATCGCTGCGACCTGCCACCCAAATGCCTCGGTTGGACCACGCCACGCGGGCATCGGCAAGTGCCACGCCACGTCCGAGCAAGCGGGCCAGCCGGTCGCCCGCCGCCTCCATCAGGCCGTCTGGAATGCCGTTCAACAACTCGGCTGGCCGCATGCCGCGTTCAACCAACCCCCGCATCACACGGTTGTACTCGGTTAAGGTCAGCGGCTGCGCATCGGGTTTGGCCTTCAACGTCGATGTGAGCAGCAAGGCCACCTCGGTATCGGGGGAAATCTGAAAATCAACCATTCGCAGAATTCATTGAAGAAGCCAGCGCAATGGGATGCACGGAACCTGAACCTGCAGAAAGCAAGAGGTGTGCAGCGACCGTAAACGTCCAACGAGAATCGACCATATCATCGACAAGATAAACAGGTCCTGCCGGTGGCGCGCTTAAAAGGCGGAAGGCTTGATCCAAATTCTCGCACTGGTAAGCGCTGTTCTCCATCGTTTTTTGCTCCGCGTGCGGAACGTGTGTGGCGAGGAGGGGGTGGAAAGGCAGGTTCATGCGTTGGGCAAAGCGCCGGGCGAGGTCAGGGACCAAATCCGGATGCCGGTGCGAAGGAATGCACGTCACCCACGTGGGCGGCTGGCTGCGGGGCAAGGAGCCCACCAAATCCACGAGCGCATCCACCAACGCGTCGTCAAACCTTCCCTCCACATACTTGCCACGCTTCACGGCCCTGCCCCAGCCTGAATCGTTGTAGATGCAGAGGGCTTGGCCCGTCATGCATTGGTGGGAGGCCGGAATGGAGCCGGATGCGCCCAAGGAGTGAAGGCGCACGCCGGATGGCCAGCGCTTTCGCGGCTCAAAAATCAAGTAAGCGCGCCTCAAGAACCGCTGGGCTTGTTCGACAAGGGAAGGGTCGAGCACGATGTTCAAGTGAGGAAGTCCTCCCGATTCTGTGGGGGCAGGGCCATCGAGCGCGTCGAGGAGGAATTTCATGTGCTCTCCGGGCGGGAGGTCCACGTAGGCGCGCATTTGGTCCAACTCCTCGAAACGCAACCGCGTCAGCCGCTGCGCCCGCTCCCAAAACGCGGCGGGAACATCGTGAATGGTCGGAACCCACTTCGAGCCCTCCTTCGCGACCGGAGCAGGGTCTTCAATCGACAAAAGCAGCAGCACCTTTTGGATGGCCGACCGCTTCAAGTTCACCTGCCGCTCCAACTCGGCAATCGAAAGGCCCTCCTCGGATTCCATCAACTCGTCCAAGACGATGGCGACCTCCTCTGGCTTCGGAAAGGCGGATTCGATGAAAAACGTGGAAATCTCATCGTCCTCGCGCCCGCTCAGAAGCACCCCACGAGATTGAGCAATGCCCCGGCCCGCGCGGCCCACTTGCTGGTAGTAAGCGACCACCGAACCGGGCATTTGGTAGTGAAAAACGAAGGCCAAGTCCGGCTTATCAAAGCCCATGCCCAGCGCCACGGTCGCCACCAGTGCGCGGACCTCGTTGTTCAAGAGCTTGTCTTCCAGCTCAATGCGGTCATCGCTTTGGCTCGTGTAAGCCTCCACGGCGTGGCCCCGGCTGACCAGCCAGTTCGTCACGTTGCGCGCATCCCGAACCGTCAAGACGTAGATGATGCCGCAGCCGTCGATGGCCCGCAAGGCCTGGTCGAGCCAAACCAAGCGCTCCGCCGAGTCCGCCAATTTCACCGTTTGCAAGCTCAGGCCCTTGCGCTCAAGCGGCCCGCGCAGGATGCGGAGCTGGGCGCCGAGTACGGTTCGGAGGTCTTCGACCACGCGGTCATTCGCGGTGGCGGTCGTGGCGAGGACGCGGACGTTGGAAGGGAGGTTGCGCAGGAGGCGCTCGATGAGCCGGTAATGCGGGCGGAAATCGTGTCCCCAGTCGGAAATGCAGTGCGCTTCGTCGATGACGAGGAGGGCGATGCGGCTGGAGATTTGGCTCCAAACCCCATCCCGAAACCGCTGGTTGTTCAGGCGCTCTGGCGAAATCATAAGGACGTCGCAGTCCCCGCGCAAGATGCGCTGTTCCACTGCGCTCCACTCCTCGAAGTTCGTGGAGTTGATCGTTAGGGCGCGGACTCCCATGCGTTCAGCCGCTGCGATTTGGTTGCGCATGAGGGCGAGCAAGGGGGATACGAGGACGGTAATGCCTTCGCCGCGTTCGGAGAGGAGCTTCGAGGCGATGAAGTAGACGGCGCTTTTGCCCCAACCCGTTCGTTGCACCACCAGCTGCCGGCTGGGGTGGCTCACGAGTTGCATGATGGATTCGAGCTGTCCGGGTCGGAATTGAACCGCGGGGTTGCCCGTGGCCGCGACAAGCAGTTGAAGGGCGCGTTGCTCTTCCGTCATGAGGATTCGATTTGAATTTTGAAGATATAAAATACAACGCGAGCGATTCGTGACGCTGAGTGAAGATTCCGATATTTGGCAATAGACGCCCTTTTGATGACACGAATACACGAACATTTTAACTTGGATTCCTTGACGGCCTCGCAGCGGGGGCTGCTCGATGCGTTGGAGGCCTTTTTTCAAAGCGACGAGGAGGTGTTTCTCCTCTTCGGAGCGGCGGGAACGGGGAAGACGTTCATGACCAGGGGCATCGCGAAGTGGCTGAAGCAACGGCAGAAGGAAGAGCGCTTGCCTGACCCGCCTGAAAGCACCAACATGATGGCCTTCACGGGGCGGGCGGCGTTGATCCTTCGACAAAAAACGGGATTCGCCACCTCCACCATTCACAGCTTTGTGTATCGGAAAACCGCCCAAGTAGAAAAGTCGGAAAAGGAGGTCAAGCATTCGGAATCGCTCGTTTTGGAATTCGGCATTGAGGACAGTTCTTCCCTGACGTTGGACCACTGTTCCATCGTCGATGAAGCGTCCATGTTTCCAGCTGCCAAACACGAGCAAGAACACATCAAATTCGGGACTGGCCGATTGCTTGAGGATTGGGTGAAACGAACGGAAATCGGTCGAAAAACCAATTCCAGGAAAGCCATCTTCGTGGGTGACCCCGCTCAGTTGCCCCCGGTCGGGGAGCCGAATAGCCCCGCCCAAGACGCGCAGTATTTGGAGCAAAACTTTGGCTTGAAGTGCACCGAATTCACCTTGAAGGAGGTGGTTCGCCAAGCGCAGGACTCCAACATCATTCGGCAAGCGAATCACGTCCGAGCCTGCATCGAAAAGCGGGATTGGAACCTTCGAATTGAGCCCGGGCGAGATGTGGTGAAAGAGCTGCCGGAGGCGAGTCTTCAAGCGTTGTGGCACCTCGAGCGAGGCACCCCACCACCGAACGACCGCATCGTCATCACCCACTCCAACGAGGAAGCCCGGAACTTCAACCAAGAGGTACGATCGGCCTGCTTTGACGAACTGGATCTGCTACACCCTGGCGAAACGCTCCTCGTGACAAGCAACGTGTATTCGACCGCTGCATCCTTCATGAATGGCGAATTGGTGCGGGTGGTGGCCGTGGCCGATGGGCTTGTTCAGAGAAAGATTACTTTGAAGAACAAGGTCGGGAATGTGGTGAAGGAGCAGAAGGTGGATTTGGCATTCAAGAAGGTGAAATTGCTGAAAGATGGGGAACTGCACGCGCAGGAGCAATTTATTTTTTGGCCCTATTTGTTCAACTCCAACAAAGTCTTGACCCTCGATGAGCAGCGGGCATTGTACATCGATTTTAAAATCCGGAATCCGAACCTCAAGCCGTCCACGATGGCGTACGCAAACGCGTTGATGTCAGACCCTTACTACAACTGCGTCCAAGCGAAATTTGGGTACGCCATGACTTGCCACAAAGCGCAAGGTGGGGAATGGCCGCACGTTTACCTGAACCTGAAGCAAACGCATCTTGGAAGCCAAAATGAGAACTTCTTTCGGTGGGTGTACACGGCGATGACCCGGGCCTCGAAATCGTTGCACCTGCTCGGGTTGCCGGAGGAAGAAGTGGTCCCGGTTCCCCAAGATGAAGCCATCGAGGTCACGCGGCCTGCGGTCTTCGATGATTGGGCATTGCCGCTTGCGCCCGCTTCTCAGGAACTCGTTGCTGCAGCCGTCTTGAACGCACTCGAAGGGCACTGCCCCAAACTGCATCGGCCCGTTTTCCACAACTACCTCATTCGATTTCCCTTATCCGTGGCTTTGGTGGAAGTGCATTACAATGGGAAGTTTCAAATTTCGAAGGTGACGTGCGCGGACGAACAGGTCAAGGCGCTGCTCGCTCCTTTGGTGAAAAAACCGCTGCGGTTCAATGATGGCGCAGGGTCTTTCGATGATTCGGCCGTGGTCCTGCCCACTTCGGCCTCCACCCCGCTCCTTCGCGGTGTTTTCCTCGATGCCCTGAAAGAGCGGCTCATCGGAACGGACATGAACGTAGAACTCGTCCGGACGCTTCCCTACCAAGACGATTACCGATTTCATTGGGGAAATCGCGAGGCAACGTTCGCCTTTTATTTCAAAGGAAACGGGCAGAAATCCAAGGAGATTCCCCTTCCTCTGTCGGATTCGAGTTTGGTCCAACTGGTGCTGCGCGCATTGAACATTCAATTGCAATGACGGAACAACAAGAAACTGAGCTGCGAGAAGCCGGGATGCAGGCTGTGCAGGTAAAACAATGGGACGAGGCGGCGCGTGCATTTGAGCAACTTTGGTCCGTGGAGGGAGAACGGGACGCTTGGGATGGGTGGCGTTTGGCCCAAGCGCATTACAAGTTGAATCGGCTCGATGAGGCGTTGGCCATTTGCCGCGAAGTGTACACTCTTGACCCGGATCACAGCGCAAACCGCAACCTGTATGCTTGGACGATTTTCAAGTCCCAGTTCTTAGCGAAGCAGCCCACACCGATCAATACCTTGAGGAATGCGATGAAAGGCATTGCGCGATTGGCAGAGCCTTATGACGAGTACAGTCCGCATTTGGCCGCACTTTTCAAACTTGTCGATGCCCTTGAGGACCAACAAGGGAATCACGCGGAAGAGGCAATTGAATGGCTCGAAACCCTGGATGCCAGTCGCCTTTCCACGCGCAGCAAGCAATTCGAGGCCGGCGGTCGCAAAGTGGAACAGGCGAGCGACCAAGAGGCATATTACGCCCACCTCACGAAGGCCCTGCTCGAAGCCGGCCGCTACGAAGACTGCATCTCAGCGTGCGATGAGGCGCTGCGAACGGTCACGAAACCGCATTATAACAACAACATTTGGTGGCGCCGACGCAAAGTGCTCTGCGAAATCGAACTGGGCGACGGAGAGCAAGCGGCCGAGGAAATGAAGCGGATTGCGCTCGAAAAGGGGGACTGGTTTCTTTGGGACGAATTGGGCGACGTGCTGATGAAGTTGAACCGGCGGGAGGAGGCGTTGGATGCCTATTTCCGGGCGCTTCCGGGCTGGGACGAGATGAAGATTTCCTTCTGGGCGCAGCTCAGCGAGGTACTCATCGATGAAGGCCAAATCCCGCTCGCAAAAGCCCTCGCCCTTGCCTCCCTCGCCATCCGCACCGAAAAGGGCTGGAAAATCCCGCTCGAACTTCGCACCCTCCTCTCCCGCCTCGACCTCGACCCCAACAACCCCGACATCCCAACCATCGCCCAAGCACGCAAAGCCCTCCAAACCGAAATCAACCGCACCCTTTCCGATCAGCAACCGTGGTTCGAAGGCACCATCGTCAGCGTCCTCCCCAACCTCAAAGCCGCCTTCATCAAAGGACCCCACGGCAGCGACAACGCCTTCGCTCGTTCCACGCTGTTCCGCAACGGCCTCACCGAGGACATGAAATCACAACGCGTCCGGTATCAGGTGACGGAAGGATTTGACAAGAAGAAGAACCGGCCGAGCACCGTGGTTACAAAGGTGAAAATTTGAGAAAAAGTGTCACGCTCATGCTAATTCCCGGATTCAGCAATTGACGAAAGACCATTTTCATCCTAAGGAACTCATGACACCAAAACATTCATCGGGATACGGCATTCAGCAAATCTTGTTTCTGAGAAAGAACAGTGCCCTGGTATTGTCCTTTTGTATTTTAAGTTGGTTAAGCGGCTGTCGCGAGGAGGAGCCCGCCGCCGCCGGCCCCACCGCCCCGCTCGCCGTCGCGAAGTCGAACCCCCTCCCCGTCCTCGCCCACGTCATGCCGTGGTTCGAAACGCTTCAACACGACGGCGCCTGGGGCCACCACTGGACCATGGCCAACGCCCAGCCGTGGACGACCGGCGCCGACGGATTGCCGGACGTCGCGTCGCATTACCATCCCCTCATCGGCCCGTATTCCAGCTTCGACGAGGACGTGCTGGAGTACCACACGTTGCTGATGAAGTACAGCGGGATCGACGGGGCCATCATCGACTGGTATGGCACGAGCGGGGTGCTGGATTATGGGCGCATCGACGAGGCCACGGAGGCGCTCATTGCCGCGTTGCGCAGGGCCGGGCTGGAGTATGCGTTGATGTACGAGGACCGCACGTTGGCGAACGTGCCGGCCGGGCAGGCTGCGCTGGATTGGGCGCACATCGCGGGGCGACATTTCACGGACACCGCGTATTTCCGGGTGGAGGGCGAGCCGTGGGTGGGGGTGTTTGGGCCGATTGAGTTGGAGACGCCCGAGGAGTGGGCGGACGTGGGGGTGAGCGGGCGGACGCATGCGATTTGGGGGGAGGGCGCCGAGATGGGGGCGGACGGTGAGTTTGCGTGGATTTGGGGCGGTGGGGGCGTGGATCATTTGGCGGCGGTCGCGGCGTTCAGCGAGGGGCCGGGGGCGCGGACGGGCGTGGCGTATCCGGGGTTCAAGGACTTTTACGCGGACGGCGGGTGGGGCGCTGGTTTGGGCTGGGAAATCGCTCACCTTCAAGGCCAAACCCTGATCGACCTCCTCGAAATCGCCTCCAACGCCGACCTCGACGCCCTCCAACTCGCGACCTGGAACGACTTCGGCGAGGGCACGATGATCGAACCCACGCACGAATTCGGCTTCAGCCCCCTCGAAACCGTGCAGGGCTTCACCGGCGTCGCCTACGGCCTCCCCGAGCTCGAGCTCATCCACGAACTCTACCTCGCCCGCAAGGCCCACGCCGGCGACCCCGAAGCCCAAACCCTCCTCGACGAAGCCTTCCGCCTCCTCGTCCGCCTCGACCCCGACGCCGCCCGCGCCCAGCTCGCCGCGCTCTGACGTTTCCCCGGGACATCAATTGATTTTCAGCGCACTGCGTTTTAATTTGCGCCCATCAGCGGCAGTGACCCGGTCCGGTAACCCCGACTACGACAACGTCCTGAGGTGCTTCATCAGAACCCAAGGCCGGTCGCAAAAGGAGGACATTCAAATGTTCTACTTCTCCGCGTTTGACGAAGGGTGGAAGGTGTCGGCAGCGGGGCCCTGTGGGGGCTTTGCGACCACGAAGCGAAGCGCAAATTCTGACGAAGAAAGCGGCATGGCCTGTGCATTGAGACATCAGTCTTTCAAGCACCGCATGGATACGTATTCGCTCGGATAAAAATCACCCCACTCCAGACCATTACCGTAAGGATCCACATACATCACCTGGTGATAGCCTGTTTCAGCAGATACGGACGATGAAGCGATAAAACCGCCATCGCCGACGAAACTGAAGACGGCAAATTGGTCTGAACGACCTGCCATTCGCCAATTGAATCCGAAATCATCCCAGCCGTTATCTTCTTCTGATTTCAGTTTATTGGCCCCCGAGATACCTGACACGCCCGTGTAGACAAAGAGCCGCACCCAATCCAACGAATCCGGCGTGTGCCAGCCGCTGGGGCAAAGACCTCGCTCATCCCGACCAGAAGCGGGTGAATAATAATGTCCATAGGCCTCAACATCTTCACTTGGCGGTGAAACGTAGAGGTTCTCCCAACCAAGTGAATGCACTTGAGAGTAGTTGTCTGACGTCAATTCAGTCAATGCATCGCCATTCAAAAAAGTCGTCGTTCGCAAGTTCTGCGTAAACCAGCATTGAGCGCCAAACCGGCGGGTAGCATATTTCTCGCCTTGATACGTCAACGAATCGCCGCAGTTGTGGATGGCTGTCAGGATTCTCTCCACTTCAGGACCAGAAGTCGGAAGGGTCGCTGTTTCGCTTCCTGACGATCCGCCTGAACTGGGGTTCATCAATCTGTCGACCCTGGCATTCAATGAATCCAAGGTGCGTTGCAATTCCTCAACCTCAAGTCGGGAATAGTTCTTGTCGTTGGAAAGTTCAACTCGATTAACCTGTTGGGCTTGGAGGGACAATGCGCCCGATGCCAAAGCAAAAACAAAAAGGAGTCGACAGAAATTGACGTTAAACATGACTGTGTCGTTTGAGTATAAAAATAGATGAGCATGTTATTTTACTCGTCCAAAATTAAATCATTCAATATCACACTTCTGGAAAATCCGCGACAAGAGAGTTTATTCCGTTTGTTTCCAGTTGTTTACGGACAACCCGGAATCAGAACAACAAGAAGGAAAGCCCCTTGGGATGATGGGCGCGTGATGTGCGATGATATCAGTTCTGTGCACTCTTCGCCGACGTTTTTCTACGGAGAGGGCGTGATTGATTTCCGCAAAAGCAGGTTGGGTCAAGCGATGATCTTGACCGACCCGTTTTTTGGCGACAACTTCTCGAATTCGGGCAGAATATGATGGCCATAAAGCTCCTTTTTGCTGGGAAAGATGAGCAGTCCACATTCCAACTCGTCCTCAAAGTCACCGAAAACCGAGAAAAGTAAGGAGGCCTTCGTGAACCTCGTTCGCAACATCCTGCGAGAAAAGAGCCAGAAGTTGAGTTGTCACAACCGCCTGACCGACCATTACACAGAAGGGAAATGGTTGGAAGTGGTCATCGAAGAAGCGGGGGAACGCTGCATGGACGAAAAAGACATCCTCCGAACGCTTTCCAACTCCAAACAATCAATAGGCCATGAATCCAACCGCGATTGGTGGAGGCGTTACGTGATTTGGGGTTTTTACCGCCATTGGTGCAAACCCAACTTCCAGGTCACGCGCTTCTTCCTGTTTGTTGCCGGTGCGGTGTCGCCGCTTGAATCCTCGATCAAAGGCAAAAAGGCGCTGCACCGTCGTTGCCAAAAGTGCCTCTCCGACGAGTCTCCAACAGCGCACACCATCTTCCACAAACTGAAGTTTCCGATCGAGCATGCTTTCGCCATGGTTTACGTGTTATCCACTATGCGCAAAGGAGTTAGCTCATGCGAACTTGCCCGACATTTCGGGATTCACCAGGAGACTGCTTGGTTTTTCAAACGCAGAGTGCAGCGAGCGCTGAACAGTTTTCCAAGGGCCAAACTCAAAGAAAATGTGGAGGCCGATGAGACCTTCATCGGTGGTTTTGAGCCTGGGAAGCCAGGACGATCGAAAGGGAATAAGCAGTTTGTCCAAGTGTGCGTCGAAGTGGAATACCCGATGGATGGTAAGCGCCGCGGAAGGATCAAAAATGCCGACGCCCGAGTTTTGAAAGACGCCACATCGAACTCCATCAAAGAAGCCCTTGATCACATGGTCCATGAAAAAGCCGTCATCACATCGGATGGCTGGCGCGGCGATCAAAAGGCAACAGACGGCAAATGGCACAACATCGAATGCAGCGAGGATGGAGCCAATTTCCGGGAACTCCCCGGGTACATCTTCACCCTAAAGAACTGGATTCGAGGCATTCACCACAAAATCTCAGGAGCTCACCTCCAATCAACCCTCGACGAATTCAACTACCGCTTCAACCGGCGCAACCACTCCAACCCATGTCCTTCAAGCGTCCTTTCAAGGATGGCACTCTTGCCGAAAAGCCCGTATTCACAGCTGGTTGCGCTCCAAACCGTTAAACCGTTCCTTGTATTCATGCGCAAGCCCCCTTGCTCCCGCATGTTGACTTCAGACGCAACCGACTGGCGAACTCATTGCGGCGCGGGCACGAGGAATCCCGCCCGCGCCCAGCTCGCCGCGCTTTGACGTGTCCCCGGGACATCAATTGATTTTCAGCGCACTGCGTTTTAATTTGCGCCCACCGACGGCAATGACCCGGTCCGGTTGAACGCCAAACTCAACGCCATGGGACGCCGCCTGAACTTCATTTTCCTCCTCCTTTTCGTGCTCATCGCCTGGCTCGCGGGCGGGGCTGAACTCGCCCCCGCCGAAGGCATCGACTCCGGCGACACCGCGTGGATGCTCGTGGCGAGCGCGTTCGTCCTGCTGATGACGCCGGGGCTCGCGTTCTTTTACGGCGGCATGGTGCACCGCAAGCACATCATCAGCACCATGTTGCAAAGCTTCGTGGCGCTCGGCGTGGTCAGCGTCGTTTGGGTCGTCGTCGGCTTCAGCCTGTGCTTCGGGGAGAGCGTGGGGGGCGTGGTCGGGAATCCGATGACGTTTTTGGCCTTCAACGGCGTGGGGCTCAAGCCAAACCCCGATTTCGCCCCCACAATTCCCTTCCTCCTCTTCGCCCTGTTCCAGCTCAAATTCGCGATCATCACGCCGGCGCTCATCACCGGGAGCCTCGCGGGACGCCTGCGGTTCCGGAGCTACATCCTGTTCATGGTGCTGTTCAGCCTGCTCATTTACGCGCCGCTCGCCCACATGACGTGGCACCCGGACGGGCTGCTGCGCCAGGCGGGGGTGCTGGACTTCGCGGGCGGCACGGTGGTGCACATGTCGGCGGGGCTGGCCGCGCTTGCGGGAGCGGTCTTCCTCGGGAAGCGCCAAAACCCGCGCGAGGAGGAACCGGCGAACATCCCGTTCGTCATCCTCGGCACGGGCCTCCTGTGGTTCGGGTGGTTCGGCTTCAACGCGGGCAGCGCCTTCGGCGCGAACGGCGACGCGGTCCTCGCCTTCGCGAACACGAACCTCGCTTCGGCCACGGCCATGATCGCCTGGATGTTCTACGAGCGGTTCATGGGGCGGAAGATGTCGGCGGTGGGCGCGTGCATCGGCGCCATCGTCGGGCTGGTGGCCATCACGCCCGCGGCCGGTTTCGTGACGCTCGGGGAGAGCATGCTCATCGGACTGGTGGCGGCGCTGGTGAGCAATGCGGCGATTCGGTTTTGGCCCCAAACCCAAATCGACGACACCCTCGACGTCTTCCCCAGCCATGGCGTGGGTGGCATCGTGGGCATGCTCATGACGGCCCTGTTCGCCCGGGACGTCGGCCTCGTCCACGGCGGCGGCTGGGGTCCCTTCGCCGTGCACCTCGCGGCCCTCGTCGGCGTCATCCTGTTCACGTTCGGCGGCGCCTACGTCCTGTTCCTCCTCGTCAACGCGGCCCTACCGGTGCGCGTCACGCAGGAGCAGGAAGAACGCGGCCTCGACCTCAGCCAGCACGGCGAGTCCCTGCGCTGACCCACGTCCACACCTGCAGCCCACCCAACAGCGCCGCCACGCCCAACGCCACCGGCACGCCCATCGCCAGTGCTGCCCACACCACCAACGCCGCATCGCCGATTCCGCTCAACGCATCGCCGGGCCCGTCCCCGTCCCACGTCGCTCCCACCCACCACAGGTTCCACAGCACCCACGCGATGCCCGCCAGCACCAACGGCATCGGCAACGCCCGTTCAGCAAGGAGCAACCCGAAAGCGCCAACCAAGGTCACAACCCAGCGCGCGAGCAACGGCCCGAGCAACGCGCGCGGCGGTTCCGCTTCGAACTTGCGCTCCGTCCCGGTGATGGCGGGCGGAGGCACCACCCCGTCCGGCGTCCAGCCAGGCGGGGCGAACAGGTAACGCAGCTTCAGCCCCAGGGTCGGCATCGCTTGCACCCCGCGCCACAACCGCACCCAGGGCTGGACTTGGGCCCGCACCGGATTGAAGGTCGCCGCCGGCGTCGTGATGCCATACGTCGGCGCCTGCCGCTCCCGCTGAAACGTCCCAAACAACCGGTCCCAAACGATGAACACGCCCCCGTGGTTCTTGTCGATGTACTCCGGGTCGCGCCCGTGGTGCACGCGGTGGTGCGACGGCGTATTCAGCACCCATTCCAGCGGCCCGAGGTGCCGAATGGCCTCCGTGTGGATCCAGAATTGGTAGACCAAATTCAGCGCCATCGCACTGGCGAACATCCACGGCGGAACCCCCGCCCAAGCGAGCGGCCAGTAGACCCACATCATCAACAGCTTTTGGGCTGCACTCTGGCGCAACGCCACGCCCAAATTGTAATCCTCCGACTGGTGGTGCACGACGTGGCCGATCCAAAACACGTTCACCCGATGCGACCACCGGTGCGACCAGTAATACGCAAAATCCCCCAGCACGAACGCCGCCGCAAACCCGCCCGCCGTCTCCGGCCACGCCCAATCCCCGCGCCACTCCGCACCGAGCGCGTAGACCCCCGTGAAGGCAGCGACCGTGGCCAACTTTGCGAGCAGCCCGGTGGTTTGGTCCATGATGCCGCACCCCAAATTCGCCAACGTATCCCCCATCCGGTACACCCCCCGCTGCCCACGGGCATCCCACCACACCTCGAGGCCGAGGAGCGCCAGGAACACAGGAATGGCGTACAAAATGATGGTCATGGGCGTTCCGATGCAAAGCGGCGCGACCAGCTGACGGTCAGCCCATTGCCGACAATGCCGGGGTTGCGCTCGCCGAGTCCGTTGTTCGATTGGTGCAAGTGACCGTAGGTGAGGCGCACGCCATCGCCGCCCTCGAGGTCCCACTCCAAACCCAAATTCGTGTTCAAATGAAACGTGAACCGGGTGCCGGCGGCGGGGAACCGGGTGAAACCGTAGAACGCGCCGGTGCCGGCCTCCACGAAGGGCGACAGCTTGCGGGCGGGGAAGGCGGTCCATTTGGCCCACGGGTTGAGGCCGACCCCGATGCCGTGCGCGTTGTCGGTGGCCAAATCCGCACGCCACTCCTGCACGAGCACTTCCCAACTCAATGAAAACCACGGCGCCACCTGCTGCTCCACCCCCACGGCTTGGTTGAAGACGAGGTGGTCTTGGAGGCCGTACACCCCGAAGCGCACCTGCATGCGATGCGCCCGCTCGGCGTCGTCCACCCAACGGGCCAGCCCGTAGCTCAAGGCCGCGAGCCCCAGGGTCGGCACGAACGTCGCCTGGCTGTGTACGGACGCCGCCCCTTCATCAATGCCCGGAATGGCCGGCCACGGTTCTTGACCTCGGGCGAATCCGGTAAGCACCAACGCCCCCATCACCGCTCCCGTTTTCAGGAGTTGAATCATGCTTTCAAGGTACGCATTTCCTTGCGGACACAGCGGTCAATGGGGCTGGCGGCAGATCTTCTCGATGGCCTTTCCCCGGGCCAATTCATCGACGACCTTGTCCAACCACCGCACCTTTTGCGTCAACGCGTTCTCGATTTCCTCCACGCGGTAGCCGCAAATGACTCCAGTAATCAGGTGGGCGCCTTCCGCCATGGGCGCCGCGGTAAAAAGTTCCGCAAACGTGCTGCGCCCCTCCAAGTGGCGCATCACTTCCGTCTCGCTCAACGCGGTCAGCCACGTGATGACCGCCATCAACTCGGCCTCCGATCGGCCCTTCCGTTCCACCTTCGCAACGTAATGGGGGTAGACGGATGCGAAGGTCATCGCGGCAATGCGATCGTCGTGGTGAGCGGTGGAGGCCATGGACGAAAGTTGCATCCATTTGCTTTGAAATCCATGCGTCCGTCCCGCTGATTTCCGCCAAGTGTGTCCCCGACCGCCCCGCGCCTCACACACTCAATCACGAGGGCATTCCTCTACAATGAGCGGACGAACACTACTCAGCCCCCCTCGCTTTTGGGCGCAAATTCGATTAAACTTCCTTCGCATCACCTGCACATTAACGCTACCGCACCCCAACAACACCCGAACCCCCTGCCCGCGCGTTCCGCCCGCCATGTCCCATGTACACTGAAAAAAAGGCGGCGGGGAATGACCCAATCGGCCATTGCGTTGTTTTCGACATGCGACGACTTCCAAACTCAAGGGTTAAATTCGCTTCCGCCGTCTTGGAACATCCATCGTTGCGCCGCAACCTGTGAAGGAAAAATGCAGACCGAGACGAACGACCACACCAGAACCTACGACCACGTTGACATGAGCGAGACCGTGAACCGCAAACCGATTTACTTGGGGCAGCAGCCCTTCCACGTTTCCAATGCACCCACCCATGGCGAGGAGGTCACCGTCGATGGCGAGACCTACTACAAGATCCAAGCGGTGGATCGGATGCGGCCGTTTTTCATGAGCATCGTGAGCCATTCGGACCACTGGATGTTTTTGGCCAGCAACGGCGGATTGACCGCAGGAAGGGTCAACAGCGACTTCGCTCTGTTCCCCTACTACACCGACGACAAGATCACGGAATCCGCGGAGCACACGGGCAGCAAGACCGTCATTCTGGTGGAAGCCGATGACCGCCGCTCACTTTGGCAGCCCTTCTCGGAATCGAATCGCGGGGTCTACCGCATCGAGCGGAACCTGTACAAAAACGCTTATGGCAACAAGGTGCGGTTCGAGGAGGTCAACCACGACTTGGGGTTGACCTTCTGCTACGAGTGGGCTTCAAGCGAGCGCTTCGGGTTTGTGCGCCACGCAACGCTTCATTCCACTGGATCCACGGCCACGCGAGTCAGCGTGCTCGACGGCATCCAAAACGTATTGCCCTATGGCGTGCCGGAAGGCCTGCAACGCGGCAGCAGCAACCTCGTCGATGCCTACAAGAAGTGCGAGTTGGAGGAAGGAAACCTCGGGGTCTATGCGCTGAGCGCCATCATTTCGGACAAGGCGGAACCGAGCGAATCGTTGAAGGCCAACGTGGTTTGGTCCCTCGGCTTCGAGGCGCCTCGCGTGCTCCTGTCCTCGCGGCAACTCAACGCCTTCAAGGCCGGCGAAGCCCTCGAGACCGAGGTCGACGTGAAGGCCGAACGCGGCGCGTACTTCATTCAGGAGGAATTCGATTTGGCGCCCGGCGCGAGCAAGGACTGGATGATCGTGGCGAACCTGGGGCAGTCGATTCGCGGGGTGGTGCGCTTGAAGCGCGACCTGCAATCGCCCGACCAGCTCAAGCAGGAACTGCTGGCCGACGTCGAAGCCGGAACCAGCCACCTCATCGAGCTGGTCGCGGCAAGCGACGGGTTGCAACTGACCGCCGACCGCCGCCGCAACATCCGCCACTTCGCCAACACGATGTTCAACATCATGCGGGGCGGCATTTTCGACGAGAACTACACCATCGAGCGGGGGGATTTCATGGCCTACATCGACCGGGCGAACCACAAGGTGTACTTCAAGAAGGAGGAAGCGATGGCGGCTTGGCCTGAGCAATTCGATTTGTTCTTCCTTCAAGCGCAGGCGGATCAGGACGACGACCTCAACTTCAAGCGCCTGTGCGCCGAGTACCTGCCGCTCAAGTTCAGCCGGCGGCACGGCGACCCCAGCCGCCCGTGGAACCGCTTCTCCATCAACCTCCGGAACGAGGACGACGGCTCGAAAATCCTGGACTACCAAGGGAACTGGCGGGACATCTTCCAGAACTGGGAAGCGCTGGTGCACGCCTACCCCGAGTTCATCGAGGGCATGATTTTCAAGTTCCTGAACGCCACCACGTTCGACGGCTACAACCCCTACCGGGTGTTCAAGGACGGCTTCGAATGGGAGACCATTGAGCCGGACAACCCGTGGTCGTACATCGGGTATTGGGGCGATCACCAAATCATCTACCTCCTGAAATTCCTCGAGTTCCTCCGCGACCATTATCCGGAAAAGCTCGAATCGTACTTCGAAAACAACTCCTTCGTTTACGCGAACGTCCCCTACCGCATCAAGCCGTACGACGCACTGCTCGAAGACCCGAAGAACACCATCGACTTCGACCACGCCCGCGAGGAGAAAATCGCCTTCAAGAAGGAGGAAATCGGGGGCGATGGCGCGCTCTTGCGGGAGGCCCACGTCTTCATTTACAAGGTGAATTTCATCGAGAAGATCATGGCCACGATGCTCGCGAAGGTGGCGAACTTCATTCCGGAGGGCGGCATTTGGATGAACACCCAGCGCCCGGAGTGGAACGATGCGAACAATGCGCTCGTGGGCAACGGCGTGTCGATGGTGACGCTGTATTACTTGCGCCGGTTTTTGGTTTATTTCCAAGGGGTTTTGGCCCAAACCAACCACCGCGAAGTCCACATTTCCGAGGAGTTGCTCGCCTGCTTCACCCGCATGCACGAGACGCTCAACGCGACCCGCGGCCTGACCTCCGGACGGATTTCCAACGCGGACCGGCGCGCCATCCTCGACGGCCTCGGCCGCGCGTCCAGCGATTACCGCCAAACCATCTACGACCAGGACTTCTCCGGACGCAAAGCCCCGCTGAACCTGTCGGACCTCGCCAGCTTCGTCGACGTAGCGCTCGAACACCTCGAGCACTCGATCCACGCGAACAAGCGCAAAGACGGGCTGTACCACGCGTACAACCTCATGACCATCGAACCCGACGGCGGCATCGAAATCACCGAATTGCCGGAAATGCTCGAAGGCCAAGTCGCGGTCCTGAGCTCCGGACTGCTCAACCCCGCTGAAAGCCTCGGCGTGCTCGACGCACTGAAGGCCAGCGCGTTGTTCCGCGACGACCAATACAGCTATGTCCTCTACCCGAACAAGGAGCTCCCGCGTTTCCTCGAGAAGAACAACCTCGACCCGAGTGCGGTGGCCGGATCCAAGCTGCTGGCCCAACTCGTGGCCGACGGCAACATGGACATCGTGACCCGGGATTGCACCGGCGGCTTCCACTTCAACGGGAACTTCAACAACGGCAACGCCCTCAAGGCCGCTCTCCGCAACCTGCCCCGCCAGTACGACGCCCTCGTCGCCGAGGACGCGAAGCAGGTGGAGGCGCTGTACGAAGCCACGTTCAACCACAAGTCGTTCACCGGCCGGTCGGGCACGTTCTTCGGATACGAAGGACTGGGATCGATTTACTGGCACATGGTGTCGAAGCTGCGGTTGGCCGTGTTCGAGGTCACGAAGGATGCGTTGGAGCAAGGCGCATCGCCGGAGGTGGTGGGGCGCCTCTTCGACCACTATTTCGAGATCAATGCCGGCATCGGGGCGCACAAATCGCCCGAGTTGTACGGCGCCTTCCCCACCGACCCGTATTCGCACACGCCGGGCGGCAAGGGCGCGCAACAGCCCGGCATGACCGGCCAAGTGAAGGAGGACTTGCTGTGCCGGTTTGGCGAGCTCGGCGTGCGCGTGACCGCGGGGCAGCTGCACTTCGACCGCGCCCTGATGCACGAAGGCGAGTTCCTGACCGAGGCGGCGACTTTCGAGTACGTGGACGTGAAGCAGCAGCGCCGGACGATTGAGCTGACTGCGGACAGTTTGGCCTACACCGTTTGCCAGGTGCCGGTGGTGCACGTGCGCGGGGATGCAGCCCAAATCGAAATCGCCTACACCGACGGGCGCACCGAGCGGATTGACGGCTCGGTTTTGGACCGCGAACGGAGCACCCACATCTTCCGCCGCACCCACGAAATCGCCCAACTCACGGTCATCGCCTGACCCATGCGGAAGTTCACCCCCTCACTTCGTTCAGCACGACTCGCAGCGGCGCTCATCTCCTTGATCGTCGCTTCTTGCGGACAACCAACCCAGCACGAAACCATGACCGACCGAACGGCATCTGAACTTTTGGGCAACCCCGCCTTCACCGCCATGAGCTTTGGCGGCTATCGGGGAACGAGCCGAACGGAGCAGCCGACCGTTGCTCAATTGAAGGAAGACCTGCGGATTTTGCACGCCATGGGCATCCGCTTCTTGCGCACCTACAACGTGCAGCTGCCGCACGCCTCGAACGTGGTGAAGGCCATCCGCGAATTGAAGCAGGAAGACGCGCAGTTTGAAATGTACGTCATGCTGGGAGCGTGGATCGACTGCGCGGGTGCGTGGACCGATTTGCCCAACCACACCGAGCAGGATTACGCGTCGAACGAGGCCGAAATCGAGCGGGCGGTGGCGCTGGCGAAGCAATACCCGGACATCATCAAGGTCATTGCCGTCGGAAACGAAGCGATGGTGCATTGGGCGGCGTCTTATTTCGTCGCCCCCGGCGTCATCTTGCATTGGGTGAACCACCTTCAAGATTTGAAAGCGAAGGGCGCTTTGCCGGCCGACCTGTGGATCACCAGCTCGGACAACTTCGCCTCGTGGGGCGGCGGCGGTGCCGAATACCACAACGACGACTTGAACGCGCTCATTCGCGCGGTGGATTTCGTCTCGATGCACACGTATCCCTTCCACGACACGCATTACAACCCGGTGTTTTGGACGGGCGATTCGACGGCGGCGGACGGCGGCATCGAGCAGGCCATGCAGCAAGCCCTCGCTTACAGCCAAAACCAATACGCCTCCGTGGTGAAGTACGTTCACAGCGTGGACCCCGATAAGCCGGTGCACATCGGCGAAACCGGCTGGGCCAGCCTCTCCGACGGCTTCTACGGCCCAGAGGGCTCGCGCGCAGCGGACGAGCTGAAGCAGGCCCTCTTCTACCACGGCATGCGGAAGTGGACCCAAAGCTCCGGCATCAGCTGCTTCTACTTCGAAGCGTTCGATGAACCGTGGAAGAGCGCGGCAAACCCCACCGATTCGGAAAACCACTTCGGGCTGTTCACGGCCGATGGCCAAGCGAAGTACGCGCTTTGGTCCCTCGTGGAGCAAGGCGTGTTCGACGGGTTGACCCGGGGAGGAAACGCCATTCGCAGCAGTTACGAAGGGCAGCGCCAGCTGTTGGACCGCCACGTTTTGCAACCGAACCCCTGATGCGCGCCTTCACGAACTCCCTGCAATTCGCTGTGCTGGCCCTGTTGATCGGGGTGCTGGGGTGTGCGCCCCGGCCTGGGGTTTGGGTCGAAAACGGGCGGCTTCAAACGGCAGAAGGCCCCCACCTCATCAAGGGCGTTTGCTACCACCCGGTGGCCATCGGCAGCGACACGCGCAGCTTCGAAACGCTCGCCACAGACCTCGAGCTGATGCGCGAACTGGGGGCGAACACCCTCCGCGTCTACGAGCCCATTGCCGACGAGGCGGTGCTCGACGCCATCGCCGAAGCGGGCCTGCGGGTCATCATCGGGTTTGGGTACAACCAAGGCGGGGTGTACGATTTGTTGTCCGGAACGTATTTGGACTACGTGAAGCGGTTCAAATCGCACCCGGCGATCCTCTTTTGGGAACTCGGCAACGAATACAATTACCACCCCGAATGGTTCGGCGGTTCGCTGGACACCTGGTACGGCGCATTGGGGGAAGCGGCGGCGGCGATCCAAGCCGAAGATGCCCACCACCCCGTGGCCACCGCGCACGGCGAGGTGCCGGAAGCCGAATTGATCGACGCGCTGCCGGACATCGACCTGTGGGGGCTGAACGTCTACCGCTGGGACGAGTCCCACACCGCCCTCACCGACTTTGCCGAACGCAGCGACAAGCCGGTTTACTTCTCGGAACTCGGGGCGGACAGCTACATGACCGTGGCGAAATTGGGCTACGAAGCCGGCGACAACGAGCGCGCTCAAGCGGACGCGACGGAGAAGATGCTCGGCAACATCCTCACGGAAAATCCCCGCGCTGCGGGCGTGGCGGTGTTCTCCTTCACCGACGGTTGGTGGAAGGCCGGACAGCCCGACCAGCAAGACGCGGGCGGGTGGGCGCCGGGCAGCAGCGGGGTGCCATACGACGGAACGGCGAACGAGGAGTACTGGGGCTTGGTGGACGTCCACCGGCAACCGAAGGCGGCCTTCGAGGTCGTCCGGACGTTTTACCATGCGTGGAACCCGGCTGAATAAGCGCCATGTCGATGGAGCGGTTCCACCTTGCGGCCTTTGAGACGTCCCGGCACGGGGGGCGGTTTCATGCCGTGCCGCAGGAAACGATCGCGGCGTGGGACCAGCCCGTGGCGGACGAAGCGACGTTGCGGGTGGATGCGGCCCAGCGGAAGCAGCGCGTTACGGGATTTGGCGGGTCCTTCACGGATGCCTCGGCCTACCTCGTCTACCAGTTGAGTCCGGCGCAGCGGCAGCGCATCCTGGAGGCGTACTTCCACGAGGACGGCGCGCACTATTCCCTCACCCGGACGCACATGAATTCGTGCGACTTTTCGCGGTTTCAGTACAGTTACGCGCCGGTGGAAGGCGACGTGGACCTCGTGCACTTCAGCATTCACCCGGACCGCGAGTACCTGCTGCCGATGATTCGGGAAGCGCAGGCGATTTCGACGGACGGGTTCAAGGTCATCGCATCGCCGTGGACCGCTCCGCCGTGGATGAAGGACAACCGCGCGTGGGTGGGCGGGCGGCTGCGGCCCGAGTTGCGGCCGACCTGGGCGAACTTTTTCGTCAAGCACGCGCAGGCGTATGCCGCGGAAGGCGTGTCGATTTGGGGGTATACCGTTGAAAACGAGCCGCATGGAAACGGGGACAACTGGGAGAGCATGCTGTATTCGCCCCAGGAGATGACCGATTTCGTGGAGCAGCATTTGGGGCCGACGCTCGAGGCAAATGGGTTGGGCCACCTCCACGTTTTGGGCTATGACCAAAACCGAGAAGGCCTCGACGAATGGGTCTCCGTCATGTACCCCAGCGAGCACTTCGCGGGGACGGCGGTGCACTGGTACGAAAGCACCATCGACCACTTCCCCGACGCCCTCGACCGCGCCCACGAGGCGGCTCCCGACAAGTTCCTCATCCAAACCGAAGCCTGTTGCGACGCGCAGGTTCCGGTTTGGCAAGACGACGACTGGTACTGGCGCGCGGAAGCGACCGATTGGGGCTACACGTGGCGGGAACCCGAGAAAAAGCACCTGCACCCGAAGTATGCGCCGGTCCACCGCTACGCCCGGGACCTCATCGGCTGCCTCAACCACTGGGTGGACGGGTGGATCGACTGGAACCTCGTGCTCGACCGGCAAGGCGGCCCCAACTGGTTCGAAAACTGGTGCGTCGCGCCGGTCATCGTCGACCCCGAGCGCGACGAAGTCTACTTCACGCCGCTCTACGACGTGATGTGCCATTTCAGCAAATTCCTGCGCCCCGGTGCGACCGTTCTGGGAAGCACCTGCAGCGACCTCGATGTCGTGGCCGTGGCCGCCGAAACCCCCGACGGATCCCATGCGATCGTCTGCTTCAACCCGAGCGACTCCCCCCGTACCTTGCGCATCGAAGGCCTTGCCGAGGATGCGTTCCGCGTGGTCGTCGGCGCACAAACCCTCCAAACCCTCCTTCTGAAACCCCTTGAATCATGAGTGAACTCACATCGCCTCCAACGCAGGGCGTCCCGATGGGCCAGAAAATCGCCTTTGGCTTCGGCATGCTCGCGAACCAAATGTTCCCCGCAGCCCTCGGCGTCTTCATCATCGTGCTCGTCCAAGACCTCGGATTCGCCGCCCTTCTTTGGGGCATCATCCAATTTGTCCCCCGCATCTTCGACGCCGTCACGGACCCCATCATGGGCTTCATCTCGGACAACACCCGCTCGAAGTGGGGCCGCCGCCGGCAATACGTGTTCATCGGCGCCCTCATCATGGGCCTTGCCTACGTCGCCATGTGGCAACTGGACAAAGCCGATGGGGTCACGTTCAACTTCATTTACTTCCTGAGCTGGTCGCTCGTCTTCTACCTCGGCCTGACCATCTTCAGCGTGCCCTACGTGGCGATGGGCTACGAAATCAGCGAGGACTTCCACGAGCGGACGCAAATCATGGCCATCTCGCAATTCATCGGCCAGTGGGCGTGGGTGATTGCGCCGTGGTTTTGGGTCATCTTGTACGATCCGGCTTGGTTCCCGGAAGGGGCGGATCACGGGGTGCGGGAATTGTCGATTTGGGTGGCCATCCCGTGCACGTTCTTCGCCCTCATCCCCGCCTTGTTCATCCGGAGCAAGTCCACGCTCGACCGCACGGACTTCGTTCCGATCAGTGCCAAGCGCGTGGTCCTCAGCGTAAAGGAGATCTTCGTTTCGGCGTTCGAAGCGTTTCGCATCAAGCAATTCCGCCAAATCGCCGGTGCGACCTTCCTGATTTTCAACTCCTTCAATGTCATCGCGGCGTACACGTTCCTCATCATCGTGCACTACCTGTTCAACAGCGATCCCGCAAGCGCCGGCTACTGGCCCGCATTGCACGGTTCGGTGGGCGCGCTGGTCACGACCTTCCTCGTCATTCCCCTCGTCGCGCAGATGTCGAAGCGCATGGGCAAGAAGCGCGCGTTCATCACGGCACAGCTCATTTCCATCGTCGGATACGTGCTGTTTTGGTTCCTGTTCGTTCCGGGAAAGCCGCACCTTTTCTTGTATGCCTTGCCGTTCCATTCGTTTGGCATCGGCAGCCTGTTCACCATCATGATGAGCATGACGGCGGACGTGTGCGATTTGGATGAACTCCAAACCGGGAAGCGGCGCGAGGGCGTGCTCGGTGCGGTGTATTGGTGGATGGTGAAGCTCGGCTTCGGTGTGGCTGCGCTGCTGGGCGGCTTCATCTTGTCCGTCGTGGGATTCGATGCCGAGAACGTGACCGAATCGTCCATCACGGGCATGCGCCTGTTCTACACGTTCCTGCCGATCGCCGGGGTGCTGGGCGCCGTTTTGATCATCAAGAACTACGACATCACCGAGGAGAAAGCGGACCAAATCAAGGCCCAACTCGCCGCACAACGCAACGAAAACAACGGATAACGCCCCATGTCTTACCGGAAAGAAAAAGTCCTGTCGCTGACGGGAACGGAAGTCAACGGACTCGATCGCAGTGCCTTGCAGGAGCAATGTGCGCTGCACCTGAATGAAAAGATGCACGGCATTTGCTTCAGCCCGTACGAGGGCGAACAAGAGCCGGGCGACCCCATTTCCGAAGAACAAATCCGCCGCAAACTGGCGCTCCTCGCACCGCATGCGAAGTGGATCCGCGTCTTCTCGTGCACCGAAGGCAACGACCAAATCCCCATCCTCGCCCGCGAATACGGCTTCAAGACCCTCGTGGGCGCCTGGTTGGGCGACGACAAGGAAAAGAACGAGGAAGAAATCCAACGGCTGGTGGAGTTGGCTCGCGACGGCTACGTGGACATCGCGGCAGTCGGCAACGAAGTGATGTACCGAAAGGAACTCGAAGAAGCCGAGCTGATCGACTACATCCAACGCGTGAAAGCCGCCCTGCCGAACCTTCCCGTGGGCTACGTGGACGCTTACTACGAGTTCACCAACCGCCCGCTGATCACGGAAGCGTGCGACGTGATCCTCGCGAATTGCTACCCGTATTGGGAGGGCTGCCACATCGACTATTCCCTGCTGTACATGAAGCAGATGTACTATCAGGCCAAACAAGCAGCCGGCTCCAAGCCCGTCATCATCACCGAAACCGGATGGCCCAGCTCGGGCGAATCCCTCGGCGCGGCCGAACCCGGTTACGAAAACGCCCTGAAGTACTTCATCAACGCCCAGAGCTGGTCCCAAAAAGAGGACATCCCCATGTTCTACTTCGCGGCCTTTGACGAAGCGTGGAAGGTCGGCGCGGAGGGCAGCGTGGGTGCGTTTTGGGGCATTTGGGACCACCTCGAGCGCCGCAAGTTCTAAGTTCGGCACTCCTCAGGTCCAGCGCGATGGAGCCGCCTCAGCATACCTGAGCGCCGGCTCATCGCGCTCGGGGGCAGCGTCACCTTTCCACGGAAGCGGCAACCGGCGTGCGGCTCATTTTTGGAGGATGACGGCCGCCTTGCGCCCTCCTGCAACACGCACGGTGTACCATCCGTTGGTCAAGGGTGCCAAATCCACCCCCGGCCCTCGGCCTTCCAGCACCAACCGACCATTCCGATCAAACACCTGCCACGGCTCGGAAGCATCGGCGCCCACGAGCACCGCTCGCCCCACGCACGGATTCGGGAAAACGCTCAAATCGGACGGATTGATCGGCGCAGAAACCGCACTTGGCCCGCCCCAAGCCACCCGGTATCCCGTGCCCACCATGGCTGCATCTCCACCCGTCACCACCACCCAGTCCCCATCCGTCGCCACGGCCGCTCGAAACCGTCCTGCGCACTCCCCGGGCTCCATCGCGCTCGCAAAAGGCTGCACCACCGATGCCGCCTCCAGCTGACCCTGTTCCGCAAAGGAGAACGTGGTGCTCACGCCGTTTCCGGTTTCATTCGCGCCTCCGCTGATCCAAATGCGGGAGTCGGGCCCCACCGCCATGCCGTGGTAACTGTGTGGTCCGGCCAAATCGAACGCCACCCAAGCATCCGAACCCGCATCGTAAACGGCCCCTTGGTCCATGCCTTCGAACAAGTTGGCCACGCCATTGAACACCCGTCCCCCCGTCACAACGGGAACCGAACCGCCCCCCATCACCGCCCCGGCCAAATTGTCCACTCCCCAGGGCAAATCCGCCGCGGGAACCCACGCCGCACCGTCAAACACCTCACAGGCTGCCAACTGAAATCCCGCACCGGGATTGAAGCCGCCCGCCACCAACGTGAGCGGGGTGCCGGCATGGTCGAACTGCATCATGGCAAAACTGGAACGCGCCACCCCCATCGCGGGCATGGGCGTGACTTCGTACGAGTTCACGTCGAACACATCGCATTCGGCAAGGTCAATGCTGCCGTTGTATCCTCCACAAATGAAAATGCCCTCCGGAGTGACCACGCTCGCGTGGCCACTTCTTCCTTGGCCCATCGTCGCCACAGCGGTCCACTCATCCAATTCTGCGTCATACCGCAGGATGTCATCGAAATTCGTCGCCCCGCCATCCCATCCACCGATGACGAAGACGCCTTCCGCTACGCTGTGCGCCGTGGCGTCCTGCCGGGGTTCAGGCAAAGAAGCCACGCTCGTCCAATCGTCCATCTCCGGGTCATACCATTCACAAGCGGCCGTTGTCGCCCCACCATCAAAGCCTCCAATGACCAGCATGCCCGACCCTAAGGGCACCATGGCGTGCGCTTCCCGGTAATCCATCATGGGCGCGATGGCGGTGGGTTCCAACTGGGCCAGCAGGGCATTCGAGATCACGAATGAGCACACGGAAAGGACGGCGGTAGGGCGGTTTCGTTTCATGTTCTTTGAAGATCAGGTACGGAAAGGTAACAGAAGATCCGCAGACTCAACCGTTCCCCACGTTGAGGCTGGCCTCGATTCTCCCGTGGACCGGGCGTCCCGACGCGGGAGACGCGTCGGGCCGTCCTATTTCGATGACTTCTTTTGGAGGGCGGCTTGAGGGGGAAGGTCGAATGTGAGCGGCTGCCCGAATGGCATCCGGTATTTGACCGGGTCACCGCTGCCGAACAATTCAAGGACCGCGGATTCTAGGGACTCGTCATCCCGAAGTTGCAGCGCGTCCCGCAACTCCTTCCGTTGCCGATATACGTAGCTCTTGCTGATGTTCAGGAGCAAGGCCAAATCGCTCGAGCTCAACCCCCAAAAAACGCCCACGGCAACCTGCAGCACGCTCGATGGCAATCGCACCGTGCCCCCTCGAAAAGCAAACTCACCTTGAATCAATCGGACCGCTGTTTTCAAATGCAGCCGCCGCAACGCATCGGCGGCATCCTGCATCCGCACGTCGGGTTTCCCTTGAACATACGCCCGAATGATGCGGCACTCGCGTTCGAAGCTGGGCAGCAATTTGGCCCTCCGACCCTCAACCGCCCGTTGCCGTGCCCGCCAATGGGACCACCCTGCAACGGCCCCCGCAAGCACGCAGCATCCCACGAACGCCCACCACGACCAGTGAACCCCTTGCGGCGTTGGAGGAAGTGGAAACGCATTCATGACTTGCCCTCCGCTTCTTGTTCACGCCAAGCTTGCAAGCTTTGGTCGCGATCCAAATCCAGTTTCTGACGCAATTCCGAGAAGATGTTGTAAATGTATTTCGGCGACAACTCCAGCTCCACCGCAATCTGCTTCGGCATCATCCCCACCATGGCCAACTGAAGCACCTCCAACTCACGCTCGGTGAGCCGCTCCAAAACCGGGTCCTCGTTCAATTCACTGAGGAGCGCGGCGGGAAGCCGCCGTTCAATTTGAGACCACGTTTCGGACAACTCCATGCTGGTTTGGCCTTCCAAAATCAGGCTCGGCATGCGCCGGAAACACGCTTCAAGGGTAACCGCTTCCCCGCTTCGCCGAACTGTTCGAACGACGATCCACGCGACGAACACGAGCACGGGCACGAATAGGAGGCCCGATGGGGGCTTCGCAAAGAACGGAACGGACACCGGTCCTTGAATGGCAACCGAAACATCGTGGACGGCCTCGCGCCTTGGACCGTTGCCTTCAAATGCCGGTGTCTTCTTCCCGGCAGGTTGCTGAAATGCCAATTGGCAATCCAACGCCAACCATTGCAGGATGCCCGATTGTTCAAGGCGCTCCCAATTCGCCATCGGCAACTCCAACGAACCGATTGCCCTTTCTGCAACATCGCAGCGGCCCGCATGAAACGCACTTTCAAGAATGGCCTCGGCCAGCGCGTTTTGCAATCCCGGCACTTCATCCGAGGGCCCATGCAGCGCGCGACCCATCGAATGAATCAGCCAATTCAAGGCCGTGTGATGCCAACCTGCTGCCTGCAGCACGTGCGCCAAATTCAAACCATACAACGGCGGAATCTCCCCCTCACCCCACCGTGCTATGGCCGAAGCACACGACGCAAGCGCCGCGTCGTGCTGGCCCAACTCGGACTCGCAAATGGCCTTCATGATTTGGGCCTTACCCACATGTTCCTCCCAATCAGAAAGCGCCATGACCTCCTCGAACGCCCCCATTGCCGACGTAAAATCAAGCTGCTCCATGTAAAACACGCCGAGGGCAAACCACCACTCCGCTTGACCCGACCTGTCCAAACAATCCGCGGCCTTCACCCCCGCCCATGGATCCATCGTCGCCCACCCCTCGGGCTTGAGCTGGCGCATTGCAAGCATGCGCACTTGCAATGCATTCCGCAAGCTGTCGCAATCACGGTGCGTTGGGTACCGCGCGATGCACTGCTCGGACTTGATCAAATCCTGAAGCGTCAGCTCACCGCAAGCGTCCTGCCCCTGCACGGTGCCGATGGAGGCCAACAAACAGCTCAACAGGCAAGCGCGGGCGAAGTTCATGACACAAAGTTCTTGAGTGCACGCCAAAAATTAGGTGAAATGAATTCCCAAGAACCGCACTCCACATTGTTTTATTCTCCCAAACGGCATGCAAAAGCCCTCAGGGGAAATCGCAACGCTCCCCCGCTCAGCTACAGGTTACTCATTTGATTGCTAATCGATTGAATGAGGCCCATCGGCCTTCCTGACAAAGAAGATAGAGCCATCACACATTCCATGGCGCCCATTCTCAACAAAAAACCGATGAATGGGCGAATAAATTTGATGAAACGCATTTGTCATCTCAATCATGAAAATCCAACTTGCCGCTTTCACTGCGCAATCGATGGTCATTTGTTGCGCAGCGATCCTGTTCGCCAGCTCCGAATCATCCGCTCAAAGCCATTGCTTATCTGGTTGCGAGGATGGCACGCGCAGTTCCGTTCGGTTCGATCCCCTGCGAGCCGAGGTGGCCTTCGACACCTTGTTCAATCGGGTCACTCAATTGGAGACCTTGCTTGATTCGTTGGCGGAAAGCGGAGCGTTCGCGGAAGGCAACGGAGCCTTCGCTTGTGGAACTTCCCGCATCGAGTTCGATGGATACGCTTACCGCACGGTTGAAATTGCCGGGCGGTGTTGGTTCGCGGAGAATTTGAGGAGCACCCATTATGCGAACGGGGACGCCATTGCCACGGCATCGAACGTAGAGGATTGGCTGTCACTGAACGAGGGGGGCCAAGTGCATTACGAAAGCAACCCCATCAACTTCGGATGCCCATACGGCCGGCTTTACAATTGGTTTGCCGTAGAGGATGAGCGCGGCCTGTGCCCGACGGGTTGGCAGGTGCCCTCGGACAGCGAAGTCCCTGGGTTGGAATACGCGGACTACTTATCCTCCCCCAGTGATGTGCTGCCTTGGTCTGGAACCAATTCCAGCGGATTTTCCATGTTGCCTGGAGGCCGAGTCACGACAGAAGGGTTTGAATGGGGCAACACCTACGGTTACCTCTGGACCCGCACGGAAACCTCCGAAACTACCGCGCAGTGGCGGGGGTTCATCGACGTCTATTATTCCGATTCGGGCGACAAATCGGCGGGGCTCTCCATTCGTTGCATTCAAGATGAAGTGAACTGAGATGAGGAGCCTTCATCAACTTGTTTTCCTAGGGCTCTTCGGTGGGTTCTCAGCGATTGCTTCAGGCCAAAACCCAGCCCACCATTGCCTCGTCGGCTGCGAAAGCGATGACCGTTCCTCCTTGCAGTTCCGTCCGGAATTGATGGAAGCCGCTTTCGACTCGCTCTTCACTCGGACGGACAGCCTTTTCGCGCAAATCGCTCGCCTGCAAACAGCCGAACCGCAAGCCGAACCGTGGGCCTGCGGCGATTTGCTGTCCTACCAAAACCACACCTACGCCACCGTTGCGGTGGGCGAACAATGTTGGTTTGCGGAAAACCTTCGGTCCGCATCGTACACCAATGGCGACCCCATTCTTGGAAACCTGGACGCAACCACGTGGTCCGAGGCCGACTATGGCGCGCAAGCCATTTACAACCTGGACAGCATCAGCAACTTCGCAAGTTCCGGCCGCCTGTACAATTGGTATGCGGTCGCGGATGCGCGTGGCCTGTGCCCTTCAGGTTGGCACGTGCCCTCGGAAACGGAATGGCAAACCTTGGAACTGCATCTGGGAATGGACGCAGGAGAAGTCGCAACCGTCGGCCTAAGGGGCACAAATCAAGGGGCACAAATGAAGTCATCTGCCGGATGGAATGGCCTGAATTCATCGGGCTTCAACGCCCTGCCTGTTGGAAGAAGAGCCGTGGCCGGTGGATTCACAGCGCTCGGTTCGGGCACGGGCTTTTGGAGCACCACAACGGCCGGGTTCTATGTGAACAACCGCATGCTCAGCACTGAATCGGATCAGGTCATCAAAGGGCAATGGAACAAACTGAACGGCTTGTCGGTGCGTTGCATTTTGGCCAACGAAGATCCCTTGTAAGCCCAGCCAGCCGGATGGCACATCCAGGAGGAACACCCAAGGAAGCCGGGCTCACCCACGAAATTCCGATGGGCTTTGCTCGGCTTGTACAATCAGCATGGTAGCCCCGCCGAGAATCGAACTCGGATCTAGAGTTTAGGAAACTCCTATTCTATCCATTGAACTACGGGGCCCAATCCACCACTTCAGCGCGCGTGGCACGGCCGCAAAATTAGTTCATCGCTCCGGAACGTCGCCCAACTTGTACAACAAGTGTCGCCGATCTTGCGCATCGCGTTCGCGCGTGATGAAGGCCACCCCGTGACGCGATTGGAAGGCCGCATTCATCCGCCGAATGGCTCGTGCCCTGCGGCTGCGTTGAGAATCTTCCGATACTTCCGGCCCGATTCCCAACAATTCATTCATCTCCAACGCATTCATCAACCGCTTGGGTTGAGCCAACAGCTGCTCCACCAATTCGTAATCAGCGTCTTCATCGACCTCAACCACCTTGGTCGGCTTAGCCTTTTGTTGCCCCCCCTCAACCACGGGCGCCTCCACCGACTTCGGTTGTTTTCGAAACCTCAACCACCCGCCTACGCCCAAAGCCAGCAACACCAATCCAGCACCCCCTGCATACATCCTCCACGATGCAGCATGTTGCTGTTCCAACGGCTCGAAAAACGGATGGGACTTCGAATTTTCGAACTGCTGCTTCAAGTCCAATCGATCCACCTGCCAATCCCCTCTTGGATCCCGAACCATCCAGTGAATGACATCACCCCGAACTCCCCAAGCGTCGTGCAGCGGCACACGCGCCAAGGTATACTGCGGGATTTCGACAAATTCACGGGAGTTCACATTCAGGACGCCACCGGTTGACACCCCGAAAATGAGGGCAAACTCCTCCGCATCGTACACGTGAAAGTCCCCCAACAGTTCCGACAACTTTTCGGGCATGTTGGCCACCCGACTCCACTGCAAATCCACCAAGTTCAAACTCCAAATGGTCCGAGGAGAAATGACTTCCCCGCGTTCATCTTGCTGCTCCACCAAATTCCCCAACATCCACCACTCGTTCTCACCGACATTCACGATGCGTCGGTTGTGAGCAGCAGCCGGTTCCAAACCCTTCACCTTCAACAAATCCCAACCCTTCAACACGTTGAAAACAAACAAATTCGAGTGGTTCTTGTAGATGCCCGTCCCCCCCAGCGTGTACAACTTGCCTTGGCGCATGGTGGCGTATGCCCCCTGGTTGACGCCAACGGCTTGTTCAGTTGAACGGGACTTCGATCCGGTGTTCCAGCTGACGGCGTCGTGCCGACCATCCACCCAAAAAATGGTGTCCAAACCAAAAAACCAATGTGCCAAATTCGAACGGCCCTCCGCAATCCGCAATTCACTCAAACGCCATTCAGCCAGGACCGGAAGCAACGTCGTGTCACGTAATTTATCAATCATTCGATCGGCATCACGTTGAGGAAGCGCAACCGGATTCACCTCCTCAACCTGAGCGAACAAAGGGGCTACAGCTCCTGTGCAGAACACCCAAACCATGAAAATCAATCGGAGCATGGACGAACTGAAATCAAGTGAATGCGATGATTTTGACGTGAATTTCAAAACGTACAGTGTATTTCACAAATATATCATATCACATCCTTTCAAACACGTGTCACTTAATTTTTGTGCCATCATGAAATAAAAAAACCCCGGATCTCTCCGGGGTTGCTCTCCGCTGTGCGCCCAGCAGGACTTGAACCTGCGACCAATGGATTATGAGTCCACTGCTCTAACCAACTGAGCTATAGGCGCAATGACGAAGGCCAAAAATAGCGCAGCCGCCAACGTTTCCAACATCCCCACGCGTGATGTAGCTTGCACCCATGTCGCGCGCAAGATGGCAACCAGCGGTTTGGGGATTGGCTTCGGTTTGGGGCGTTGCCGAGGCCGGATTGGGCGGGGTCATGCACGGGCTCAAGCTGCCGTTCACCGGATTGACCGTCGGAGGCGTTGCCGTCGCCGTCCTCATCGTGCTGGCCGCCCACGAACGCGGGCTCTACGGAACCTCGCCTTCCAGCAAGCGGTCCACGAGGCTGCTGCTCGAAGTCACGGCGACCATCCTGCTCATCAAGGCGTTGGCCAGTCCCCATTCCCCCGTCACCGCCTATGTTGCGGTCGCGTTCCAAGGAGTTGTGGCGGCATTGCTGTTCCGCATGGTCCCTTCGTTTCGGTGGGCCGCCGTGCTGTTTGCCTTGCTGGCGATGATCGAATCGGCGACGCAGAAGTTGCTCATGATGGTCCTGGTGTACGGCCACGCCTTCATCGATGCCCTCGATGCGCTGACCGGCTATGCATCCGGCCAAATCGCAGCCACAGGGCTTCAACTGCCCCTCTCAAGTTCCATCCTGCTCGGCCTGTTCCTCGCCCTGTATTCCGGGTGGGGCCTGCTCCTCGGTGCCACGGTCGGTCGTTGGCCTGAACGGGCCCAAACGCTCGGAGCTGAACTCGCCGTGGCATGGCACAATTCGGAGTTCGAAGAGCCGAACGTTGCGGAACGGAAGAAGCGCCGCGGAGGGTGGGGCGTGCTCTTTGTGTTGGTTGCCGTGTTGGCCGCGGCAGGAGCGGGCTGGAACGAACTGGGTTGGCTGGTGGTGCGGACGGTCGTCATCACCGGGGTGTTGTTTTGGGGGGTGGGGCCGCTCGTTCGGTGGGCGGTGGAGCGGCGAGCGAGTGCGGCGCGACGGGGTTTGGCCTTGCAGCTCATCGCGACGTTCAGTGAACAGCGGAGGCGGTTTCAGTGGGCCTTTCTGCGCGCTCGGCGGCTGCACCCTGTTTGGCGCTTGCCGCTGGTGGGGCTCGAGCATTGGATCTTGTTGAACCTGGTCCTGCCGCCCGATGCCGATTGAGTTGTTGTCCTTCCCGGTGCAGTCGGGCAAAACCACCTGGCTCCAGGAGCAATTCGGTCAGCGGTCCGATGTGTTCGGCTTCTTGACGCCCGGCGACCCCGCCCACCGCGTGCTGCGGCTGTTGCCCTCCGGAACCGAGGTGCCTTACGCGGCCGCACCCGGTGCACCCGCCATCGAAATCGGACGGTTTCGCCTCAATCCCAATGCGTTCCATCAAGGCTTGGAGCACCTCATGACCGCCCTCGATCACCCCGAATGCCGGATCCTCTTGGTCGACGAACTCGGTCCCCTCGAAGTGCGCCAAAACCGCGGGTTCGCCCCCGGCATCGACGCCTTCATTCAAGCCGCCAAGGCCCGCGAGGACGTTGTGACCTTCCTCGTCATCCGTGACTTCCTGTTGGAGGAGGCCCGCCAGCGCTGGCAACTTCACGCAGAACCCGCAAACCGGCCCGAACTTTTCGAACCGCTTCCGCCCCGGGTGGGCCTCGTTCTCGCGGGAGGCGAAAGCCGCAGGATGGGCCGCGACAAGGCCTTCCTGCTGCGGTCCGGAATTCCCGCCTACGCCCACACCGCAGCGCTTCTTGCGCCCCATTGCGAAACGCTGCTCATCAGCGGTCCTCAGGAATATCCACCGTTCGAGGGCCTGCCCGATGCTCCTGAGTTTGCGGGCTGCGGTCCGCTGAGCGGCGTGCTCTCCGCGGCCCAGCGGTTTCCCGACCACGACTTGTTCGTGCTGGGGGTGGATTATCCCGACTTGAAGCCCGAAGCGCTGCAGCGGCTTACCGTGGGGCGCATGCTGACTGGGAAAAGCACGTGCTTTCGTCAAGCGGAAGGGGACGGCGTGGAACCGCTGGTCGCCATTTACCGCAAGGAGGACCTCGCCGAACTGCGGGGTTGGTTCGCGGAGGGGCGGGAGTCGCTGAGGAAGTTTTTGGAGCAGTGCGCGGTGTGTGCGTTGCCGCACGATCCGCGGTTGGGGGTGGTGAGCGTGGATGAGCCGCGCGGGAAGGATTTGGGCTGAAATCGCGTACTTTCGGGGGAATGGAAGGAACGTGGAACACGCCCGTGGTGCGCTGCTTTGCGGCGGGTGAGCGGACGGCGGTGGACGATGTGGTGGCGGTGGAGGAGCCGTTGGAAATCCGCGTCGTGGAGGGGGGCGAGCGCCGGACGCTTTCGGTGACGATGCGCACGCCGGGGGCGGATGCGGATTTGGCCCGTGGCTTCCTCTTCACGGAAGGCGCGATTGCGACGGCCGATGCATTGGGCCAAATCCACGAGCAGCCCCACGCCGTCGACGTCCACCTGCGCACCCCACTGCGCGCCGACTGGGCGCAGCTCGAACGGCACGTCTATGTGAGTTCATCCTGCGGCGTTTGCGGCAAAACCTCCCTCGACGCGGTGCGCCAAACCTGCGCCTACCCGGCCCCCGAATGCACCGTCGCCCCCGCCGTGTTGCGCTCCCTGCCCGATCGGCTCCGGCAAGCCCAACGCGCCTTCGCCACCACCGGCGGCATCCACGCAGCCGGCTGGTTCGCCCTTGACGGCACGCTCCTCGCCCACGCCGAGGACGTCGGCCGCCACAACGCCCTCGACAAGCTCATCGGCCGCCTCCTCCACGAAGGCAACATCCCCCTCGCCCCCGGCATCGTGCTCCTCAGCGGGCGCGCCAGCTTCGAACTCATCCAAAAAGCCCGGCTCGCCGGCGCCGCCATCGTTGCGGCCGTCGGCGCGCCCTCCAGCCTCGCGGTCGAATTGGCCGCGGACGGCAACCTCACCCTTGCGGGATTTGTCCGGAACGACCGCTTCAACGTCTATTCCGGAGCCCACCGCATCGAACCCGAACGCCCATGAAACTCCGGATCAAAGGCCCGTCCGTCCGCCTGCGCCTCTCCCAAACCGAAGTCCGCACCCTCGCCGCCACCGGCCGGTGCGCCGAAGCCACCCCCCTCCCCGGCGGCACCTTCACCTACGCCCTTCAAGCCGGCCCCGACTACGCGGCGCACCTCGACGGCTCCACCCTCACCGTCCAGGTCCCCGAAGCCGTCGCCACCAAATGGGCCGAAAGCGACCAAGTCAGCCTCTCCTCCCCCCTCGTCCTCGAGGACGGCACCGAAGTCAAGCTCCTCATCGAGAAGGACTTCCAGTGCCTCGCCCCCGACCGCGACGAAGACGAAAGCGACCTCTTCCCCAACCCCAACCCGCACTGCTGATGGCCCCTCACCGCAAACGCGCGAACCCCGAACCGCCGGAAGAGCTGCTCGATCTCAAGCGCAGCGCTCCGGACGATTCCGCTGCGGGCGCGACCGGAGTGGCCGTGGCCGTCCAGCACGTCTTCTCGGAAATGCCCGTGGCGCGGGGCGTCAAATCGCTGTTTTCCCTGAACCAGCACGGCGGGGTGGACTGCCCGGGATGCGCTTGGCCCGACCCGGACGACGAGCGTTCGCGGCTCGGGGAGTACTGCGAGAACGGGGCGAAGGCCATCGCGGAGGAGGCGACGAGCAAGCGCCTCACACCCGCGTTTTTCGCGGAACACGACGTGGCGTCTTTGGCGGAACTGAACGATTATGAAATCGGCAAGAAGGGCCGCATCGCCCAGCCGATGGTGCTCGAAAAGGGCGCGAACCACTACACGCCGATCAGCTGGGAGCAAGCGTTCGAGCGGATTGCCGGGCACTTGAAGGCCTGCGCTTCGCCGCATGAAGCGCTGTTCTATACGAGCGGGCGGACGAGCAACGAGGCGGCGTTTTTGTACCAGCTGTTCGTGCGGGCGTTCGGGACGAACAACCTGCCGGATTGCAGCAACATGTGCCACGAGTCGAGTGGCGTGGCGCTGGGCGAGTCGCTGGGCATCGGCAAGGGCAGTGTGAAGTTGGAGGACTTTTACGAGGCGGAGGCGATTGTGATTTTGGGCCAAAACCCAGGCACCAACCACCCGCGCATGCTGTCCGCCCTCCAAAAAGCCAAAGAAAACGGCGCGGTCATCCTGTCGGTCAATCCGCTCATCGAAGCCGGCCTGGTGGCCTTCAAGAACCCGCAGCAAGTGCGCGGCGCCATCGGCCTCAAAGCGCGGCTCACCGACCTGTACCTTCAAGTCCGCATCAACGGCGACCTGCCGCTCCTCCAAGCCCTCTCGAAGCTCCTCCTGGAAGCCGGCGCCATCGACCCCGACTTCATCGCCTCGAAAACCCACGGCTTCGACGCCTGGAAAGCGCACCTCGAAGCGGCCTCGCTCGACGACCTCATCGCCGACAGCGGCGTCCCGCGCGAAGACGTCATGGCGGCCTTCGAACTGCTGCGCGGGCGCAAGCGCATCATCGCGTGCTGGGCGATGGGGCTGACCCAACAGCGCAACGCGGTGGCGACCATCCAAGAAGTCGTGAACCTCCTGCTGGCGAAGGGCAGCATCGGCAAACCCGGCGCCGGCACCTGCCCCGTGCGCGGCCATTCGAACGTGCAGGGCGACCGCACCATGGGCATCTTCGAGAAGCCGCCCGCGGCCTTGCTCGACGCGCTCGAGCGGGAATTCAAGTTCTCCCCGCCCCGCGAGCACGGCCTCGACGTCGTGGACGGCATCCGCGCCATGCACGACGGGCGCATCCGCGTGTTCTTCGCGATGGGCGGGAACTTCCTGAGCGCCACGCCCGACACGCACTACACGGCGGAAGCCCTGGAACGGTGTGCCTTGACCGTCCACGTTTCGACGAAATTGAACCGGTCGCACCTCGTGACGGGGGAGGAAGCGATGATCCTGCCCTGCCTCGCGCGGACGGACGAAGACTTGAATTCAGCGGGCGAACGGCAGTTCGTGACGACCGAAAATTCCATGGGCGTGGTGCAGGCTTCGAAGGGCAACCTGCGGCCGGTGTCGGACGAGCTCCTCAGCGAACCCGCCATCGTCTGCCGGCTGGCGGAAGCGACGTTGGGGGCTGCGCCGGTGCCGTGGACCGAGCTCGCGGACGATTACGACCAAATCCGCAACCTCATCGAGCGCACCATCCCCGGCTTCGAAAACTACAACGCGCGCGTCCGCGAACGGGGCGGCTTCTACCTCCCCAATTCCGCCCGCATCGGCGATTTCCCGACGGCCAGCACGGGCAAGGCAAACTTCACCGTTTCGGTCGCCGAGCCCCTCGACCTCGAAGGGCACGACTTCATCATGATGACCCTGCGCAGCCACGACCAGTTCAACACGACCATTTACGGGCTGGACGACCGGTACCGCGGGGTCCGCAACGAACGCCGCGTCGTCTTCCTGAACGAGGACGAGTGCGCGGAACGCGGCTGGAAGGAGGGCGACCTCGTGGACCTCATCAACCGGAGCGGCGGACGCGAACGGGTCGCGCGGCTGTTCATCGTTGTGCCGTACAACATCCCGCGGGGCTGCGCTGCCACGTACTTCCCCGAAGCGAACGTCCTTGTGCCCATCGACCGAGTCGCGCGCAAGAGCAACACGCCGACCTCGAAGTTCGTCCCCATGAACGTGGTGCCGCACCGGCATTGAGTGGCCCGCTGGGATTGTAATCCCCACTTTGGCCAGAAAAGGCGCCGAATGCTCGGTCGGCCTCCCTGCTTTTTGCGAATTCAGGCTGAATTTGGGGATTTCAATTCGAGCGGACCAAAAAATCCGCCCGTTCAGTTCACAACAAAGCGGTGCGCCACCCCATCCGACCGGAGCACATAAACCCCGGGGACATCCGGTGCCACCGTTCCTGATTGGACCGCGCGGCCGTCCCATCCGAACCACGTCCACGGCCCGGGAGACAAGCCGTGCACGGGGCTTCCCGCGCGCACCGGGTTGGGCCAGGGCTGGGAAACGTCGAGCGCCTCCACGCTCTGGGGACAAGGCAACGCCGCAATGCGCTCCCACAGCAACGCATCGAAGGCCGATGGGGCCAACGTGGACAAGGACGTCGGGTTGCCCATGCGCACGACCACGAGGTCCAGCGAGGGATAGATGTGCAGTTTTTGGTCATTCTTCCCGAGGGCCATGACCAAATCCGCCGGCGCCCCCTCCACCAGCGGCCCATCGAACGTCCACTGCAGCTGCGGCAGCATGTGCGATCCGCCCGAATTGAGCCACCACAACCACCCGTAACAGGGGTTCAGCGGCTGATGCGGCTGCAACATGTCCGTCAGGTAGCCCGAGGGAATCACTTGCTCGCCATCCCAATTGCCCCCTGCGGACACCAACAACCCAAACCGCGCCATGTCCCGGGCCGTGCTGAACAACACCCGGTTGTACGGCGAACTCGGAACCGTCGAATACGCCCCGGCTGCCCCGATGGGCTGGAAAAGCCGCGTCCACAACCACGGATTCACCCCCATCCCGACCGCCGAAGCCAGCACCTCGTGGAGCAACGTGTACGGCCCGTTGTGATACGCCCACCGCGTCCCCGGATCGGCGAGCCCCACCAAGCACTCCGGGTCGGTGCAATCCGGTTGCTCCACGCCGTCGTCCAACCCCGTGGCCATCGACAGCGCGTGCTCCACGGAAATCGACCACTCGCTCGCCGAATCCAGCGACGTCCAGCCCGTTCCAAGGTGCGCGCTCATGGCATCGTCCAGCCCCAACAGCCCCTCCGCTTCGGCGAGGCCCACGAGCGTCGAAAGCACCGACTTCCCCGCCGACGCCCAGTACCAAACGCTGTCCGGCCCGAAGTCCGGAGCGTAGTGCTCGACCGCGATCCGGCCTTGGTGCAACACGATCAGCGCCTTCGAGTCCCGCGCATCCGCAAACGCCACCAAGCTGTCCACGGCCTCGGGGCACCAGCCCAAATCCACCGGGTCCACCGTTTCCCATAGGCCGTCGGCTGGCGGGAAATGGACCTGAGCGCCCGCAGAAGCCGCGCAGACCACCGCAATCACCGCCCCGATTGCCTTCATTCCACCCATTCGAATTCGAGTTGACGCCGCGCGAGATCCGCCGCCACCACCTTCACCGTGATGCGATCGCCCATGTGAATTTGGCGATTTGAACGCAAGCCCGTGAAGCACTTCACCTCGTCGTTGTACACCCAATGGTCGCCAGCTGGCAGCGCGTCTTTGCTGACCATGCCTTCGCATTTGTTCTCCTCGATTTCCACGAAAACTCCGCGCGGCATCATGCCGCTGACGATGCCGAGGAAGGTCTCGCCGATGCGCGTGCTCAGGAATTCGACTTGTTTGTACTTGATGCTCGCGCGTTCTGCGTCAGCCGCCTGCTTTTCCATGTTGGAGGAAACGCGGCATTGCGCTTCGAGCGGCCCGGGGTCGGGCGACGGTTTGCCATCGAGGTAATGCTGCAGCAGCCGGTGCACCATCACGTCGGGATAGCGGCGAATGGGACTCGTAAAGTGCGTGTAAAAGGGAAAGGCCAAACCGTAGTGCCCAATGTTCTCCACGTGGTACTCCGCCTTCGCCATCGACCGGATCGCCATCGTCTTGATGACGTTCTCGCCGGCGTTGCCCGCCGCGGCTTGCAGCAGGTCCCGGATGGCTTGTTCCGCATTGCCGGCGGTCGGTTTTTCCATCTCCAAACCGAAGCGCTCCACAAACAGCCGGAGCTGGGCGAGCTTTTCGGGGTCGGGTTTGTCGTGCACCCGGTAAACGGACGTCCGCCGCCCCGCGCCCGGCATGTGCTCCTTGCCCTTCGGCGGATTCGCGAGGAACCGCGCGACCCGGACATTCGCCAGCAACATGAAGTCCTCGATGAGCCGGTTCGAGTCGCGCATCACCTTGACGACCACGCGCAGCGGCTTGCCGTCTTCGGCGAGTTCGAACTGCACTTCCTCCGTATTGAAATCGATGCCCCCGCGGCGGAATCGCTCGTCGCGCAGCTTCACCGCCAAATCCTGCAACACCCCGATTTCCTCAGCAAAATCGCCCTGTCCCGTCTCAATGCGCTCCTGGGCCTCCTCGTAGGTGAACCGGCGGTTCGAATGGATCAACGTCCTCCCAAACCACTCGTTCACCACCTTCGCCTGTTCGTCCAATTCAAACACCGCGCTGAACGCCAGCCGGTCTTCGTTCGGGCGCAACGAACACAAGTCGTTCGACAGCACCTCCGGCAACATCGGAATGGTCCGGTCGACGAGGTAGACCGACGTGGCCCGCTGCCGCGCTTCCACGTCGATGACCCCCCCCGGCGTCAGGTAATGCGTGACATCGGCGATGTGCACCCCGACCTCCCAATGGCCGTTCTTCAGCCGCTTCAGCGACAGCGCGTCATCGAAGTCCTTCGCCGTCTTCGGATCGATCGTGAACGTCGTCACATCGCGCAGGTCCCGGCGGCGTTTGACCTCCTCGGCCGTGACCTCGCGCGAAATGGTTTTGGCCGCTTCCTCCACTTCCGGCGGGAACTCATAGGGCAAACCGTATTCCGCCAAAATCGCGTGCATTTCCACCTCGTGCATGCCCGCTGGCCCCAGGATTTCCACCACGCGGCCCGTCGGATTGTCCTCGGAATCCGCCCAGTCCACCAGTTCCACGAGGACCTTCTCGTCGTTTTTCGCCCCGCGCAAATGCCGAGCGGGGATGAAGAAATCCGTGTGGATCCGGGTATCGGCGGGGTGGCCAAAGGCGTAGTCGCGCACTTGCTCGATGGTCACCACGTACAGCTCGCGCTGCCGCTTGACCACGCGGTGCACGTACGGGAAGAACCGCTTGCCCCGTCGCCGCCACCGCACTTCCACGCGGTCGCCCCAAAAGGCGTCGCCGGTCGCCCCTTTTGGCACGCTCAACTCCTCGCCGTCGTCCTGCATGACGAACCCGCGGCCGAACCGCGTGATTTGGATCATCCCCTCCACCGGCGCTTCTTCCTGCGCCTTCAACGCATACTTCCCGCGGCCCACCACCTCCAGAATGCCATCATCGGCCAAGTCGTCCATCAAGCGCATGACCAGCTGCTTCGCATCGTGGTTCACGATGTTGAGGGCGGCCGATACTTGCTTGTGGTTCAGTGATTTGCCGCGAGCGCGGCGGAAAGCACCTCGGATTTCATCGCGGAGGGCTTCGGGGTTCGTTCGAGAAGACATTGGGAACAAAGATGCGCTGATTCGCTTGGACTTCCCGAACTTTGCCGTTAACATGTCCCAAACCCCCTCCCACCGCTGGTGGCCCGAGCACTGGACGGGCTATGAATTGTTGGACGCCGGCGACGGTGCGCGGCTTGAACGCTGGGGCGATTACGTCCTCGACCGGCCAGACCCGGCGGTGATTTGGCCGCCTTCTGCCGATGTTTCAGCTTGGAATGAAGCGGATGCGCGGTTCGAACCGACGGCGAAGACGAAGGGCTTTTGGCACCAAAACGGGCGCCAACTTCCGGCCAGCTGGGGCCTCGAATACCGCTCGCCCCGATTGCACCTTCAATTCAAATTGGAACTGACTGGTTTCAAGCACGTTGGGCTGTTCCCCGAGCAAGCGGTCAACTGGGAATACATTGCGGAGCACATTGGGCCCGACGACACGTTCTTGAACCTGTTCGCTTACACGGGCGGGGCTTCGTTGGCCGCACGAGCGGCGGGCGCCGAGGTGACGCACGTGGACTCCATCCGCCAGGTCGTCGACTGGACGCGGGAGAACATGGAGCGCTCCGGATTGGACGGCATCCGGTGGGTCGTCGAGGACGCCCTGAAGTTCGCGGAACGCGAGGTGCGCCGGGGCAACCGCTACCGGGGCATCGTGCTGGATCCGCCCACGTGGGGCTTGGGAACGAAGGGGGCGAAATGGCGTTTGGAAGACCAAATCCGACCCCTCTGCGAAACCGTCGCCGACCTCGTCGAACCCGGCGGCTTCATCATCATGAACACGTACAGCGGCATCTCCCCGACCGCGCTGGAGCAGTTGTGGCGCGCCACGCTTCCGGACGCGACGATCGAATCCGGCGAACTGTGCTTGCGCACGGTGCGCGGTGAGTTGGTTCCGACGGGGAGTTTGGTCCGCGTCCTCAACACGCAGTAAACCATGGCGAACGAAACCCCGAAAAGCCCGATGCTCGGCCTGCGGCTGCCGACGGACCCCCGTTGGGCGGAGCTCGTGGAATCCAACATCTCGGAAGTGCTCACCGATCACGCGTGGTGCGAGCAAAAAGCTGCCTCCAACGCGATCACCATCATCGTTCACAACCCGGACAAAACCGAACTCGTCGAGGCCATGACGGCCATCGCCCAGGAAGAACTCGAGCACTTCGGCCAGGTCGTGGACCGCATCAAAGAACGCGGCTGGACCCTCGGCCCGGAGCGCAAAGACGACTACGTTCGGGAACTCGCGAAATTCATGAAGGGCGGAAATTCACGCACGCACCAGCTCGTCGACCGCCTCCTGTTCGCAGCGATGATCGAAGCGCGGTCGTGCGAGCGGTTTCGCGTGTTGTCCGAGCGCGTTTCCGATCCCGAACTCGCCGCGTTTTACCGCGACCTCATGATCTCCGAGGCCGGCCACTACACGACCTTTCTCGGCTTTGCCCGCAAATACGCCACGGAAGACATCGACGTCGAAGCGCGGTGGCAGGCCTTCCTCGATTACGAAGCGGAGGTCATTGGGCGTTATGGGAAGAAGGAGACGATTCACGGGTGAAGTCAATCAGAGGTGCGCTTGGACCATCGAGTCGAGTGCGGCCTCTGAGCCTTCGCCGAAGCCCATGCCGCGGTCGAGGATGTGGCCATCGCGGCCGATGAGGAACCACGTCGGGTAGGCGCGCACGGGCCAGTCGGTGGACGGGAGGCTGTCGAGGACGAGTTGCGGCACGTCGAGGCCGCGGCGCTTGAGGTAGCGTTGGATGGTCGGGGCGTCTTGGTGGGAGTTCGCGCCGAGCACCGTGAAGCCGCGGTCGGCGTACCGGGTTTGGAGGTCGGCGAGGTGCGGGAGGGCTTGCATGCAGGGGCCGCAGCCGATGTACCAGAAGTCGAGGTACAGGATTTGGCCTGCAAAATCGGACAACGCCAACGGCGTGGAACCGTCCAACGCACGGCCCACCAACGGCGGCGCCTGCGCATCCGGCAACGCGGCCAACGTCGCCTCGTACCAATCCTCGTTCGCATCTGCCTCCTCCGGCTCAGGCTGCCGAACCCACGTCGGCTCAGCCCATGCCGCCGCCGGCTCCTGCGTCCAGTCGAAGCGCACCTCGATGTCGGTGCCATAGCCCATGTCCCCGCGGTACCACGAGTACGCATGCGTCCGCGGCAACCCGGTCACCGCATCGAACTCCCACGCATCCGTCAACCGCGTCTCGGGATGGAAATCCGCCGCGCCCGGGTCGTACACCGCATGGATTTCCAACCGAATCATCGCATCATCCCGGAAAACCGTGAGCGTCGAGTCCGCCCCAAACGACGTGAACCACGACGTGTCCTGCAGCATCTTCGGCACCAGCAAGCCGGTGTAGTAGTTCGAAATCACCTCACCCGCCGGATCCACCTCACGGGTGGTCAACACGCTGTCCCGGCTGATATCCGTGACCTCCGTTCCCGCCAAGTGGTGGATGGAAACGAAACCGTCCCCGTCGCGGGCGATCAAGGTGAACAGCGAGTCGGCGTGCCAATCGAGCGTGCCGAACCGCTTGAACTCCGAGCCGGAGGCCTCCGTGGTCGCCGTCAGCTCTGCGGTGCCGTGGAGGTTGTGCGCCTTCGCGAGGGCCGCTCGCAACGCGGCGACGTCTTCGATGCGATCCGCCTTGCAGCCAGCGAGGACCGCGAGGGCGAGGAGGGCAAGTGCCGTCCTCATGCGTTCATCATCGCCTCGATGTCGTCGGCCTCGAGCGGGATGTGCGCCATGAGGTCGATGAAGCCGTCTTCGGTGATGAGGATGTCGTTTTCGAGGCGGATGCCGAGGTTCTCCTCGCGGATGTAAATGCCCGGTTCGACGGTGAACACGTGGCCCGCTTGGATGGGCTGGTGCCAGTGGCCCACGTCGTGCACATCGAGGCCGATGAAGTGGGACGTGCCGTGCATGAAGTACTTCTTGTAGGCTGGCCAGGCGGGGTTTTGGTTCGCCACCTCTTCCTGCGTGATGAGGCCCAAACCCAGCAACTGCTCGGTCATCAATTCCCCCACTTGGGCGTGGTAATCCGCGAGCATGACCCCGGGTCGGAGCAGCTTCATCGCCTCCCGCATGACGTGCAACACCGCGTTGTACACCGCGCGCTGCCGGTCGGTGAAACGGCCGGAAACCGGGACGCACCGCGTCATGTCGCTCGCGTAATTGCCGTACTCGGCCCCCACGTCCATCAGGATGACGTCGCCCGCCTTGCATTCCTGCGCGTTCTCGATGTAGTGCAGGACGCACGCGTTGAATCCGCTGCCGATGATGGGCGTGTAGGCGAACCCGCGCGACCCGCGACGCAGGAACTCGTGTTGGAATTCCGCTTCGATTTCGAACTCGGTGACGCCGGGCTTGACGAACTTCAGGACGCGCTCGAAACCGGCGCGCGTGATGTCGCAGGCGCGTTGCATTTGGTCGATCTCCTCGGCCGACTTTACGGCGCGCAGTCCGAACAGGATCGGCGCGGAACGCTCGACGGGGTAGTTCGGGTACTTTTCCGTGATGGCCTTGTTTTCGCGGGCCGTGCGGGTCTCGACGGGGTTGTTCGCCCGCGCGTGCGGGTTGTCGTTCAGGTACAGGCTGGAGGCTTCCGCGAGGAGGCGGTGGAGGGTGCGCTCGAAGGCGGCCGTCCACTGGATTTGGCCGATGCCCGTCTCCTGCATGGCCTGCTCCTTCGTCAGCTTTGCGCCTTCCCAAATCGCGATCTCATCGTTCGTCTCGATGGTGAACAAAATCTCACGATCCGCCGGATTCGACGCATCCGGGAAGAGCAGCAACACCGTTTCCTCCTGGTCCACGCCCGTCAGCCAAAAAATGTCCGCCGATTGCTTGAACGGCAACGTGCCGTCCGCGCTCGTCGGATAGGTATCGTTCGAAAAGAACAAGGCCAAACCGCCCGGCTTCATGGCCTCCATGAACGCCTTCCGGTTCCGCACGTACAAATCTGCAGGGAGTTTTTGGTATCGCATGGCCCGAAGATAAGGACGGGCGGGGCGATTGCACCTGCCGTAACTTGCAGCCATGAGCGATCGCATTTCCACCTCCAACGCCCCCAAACCCGTGGGGCTTTACCCGCACGCCCGGCGCGTGGGCAACTTGCTGTTCCTGAGCGGAGTCGGGCCTCGAACCGCCGGAACAGGACCGCACGACAGCGGAGTGCCGGGCTTGGAACTCGACCACAACGGGAACTTCAAAGCGTTCGATTTCGAGGCGCAGGTGCACAGCGTGTTTGCGAACGTGAAAGCGGTGCTGGAAGCGAGCGGCAGCAGTTGGGACCAGCTGGTCGATGTGACGGTGTTTTTGGTCGACATGAACCGGGACTTCCACACGTTCAACCGCATCTACGCGGAGTATTTCAAGGAGAACCAGCCGTGTCGAACGACGGTGGAAATCAACCGGCTGCCCACGCCCATCGCCATCGAATTGAAGTGCATCGCGGTGATCGATTGATTGCGGCACATTCTTTGAACGGCGAGTGCCATGCGCCGCTTGTACTTCCTGTTGTTCAGCTTCGTGATCGGAGGGGTTTCGGGCCAAACCACCCGTCCTCCACTGGTCTCCCCCGACACCTTGACCGCCCTTCCCTTGGAGGTCGGGGCGTCGCGCGTTTCGGCCTTTGCGCCGGGGGAACGGTTGGCTTACCGCATCCGCTTCGGGCCCATCGTGGCGGCGACGGCGGAGGTGAACGTGTTCGATTCGGGGCTGTGGCGCGGGCGGCCGACGTGGGAAATCCGGGCGGAAGGGGCGACGCGGCCGGGGTTTGACTGGTTCTTCAAGGTGCGGGACGTGTACCGCAGTTATTACGACCCGGCGTTGTTGGCGCCGGTTCGGTTTGTGCGCGACGTGCACGAGGGGGGCTACGAAATTCACCAAGATTACCGGTTCGATTGGGAGCGTTCGTGCGTGGAAACGGAATGGCATCGGAAACGCGGACGGCGCGAAGCCTTTGCGGTGACGCCGGGCACGCAGGACATGGTCAGTGCGTTTTTTACGGCGCGAAATTGGGACCTCGATGGCATCGCACTTGGGGATACCCTGGAAGTTCCCTGCCTCGTAGACGGCGAACTGTTCCCGCTCATGATCCGGTATGGCGGGCGCGAAGTGGTCGAGGTGGAACAAGGAACGTGGACGTGCGATGCCTTCCATCCCGTGATCATGGCGGGGCGGGTTTGGGAAAACCCGGACGATTTGACCGTCTACGTGAGCGCCGATGCGAACCGCATTCCCGTGCTCGTGCACACCCGCGTGCTCATCGGCTCCGTGGAACTTGAGTTGACCGAAGCGTACGGCGTGCGAAATCCGCCCGCGCGTCAGTTCTGAGGGAGGATAGTTTTCCGAACTTGCCGCCCATGTCTGAACCACGGAATTTTGACGCGTCGATCTTGGACAAGCTCGGCGCCTTGGAGGACAAGTTCGCCGCGATGGGCCAGGACCTTTCCGCGTACCTCGATGGCTTGTTGTACGCCGATTATTTGACCTACTGGGACTACATCCACCTCGATACCCTGCTGAGCCTGCAGAATCCGAAGACCCCCATTCCGGATGAGGAGATCTTCATCATGTATCACCAAATCACGGAGCTGTACTTCAAGCTGTCCCTCCACGAATTCCAGCAACTCGCCGACGAACCGCCGACCACGGCCGCGGCCCTGCTCAAGCGCGTTCGCCGCATCAACCGCTACTTCGAAGCCTTGACGCAAAGCTTCGAAGTGATGGTCGACGGGATGGACCAGGAGCAGTTCCTCAAATTCCGGATGTCGCTGTTGCCCGCGAGCGGGTTCCAAAGCGCCCAGTACCGGATGATTGAAATTCGGAGCACGTCGTTCGACCGGTTGCTGCACGCGGATCACCGAGAAGCCGCGGCGGGGCATTCGGCCGATGACCTCATCGAGTTGTTCAACCACATTTACTGGAAGGCCGGGGCGGTGGAGTTGGCTACGGGGAACAAGACGCTGACGTTGAAGCAGTTCGAGAAGAAGTATGGGCGGCAGTTGTTGGATTTGGCCCATGCGTGCTACGGGAACAATGTGCGCACGATGTGGCAGCGGCTGCCCGCAAGTGAGCAAACAGACGAATTGCGGGAACAGCTGCGTTGGTTGGATGTTAATGTGAACATCAATTGGCCCCTTTCCCACTACAAATCCGCGGTGCGTTACCTGCAGAAGAATCCGGAAGACATTGCTGCGACGGGCGGCACGAATTGGCAAAAGTACCTGCCGCCGCGTTTCCAGAAGCGCATTTTTTATCCCGAACTTTGGAGCGAAACGGAATTGAACGAATGGGGAAAAGGCTGGGTCAAACGCGAAGTCTTTGGATTGGACTGATTGCAAGCGTGTGGTGGCTGGGGTGTGCGCCCGAGCCCACGGAGCGCGCGGCGGTGTCCGTGCCAGCTGAAGTTCTGGAGAAAGAACCTGTGATTCGATTCGGATTGAATTGGGACGAGGTGGTTGCGGATTCCGGGGTGGTCACCTCGGGTCAGAGCCTGTCGCACTTGCTCAATCCGGCGGGGGTTTCCTTTACCACGATCGCAGAGTTGGTGGACGCCACGCAAGCGGTTTACGATGTGCGCAAGATTCGTCCCGAACGGCCTTATTGGCTTTTGCGCGCGCAAGGCGACACCTTGCCCGGTCCCGAGTGGTTCGTGTACCAACCGGATGGGCGACGCTACGTGCGCTACCACCTGCGCGACTCGTTGTTTGCCGAAGAAGCGCGCTTCCCCGTGGACACCGTGGTGCGCAGGATTTCAGGAACGATTGAATCTTCGCTTTCGGCGGATTTGGAAAAGATGGGGGCGCCGTTCACCTTGGCACTTGCGATGGCGAACGTGTACGCTTGGACCGTGGATTTCTCGCGGTTGCAGGAAGGCGATACCTTCGATGTGTTGTACGAGGAAGAACACGTGGGGGGACAACGCGTGGGCGGTCCCCGCGTCATTGCGTGCCACTTCTCCCACTACGGGCGGGTGATTCCCGCATACCGCTACGACCAAGGCAACGGGGACGATTACTTCGACGACAGCGGGGCGAGCTTGCGAAAGGCCTTCCTCAAAGCACCGGTGGAATTCAGCCGCATCAGCAGCCGTTACAATTTGAAGCGATTTCACCCGGTTTTGAATCGCGTGAAGGCCCACCTGGGAACGGATTACGCGGCCCCTCACGGCACCCCAATTGTCGCCGTCGGAGACGGCACCGTCATCAAGTCCGGCTACACTTCGGGCAACGGGAACTACGTGAAAATCCGCCACAACGGCACGTACGAAACCCAGTACCTCCACATGTCCAAGCGTGCTGTTCGGGTGGGTGAGTCGGTGCGCCAAGGACAGGTCATCGGTTACGTAGGTTCCACCGGCCTGGCCACGGGTCCGCACGTGTGCTTCCGGTTTTGGAAAAACGGCAAACAAGTGGATCACCTGCGCGAGGAGTTTCCTCCTTCAGAGCCCATTGAAGACGACCATTTGGCGGTCTTCCAAACGAAAGTAGCGGAAATGAAAGCCGAACTGGAGGTCCGTTGAACCCCCGTGCAACCTTTTTCCCTTAGCCGAAGTTCTTCATGTGCAGCCTTGCGGCTGCTGAAAAACGAACCGGGCTTGCACACCTCTATGAACCTGCAAGTACCTGGACTGAGCGGCCTGGTCGACTTAAACCCCCTCTCCGAGGGGGTTTTTTCATTTCGATTGGGATTGAAACGCTAACCCATAAATCTTCATCTGCTTCACCATCGCCAGCAGCCCGTTGGCGCGCGTCGGGGACAACTGCTCTTTCAAGCCGATTTGGTCCAAAAACCACAACTCCGCTCCCATCACGGTGGCCGGATCCAAGTCATCGAGGACCCGAATCATCAGCGAGACCATGCCTTTGGTAATGATGGCATCGCTGTTCGCTCGATAGCGAACCCTTCCTTCAGGCGACAGCTGAGCGTCCAGCCAAACCCGACTCTGGCATCCTTTAATGAGCAAATCCTCCCGAGCTTCCTCCAAGGGCAGCACCGGCAATTCCTTCCCCAATTCGATGATGTGCTCGTACTTGTCCATCCATTCATCGAACAGGGCAAATTCGTCCACCACTTCTTGCTGGCGGCGATTCAATTCAATTTGACTCGAATTCATTTCAATAGGGTAATGGCTCGTTCTACGGCCCGATGCAACGTGGCCACTTCTTCGAAGGTGTTGTATGCGGCAAAGGAGGCACGCACCGTACCGGGGATGCCAAAATGATCCACCAACGGCTGGGTGCAATGTTGACCGGTGCGCACGGCCACCCCCTGCGCGTCGAGCAACGAACCGAGGTCATAAGGGTGGGTGCCTTCAACAACGAAACTGACCACACCCGCCTTACCCGGGGCGGTGCCGATGAACCGCATGCCCGGAATGGTCGACAGCGCCTCGTGCGTCGCAGCAGCAAGCGCTTCTTCATGCGCGGCAATCGACTCCACACCGACACCTTGCATCCAATCCAAGGCTGTACCCAAGGCGATGGCTCCGCTGATGTGGGGCGTTCCCGCTTCAAACTTGAAGGGAATGGGCGCGAAGGTCGTGCCCCGCTCCAAGCTCACCTCAGCGATCATCTCGCCTCCTCCGCGCCAAGGCGGCATGTCCTCGAGGACTTCCCGCTTGCCGTATAGGACACCGATGCCGGTAGGTCCATAGGTTTTGTGCCCGCTGAAGACGAAGAAATCGCAGTCGAGCGCGGCCACATCGACCCGCTTGTGCGGAGCGGCTTGTGCGCCATCAATGAGGACCCGCGCACCGATGTTGTGGGCCGCTTTTACCAAGCGAGACGCGTCATTCACCGTTCCGAGGGTGTTCGAAACGTAGGTCATCGCCACCAACTTCGGGGAGCGGTTCAATCCATCCTGAACGCTGTCCCAATTCAACGAACCGTCTTCGTGGATTTCGGCCACGTCGAGGTGCAGTCCGCGCTCTGCTGCGAGCAACTGCCACGGAACGATGTTCGCGTGGTGCTCCATGCGGCTGATCAGAATGCGATCGCCGGCATGCAAGTGGGTGCGGCCCCATGTTTGGGCCACCAGGTTGATGCCATCGGTGGTGCCTTGCGTCCAAATGATTTCTTCAACTTCCCGTGCATTCAGAAAGGATTGAACCTGCCGGCGGGCGTGTTCGAAAGCGTCCGTGGCACGCTGGGAGAGGGTGTGAACGCCTCGATGAACGTTCGCGTGATGATTCCGCAAGTAATCCGCTTGGGCGTTGATGACCGCCAACGGTTTTTGGGCTGAAGCAGCGCTGTCCAAATACACCAGCGGCTTCCCGTGCACCTGCTGATGCAAAATGGGGAACTCCGCGCGCAGCGCCTCCACGTTCAAGGGGGAAATTTCGTGAGCCATGGGAGCGAACTTACAGGGATTGATTTGAAGAAAACCTCAGCCAAATCAGAAACTCGACGTTGCCGTCGCCCCCGGTGACTGGGGACACCATCCTACCCAATACCGCTGCGCCCAATTGCTTTGCGGCGAGTTCCACCCGATCGACGGATTGGTCACGCAGCTTCGCGTTTCGGACGATGCCGTTGCGGCCGAGGCCCGTGGGACCCACTTCGAATTGCGGTTTCACAAGCAGCACCGCCTCGCCGTCCGGCTTGAGCAGGGGAACCAACCCCGGGAGGAGCAACGTGAGGCTGACGAACGAGGCATCCACCACCGCCAAGTCGGCCCGCTCACCGAAAGGCTGTTCCAAAGCCGCAGGGGGCAAGTCGAGGACGTTGGTTTGCTCGTGGAGCGCAATGCGGGGGTCTCCGCGCAGTTCCTGGTCGAGCTGATCGCGGCCGGTGTCGACGGCGCAAACCCCGCGGGCGCCGCGCTCGAGGCAGACTTGGGTGAACCCGCCAGTTGAAGAGCCGACGTCCAAAACGATCCGGTTGTGAATTTCCACTTCGGGCCAGGCCTCCAGCGCCGCAAGGAGCTTGTACGCTCCCCGGCTGACCCACGGCATGTCCTCACCGAGGGGCTCCAAAACCGCCTCCGTCGGGACGCGCTTGCCCGGTTTGCGAATGACTTGGCCGTCCACGCGGATGCCAAATTCGGTGATGAGGCGTTCGGCGCGCGGGCGGGATTTGGCCCAACCTCGGGCGATGACCAACCGATCCAAGCGTTCGCGCCCGTCGCTCATTCCTGGCCGCTCAGCCAGCCCCGTCGCACCGCAAAGGCGTGCTGGACCTCGGCGCGCACTTCCTCCGATCCGATGCCCTCCACCACTTCGGCGATGAAGGCTTCCACGAGCAAAGCATGGGCGTCGCGGGCGGAAATTCCGCGGGACTGTGCGTAAAACAAGGCTTCTTCATCGAGCTGCCCGACCGTACACCCGTGGCTGCACTTCACGTCGTCGGCGTAAATCTCGAGTTCTGGTTTGGCATGTAACGTGGCGTGTTCGCTGGCCAAGATGTTGGCGCTCTTTTGGTAAGCGTCCGTCTTTTGCGCATCGGGGCGAACGAAGACCTTGCCATTGAAGACGCCCGTAGCTTGGTCGTACAGGACGCTGCGGTAATCTTCCTCGCTGCGGCCATGCGGCAGTCGGTGATCGACGGTGGTGTGGTGGTCGATGAATTCCTTTCCCTGCGGCAGCGAGCAGCCGTGCAAGATGGTTTCCGTGTGTTCGCCTTCAAGGCGAATGCGCAAATCGTGTCGCGACCAATGCGTTTGCGGGCTCACGGAATGGATGCGGAAATGGCTGTCCTCGGCTTGGACGATGTTGGGGAAGTGGATGCAGTGAACGGCGCCTTCGAGGGCTTCGATTTGGTCCCACTCGCAGCGGGCATTGCGCGCAACCTCCACGTCCCATCGGCTGACTTGCAAGCCGGTCGATTCCGCTGAAGCGCTGTTCCAACCAATGATCCTGACCTGAGCGTTCTCTGCCAAACGAATGATGTGCCGAGGAAAGGAAGCAACTTCCACCCCTTGAACGATGTGGTGGATGAGCAACGGACGTTCGAGGACCACCCCCGCATCCACTTCCAGGAACACCCCGTCCTGAGCAGCGGCGGCATGCAAAGCCGCGAACCAATCTTCGCGGTGCACGGACGCGCGCCACGGCTGGGCTGGTGCAAGGGACATCGGCATGCAACGAACCCCTTCTGCCACCGGTAAGTCGCTGTGGGCCGCCGAAAAGTGACCGTTGATGAACACGACTCGGTAGGCGTCCAATCCCGGCACCGGCTGAACGGGAACCACGGGTTCAGCGGCGGGCTGTTGGCGCCACGCACCCCGCAGGATGGCCGTTACCGGCGTGTGCTTCCAGCGCTCCAAACGCCGATGCGGAACCGGCAACCCCCCGAGCGCTGCAGCATCCACCCCCAAGCCGGCTGCCAGTGCGGCGCCCTGCTCAGCGACCGATGCGGGTGCAGGAGTGACTTTCAATCGGTCCCGAACGTTGTCCCAAAAATCCACGGGTTGTGCGAGCTCTTCCATCACACCACCGCTTCTTCCTTGATCCAATCGTACCCACGCTCCTCCAGCTCCAACGCCAATTCCTTGCCGCCCGTCCGCACGATGCGTCCCTTGTAGAGGACGTGAACAAAATCGGGAACGATGTGGTCGAGCAAACGCTGGTAGTGCGTGATGACAATGAAGCTCCGCTCCGGCGAACGCATGGCATTCACCCCTTGCGAAACGATGCGCAAGGCGTCGATGTCCAATCCCGAATCCGTTTCATCCAACACCGCCAGCTTCGGTTCGAGCATGGCCATTTGGAAGATTTCATTCCGCTTCTTTTCCCCTCCGGAGAACCCTTCGTTCACCGAGCGGTTCCGCAAACGACCATCGAGTTCAACCAATTCTGAACACTCCTTCACCTTCGCCAAGAAGTCCTTTCCGGCAATCGGGTCGAGGCCTTCGTGTTCCCGCTTTCCATTCAGCGCGGCCCGCATGAAGTTCAAGTTGCTGACTCCGGGGATTTCAACGGGATACTGAAACGCAAGGAACAGCCCGCTGCGGGCGCGATCCGTGGCATCGAGGTCGAGCAAGTCTGCCCCTTCAAAAGAAACTGAACCTTCGGTCACCTCGTACTCCTCGCGACCGGCCAACACCGAGGCCAGGGTCGACTTTCCCGAGCCGTTGGGCCCCATGATGGCGTGGACTTCGCCAGGCCGCACCGTCAAATTCAGTCCGCGCAAAATCGGATTCTCATCGATTTGCGCATGGAGGTTGTTGATTTCGAGCATTTCTTCCGGGTTATCCGACACTTCCTTCGAGGGAAATGGCGAGGAGTTTTTGGGCTTCCACGGCAAATTCCATGGGCAGTTTATTCAATACTTCTTTCGCGTAACCATTGACGATCAAGCTGATGGCTTGTTCTTCGTCGATGCCGCGTTGGAGGCAATAGAAGATTTGGTCTTCCCCGATTTTCGACGTCGTCGCTTCGTGCTCCACGCGAGCAGTCGGGTGCTGGACGTCGATGTAGGGGAAGGTGTGTGCGCCGCTCGTGTCGGTCATGAGCAGGGAGTCGCATTGCGAGAAATTCCGAGCATGGGCGGCCGTCGGAGCCACCGAGACCTGACCGCGGTAGCTGTTGTGGCTCTTGCCTGCGCTGATGCCTTTGCTGATGATGGTCGAGTGCGTGTGGCGGCCCAAATGGATCATCTTCGTCCCCGTGTCGGCCTGTTGCGCATTGTTCGTTACCGCCACGCTGTAAAATTCGCCGACGCTGTAGTCGCCCTTGAGGATGCAGCTCGGGTACTTCCACGTGATGGCGCTGCCCGTCTCGACCTGGGTCCAGCTGATTTTCGCATGGGCGTGGCAGATGCCGCGCTTCGTAACGAAGTTGTAGACGCCTCCGCGGCCATTGGCATCGCCGGGGTACCAGTTTTGGACAGTCGAATACTTGATTTCTGCGCGATCCAACGCCACCAGTTCCACCACCGCCGCGTGCAGCTGGTGCTCGTCGCGTTGCGGAGCCGTGCAGCCTTCGAGGTAACTCACGTAACTGGACTCGTCCGCGATGACTAGCGTGCGCTCGAATTGGCCTGTGCCTGCCTCATTGATGCGGAAATACGTGCTCAACTCCATCGGGCACTTCACGCCCTTCGGGATGTAGCAAAAGGAGCCGTCCGTGAACACCGCCGAATTCAACGCAGAAAAGAAGTTATCGCGCACAGGCACCACACTTCCGAGGTACTTCCGCACCAAATCCGGGTGCTCCTTAACCGCCTCGCTCATCGAACAGAAAATGATGCCGAGCTCCCCCAACTTCTCCTTGAAGCTCGTGGCCACCGAAACGCTGTCCATCACAAAATCCACCGCTACGCCACTCAAGCGCTTTTGCTCCTCCATGCTGATGCCCAACCGGTCCATGGTCTTGCGCAACTCCGGATCCACCTCATCGAGCGATTCGAGCTTCGGGCGCTGTTTGGGCGCTGCGTAATAGCTGATGGCTTGGTAGTCCGGGCGCTCGTACTGAAGGTGAGGCCATTCCGGCTCCTCCATCTTCAGCCAAGCGCGGTACGCTTCCAACCGCCATTCCAGCATCCACTCCGGCTCCTCCTTCTTCGCCGAAATCATCCGAATCGTGTCTTCGTTGATGCCCGCTGGTGCCTTGTCCGATTCGATGTCGGTCGTGAAACCGAATTCGTATTCCTTGCCCGTTACCGCTTCAAGGGTGGGGTCCTTCGTGTCGTAAGCCATGGTCAGAGGGAGAAGCTTTCGCCGCAACCGCAGGTGCGATTCGCGTTGGGGTTGTGAAATTCGAAGCCCTTGCCGTTGAGGCCGCCCGAGTAACGCAACTCGGTGCCGACGAGGTACAAGAAGCTCTTGCGGTCCACCACCACCTTCACCCCGCCGTCTTCGAACACTTGGTCGCCTTCGCGCATCTCGTGGTCGAAATCGAGGTCATACATCAATCCCGAGCAGCCACCACCCTTGACACCGACCCGAACGAAACTCGTTTCGGGGTGGTCCGAATCCTGCAGGAGACGGCGGATTTGCTCGCGTGCGCTGTCGTTAACTTTGATCATGAAAATACCCTGAATGTGGGATGCAAAGGTACGTTGTTTGGACTCATTCTAAACAAGTGAAGGGCCAAACCGTTCACGCAACTGCCCGTTCGTTGTAAGTTTGACGACGAAATCTCCCGCATGGCCGCATCCGCGAATCGCTCGAATTGGACCACGACCCTTTCCACGGTCGTCGGCATGACCCTCACCTTGACGCTCATCGGCGTGCTGGCTGGGCTGCTCTTCCTCGGCCAATCCGCCGAACGCGCCTTGCGCAGCGAAGCGCGTGTGCAAGTTTATTTCCAGCGCGAACTCGATGCCACGACCTTGCGTCTGGCACAAGAGAGCCTGCGCACGGACGAAGCGGTGGAAGAGGCGCGCTCCCTCGACCCGGTCGAAGCAAGCGCCGAACTGGAGGCCGAGTTGGGCGAATCGTTTGTGGACTTTCTCGGGTACGTTCCGCTTCCCCATGTGATGGACCTGCGCATCCGTTCGGAGTTCGGAAACGTGGAAGCCATCGGCGCAGCGGTGGAGCGGTTCGAACAGGTGCCGGGGGTGGCGGACGTGGTGTGGCAGGCGGATTTGTTGGCGGGCATCGAAGCGACATTGGACCGGGTGGTGTGGCCCCTTGCGGCGGTGTGCGTGCTGTTCTTGCTCGTGGCGGTGGCGCTCATCAACAACACGATCCGCTTGACGGTCTTTGCCCGGCGGTTCATCATCAAGACCATGCAGCTCGTCGGGGCTGACCCTCGGCTCATTCGGCAACCGTTTCTCCTTCAAGGGGGCGGGCTTGGATTCCTTTCGGGCACGTTCAGCTTCGCCCTTGTGACGGGGCTGTTCGCCGCCTTGAAGCCCATCGGTGGGGCGTGGATGGCCGGGTTGACGTTGATGCACCTCGGTGTGGGGGGCGCGGGATTGGCGGTCTTGGGCACGCTCATCGGTTTGGCTTCCACCTCGCTGGCCGTCAATCGCTACTTGAACCTGCCGGAAAATCGGCTTTACTGATGTACTTTTGAGGCATGTCGAAAGAGCAGATGACCCCCAACGCAAGCGCTGACTTCCCGTTCACCAACAGGCAGTACCGGTGGCTGGGCATCGGGTTGGCGTTGTTGGTTGTCGGGTACATTTTGATGTCAGGCGGAGCCTCGGAAGACCCGACGGTGTTCAGCTATGAAATCTTCAACACCCGCCGCATCACCGTCGCGCCCATCGTAGTGCTCACGGGATACGCCACCATTTTCTATGCGATCCTGAAGCGGGGATGACGTGGTGGGAAGCCATTTTGCTCGGTTTGGTCCAAGGCCTGACTGAGTTTTTGCCGGTCAGCAGTTCGGGGCACTTGGAATTGGGCAAGGCGCTCTTCGGTCACACGGAGGAAGATTTGACGTTCAGCGTGGTGGTGCACGGGGCGACGGCGCTCAGTACCTTGGTCGTATTTCGCCGCGACATCGCCTCGCTCATCACCGGGTTTTTCCAGGCCAAATCCCTTTCCAACTCCCCCCTCCCCGCCCGCTCCTACGTCGGTTGGCTCGTCCTTTCCGCCGTTCCGGCAGCGGCCATCGGCCTGACCTTGCGCGGCCCCTTGGAATCGACGTTCATTGGCCATCCCGATCGCGTCGGCGCGCTACTCGTGGTGACCGCCGGCATCCTGTGGCTCGCCCAACGCCTCCCCGGCGCAGCAGCCCCATTGAACGGCGGCCGCGCCTTGCTCATCGGCCTCGCCCAAGCTTTCGCCATCCTGCCCGGAATCAGCCGGTCCGGCTCCACCATCAGCGCCGCCCTCCTCCTCGGCATCTCCCGTGAAGAGGCCGCGCGGTTCAGCTTCCTCATGGCATTGCCCCCCATCCTCGGCGCCATGCTTCTCGAAATCGGTGACGTCCTCGAAGGCGGCCCGACCGGAACCGCCCTCAGCGCCTATGCCCTCGGAGCCGCCGCCGCCTTCCTCTCCGGAACCCTCGCGTGCCGGTGGATGATCCAACTGGTCCGCGCAATGAACCTGGGCATCTTCGCGTTGTACTGCGCCATGGCGGGCGTGCTTGCCATGGCATTCCTTTAATTCCGATTTCATGAACGCATTCCGCACCCTTCTTTTGGGCCTGATCGCCACCGCCATCCTCGCAGGCTGCAGCACGGTGACCTTCGAAGAACCGATGCCCCTGAACCACCGTGACCTCCCCCGTTTCCCCAAGCATTGGCGCGGTGAATGGCTTGATGAGTCAGGAGAACGTCTGCACATCGGGGAACAACACGTCATACCCAACGACAGCTCGGAGGTGTTCATCCTCGGGGCGGAAAACCGGCTCCGCCGCTACCGAGATTGCCTCGTGTTCAATTCCAAGGACGACGGGGGCGGATGGAACGTCATCGTGGCGCGCCGACGGGGCGGCACCATCCAACTGTACCATTTCGATGGCAGCGATGAACAGAAGATTGCGGTTTGGCGTGCCATCCTCAACGCATCGGATGACGCCGCAGCCGCATTCACCACCACCGGAGCGGGGCCCAAACTGTCCTACCATTTGGCACCCGAAAACAACGCAGCGTGGCGCCAACTCGTAAAAGAGAACGCCCTCACGCCCCTTGCCTCCTACGTGCGCGTCGAATGATCAGGCGAAGTGGGAGCCGAATTGCGCGCCCACGACGTCCCAGTTCACCAATTCCATGAACGCGGCGATGTAATCCCCGCGGCGGTTTTGGTAATTCAGGTAGTACGCGTGTTCCCAAACGTCCATGCCCAACAGCGGGGACCCCGGTTGCTCCACGCAACGGGCCATGAGCGGATTGTCCTGGTTCGGCGTGCTTGTGATTTGCAATTGGCCTTGTGCATCCATGATGAGCCAGGCCCATCCACTTCCGAACCGCTTCGCTCCTGCGGATGCAAATTCCTGCTTGAACCCCTCGAACGAACCGAATCGCTCCTCCATCGCTTGCGCCAAGGGGCCTTGCGGAGTGGATGCCCCGCCGGGTTGCATCACCCGCCAGTACAGCTCGTGGTTGAAATGGCCGCCACCGTTGTTCCGCAGTGCGGTGTCCTCTGTACCGAGTGTGGCCAACATGGCTTCGAGCGGCAGCCCGCGACGCGCCACATCGGATTCCAACGCCGCATTCAATTTCCGCACGTAGCCCGCGTGGTGCTTGCCGTAATGCAACTCCATGGTCGCCGCGTCGATCCCCGGTTCCAGCGCGTCAAAACCATAGTTCAACGGAGACTGAACATGCGGAGTGAACTCAGCTGGAGGTGCGGCTTTTGGTGCTTCCGATGATTCAGATTCGGTTGAATTGCCGCACCCGATGAAGGGGGAGACCAACAAGCCTGCGCTTGCCGCGCCAGTCAGTTTTAAGAACGTCCGCTTTTTCATGTGTTAAAGTTGCACCATTCACGCCGAAATGTGAACATTCCCGTCCAATAATTGAACCGGCCAGCCGTTGCACCCCGTAGCTTCGATGATGAAAACGCCCGCATGAAATCGCGCACCTTACGCCGCCTCCTGTTCGCCGCCTCGGCTGTTGCGCTGCTCGGAGTCGGTGCCGCCGCGTGGTTGTTGTCGCGAAGCGATGCGATCGAACAAGCCCTGTTGGGCCAAATCAGCAACTCGCTGCTCACCCGCGGTCACATCACCGACATCGAGCTCAGCCTGTGGGATGATTTCCCGTTGATCAGCCTTTCCATGAGCGACGTGTGGTTGGCAGGAAGTGGCGAAGGGGGGCCGGGGGCCGGGCCGTTTTCTGGGGACACGTTGCTGCGCGCGAAGCGGCTGGGGTTGACCTTGGACGCCCTGAGTTTGATGGGGGATGAACCGCGCATTGAAGCGGTGCACGTTCGGGGGGCGACCTTGGTTTTGGCCCAAAGGCGCGATGGAGCATGGAACACGGAGGTATGGAAAACCACCGAAACCGAAACAGCATTCAGCTTCCAAATCGACCGCTTGCACTTGGAGGATGTGCACGTCCAAGTGGGCGAATACGGAGCAACCATCGACCGAAGCACTTGCCGCGGCAGCTACCGCAACGATGACCTCCAGGCTACGGTGGACGCCACACTCCTCGCCTACCAACAACCGGTTGATGTGCATTTCGAAGTGGCGCAAAAGGGGGAGATTTGGGAATGTTCGCAACTCGCATTGAAAGCGCTCGGTGCGCGCGCCACGGGATCGATGGCGCTTGCGGGAAAGAACCCGAGGTTGGAACTGGACGTTCAAGGACTCGAAGCGAAGCGCCTCGTTCGCGCCCTGGGATTCGACGGGGATGATGCCTGGAGCGCCGATGCAGTCTTGAGCGGAGCGGTCGGCTGGGACGGAACCACATGGACCGGTCACGCCAAGCCCACCCAAGGACAACTCGACCTCCCACAAGGATTGAATCCGTGGTGGAACGAAGCCCCCTCGAACCCGTTGGACGGTTCTTGGTCAGGAACCGTGTGGTTTCGCTATTCCGACTCAGAATGGCGCGTGGATGTGCCTCAACTCGAACTCGCATTGCCCGGTTTCACCGCAACCGCCGAGGTGAGTTGGACCCCGCGCGCACTGGAACTGAAAGGGGACCTCCTTGCCGAACCCGCGGCGGCCGATTTCTGTGCACCGATCGAGGACCTTCATTGGCAAACCGGCACCTTGACCAGCACCTTCGCCGTCGTTCAGAAGGACCAGCACCTTCACTATGACTTGCATGCACGGCTTGTCCAATCGAGCGGGACATGGGGAGACCACCCTTGGTCCGCTGCAGTCGAAACGCGCATACAGCCCGACCGCCTCGATGTCCTCCAAGCAAACCTTCACTGGAACACGGAGAACTGGAACGTGAGTGGAACCTTGCTGGATCCTTGGACGGACGGTCCGTTGAGGGGACAACTCAAGGCTTCGGCTCCGAGAATGGTATTGGCCCCCAACGCGAATGCCCAACCATCGCCCTGGTGGAATGACCTTGACCTGCCCCCAGGAAGCCACTTGACCGCAAGCGCCGACATTCAGGAAATCATTTACCAAGGGGTGCGCCTCACAGGAAGCCAGGTTGAGCTGCTTGCCACACCCCAACGACTTGATTTCGACGCACAAGCAGAGGCTTGGGATGGCCACTGCTCAGCATTTGGCACCTTGCAATGGCACCCGACAGGAGCCCGGATGGACTTGAATTACGTTGCTCAGGCAGTGAGCGTTCGACGACTCTTTGAAGCGTTCGACAATTTCGGCCAGACCACCCTTCGGTCCGAACACGTGGACGGACGGATCGACAGCGATGGAACGGCCGTGGCCGAGTGGCATCCAGAAGGGACGCTTGCTTCGGATCGCCTCCGATGGAGCGGAAGCCAAACCCTGAACGACGGAAAGCTCATCGGAGTCGAAGCCCTGATGTCAATTCCGGATTATCTGAGTGCGCATCGCATGGCCGCTCCACTCATTCACCCGACCGATTTGAGGGCGAAATTGGACGAAATCGAACTGAAAACCGTCTCTGGACCGGCCTATTTCTTCGATAACTCGTTTCATGTTCCTTCTACAATCCTTCAAAGCGACGAACTTCACGTAACTGTTGCTGGCACACATTCCCTGTCGGGTGACATTGACTACTCCATCGGCCTGGAACTTCGTGAATTACGTGGAAACAAATCAGATGATATTGGTGACATTCAAGATGATGGGCTTGGCAATCATTTGTTTATCAAAATATTAGGGAGTGTGGATGAGCCGGAATTCCGATGGGACCGGGAATCACAACGTGAGCATCGCCGAAAAGACTTTCAAGCCGAGCGTGATAAATTGAAAGCGCTTTGGGACAAAAAAAGAGAATACTAGACATTTGCCGATAATCTCCCATATGTTCATAAAACGTGATGAGCACATAATTTTCTTCGCCAAAAGGGTGAAGTGGCACTAAATTTACCCTGTGTCTGAAAGGACCGACTTGACCAAACTTGTGCGACGCCGGCTGGGGAATGCCCTGGTCGGCGTTTGTATTTTTGGTCATTAACTTGTGCCATCATTTCCATGCCATGCGCGAACTGCTGATTGATTTGGTCCACCGACTGGACGCGTTAGAAAACCGGTCTACCCAGCTCGAAGACTGGGAAGGCTTCTTGAATCAAGCACGTTCCTTGCACGAACGCGCTTTGATCATGCGCTACAAGGCATTGGAGCGCCTGAGTGAAACGCGGTTGGAAGAAGCCACCGAATCGGACGTGCCCGAGCAGCCCATTGTTTGGGGTGGTCCCGCCGTCGAAGCAGCGGATGCGGTGCGCGATGAGGCTCAGGACGCAGAGGAACCCGTTGAGTTGGAAACGAACGAGGAGGTCGCGCCAGAAGCTGCCCCGCAGAACCCTGCACCCCTTCCCGCTATGCCGCTGAACACTGGGGTGTCCCTCGCGGAGAAACTCAGCCTACAGCCCCTCAAATCCATTCTACCGGCCCTCGGAATCAACGATCGCGTGCGCTTTGCAGGTGTTCTGTTTAATGGAGACATGAGTGCGCTCCAAACCGCCTGTGCGGCGGCGGAAGCGGCCGCGTCCTTTGAATCGGCCCAAGAGGAAGTGATGAATCGGGCGCAAGCCGGTTTGGACTGGTCGGATGAAGCGGAAGCGCCGTACCAATTCATGCAACTCGTTCAGCGGGTGCATTTGCGATGAGCCCATCAACGGGGAGTTTGACGCTGGTTCCGACGCCGATTGGGAACATGGGGGATTTGACCCCTCGTGCCGTAGAAGTGCTGAAAGATGCGGATTTGGTCCTCGCTGAAGACACGCGAACCACGGGGAATCTCTTGCGCCTGGCGGAAGTTGATCGACCGCTTCGTGCGTTTCACTTGCACAACGAACACAAGGTCACCCCCGGATTGGTCCAGCAAATGGTGGGGGGAGCCCGATTTGCCTTGTGTTCCGACGCGGGAACGCCGGGCATTTCCGATCCGGGGTTCTTGCTCGTGCGGGCGTGCCTCGAAGCGGATGTTCACGTGTCCTGTTTGCCGGGCCCCACCGCCTTCGTGCCTGCTCTTGCCGCATCCGGGCTTCCTTGCGATCGATTCAGTTTTGAAGGTTTTTTACCACACAAAAAGGGACGCCAAAAGCGGTTGACGCAACTTGCTGAATGGGAACAAACCTTCGTTCTGTACGAGTCGCCGCACCGCGTTGTTCGGCTGCTCGGCGAATTGGCTGAACGGCTTGGAACCGATCGAAAAGTGGCCGTTTGCCGTGAAATCAGCAAACTGCACGAAGAAATCGTGCGGGGCACGCTCGCAGAAGCCTTGGCGCACTTTGAAGCGAACGAACCCCGAGGCGAATTCGTAGTTGTGGTCGCGGGGCGTTAAAAGAGGACGCCGTGCAGGTCGTTGACCCGCTTGACGGGGACGATTTCGAGGCCTTCAATGGAGCCGAGGTCCATGCGACCGTGTCCGGAAACGAGGAGGCGACGAATGCCCATCCGAGCGGCCTCCGCAACGCGCTGGTTCAACCTCGCAACCGGCCTGATTTCTCCAGAAAGGCCCACTTCCCCTGCAAAGGCCGTCCCAACCGGCAGCGGCACATCCAGCGCCGAACTTAAAATGGCCGCAATCACCGCCAAATCCAACGCGGGGTCGGTGATGCGCAGCCCCCCAGCAATGTTCAGGAACACGTCCAAACTGGCCAACTTAAACCCGTTGCGCTTCTCCAGCACCGCCAGCAACATGTTCAAACGGCGCAAATCGAATCCCGTGCCTGAGCGTTGCGGGGTGCCATAGACTGCCGTTGACACCAGTGCCTGAACCTCCACCAGCATGGGGCGAGCGCCCTCGAGTGCAGCGGCAACTGCAGCGCCGCTTTGCAGGTCGTCATCGGTTTGGCCCAAGAGCACATCGGACGGGTTCTCCACGGCCGCCAAACCCGTTCCCAGCATCTCATACAAGCCCAACTCCGCGGTCGAGCCAAAGCGGTTCTTGTTCGCCCGCAACATCCGGTACGCGTGATTCCGCTCCCCCTCGAACTGCAGCACCACGTCCACCAAGTGTTCGAGCACCTTCGGACCTGCCAACGAACCCTCCTTCGTGATGTGTCCCACCATCAACGTCGGTACGCTGTGTTGTTTCGCCCAAGCCGTCAACAACGAGGCCGACTCCCGGATTTGGGACACGCTCCCCGGTGCGGCCTCTACGGCAGGCTGGTACAGGGTTTGGATGGAATCAATGATGAGCAAATCCGGTTGATCGCGGTTCAAGCATTCCACGATGGCCGCGGCATTCGTCTCGGGCAAAATCAGCAACTGCGCAGTCAGCTCGCCCAGCCGTTCAGCCCGCATCCGCACCTGCTCCGGACTCTCCTCGCCGCCGACATAGAGCACCTTCATGCCCCGAGCCGCCATGGCCATGGTCGATTGCAGCATCAGCGTGGACTTGCCGATGCCCGGCTCGCCTCCGAGCAACACGACGCAGCCAGGAACCAATCCCCCACCGAGCACGCGATCCAACTCCTGGTCGCCCGTCGGAATGCGCACCAAATCCCGCGACTGCACTTCAATCAACGGCTTGGGCGTCGCCGGACCCGCCAAGCGGTTGAATGCGGGCATGCGCCGAGCGTGCGACTCCGCAATAGCAGCCTCGCGGCTTTCTTCGAAGGTGTTCCAATTCTTGCAACTCGGGCACTTGCCCAAGAGCTGCACCGATGCATGTCCGCAAGCACTGCAGACAAATTGGGACCTCGCCTTCGCCACCTCAGCGGAACAAGGTCACATCGCCGTGGTACTCATCGCCATTGGGCAGCACGAGGATGTACCAATACGTTCCCTCCTCCAATTCTGTCGCTAACCAGTCACCGGTCTTGAAATCCAAGCTCTCGTAGACCATCGTTCCCCACCGGTTGAAGACTTGGAAATGCACGTCGTCGTAACGCTCCAACCCTTCAATTTGGAATGAAGGATTGTAGCTGTCTCCATTTCCTGGCGTGAATACGTTGGGAATGTTCAGCCCACACGCGTCCACGATCACGTTCCATGACGTCGAAACGCCACCCGTTGCACACGGGTTGTACGAAACGCCGGTCAGCACCAATTCTGGATTGGTCTCCCAGCAATCGTACGTCAACATCGAACTGACCAACGTCACCGCCTCGTTCGAGCCCACCGTTTCGAATTCTCCGTTTCCGCACGTGATGGTCCATGTGAATTCTCCGCCATAATCCGAATTCAAATCGAAGACGTTCTCCACCTCCGGGCACAAGTAGATTTCCCCGTCCGCGGGACTCGGTACCGGATTGTTCGTCGGAGGGAGGCCCAACCAAACGTACGTGCACGATTCGTTGGTTTCGCACTGATCCGGGTCGGTGTATTGGATGCAGATTTCCGTTTGGTCATAAGGTCCTTGGTCTTCCACCGTCCAGTTGGGACCGGTCGATCCATCCGGCCAAACAAACGTGTAACCCGGAGGTGCGGTGGGGGTGATGGTCAGGGTGTTGTTTCCTTCGCACTCCAGCGCGTAATCATCCAAAGGCGGAGCAATGGGAACATAGACCAACATATCCGCGCACTCCTGCACGCCAGCAGGATAGCATTCGTTGGAAACCGTTACGCAGTATGTGCCCGTGACGTCCGCGGTGTAGGTCGGGGTGTTGCCTCCAACGCCCTCGCCGTCCAAGGTCCATTCGTAGACGAGGCCATCCACGTCGTCGGCAATGGGATCCAATACCGCAGCGCCGCCCTCACAAAGATTCGAGGATTGCAGCTGGGGGTCAGGCTGAGATTGCGCCTCGACCGTGGCGGTGGCCGTCATCGAACCGCACGCATTTTCTACCGTTACAGAAACCACTTCACTCGCTCCCGGGCTGAACGTGTACGTGTTGCTCAAAACGTCATCCGTCCCAGGAGCCGACCAATCGATGGTGCTCGTCGCGCTGGGGTCGGTCACGGACGCGTTGAAGGTCACCGGATCGCCATCGCATGCGAACACTTCGGTTTCATCAAGCGTCACCTCGGGATCCGTCGCAATGATGACCTCATAGCAGAGGGCGTATTCGCAGACGTCGTCGGTGAAACAAATCTCGTACTCGCCGTATCCGTCTGGGTAGAAGGTCGTGTTGTATTCGTCCATCACCGAGAACGAGCCAACCGGTCCCGCAGTCTGCGACCAAGAGCCGGTTGCCGGATCGGCCGTGCACGCGGCAGGAGCCGAATAGAGCAACTCACCCGCAGTGAGGTCATTGAACGTCGCGGTGGATTGGCTTCCGCAGTTGAATACCGTGACGGACAACAAAGACGTATCGGCGTTGCCGTCGCTGATGAAGTAAATTTCAATGGTGTCCCCCACCTCGATGCCCACTTCATGCTGTTGGAAGGACATGAACGAGGTCAAGATGATGGGGTTGCTGGTGTCTCCGTTGATGTAGACCTCGAGGTAACTGGATCCGCCCCATCCGAGGATGGAAGAACTCTGCATGTACACCCAAAGCGGTCCATTCTGTGGGCTGGAATACCCCCCTTCAAAAACCAATGAATCGGGAATCACATCGCAGTAAGGGCCAAAATCGACTTCGGGCAAGAAGGGCCCAATCGTCTCAATGTTGAAGTAGCGCTTGCCCTGACAGCCTTCCTCGTTGGTCACGGTGAGCTCGTAGATGCCCGCCGTTAATTCCGCCTCGGGTCCGTTGTCAGTGACGACTTCACCGCCACCGCCTTCCCAGTTCGCTACCCACGTGTAGTTGTCGTAGAGCGGCTGCTCGTCCGGGTCGACGACCGCCCAACCCGTTTCACCGGGACACAACGCGTTCGGATGCTCCACCATGGGATTGAAGAACGGAGTTTGCGTCAATTCATATTGAATTGTGGAAGTGCACTCGGCAAGTTGAGCCGTCAATTCGAAGATTCCTCCGTAGCTGTGGACGCAGGTCGCTTCGTCGCATCCCGTAGACCATGCGTAGGTATCGAAGCCCGGTGTGGCCGTCAATTCCGTTTCCCCACCAGAACAAAAGACGGTTTCGCCGGTCACTTCCAGCGCGGGAATGGACGTCTCGGAAACGACGATGACCAACTCCACTTCCGTGGACGCGGCAGGGCTGCCGTTGTCCGTGGCGGTAATGAGGAGGTTCTGGGTGCCCACGTTATCGGCTTGGCCCGTGAAGGTGCCCACGATGGAACCGAATTCACCGGCCTCCGTGGAGTACGTCCAACCGGGCAGGTCGTTGGCACTGACGGTGATGGTTTGGCCTGTTTCAGGCGCCAAAAAGTCCAAGGCCACCTCGTATTCGTTGCCCTGACACAAGAAAATCGTGTCGCAACCCAAGTTCGCTGAAGGCAAGGGAGGCACGTTGCCGCTTCCCTCGGTCAAATTCAAATTGAAGGTTTTACCATCCAACCAGTCGACTCCGTCCTGATCCGCTGCACCCGCACCGTAGGGCCCGTTGTACGTATCGTCGAGCAAATTGAACCGCCCATATTGGATGTGGTCGCCGTTCGATTGGCTGTTGTCCGCTCCAACGGTTGCCGGAGACCCCCCGCAACAGCCGTTGGTTCCACCCACATCGCCGTGTGCCCAGTTCATGTCCAGGTAGCACAACTGCGCGTTCGCCATGTCGGGCAAAATGACCCCATCTTCGGGCGTGATGATGATTTGGTAGGTGTTTACCTTGTCGTCGTGCTGGCTGTAGTAGCCGACGTTGATGAAGTTGATGTAAGCGGCTTCGGGCGTGATTTTGTACTTGATGGCTCCGCTTTCCCGGTAGTCCGCGTCGGCCCAAAAACCGGCAATTTGGTTGTACGATGCCCCTGGAAATTCCTCCGGTGTCCAGTCGATGACGTAATCCCCAAAGGAAATCGACCCCTTCGAGTTGATGTAAAACTGGTCGTACGTGGCTCCGTAAAAGTTGAAGTCAAACGGCAAATCCAACGGACCCACCGAGCAGTCCACGTCCGCGCCCGCGCCGCCCGTGAAATCCCAGTCCGTGGTGCCGATGGTCGTGTAGCTCCCGTCAGGCTGAACCCAGCAATCGCACCCCCCCGTCAACAATTTCGTAGTCAACGGCTTATCCGAAGGGTTGAGGCGAGCCTTGCGCTCCGCAACAATGCGACGGGCCTCCGCCTCATCGTAGCCTTCCCATTGCCGCATCACGTCCCATTCCTCGCGGGTCATGTGGATGACCGCGCCTTCGAATGACTTGTACTTCTCGATGAGCTCCGGTCCGGAGGAACGAACCACCATGCGCTCGTGCTGGTAAATGGTCTCCTGCGCAGAGAGGCAGCCCGCCGTTGCCGCGGTCGCAAAAAGGGCTACAAGCCAAGGTCGAAATCCGATCATGTGGTGCATATGTTGGTTTCCTTGCGGTTACGCAAGCTTCGCAAGTTAATAAATGCGATGCAAGCGGCGTTCACAAGTGCATTCGATTTCCTTACGGATAACAGGATTCGAGGCCAAATCGTTGCACGGGAACTTCCAACCTTCACCCGGAACCAATGCTCGCCGTTCAGCCGTATTTTCGCCTTTCAATCATACGGCATGGAACGCATCCGGAATTTCTGCATCATTGCGCACATCGATCACGGCAAGAGCACGCTTGCTGACCGGCTGTTGCACACGACCGGGACCATCACGGATCGGGAATTGCAGGAGCAGACGCTCGACGACATGGATTTGGAGCGCGAGCGGGGCATCACCATCAAGAGCCACGCCATCCAAATGCGGCACACCGCCGAAGATGGACACGAATACACCCTGAACCTCATCGACACGCCCGGTCACGTGGATTTCAGCTACGAGGTCTCGCGATCGATTGCGGCCTGTGAGGGGGCGTTGTTGATTGTAGATGCGACGCAAGGGATTGAGGCCCAGACGATTTCGAACTTGTATTTGGCCTTGGAACACGACCTCGAGATCATTCCGGTTCTGAATAAAATGGACCTCGACTCGGCCGATCCCGAGGGCGTGAGCGACCAAATCATCGACCTCATCGGCTGCACCCAAGAGGACATCATTCCGGCAAGTGGGAAGACGGGAATGGGCGTGGACGACATCCTGCGGGCCATCGTGAACAAAGTGCCCGCCCCGAAAGGCGATCCCAATGCGCCCCTTCAAGCGATGGTCTTCGACAGCGTGTTCAACTCGTTTCGCGGCATCATCGCCTACATCCGGGTGCTGAACGGGACGCTGAAGAAGGGAGAGACGGTGCAGTTCATGGCGACGAAGAAGGAATACGATGCGGATGAAATCGGCATCTTGGGCCTGGACCTCAAGCCGCAAAAGGAGCTGAAAGCAGGGAACGTGGGCTACGTCATCAGCGGCATCAAAAACGCTCGGGAGGTCAAAGTTGGGGACACCTTGACCTTGAAGAACAATCCGTGCTCGGTTGCCGTGAAGGGATTTGAGGACGTGAAGCCCATGGTCTTTGCGGGCATTTACCCGGTCGATACCGAGGATTATGAGGAGTTGCGCGCGTCGATGGAGAAGTTGCAGCTGAACGACGCTTCGTTGGTGTTCGAGCCGGAGTCTTCGGCGGCATTGGGATTTGGCTTTCGATGCGGCTTCCTCGGCATGCTGCACATGGAAATCATCCAGGAGCGGCTCGAGCGCGAATTTGACATGACGGTCATTACCACGGTTCCCAACGTGAGCTACCACGCCTTCACGAAAGCTGGGGACAAGCTGATCGTCAACAACCCTTCCGACCTGCCCGACGCGAACAAACTCGACTACGTGGAAGAGCCCTTCATCAAGGCGCAAGTCATCACGAAGAGCGAGTACATCGGCGCGGTCATGAGCCTGTGCATCGAGAAACGCGGCATCCTCCTGAACCAAGTGTACTTGACGGCCGACCGCGTGGAGATGACCTTCAGCATGCCGCTCGGGGAAATCGTTTTCGACTTCTACGACAAACTCAAGAGCGTTTCCCGCGGCTACGCCTCGTTCGACTACTTCCCGGATGAGTACAAGCAAAGCAACCTCGTCAAGCTGGACATCCTGCTCAACGGCGACCAAGTCGATGCGCTCAGCGCCCTCATCCACCGGGACAACGCGTTCGAACTGGGCAAGAAGATCTGCTTGAAATTGAAAGAGCTCATCCCGCGCCAGCAGTTCATGATTGCCCTGCAGGCAGCCATCGGAGCGAAAATCATTGCTCGGGAAACCATCAAACCGGTTCGGAAAGACGTTACGGCAAAGTGCTACGGTGGAGACATCACGCGGAAGCGGAAACTGCTCGAAAAGCAAAAGAAGGGCAAGAAACGCATGCGCCAAGTCGGCAACGTCGAGGTGCCTCAGAGCGCGTTCCTCGCGGTCCTCAAGCTGGATTGACCTTCCGGGGGGCGGAGGTGGCGAGTTCGTTTTTGTTCGCCAGTTGACCGCACGCGGCATCGATGTCTTTGCCCCGTGAGCGCCGTACGTTCACCACAAGGTTGCACCGTTCCAAGAATTCGACGAACGCATCGGTGCGCTCGGGTGAAGTTTTTTGGAACTCCCCGTCGTCGATGGGATTGTACTCGATCAGGTTGATTTTGCACGGTACGTTCCGGCAGAATTCCGCAAGTTCCCGCGCGTCCGCAAGCGAATCGTTGAAGTCCTTGAACAGAATGTATTCGAAGGTAACGCGCGTACCCGTTTTTTCGTGGAAGTGCTTGAGCGCATCGGCCAATGCATCGAGGTTGTTGGTCTCGTTGATGGCCATGATGCGGTTGCGCTTCTCATCGTTCGCCGCGTGCAGGCTCAAGGCCAAATTGAATTTCACCTCATCGTCTCCAAGGCGCTTGATGGCCTTCGCAATTCCCGCCGTGCTGACTGTGATGCGCTTGGGCGAAATGCCCAGCCCTGGCGTACCACAAATGCGATCAATCGAGGCCATCATCTCGCGGTAATTGAGCAGCGGCTCGCCCATGCCCATGTATACGATGTTCGTGAGCGATGCCCCGTACCGCTCATCCGCCATCGCCCGCAGCATTTCAACCTGGTCGTAAATCTCCCCTGCCGAGAGGTTCTTCAACAACTTCAATCGACCTGTGGCACAAAAGGCGCACGCCAATGAACAGCCGACTTGGGAGGAAATGCACGCCGTCATCCGCTTCGAAGTGGGAATGAGAACGCCCTCGACGACCTGATGCGGTCCGACTTCGAATGCGCACTTGATGGTCCGGTCGGTGCTGATTTGACGCTCCTGAAGCCGGATGCGCTCGATGCGGTACCGGGCCTTGAGCGCGGTGCGGAAGGCGGTGCTGAGGTTGGTCATCTCATCGAAGGAAGCCGCTGATTTGGTCCAAATCCATTCCTCCAATTGCTTCGCACGAAACGGCTTTTCGCCGAGTTCAGCCACCGCTGCCCGCAGGCCTTCAGCGTCCAAGCTTCGAATGTCCGGAAGTGCTTCGGTTGTGGCCATGCCGCAAAGATACGCGCCTAGGGCTTCAACGGCGGCCGTGGCTCCGCAGCCATCGAAGGCGTCGAGCGCCGCCGGCGCTTGGGCCCTTCCACATCGATCATCAGCTGCTCCAGCCGCAACCGCACCTCATCGCGCTTTCGCACCGCCATCGGCACTTCGCTTCCATCTTTGAGCGTCAAGGTATTCGATCGGTAGTTGCAACTGAGCACGTTGTTCAGCCTGACCAATTGGGAGTTGTGAACCCGAAAGAACGTCGGGTCGTCCAGCAATTCCTCCACCCGCTTCAAGTTCTTCGACACGGTGATGCGCCGCCCGCCCTCCAGGTGGAACGTTGAATAACTCCCGCTCGCCTCCACGTTCAAGATTTCTCCGAGCTTCACGAAGTACCGGTGTCCGGAAGTCTGCAACTCGATTTTCCGATTGGGGTCATTTTGGGGTTCCGTTGCCACCACATTCCCCACGTGGAAATGGTTTGCAATGCGACGCGCGCAGGCCTTGAGTTCCTCCGCATCGACCGGCTTCAGCAGGTAGTCAAACGCTTGCTTGCGAATGGCCTCCACCGCGTATTCGTGATACGTGGTGCAAAAGACCACATAGAAATCGCGATCGGGAAAGCGGTCGAGGAGTTCCAATCCCGTTTCATCCGGCATGCGGATGTCGAGGAACACCACGTCGGGAGCCAGCCGTTTGATTTCTCGGTGCGCTTCAGCCGCTGATGAGGCCGCATACACCACCCGCATGCCCGGGCAATGCCGCTCGATTTGGTGTTGAATAGCAAGGCGGGCGGGCTTCTCGTCGTCCACCACCACCACCCGCAAGAGTTCATCCACTGATTTCATCGCTTTTCGGTTCACTTGTTTCAGGACAAATAAAAATTTAAGCGATTAAATCATGCAATTCAAATTCACTTTCGACGCTCTTGGCTTTATAAGCGTCGTTATAACGCGTTATTTGAGCACTTCGCGGGCGAAATCGATGACGCGGTAAACCTCACCGGGCAAGTGGCGGATTTTATCGCTGGGCTTGTCATAGCCCGTGCGAACCACGACCAAATCCAACGCCGGAACCGAAATGACGAACTGCCCCCGGTGGCCTTCTAGGACGGAGAAGGCTGCACCGTCGTCGGTGGTTCCCAACCAAATTTGGTACCCATAATGCGTCGCGTCGCACGCCGGATCCAACGCATTCACGGGAGTCAACAAGCGCTCGATGTACGCTGCAGAAACGAGTTGCCGACCGTTCCATCGTCCGCTGTCGCTCAGCAACTTGCCAAAGCGTGCAAAATCCCGGGTGGTCGCATAGAATTGCGCAAAACACCGCTCCACCGGTGGATCCACCGAATCGTCGACGCCCCAGTGCGCATCGGACTCCGCCCCCATCGGACCCCACAACCCGCGCGCAATCCAATCGCTCAAAGTCCGGCCACTTCCTGAAGAAACGATCTCCTCCAAGAGCATGGTGTTTCCCCCTTGGTACTTCCAGTCTGTGCCCGCGGGCTCGGACAGGGTGTACTCCGCAAGGAGGTCCCGGAGGCCGTCTTTGTAATACGATTTGGCCATGAAGGCGAACGGGTTCTTGTAATTCTCGCCAAACGGAATGTGCGACCGCATTTGCAGCAAGTGCTCCACCGTCAAGTCCGCCCCGGCAAACCGCTCCAAATGATCGCCCACCGGATCGTTCACGGTCAGCACACCCTGATCGGCTGCCAAGCCCACCGCCAGCGCGGTGATGGTCTTTGCCATGGAAAACGAATTCGTTCGGGTCGACCGATCGTGTCCCCGCCAATAGCGCTCGTACCGGATGGTGTCGCGGAAGATGACCAAGAAACTCGCTGCCAACGAAGCATCCATCGCTTCGGCCGAAGCCTCGCTCAGCGCCGATTCAGGGAGCAGCGCCTCCGGCCACGGCTGCGGATTCACGGCGGGGAGCGTCACCACATCCCGAAACTCCAAGTCGTCGATGTTCGAATTCTTCCATCCGCGGAAGTACGTCTCCCGCATGCCGCCCCAAATGTACCCGTAACCGGTGACCCAACTCAGGAGCACCAAGGCTCCCACGAAGGCCAAAAACCCCTTGATGAAACGCTTCATGGTCTTTCAGTTCACTCTGTAATGAACAAACGGCGCGTGCTGCGGCGGGCGCCGTCCGTGGCCACGAGGCTGTACCATCCGGTGGGCAAGCCGGAGAGGTCGAGGGTGTTGCGGAGCGCGGCGGGCACGGTGCGCACGATTTGGCCCGAAGCGCTCACGACGACGAGCTCGGCCGACGCCGCCCAACCCGTCAAGGTCACCGCGCCCGAAGTGGCGGTCGGGAACACGTTCCACTGCACATCTGCAGCCTCCGCCACCGAAACCTGCTCGCCCGGGCAGAACGTGCCCTCCCCGTTGAAACTGCACGTTCGGGTCTCCATGGCCGAAGGATCGCCTTCAACGAAAACCTGAAAATTCAGGGTGCCCCACAGGTCGTCCGCGGTCGGCACGGTCACTTGCATCACCAAAACGCGCAGGTTCGTTGCATCCGGGAGCCCATTCACGGCACCGTTCATCAGGAACCAAATGCCGCCAATGGCATCGTCCATGACGACGTCCGTGCCGCTCTCCGCTGCACCTGCAGCGAAGTGACTGACCCACGACTGTGTAGGAGACTCAATGGCGGTGACGGCCATAGCGGGCGGCACGGGGATGGATTCCGAGCCGATGGTGAACCACGAGTCGAATTCCGCACTCGGCATCGCCGAGAAAATGGCCGGGTTGATTTCGGCGGTGCTGCTGCCGCCGAATTCGTCGTTGTAGAACCCGTTGCTCGTCCGAATGGCGAGCGGTGACATGGCATCTCCGTAAACGGCACCCACGAAATCCGTCGGGTTCACCGCGTCAACGTAAAACCGATAGGTCGTCATGCCGTCAATGCCGTCAATGGCGTGGGCTTCAACGGTCAGGCAGTAGTCCAGGTTTTGGGCGAGCAGGCTGGCCGGCAGGGCCGCGAGCAACAGGGCGAAAGGGCGGATTTTCATGGCAGCAATTTGGCCCAAACCCCCGCTCTTTCCAAATCCTACACCTCCTCCCAACCAAACAGCGCCCGCAAGTGCCCGTGCACCCGCTCGCGCACTTCGCCCATCGGCACCTTCCGCCCGAGCTCCCGTTCGAGCGAAGTCACCCCGCGGCCTTGGATGCCGCACGGCACGATGAGATCGAAGAAGTTCAAGTCGGTCGTGACGTTGAAGGCGAACCCGTGCATCGTCACCCACCGCGAACTCTTCACGCCCAACGCCGCAATCTTGCGCGCCCCCATCCCTTTGTCCGCGTCCAACCACACCCCCGTCAACCCATCAATGCGCTCCGTATGCAGCCCGTAATCGCTGCACGTTCGGATGATTGCCTCCTCCAAGGTGCGCATGTACCGCCCGATGTCGGTGAAGATTTGGTCCAAATCCAACAGCGGATACCCCACCAACTGCCCCGGACCATGGTAGGTAATGTCCCCACCTCGGTTGATCGGATGGTAATCCACGCCCAGCCGCTCCAGCTGCTCCTTCGACGCGACCAGATGCGCCTCCTCCCCGCTCTTGCCCAACGTCACCACGTGCGGATGCTCCACATACAGCATGTGGCCCTCGGGCAAGGCCAAATCCGGATTCGCGCTCGGCTCTTGCTCCTCCAACCCCGCTCGCCGCCGCGCAATCTTCCGCTGCACCATCGCCCCGAACAGCTCCTCCTGCAACGCCCACGCCTCCGCGTACCGCATCGCCCCCAAATCCCGAACGTGCACGCGGTGCTTCATCGCGGCACCTTCGCGAGCTCCCCCTTCAACAACTCGATGTACCGGATGTCGACCGGATCCACCCCCGCCCGCTCCGCAAGGATCAAGCTCAACCAATCACCCAGGTGCACCAAATCAAAGAACCGCAACAATTCCGAATCCCCTGAAGGTTCGATCACCACCACATCAGCGCCTTGGTCCTGGAACACACCGGTGCACACGTCCATGCGCACGCGCGTCCGCGGGTGGTCCTCCGGGCACTGCACGATGACCGCCACGTCGTCCTCCCCACCGCTTTCCCAGCCGACGAGCTCGTTGTGGTTCATCTCCGGAAAAACGTGGTGCGTGACGAGCAGCTTGCTGTTCTCGTTGAGTTGCTGGCGCCACCGCGTGATGAGGCCTTCTTGTGCGGCATCGGAGTAAAGCCAAATCCGACGTCCCTCCACCACATCCGCCACCTGCGTGGCCCGATCGATGATGTCCTCCTGCGCGGCCGCGAGCGTCACACCCGCCTTTGCAAAGTCGGCGTACAATTCCGCGGGCACGGCACCGGCCGCATGCAACACGTGCATCACGCCCGTGAACGCGTAGCCGAACTGCGAACGCGGGGGCTGTCCGCCCGGAATCTCAACGACCGGCCAGCCCGCTTCGGCGGCCTTTGCGCCCAGTTCGCCCCCGGAGGTGATGGCCGCGATGCGGGCACCTCGCTCCACGGCTTGGTCCAAGGCCGCCAACGTTTCCTCCGTGGCGCCGGAATAACTGCACGCAACGACCAGCGTGTGCGGACCGACGTACGCCGGGATCACGTAATCGCTGTTCGCGGCAATGGGCATGCCGGCGGTGCGGGCCAACATCCGCGACGCGATCGCCCCGCTGATGCCGCTTCCTCCCATGCCCAGCACCACCACGTGGCTCGGTTGAAAGCCTTGAAAATCAATGGGGGTTTTCGAGGCGATGTTCCACGCATCTTCGAGCTGTTGCGGGAATTCGGTGATGAGGCGGCGCATGCGTTCCATGGGGGCAGGGGTTTGACCCAAAGTTACGGCGCGTCCTCGGTTTGGCGCTTCGGCCGCCAGGTGATTCCAGCACGCCACCACCGGCCCGGTTGGAGGACGTTGCCGAAATCGACGTACTCGGCATTGAATGCGTTGTCGGCTCGGACGAAACCGCGGATTTGGCCTTGCAGGAAGGAGCGGGACAAGCCGAGCCCCGCGGCCGTGAACGGCTTGTAGGCCGTGACCTCGCCTTCGATGGTGCGGTACTGGCCGCTTCGGGCTTGGCGGGTGGCGCGCACCTCAAGGACCAGCCGAGCGGGGAACAAGAACGTCGCGAGCAGGTCGGCCTTGCTGCGGACGATGTCGAGTGCGTAGCTGCTTTCGTAGTTGCCCTGTTCCACGGCGGCATCGGTGGCGGCGAACGAGACCCGAACGGACTGGAAGAACAGCGAATGGCTGGGCTCGGCCTGGTAATCGGCGGCCAGCTCGATGCCGCGGTGCGTGGTCGACGTGAGGTTCGCCGCTTGGAACTCGTCGCTGCCGGGGAGGAGGACCCAATCGATGAGGTCGGATCCGCGTCGCAGCCAGCCCGCGAGTTCCACGCCCATGCCGCTGAGGGGACGGAGGTCGCCGAGTTGGGTGTGAAGGACGCGGCGTTGTCGCCAGCGGAGGCCGAGTTCGATTTGGTCGGCGACTTCGGGCTGGAGGTCGGCTCGGCCGGAGGCGCCACCTTGGTAGTACAGGTCCGTGTACGACGGGTGACGGACGGACCGGCCGATGGAAGCGAAGGCGGCCCACGGGTGCATGACTTCCCCGCGGCTGTGGCCGAAGCGGTAGACGGCGTCGAGGGCGGGCAGGACGCGGACGCCGAACTGGGTGTTCAGGTTCGCGCCGAGGGTGGCCGAAACGCGGAGTTGGCCGTCACCGGACAGCCAGCGCTCGGAAGCGAACAGGTCGGTGTTGACCCGCTCCGCGCCGAGGGGGAAGGCGGAAGCGGTGTCGCGCGCCACACCGAGCACGTTGCTGCGCACGGCTTCGAGTCGGCTGTCCGCGCCAAGCGTGAGGCGTCCTCGGCCGTGGAGGTGCGTGGTGCGCGCGGTGAGGCCCGAGGTGAACGAGCGGTGCTGGTTGGGACCGCCATACCAAAACGCAGCCGTGTCCGCAGGCGAATTGCCCACCCCATCCCGAACGAAAAAGCCATCGGCGGTTTCCTCGTACCAAGCAGTCCCCTCTCGGTACAATTCGAACCGGTCGCGGTGATACCGGGCATGGAACCCAGCGAAGGACTGCCAACGCGCAAACCGCCGCCACGTCAACTGCGCCATGGCCGAACCCGTCGCCTCAAACTGATGGGGATAAGCCGCCGTGTAGAACGACTGCGCTCCGAATGCCTTTTCTTCAAAGCCCAGGAGTGCCCGCCACCGGCCCTGGTGCTTGCCGGTCCAGTCCCCGATCCACATCGCCCGCGTGATCATCGCGTCGGTGTTTTCTTGGTAGCCGTCCGTGGTGCTGTGCGACACCGCGACGCGCTGGATGAGGCCCGGCGCGTTCCACGAGGCTGACATCGCCGCGCGGCGCCACCCGTAGCTCCCGCCTTCGAGGTCGATTTGAGTGAACGGATTCAGCGGGTCGGGAACGAGGCTCAAGTGGAGCGAGCCGGCGAAAGCACCCACGCCCGCGAAGGCGCCCGTGCCGCCGCGCACGACCTCGAGTCCGCTGAGCAGGGAGGGCTCGATGGGCAGGTTCAGGAGGTGGTGGGCGGTTTGGGGGGCGGACCAGCGGATGCCGTCGACGTAGAGGGCGGCCTGCTCGAACGTGCCGCCGCGGATGGACAGGTCGCTTTGCACGCCGAGCGGGCCGCGGGTGCGGATGTCGAGGCCGGTCACTGCTTCGAGGGCGGGCGCGAGGGCGGGGGTCCCGACGTGCTGGATTTCGCGCGGGAGCAGGCTCGTCACCGCATGGGCGGCGTCCGCAGCTTGCATGGATTCGTTGGGCGCCGCGCCCACAACCGCGGCCTCGGGCAAGTAGTGAATGGGCGAGACGGGGGGGGGCATGAAGCGTGGCGGGAGGGTGTCCAGGGTGACGGTTTGGCCTGAAAGCCCCGTCCAACCCCACAAACCGACCACAAAGAGCAATGCGCGCACCATGAGCAAATTTTCGGCAAATCTACCGAAAGCGGCCGCGCGAACCTGTCGGAAAAGCGTCACGGCTGACTGCACGAACGGAGTAACTTTGCACCATGCACCTGACTGAGCAAGAACGCATCCGCCGGTCGTCCCTTCAGGAATTGAAGCGACGTGGCATCGAGCCGTATCCCGCAGCCGCCTACCCGGTGACCCACCGGTCGCGGTCGCTTGCGGACGCCTTTGAAGAGGGCGTCGAAGTGAGCCTCGCGGGCCGCATCATGAGCCGACGCATCATGGGAAAGGCCTCGTTTGCTGAGCTGCAAGACGGCGAAGGCACGTTTCAATTGTATTTGAATCGGGACGTGTTGTGCCCGGATGAGGACAAGAGTCTGTACAACGACGTCTTCAAGAAGCTGCTCGATCGGGGGGATTTCGTGGGCGTGAAGGGCGTGACGTTTTTGACCCAAACCGGAGAACAGAGCATCGAGGTGCGCGAGCTGACGGTGCTCGCGAAGTCCCTCAAGCCCCTGCCGGCCGTGAAAGTGGACGAGGACGGCAAGGTGCACGATGCCTTCACCGACCCGGAACTGCGCTACCGCATGCGGTACGTGGACCTCGTGGTGAACCCGCAGGTGCGCGCCACGTTCGAAGCGCGGAGCACGGTCATCCGCACCATCCGCGAAACGTTCGACGCAAAAGGGTGGCTCGAAGTGGACACGCCGGTGTTGCAAGCCATTCCCGGGGGTGCAGCGGCCCGGCCGTTCATCACGCACCACAACGCGCTCGACATTCCGCTCTACCTGCGCATCGCGAACGAACTGTATTTGAAGCGGCTCATCGTAGGCGGCTTCGAGGGCGTCTACGAGTTTTCGCGGAACTTCCGCAACGAAGGGATGGACCGGACGCACAATCCGGAGTTCACGGTGATGGAATTGTACGTGGCGTACAAGGACTACCTGTGGATGATGGAGGAAATGGAGCAACTGCTTGCGAAGGTGGCGCATCGCTTGCACGGCACGCACAAGGTGACGCTCGCCGGAAATGAAATCGACTTCACGCCGCCGTTCCGCCGGGTGACCATGCGCGATGCCATCCTCGAGCACACGGGCGTGGACATCGATGGCTTGGACGAGGCGGGCTTGCGCGCGGCCTGTGAGGGGTTGGGCATCGAAACGGATGCGAGCATGGGCAAGGGCAAACTCGTCGATGAGTTGTTTGGCGAAAAGTGCGAGCACCATTACATCCAGCCCACCTTCATCACCGACTACCCGGTGGAGATGTCTCCGCTGACGAAGGCGCATCGCTCGAAGCCCGGCTACACGGAGCGCTTTGAGCTGATGATCAACGGAACGGAAGTGGCGAACGCCTACAGCGAACTGAACGATCCCATCGATCAGCGCGAACGGTTTGAGTCGCAGCTAAAGTTGGCCGAACGGGGGGACGATGAGGCCATGTTCATCGACCAGGACTTCCTGCGCGCGCTGGAGTACGGCATGCCCCCTACGAGTGGCGTGGGCATCGGCATCGACCGGTTGGTCATGATGTTGACGAACCAAACTTCCATTCAGGAGGTGCTGCTCTTCCCACAAATGCGTCCGGAAGTGTTTGCGACCGGGCCGGACTTGGGCGCGTTGGAGGCTGCAGGGGTGCCGGCGGAATGGGCGCCGCATGTGGCCGCGGCGGGGTTTGAGACGGTCGAGGATTTGGCCTCAATCAAACCCGCGGGCCTCCGCGAGAAACTGAATGGTTTCCGGAAGAAGAACAAATTGGACCTGCCAGCGCTTTCATTGGAAGACGTTGAATCTTGGATGACGAACGCATGAGCAAACCTTTCGATGAAGCCACGGTCATTGCCGTGTTGAAGACCATTTACGACCCGGAAATTCCGGTTGACATCTACGAACTGGGGCTCATCTACGAGGTGAAAATCAGCGACGAGGGCTTCGTGCACTTGGACATGACGCTGACTTCGCCCAACTGCCCGGTCGCCGAATCCATGCCCGCGGAAGTCGAGCAAAAAGTCGGCGGCATCAACGGCGCAACGGGCGCGAAAGTGAACATCGTGTTCGATCCGCCGTGGTCGCAGGACATGATGAGCGAGGAGGCTAAACTCGAACTCGGTTTCTTATGAGCACCCGCGGAATCGCCATCCTCGGCTCCACCGGCTCCATCGGCACGCAAGCGCTGGAAGTCATTCGCGAGCAACGGGAGCACCTCCACGTGGAGGTCCTCTCTGCCCACGGCAACTGCGACCTCCTCATCGCACAGGCGCTGGAATTCAAGCCCAACGCCGTGGTCATCGGCCGGCAGGAGAAGTTCGAAACCGTCCGCGACGCCCTGTTCGATGAGGGCATCAAGGTCTACGCGGGCCCTGAAGCCCTCGAACAGGTCGTCGAAATGGAGGGCATCCACATGGTCCTCACGGCGCTCGTGGGGGCTGCGGGTCTGCGCCCCACGTTGCGGGCCATTCGCGCGGGAAAACACATCGCCCTCGCCAACAAGGAAACCCTCGTGGTCGCCGGAAGCATCGTGATGGCGGAAGCCCGCAAGCACAAGGTCGACATCCACCCCGTAGACAGCGAGCACAGCGCGATCTACCAGTGTTTGGCCGGGGAAGTCCTGAATCCCATTGAAAAAATCATCCTGACGGCTTCGGGCGGACCCTTCCGGGGACGTTCCCGCGCAGAACTGGCTGGGGTCACAAAAGCTCAGGCGTTGAAGCATCCGAACTGGACGATGGGGGCAAAAATCACCATCGACTCGGCGTCCCTGATGAACAAAGGGCTAGAGGTGATCGAGGCGAAGTGGTTGTTCGATTTGGACGTGGACGCCATCGATGTGGTGGTGCATCCGCAGTCCATCATCCACTCGTGCGTGCAGTTTGAGGACGGATCCATCAAAGCCCAGCTGGGCTTGCCGGACATGAAGTTGCCCATTGCCTACGCCTTGGGGTATCCGCGCCGCCTGCCGAACACGTTCGAGCGGTTCTCGTTTTTTGACTACCCCGAATTGACGTTTGAGCGGCCGGACATGGAGGCGTTTCGGAACCTCGCGCTGGCCTTCGATTCCGTGCGGCGAGGGGGCAATGCTCCCGCCGTGTTGAATGCTGCGAACGAGGTTGCGGTGGCGCGGTTCCTTGAGGATGACATTGAATTCCTGCAACTTACGGATGTGGTGGAGCACGCGTTGGGCCGGGTGGATTTCGAGGCTGAACCGGACTTGGAAGGGCTCATTGCCTCGGATGAAGCCGCGCGCCGCGTAGCTGCCGAATGGCGAAACTGACCTTCGTCATGTCAAATGCGTTGCCTTGGTGAGACCTTCACTTGGTCATGCACTTCCAACGCTTCCTTCCCGCCCTCGCTTGCCTGCTGATGCTGAGCAACTGGGCCCAAGGCCAAACCGGTTGTACCGATTCGGCAGCCTGCAATTACCAACCCGATGCCGTCATCGACGATGGCAACTGCCTCTTCCCGTTCCCTGGGACGGCGTGCGACTGCGAGTTGGATTGGTTCGAGGAAGCTGAACTGATGGGGGGTGAAAGCACGTCATTTCTGCTTGACGGCGCAGGCGTCGTGACCGCCATTGGCATCAACCTCGAATGGGAGAACAGCGATGGCGACGCTTCGGAGGCGGGGGATTTGGTGTGGACGTTGACGGCACCTGGGGGGGAGTGCTGGAGTGCTGGCGGCACCGGTTGCGGCGTGAACGTTGCGTGGCCCGCGGAGTGGAGCTCGACCGCCAGCACCGGATATCAAGTGAGTTTCGAACTGCCCGATGGGTTAGCAGGTGTGGGCAACTGGACCATCGATGTTACGAATGGCAACGGCGCATCCGCGGGGGCCGTGTATGTGTTTGAGGTGAACTTGTTTGGGTTTTGTCCCAGCCCAGCGGACGTTGCGGGGTGCACGGACGCCACGGCCTGCAATTACAACGTGACCGCCACGGTGGACGATGGTTCGTGCTCCTTCCCGGATGCATGCGGCGTGTGCGGAGGCAACGGGAGCACCTGCGCCGAAGTCCCCGGGTGCACGTACGCGGCTGCATGCAACTACTCGGACGTCGCCACCGTGGACAACGGAAGCTGCGACTTTGTTTCCTGCCTCCCTTTGACCGTGCTCGGCTGCATGTATCCGGATGCGTGCAACTACGCCTCGGAGGCCACGCAGGACGATGGAACGTGTGAATACGCATCGTGTGCGCCCGTGGTCACTGCAGGGTGCACCTACGCCAACGCGGCCAACTTCGACCCCTCAGCAACCGCGGACGACGGGTCGTGCACCGGTTTTCCTGGCGCATCGGCCTGCCCCTCCGACTTGAACGAAGATGGCGCCGTTTCCACGGCGGATCTCCTGATGTTCTTGGTGGATTACGGAACGAACTGCTGAAATCAGACGGTCATGATGTCTGCCTCCTTCGCATCGAGCACCTCATCGACCCGCTTGTTGTAAGCGTCGGTGAGCTCTTGGACCTTCGCTTCGCCGCCTTTGGCCAAATCCTCGCTCAGCCCATCCGCCTTGGCCGCCTTCAAAAAATCCATGGCGTCCTTCCGACCGTTGCGGATGCCGACGCGCGCGTGCTCCCCTTCCGACCGAGCGCGCTTCACGAGCTCCCTCCGACGCTCTTCCGTCAATGGCGGGACGTTGATGAGGATCACCTCACCGTTGTTCATGGGGTTGAGGCCCAAATTCGCATTGATGACAGCCGTCGCAATGGGGTCCAACATCGACTTCTCCCACGCCTGAATGGTGAGCGTTCGGGCGTCCGTGGAGTTCACGTTGGCGACTTGGGACAACGGCGTGGGTGCACCGTAATAGTCCACCTTCACACCGCCCAACATGCTCGGGTGTGCCTTGCCCGCTCGGATTTTCGTCAATTCGTGCTCGAGGTGAGCGATCGCCTTGTCCATGGCTTCCTTCGCCGTATCCAAGGCCATTGTGATTTCTTCCGTCATGATGCTGTGGATTCAAAAGTGACCAACGTTCCCACGTCTTCTCCTTCAACCAATCGCAGCAAATTGCCCGACCGGTTCATGTCAAACACAACGATGGGGAGGTTGTTTTCATTGCAAAGCGTGAACGCCGTCATGTCCATGACCTGCAGGCCCCGGCTGAAGACTTCATCGAACGAAATGGTCTCGAAGCGCTTCGCATCGGGGTGCTTTTCCGGGTCGGCATCATAGATGCCGTCAACCCGGGTGCCCTTGAGGATGACGTCTGCATCGATTTCAATGGCCCGCAGCGAGGCCGCCGAATCGGTCGTGAAAAATGGGTTGCCTGTGCCGCCCCCGAAAATCACCACCCGACCCTTTTCCAGGTGGCGAATGGCCCGACGGCGGATGAACGGCTCCGCGATTTGTTTCAATTCAATGGCGCTCTGCAAGCGCGTGTCAATGCCCTCCGCCTCCAATGCGCTCTGCAGGGCCATCGAATTGATGACCGTCGCCAACATGCCCATGTAATCGCCCTGCGTCCGCTCCATGCCGCCCTCAGCCGCTTGAACGCCCCGGAAGATGTTGCCGCCACCGATGACAATGGCCACCTGCACGCCGCGATCGACCACGGATTTGATCTGGACCGCATATTGCTTCAACCGGTCGTTGTCTATGCCAAACTGCTTGGCGCCCATCAGGGCCTCACCGCTCAGCTTAAGGAGTATGCGTTCGTACCTCATCGGCCGCGAATATCCGAATAATCCCGCCATCTTCACCCGCTTAAAAACAACAAAGGCACCCCGAAGAGTGCCTTTGTCCAATATTCGTGCAATCGCGTATCAGTCGAGGGCTGCGCGGCTGAACGCCGTAGCCGAGACACCCGCTGCGGAAGCGTTGATGAACGCCGCAACCGATTGCTTGTTGTCTTTGATGTAATCTTGGTTCACGAGCGTCGCTTCCTTGAACCACTTCTTCAAGCGGCCTTGGGCGATCTTGTCTGCCATTTCGGCGGGCTTGCCCTCTTGGATAGCGAGGTCCTTGCCGATTTGGAGTTCCTTCTCGATCAAATCCTGGGGAATCGTTGACTCATCCAACGCAACCGGAGCCATGGCAGCGGCTTGCATCGCTACGTCGCGGCCAGCGGCCTCTGGCATGGCGCCTGAGAAACCGACCAACGTAGCCAGGCGGTTGCCGGGGTGGATGTAGGACACCACGCACGGTGCGCTCACGGTTTCGAACGTGCCGATGTCGAGGCGCTCGCCGATTTTACCGGTTTCCTCGATGATCTTGTCCGCCACCGTGATGGACGCGCCGGGGTAGGTCTTCGCCAACAAATCCTCCTTCGAGGTGATGCCTTCGTTGATGGCCAAATCCAACAACGTCTGCGCCGTTGCAACAAAGCCTTCGTTCTTCGCCACGAAGTCCGTTTCGCAATTCAACGCGAGGAGGACACCGAAGTCGCCCGCTGCGTTCACTCCTGACAGGATTGCGCCTTCACCCGCTTCGCGATCGCTGCGCTTCGCGGCCACTTTTTGGCCTTTCAATCGCAGAACCTCAACGGCCTTTTCGAAGTCACCCTCTGCTTCTTGCAGGGCCTTCTTGCAATCCATCATGCCCGCTCCCGTTTGCTTGCGGAGCTTGTTCACATCTGCTGCTGTGATGTTCATGGGGTCAAATTTTTCAGCGTTAATGGTCTGGTAACGTGTGGTGCTTGAATCAGTCCTCTGAAGAATCTTCTTCCTCAGCCTGTGCTTCTTCCGCGACGGGCGCCTCCGGAGCTGCTTCGGCCTGAGCGGCTTCTTCTTTCTCCGCTGCCTCCTTCACCTTTGCTGCTGCTGCGTCTGCGCTGTCCTTGTCCGATTTGCGCTCTTGCAACCCTTCAGCCACTGCTGCGGCCACCGTGTCCATCACCACTTCCACTGAGCTGCTCGCATCGTCGTTCGCCGGAATGGGGAAGTCGACCGGACGGGGGTCCGAATTCGTGTCCACCATTGCGAAGACGGGGATGCCCAACTTCTTGGCTTCAGCCAAGGCGATGTGCTCCTTCTTCACGTCCACAATGAAGATGGCCGCGGGGATGCGGGTCAAGTCGGAAATCGAACCCAAGTTCTTCTCGAGCTTCGCGCGCTGACGAGAGACCTGGAGGCGCTCACGCTTCGAAAGCGTGTTGAGCGTTCCGTCTTGCTCCATCTTGTCGATCTGCGACATCTTCTTGACCGCCTTCCGGATGGTCGCGAAGTTCGTCAACATCCCGCCTGACCAACGCTCTGTGACGTAAGGCATGCCGATGGCAGCCGCGCGTTGAGCGATGATTTCTTTCGCTTGTTTTTTCGTTGCGACGAAGAGGATTTTCTTTCCGCTTTTCGCGATTTGCTTCATCGCGGCAGCGGCCTCGTCCAACTTGACCACCGTCTTGTGGAGGTCGATGATGTGGATGCCTTTGGTCTCCGTGAAGATGTACGGAGCCATGTGGGGGTTCCACTTGCGCTTGAGGTGACCGAAGTGGGCACCGGCTTGCAACAATTGCTCGAAGTTCGTTCGTGCCATGTTTACTTTCCTGGATTGATGCAACGCGGCGGTAGTCCCACCTTGAGAATCCGACGCGTTTGGATACTAAACGATTGATAAAAAAGTGAGCGGCACCTTGCGATGCCGCCACTGGGAATGCTTTCTGATGCGGATTAACGCTTGGAGAACTGCTCGCGCTTCCGAGCCTTCTTCAAACCCGGCTTCTTCCGCTCGACCATCCGGGGGTCACGCGTCATCAAACCGACTTCCTTCAACGAAGACTTCCACTCGGGATTGATTTCCACGAGGGCTTTCGACATTGCCAAACGAACAGCATCCGCCTGGCCGTTGATGCCACCGCCGTAAACGTTCACGTTCACGTCGTACTGGCCTTCGGTTTCGGTGATGGAGAACGGCTGGTTCAGCTTGTACTGCAACACGGCAGTCGGGAAGTACTGAGCGGCTTCGGTCTTGTTGACCGTCACTTTACCCGTTCCGGGCTTCATGTAGAGGCGGGCAACTGCCGTCTTGCGGCGGCCCGAAGTGTTGATTACGTCCATTGATTAGGCTGTATCGGTCAGTTAGAAGGTCAGGGTCTCCGGCTGTTGCGCCTCGTGCTTGTGATCCGGACCCACGAAAACGTGGAGGTTGCGGAACATTTCACGGCCCAACCGGTTCTTCGGGAGCATTCCGCGAACCGCCTCTTCCACGAGTGCGTGGGGCTTGCGGTTGAGCATCTCCTGAGCGGAGCGCGTGCGCTGTCCGCCCGGGTAACCCGTGAACCACTGGTACTCCTTGGTTTGCATTTTGGTGCCGGTCATCACAACCTTCTCGGCGTTGACGACGATCACGTAATCACCGCAGTCTGCGTGAGGAGTGAAGTTCGTCTTGTGCTTTCCGCGCAAGCGCTTGGCAACTTCGGATGCGAGGCGGCCCAAGGTTTGGCCTTCAGCATCGACGAGCAACCACTTCTTGTCGGCATTCTCCTTGTTCACGGAGAGCGTCTTGTAGCTCAATGTATCCACGGTCAATAACTTCAAATGCGTGTATCTCCCCAAAATTGGGGCTGCGAAGATAGCGAACGATTGTTTACAACCCAAGGGGGGCTGTGGACAAAAAACTCACGATTTCATTCACCGAGGGGCAAATGCCGCCCAGGTGAAGGGGGGGCAGCACGAGAAACCCCACTGAAATCAAAGGTTTCCGCCAGTTTCTTCGTGCCGGCAGACAGCGCGTACACGCGCACATTTCCTTCGGGGTCAGCCAAATAAATGCGTTCGCCCTCCGCGGACAGTCCCGAATCGAATCCGCCGGGGCCGTCGGAATAGGCGACCCAACAGCCGTGCGCAGGCACAACTTCCGTGGTTCCGACCCAATCCTCGAGCTGCTCGTCGTCGTCGAATCGCCAACCCGTGAGGCGGCAATCGCGGTCCGTGGGGTTGTGCAGTTCGATGAAGTCGGCGGGGGTCGTGGCGGTTCCGGCTTCGGAGAGGAAGATTTGGTCCGCAGCACAAACGGGCAGGCCAGCGGACCGACCTTCGGTGATGACGGGGCTGCCGGTGGCGTCGAACGAGCGTGCGGGCGGGACGGCCGCCCGGCGGCGGTCCCGGAGGGGCTGCCACGTGCCGAGGTCGTGGGTCCAGCCGATTCGGAGGACGTGATCGGGATCGGCGGGGCCGAGTTCAAGCTGGTAGCCGAGGGTCAGGCGGTCGGCGGAGTTGAGGTCGAGGTCGAGGTCGAGGCGGTTGCGTTGGGCGTCGAACGTGTGGTCACGCCAAATCGATTCCGTGCTGAGGCCCCAGCGCCAGCGACCCATCCACGGGGACGTGTAGCCGACCCGGCCTCGGAGGGCGGACCGGCCGAGGGGGGCCGCTGCCCAATCCGGAACCCGGATCCAGGGACGCGCTTCCTGGGCCATGAAGCGCGCGTCCCATGAGCCGCGCCCGAGGTCGCCCTTGGCGGTGAGGCGCAGCGCGGCGCGGTATTCCGGAGCGTACCCGATGTCGCCGTGGTTCAGGGAGGTGCGCCATTGGAAGTTCGCCTCGAAGTGGCGGCCCCATTCCCGGGACACGGCGAGGTCGAGGAAGCCCGTGTCGTGGGGGCCATCCCACCGGCTCTCCACTTGAGCCGACCAGGACCACGGGCCGCCGGACGTGGCCTTCAAGCCCGCGCTCGTCCAAACGCCCGGGACTTGGGCGGAAAGGAAGAACGGGAGGAGGAGGAGGGCCAGGGTTTGGCCTGTGCGCACCATCGCTTAAAGTTCCTTGAAAATCCGAATCGTGCCCACGTCCACCGCATCCCGACGGCCCTCAATGTCCACCTCCTGAACGATGGCCACGTCGGGAGCCTGCGGCAACTGCGGCAACGTGTCCTCGCTGTAAACGTAGACCGTGTACGTTCCCGGCATCAAGCCGTAAAACGCAAACTCCCCATCGTAATTCGTCGTCACTTTATCGTCCGGGCCCACGCGATCCCCGTACGTTATAAAGACGTCCACATCAGCTCCCGGGTACGTCACCGCCCCCGCCGGATTGGAAATCACAGCGCGCCGCTCCACTTCTACCTTACCGGTCAAGGAAGCCACTCCCCCATCTCCCGCCTGGGGAGAACACGCTGCCAGGGCAAGAAGCAGCGGGAGTTGGTGAAAACTATCTTTCAACATAACCCCGCGAATGTACGGACTGAAGTAATTTCGTTTCTGCGACCATGGTTCCACACGAAACTTCCCACCACCACCATCCCGACCTCGGCGAAGGCCGGGTTGAAGTGATTTGCGGCCCGATGTTCTCCGGCAAAACCGAGGAACTGCTGCGGCGCATTCGGCGCGCGCGCATCGCCCGCCAACCCACGCTGATTTTCAAACCCGCCACGGATACGCGTTGGGACGCCAGCAAGGTGACTTCGCACGACGCGAATGCGTTGGACAGCGTGACGGTTGCGAGCAGCGAGGAGTTGGAGGCGCACATCGATGGCCTGGAGCGCCCGGTCACCGTGGTCGCCATCGACGAGGTGCAATTCTTCGACGACGCGCTGCCAGCGCTTTGTTCGGAACTCGCGAACCGGGGGATGCGGGTCATCGCCGCCGGGTTGGACCTCGACTTCACCGGGACGCCCTTTGGGTGCATGCCGGAGCTCCTCGCTCGGGCGGAAGAGGTGACGAAATTGCATGCGATCTGCATGGAAACGGGGCGGTCAGCGCATTTTTCGCATCGGATCGCGGGGGGGGAAGCGACGGTGGAAGTGGGGGCGAAAGATCGGTACATCCCGTTGACGCGGTCGGCGTTTGTGGAAGCGCGGAGGCAGGCGGCGTTGCAAAAGGAGCGCCCGTGACGGTTGGGGAATGGCGGCAGTGGGCGGCGGCGACGGGGACGTTGCGGGCGGACGGGCCGTCGGGTGGGGACGTGTTGGAACTGACCTTGGATTCGCGGGCCGTGGAGCGGGGGGAAGTGGCGGGTGGGGAGGCGGTGTTTTTTGCGGTGCGGGGTGTTTGGGTGGATGGGCATGATTTTTTGCGGAATGCGTTCGAGGGGGGCGTGCGGCGCTTCGTGGTGCGGGAGGATCCGGGGTTGAGCGGGTGCGATGTGGTGGTGGTTGCGGACGTGGTGGAGGCGCTGCAGGGCTTGGCGGCTGCGCATCGGCGCGCGGTCGGGGTGCCGGTGGTGGCGGTGACGGGGAGCAATGGGAAGACCGTGGTGAAGGAGTGGGCGGCGGCCCTGTTGGCTCGTCGGATGCGGGTGGGGCGGAGTCCGCGGTCGTACAACAGCCAGGTGGGGGTGCCGTTGTCGGTTTGGGGGCTGGCGCCGGAGCATGAGGTGGGGGTGATTGAGGTGGGCATCAGTGAGCCGGGGGAGATGGCGCGGCTGGCGGAATGCGTGGAACCGAAGGGGGGGGTGTTGACGCATTTGGGGGAGGCGCATGCTGCGAACTTTCCTTCGCGGGCGGCGTTGGTGGCGGAGAAACTGCGGTTGTTTGGGGGGTGCGATTGGGTCGCGCTGCCGGGGGATTGTGCGGAGGGGGTGGACGGATTGAAGGCGCGTGGGGTGCGGGTGCGCACGTGGGGGGTGGACGGGGAGTTGCGCGTGCTGCGCAGGTGGTCGCAAACGGAGGAGGTGGAAGTGTCCTTCGCGGGGGAGCAGGCCAAATGGCAACTGCCCGCACCGGGTGAACTGACCTTCCGCAACGCGATGACGGCCGCCCTCACCGCCCTGTGCTTGGGCGTTCCCTTGGACGAAATCTCGGAGACGTTGCCACACTTGCCCGAAGTCGACCTGCGGATGCAGCGGCTGAGCGGGCCGGGCGGGACGTGGATCATCTCGGACGCCTACGCCAACGACTGGGGAGCGCTGGCGTTTGCGCTCCGGGACTTGGGACGGCTGCCCACGGCGCATCCACGGGGTTTGATCCTCGGCGACTTGCCCGGTGCACACCACGACCCCCACCGGCTCGCTGAGTTGTTGGAAGGAACGGGCATTTCCCGAGTTTGGCTTGTGGGTTCGCGATGGCACGCTGCCCGAAACATCCCCACCGCCTGGCGCGTGTTCGAACGCCCGGACGAGGCTTTGACCGAATTCCGGAGGGGCTCAGAATCGCCTTTTCACGGACACGACGTGTTGGTCAAAGGACCCCGAAGCGACGCCTTCGAAACCTTTGTGCCCTTGCTTTGTCGCAAAGGACACGCCACCTCGCTCGTGCTTGACCTCGATGCCGTAACCGCCAACGTGAACTCCTTCCGAAAGCACATCCGCGACACACCGCCAGCGGTTCCCATCGACCACCCTACGCGGATCATCGCGGTGGTGAAGGCGTCCGGTTACGGAACGAACGGCCCCGCGCTCGCCCGTTCCTTGGAGCACCTCGGAATGAGCCACTTGGCCGTGGCCTGTACCGAGGAAGGCGTGGAACTGCGGCGGCATGGCATCGCCTTGCCCATCATCGTGCTGAATCCCGACCCGTCAACCTTCGACGCCCTGCTTGCCCATCGCTTGGAACCGGAACTCATCGGCCCGGAACACTGCGCGGCGTTTTGTGCTGCCGTGGGATCGGCAGGGCCCTGGCCCGTTCACATTAAAATCGACACGGGCATGCACCGCCTGGGGTTCACCGAAGCCGAGGTGTCCCCGTTGGCCCAGCTCCTCGCCGACCCCGCGTGCCCGCTGCGCGCCGAAACGGTGCTCAGTCACCTCGCCTCAGCCGATGACCCCGAACAAGATGGCCTGACGCAGCGGCAGTTTCGGCGATTCCACCGGGCCGCGAGCGCCTTGCGAAACGCCACCGAGCGGAGCATTCACCCGTTGGGGCGGCACATCTGCAACTCGGCGGGCATCGCGCGGTTCCCCGAACAGGCGCTTGAGTTCGCTCGGCTCGGAATCGGGATGTTCGGTTTGAACGGGCACGCGCCGTTGACCTTGCAACCGGCCCTTTCGTTCCAAACCACCGTGAGCCAACTCCGCACCGTTCCCGCGGGCGAGGGCGTGGGTTACGGGGCGACGGACGTGAGCGACCGTCCGCGCCGCATTGCCACGTTGCCGGTGGGGTATGCCGATGGTTATCCGCGGCACCTCAGCAACGGGGTGGGTCACGTGGCCATCGGGGGGCAGCTGGCGCCGGTGGTGGGCCGGGTGTGCATGGACATGACCTTGGTGGACGTGACCGGCCTGCGGGGGGTGAGCGAGGGGGACGATGTGGTGTTGTTTGGCCAACACCCTACCTTGGAAGGCATCGCGGGAGCCGCGGGCACCATTCCGTACGAGCTCATTGCCCGCATTCCGCCGCGGGTGGCGCGGATTCACCGCGGGGGATAAAGCAACAGGCCCACCCGGATAGGGGCAGGCCTGCTGGATTTGGCCTTACTTGATGGCCGACTTGTACAGGTAGCGGTACTTCATTCGCTCGATCCACCAATACATGATGGGCACGATGACGAGCGTCAAGAACGTCGCGAACGTGAGGCCGTAAATGATGGCCCAGCTCATCGGCTTCCAAAACACGTTGTTGTCCCCGCCCACGTAAATGTGCGGGTCGTATTCCGTCACGAGCCGAACGAAGTCGATGTTCAAACCGACTGCGAGCGGCAGCAAACCGAGCACCGTCGTGATGGCCGTCAGCAACACCGGGCGCAAACGCGTCTTGCCGCCCATGACCACCGATTCCACCACATCGCGGAACGGCAGGCGGACCGACTCGCCCAATGCCTCCCGTTTGCGCGCCCGCAGCAGGTCCGTGTAATCGACGAGCACGATGGCGTTGTTCACCACGACGCCCGCGAGGGAAATGATGCCGATCATCGTCATGATGATGACGAAGTCCATTTGGAAAATCACAAGGCCCAGCAACACCCCGATGAGCGAGAAGAACACGCTGAAGCCGATGATGAACGGCGTCGTGATCGAGTTGAACTGCGCGACGATGATGAGGATGATGAGGAACAGCGCGATGAGGAGGGCTTTCGAGAGGAAGGCAAGTTCTTCCGCCTGCTCTTCTTGCTGGCCCGTGAAGCGCCATTCCACGCCGCGGGGCATTTCGTAGTCCGCGAGGGCCGCTTTCATGTCCGCCACGATGGTGTTCGCGTTGGCGCCTTCGAGGACGTTCGAGCTGATGGTGATGACCCGATCGAGGTCCTTCCGCTTCACACTGCTGAAGGTGGTGCTGCGCTCCGCGGTGGCCACTGCGCTGATGGGCACTTCCTTGATTTGACCGTCGGAGGCGCTGCGGAAGATGACCTTTTGGTTCATGAGGGCGTCCACGTTGTTGCGCGTGTCTTCGGCGAAGCGCACGTTGATGGGGTAGTCGTCCTCGCCGTCCTTGTAGGTGCTGACTTCGCGCCCGAAGAGGGCCGTGCGGAGGGTGTAGCCGATGTTTTGGGTGGACAAACCAAACCGCTGTGCCTTCTGCCGATCGATGACGATGGGCAATTCCGGCTTCTGCTTGTCGACGTCCATCTTGAGCTCTTCCACCCCTTCGAACGCTTGCTGGCGCAAGAATTGGCGGACACCGTTGGCGGCCGAAAGGACCTCGTCATAATCGTCGCCGCGCACTTCGATGTTGATGGGCGGACCTTGCGGCGGGCCGTCCGAGTTCTTCGTCACGATGACCTCCGCATCGGGGTAAGCGGCCAACCGATCGCGCAGGGCCGACAGCATGACGCTCGTTGACTGCCCGCGGCGGTCTTGGAACTTGACGAAGTTGATGGCGATCCGCGCCTTGTGCGGCGTATTGCCCAGCGAGGGACCTTCGTTGGGGTCGCTGGTGCCGTTGCCGACTTGGCCGATGATGGAGTTGACCATGTAGGACTCGAGTTCACCGGTTTCCGGGTTGGGGCGCTTCCATTGCTCCTCCTCCACGAAGTCCATGACGATGCCCTCGATTTCGCGGGCTACGCGGTTCGTTTCCTCGATGTCTGTTCCGATGGGCTTGGAAATGAATACGTTGAGCAGTTGCGGTTCGTTCGAAGGGAAGAACTCCACCTTCGGCGGGAACAGCGCCAGCAGCACCGCGGCCACCACAAACAGCATCGCCGTTCCGAAGAAGAACAGCCACGGGCGGGCACCCGCCAAAGCAAAGCGCAAGAACCGCTCGTACACCCGCTCGAGCATCGGCAGGAAGCCGTTCTGGAAGCGCAGCGTCGCAGGGTACAACACGTAGGTGTTCACGATGCCCAACACCCCCGCGACGACGAGGATGTTGCCGAAGCCGGTCGCCTCCAACGCGAGGAACAGCAGCCCCACGCCCACCAACACCCCGCTCACGATCCACGTGCGGCGGCGGTTCACCGTCTCCGCTCCCACCTTCATGAAGATGGCGGTGAGCACCGGATTGATGACCAGCGCCACGAACAAAGACGAACTCAACACGATGATGAGCGTGATGGGCAAGTACTTCATGAACTCGCCGATGAGGCCCGGCCAAATCGCGAGCGGCATGAACGCCGCCAGCGTCGTCGCCGTGGACGCGATGATGGGCCATGCGACCTCGCCGACCCCGTATTTGGCCGCATCCAACGGACTCATCCCCTCATCCATCAAGCGGTACACGTTCTCCACGACCACGATGCCGTTGTCCACCAGCATCCCCAAGGCGAGGACGAGTGAAAACAGCACCATCGTGTTGAACGTCACACCCAAGGCCGTCAAAATCATGAACGACATGAACATCGAAAGCGGAATGGCCACCCCCACGAACAGCGCATTGCGCAGGCCGAGGAAGAACAGCAACACCCCAACGACCAGCAACACCCCGAAAATGATGGAGTTCTGGAGCTCTTCGACCTGGGTGCGGGTTTGGTCCGATTGGTCGTTCGTGATGGATACGTTGAGGTTGCGCGGCAAGTAGTCCTCCTTCGCTTCGGCGATGATGGCGTTGATGCCGTCCGAAGCAGCGATGAGGTTCTCGCCGGCGCGTTTGATGATGTCGAGGGTGACCACGGGGTTCCCGTATTCGCGGGCGTAACTGGTCTTTTCCTGCTCGACAAACCGCACCTCCGCCACATCCCGCAAGAAGATCGGAGAATCGCGTTCGCTTTTGACGATGACGGACTCGATTTCCTCCATCGACCGGAAGTCCCCGACGACCTGCACCGTCCGGCGCGCGTTGTCGACGAGCAAGTCACCTCCGGAAATGGTGATGTTCTCCTGGGCAATGGCCCCGGCGATGTCGTTGAAGCTCACCTGCATGGCCTCCGCCCGCAAGTAGTCCACCTCGATTTCCACCTCCTTGTCCATGACGCCGCGGATGTCCACCTTGGAAATCTCCGGCAGTTCCTCGATGGCTTCTTCCAGCCGCTCGCCATACCGCTTGAGGTCATCGAGGGTGTAGTCGCCGGAAAGGTTGACGTTCATCACCGGCAACAACTCGCTGAAATTCAATTCGAAGACATTGGGTTCAGCGGGCAAATCGTCCGGGAATTCTGGGTCGGCCTTCGCCTTGTCCACCGCGTCCTTCACCTTGCGGAGGGCTTCGGCCGGCGTCACATCGAAATCGAATTTGACGTCGATGGCGCTGTAGCCCTGGATGGACGTGGAGGTGATTTCATCGACGCCTGTGATGGTGTTGATTTCCTTCTCGAGCGGGCGCGTGATGAGCTTCTCGATGTTGGTCGGGCTGTTTCCCGGGTAGGGCGTGCCGATGTACACTTCGGGAATGATCACCTCGGGGAAGCTCTCCTTTGGCACCGTCAAGTAGCTGGAAATCCCGCTCAGCGTGATGATGGCGATGAGCACGAACACCGTCGTCCGGTTCGTGATGCTCCAGGTGGTCAGACCAAACTCCCGGAGCTTGGAGGGTTGCTGGGTGTCGGACATGGCTTACTGTTCGAGGATTCGCACGCGTTCACCATCGACGATGCGGCTGGCGCCCTTTTCGACCACTTGGTCGTTCCAGGCCAAACCCGACTGCACCAGCACCTCATCGCCACTCCCCATTCCGAGTTCAACCACCCGCTTCGTGGCCATCCCCTCGGCCACGACGTACACGAAATCGCGCCCCTCCACGTCCTGCTGCACCAAGGCATTGGGCAGCACCATGGCGCTGTCCAAAGCGACGTCTTGCAACCAGACGTTGGCGAACATGTTCGGCAGGAACCGCGTTGCGCTCGGTAGCGGCAGTGTGATTTCAATCGTCCGGTTCGCCGGGTTGATGAACGACCCCACGCGACCGATGCGCGTCGCCACCGTGTCCACCCCTGCGACCACCACCTCGGCAGGCAGGCCTTCGCCAATGCGCCCCGCATAGTGGTCGCTCACCATCGCCCGAACGTACATGTTCGACAGGTCCACGATGCGCGCCACCGGAACACCCGGCGCCGCGAGTTCGCCCTGCTTCACGAAGACCCGATCGAGGATGCCCGAAAAGGGCGCCCGCACGACGGACATGTCGCGCTGTTCAGCGAGGGTTTCCAGCGACTTTTCGAGGCCTTCCTTTTGGGCCTTCAGTTGCAAATAATCCACCTCGGTGCCGATGCCTTCTTCCCACAGCGCGGTTTGGCGATCGAACAGGTTCGTGGCCAAATCCAACTGCGTCAACAGCTCCTGCTCCGTCCGATCCACCAAGTCGGTGTTCAACCGCAACAGGGCCTGGCCCTCGCGCACCCGGTCGCCCTCGCGGACCAGGATTTCTTCGACCAAGCCCGAGAACTCGGCCGTGACCGTCGCATTGCGGTCGGTTTCCACGTTGCCCTGCACCGCAAACTGGTGAACAAAGGGCTTCGGCGTCACGGGCATCACCGTCACGGAAGCACGCAAATCGCGGGCCTCAGGAGCCGACTCCGCGTCCACCGTGGCCTCGCCACCACACCCCGTGGCCACCGCCAAGATCGCCACCGAGAAAGGGATTACAAATCGTTTCATGTTCGTTGATTGCAGGGATTATTCGAATTCAGAGAGCGCCGATTGCAGGCGCGATTGGGCGTTGAGCAGGGCCATTTGAGCGCCGATGAGGCCGCCTTGTGCCTCCAACAACTTGCTTCGCGCGTCGTTGAGTTCGAAGCTGGAATTCATGCCAGCGTTCACGCCGCGCTCGGTGCGGTTGTAGATGGATTGGGCGAGTTCCACGGCCCGCGTGCGGTTGTTGACGCGGGATTTGGCGTCGGCGAATTCGGCGCGTGCCGCTTCAAATTCGAGCTGGGCGGCGGCCTCCATTTGGCGGTAGCCGGTTTCTGCCCGCACCAGTTCGAGCCGCGCTTTCTCCACCCGCTGTTGACCGCCGAGGCTCGTCCACAAGGGCATGCTGAAGTTCAACCCGGCCAGCTGGACGTTGTACCAGCTTTGATCCGATTGGAACAGGTTGAATTCGGGGCGCTGCGCGTTTTTCTGGAAGGTGTAGAAGGCCGCGATGGTGGGGAGCCCTGCGGCGCGTTGGTTCTTCACGTCCAATTCGGCGAGGCCGACGTAGGCTTGTTGTTCCTGCAAGCCGGGCAGCGCTGACGGCTGGAACGAGCGGCTGAGGAGATCGGTGCCGCTTTCCGCTGCCAGGAGGTCGTCGAAAGTGTCCTTGAGGGCGATGGGCGTGGCGGGGTTCAATCCGATTTGAAAGCGGAGGAGCGACCGGGTGAGCTGGGCTTGGGTTTGGGCATAGGCCAAATCCTGCTCCAAATCCATGACCGCCAGCGCGATTTGGTCCACCATCATGGCGTCCACAAATCCCGCCCCCAGCATCGCCTCCATCTCCGTTCGCGACTCCCGCACCACCTCCAGCGCCTCCTCCAACACCGCGACATTCGCTTCAGCGCCCAAGACCGTGACGTACGCATCGGCCACCGCCTTCCTCACCTCATCGGCCGTCCGCTCAATCGCTTGCGAACGCGAATCCGCGTACAACCTCGCCGCCTGCAACCCCACGAAATACGACCCGCTGAACACCAACTGCGACGCCTGCACCCCCACGTTCGCGGTGTGCTGGTTGCCAAATTGCAGCTCGCTCAACCCATCGCCATCCGGAGCCGGCGCGTTCAACGGCACCCCCGTCGCCACCGCCACCCCGCCGAGGAATTCCGTCAAGTAATCCGGAAACCCAAACGCATCGGCCGGAACCACCTGCGTCGGCAGGTCGATGAAGTTGCTGTAATCCGCCTCCAACGACAGCTGCGGCAACCCCGTAGCCGTCAATTCCTTCACATCGCGCTCCGCCACTTGCTGATCAAGCAGCGCATACTGCATGGCAAACGCATTCTTCAACGCCAATTCCTGAGCCTCCTTCAAGCTCAAATTCACGGCCTCTTGCGCCGTTCCTACCAGCCCAGCGGCCAGCATCAACGCGGTCATCAAATGCTTCATTCGGAAGGGGGAAATTCTGCAGCCAGCTTTTCCTCGAGGTACGTCAACCCTTGAGGACTCGCGATGCCGCGGATGTGGTATTGAAAGGATTCGAAATAGATTTCGCTCATGGGCTTGCCCAGCTCCAATTGGGTTTGAGCGTTCTTCGTGGTGTCGGCAATGGCGACCATGAATTGCGCGACGATGCGGGAATCGAAGTCCGAGCGGTACACCCCTTCGCGTTGACCGCGTTCCAGGTTTTGTTGCGCCGTCTTGTAGATCAGCTGCTCCCGGCGGTGCGTGACTTCGGCCCACGCAGTGGCGTAGTACTTCTGCAGGTCGAACATGACGCTCGGGTGCTGCGCTGCCAGCATTTTCCGGACGTACCGCATCATCGCAAATTCCGCGTCGATGGCGTTGCCGGGATGGTCGCGCAAGCTGCTCATTTTCAGATCGGTTTCCTCGATGAGGAGGTGCAGCGAACGGATGACCAAATCCCGTTTGTCCTTGAAGTGCTTGTACAATGTCTTTTTCGAAACGCCCAAATGCCGCGCCACATCGTCCATGTTCACCGCCTTGATTCCAAGGCGCATGAACACCGCGCACACCTCAACGAGGAGTTCGCGTTCCCGGGAATCCGGTGCGGTGTGTGCAGGTTGGTTTTCCATTGCGGCGGCAAAAGTACGCCCAAGCTTACCCTTAGGAAACAAAAAAGCCGTTAAATCGTTTCCGTGTTGCTACATTTTTCACTTTGCACAGCACGGGGAATCCCATTCACCACAACCCCTTCTTTTCGAATCATTTACAACCCACTTCATCCGCCGTCTTCTCAAAGAAATGAATCCCCCATTTCACGTGCACAGAAAATCACATACGTGAAAATCATACCACAACACCGCAACAACGTGCCCGCAACCGGAATTTCCCGCGACATTTGAGGCATGCGATTGCTGGCCGCATTGGTGCTTGTTTTGTTTCTGCCTGAATCGGGGCGCGCCGGCGCTTGGATTGAGGCCGACTCGATGCTTCATGCTTGGCACCGGGCGCATCCCCAAGCCGATGCAGCAGCACACATCTTCGCGGGAGACTCCATCCGGGCTCGGAGCGCCGATTGCAGCGTGCAGTTGTTTGGCTCGAACCTCCTGCTCAGGGGGTGGTCCATGAACCCCAAGTTGACCCCGTCGAATTGGAAAGAGCGAATTGCGCTTCCGAAAGGGTGCCCCACCGAGAGCGCGCGGTTCCATTACCAATATGCGGTGATGGAATACCTCGAAGAATCGTGGACCCAAGCCGCCCACCACTTCAACAAGGCGCGGAACCTGTCGAGCGACTCGCTGTTCACCCAAGAGTGCCACACGAGCTTGGCGGCTTGCTACGACAAGATGACGGAACGGCGCGACTCGGTCTTGTGGCACCTCGAAGCCGCACTGCGCTGGGATCCCCGCCCAACAACTTCACCGTATTTGCTCAACAACATCGCAGGGGCTTACTTGGATGATCTGAACGGCGAGCGAGCGCTGCCCTTCATTGAGCGGGCGCTTGTGCAGGAAGATTTGCCTGAGAATTTGGCCTTCAACTTGAACATGAACCTGCTGAACGCCCAGTACCTCATGGGCAACATGAACGAAGCAGCCGCGGTGTATGAATCCTTGAAGCACCGGGACGTCACGGCGGGAAATCGCCTCATTTACGTCCGCTTGCTGGCCAAATACCTCCTCGCCTGCGACCATTATTCCGAATACTGTTCAATGTTCCCGCGGTTGCAAGGTTTGCTCGCGGATGACACGTTGACCTCCGGTGTTGTGCAGTGGATGTTCCAGCCGGGACGTGGACTGCTCAGCGGTGACACGGTGAGGGAGCCCATCGACCCGTCCCTGTGGGCGGCCATCCGGTGGGCCTCGGAACAGCCCATCCCAACACGCGAGCCGGCGCCTCCTCAGCCCATCCAATCCGAACCCACAACGCCCCAGGTGCCTGCCTTCGTTGCCTTAGGCCTCATGGGATTCATTGCAGGCCGTTGGTCGAACCGATTGCGCCGTCCGAAACCCACCAACGCGCGCGCCGAACACCCCATCATTTCCGAACTCATCGACCAAATTGACGGGGACGCAGAGCCCGAGACGATGAAGGAGAACTTGCACAAGCTGGACGCGCTTTGGCGGCTGAAGCACCAAGAAACTTACCGGACCATCCAACCGGCCGAGGCAGCCCTGACGAAGGTCGAAGACCAGGTGCTCGAGCTCATTGCCAGCGGACGTTCATCCAAGCAAATCGCCCAAGTCCTCGACCTTTCCGTGAGCTACGTTTACAACGTGCGCACGCGACTTCGAAAAAAACTGAACGTCCCGGACGAACTTCAACTCGAACAGTGGATCCACGAATCCACCCAATGAATCAGCCCAATGCGCCCTTGACGACGTCGTCTGCGGCGTGTTGCGCTACGGTCACTTTGAGCAGCGGCTCCCGCTCCATGGCGCGCGCAATCGCCCATTCTGCCCCCTCATTCCGGGCCCAGCTTCGGCGAGCGATGCCGTTGTTCACGTCCCAGTGCAGCATCGAGGTCAACCTGCGCTCGCTGTCGGACGAACCGTCGATGAGCATTCCAAAGCCCCCGTTCATCACTTCACCCCATCCCACGCCGCCGCCGTTGTGCAAGCTGATCCAGGTGGCACCGCGGAAACCGTCGCCCACGAAGTTGTGCACCGCCATGTCAGCGGTGAAAGCAGAGCCGTCATAGATGTTCGACGTTTCGCGGTAAGGCGAGTCGGTTCCGCTGACGTCGTGGTGATCCCGTCCCAACACCACCGGACCCTTCAAGCGGCCATCGGCAATGGCATCGTTGAACGCCTTTGCAATGCGCATGCGGCCTTCGGCGTCCGCGTAGAGGATGCGGGCTTGGCTGCCCACAACGAGGCGGTTCGCCTTTGCGCCTTGGATCCAGGTCACGTTGTCGGCCATTTGCTGCCGAATTTCATCCGGCGCATCAGCCATCATGGCTTCCAACACCTCGCACGCAATGGCATCGGTCGTGTCCAAATCCGCTGGATCGCCGCTGGCGCACACCCACCGGAACGGGCCAAAACCAAAATCGAAGCACATGGGTCCCATGATGTCCTGCACGTAGCTCGGGTACTTGAAGTGCTCGCCATCTTCGGCCATGATGTCGGCACCGGCGCGCGACGCTTCGAGGAGGAATGCGTTGCCGTAGTCGAAAAAGTACGTGCCCTTCGCCGTGTGGCGATTGACCGCATCCGCATGGCGTTTCAAGGAAGATTGAACTTCAATGCGGAAGCGATCGGGGTCTTGGGCCATCATCGCGTTGGCTTCGTCGAAGGAGAGGCCAGCGGGGTAGTAACCGCCTGCCCACGGGTTGTGGAGCGAGGTTTGGTCCGAGCCCAAATCCACGAAGATGTCCGCCTCATCGAACGCTTCCCAAACCTCCACGACGTTGCCCAAGTACGCATACGAAACGGCTTCTTTGGCGGCAACGGAAGCGCGAACCCGCTCCACGAGTTCAGCGACGTCGGTGACGACGTGATCGACCCAGCCTTGTTCGTGGCGCTTGTAGGCGGCGGCCGGGTTGACTTCAGCGGTGACACTGACTACGCCGGCGATGTTGCCCGCCTTCGGTTGGGCACCGCTCATGCCGCCGAGCCCTGCGGTCACGAAGAGCTTGCCCGCCGTGCCGGTGCCGTCCTTGTCGGTGAGGCGGACGGCGTTGAGGACCGTAATGGTCGTGCCGTGCACGATGCCTTGGGGGCCGATGTACATGTAGGAGCCGGCGGTCATTTGGCCATATTGCGAAACGCCAAGGGCATTCATCCGCTCCCAATCGTCGGGCTTGCTGTAATTCGGAATGACCATGCCGTTCGTCACCACCACGCGCGGCGCATCGGCGTGCGACGGGAAGAGCCCCATCGGATGGCCGCTGTACATGACCAGCGTTTGCTCCTCGGTCATTTCGCTGAGGTACTGCATGGTGAGGCGGTATTGGGCCCAGTTTTGGAACACGCCGCCGTTGCCGCCGTAGGTGATGAGCTCCTCCGGGTGCTGGGCGACTGCCGGGTCCAAATTGTTCTGGATCATGAGCATGATGGCCGCCGCTTGGCGCGTCTTCGCGGGATACGCCTCAATGGGCCGGGCGTGCATCGGCTCGGTGGGCATGAACCGGTACATGTAGATGCGGCCGTACTGGCGCAACTCCTCGGCAAATTCCGGAGCGAGCACCGCGTGGTGTTCCTTCGGGAAGTAGCGCAGGGCGTTGTGCAACGCGAGTTCCTTCTCCTTCGGGGTCAGGATGTCCTTGCGAACAGGGGCGTGGCTGAGTTCGGGGTTGCGCTTGCGGGGAGCGGGCAGCGGACCGTTCAGGCCCGCTTGAATTTCGGCTTGGAAATCGTTCATTTCGATCTGAATTTACCAGTCCGCTTGTCGAAGCCGTAGGGGCAGTGCTTGCAACCGCTTTGGCAGCAGTAGCCCCTTTTGAGGTGGTACGCCTCGGTGAAGACGATGTACCCTTCGGGTGTGGTGTAGTAATCCTCGGGCTTCAATTCCTTGGACATGGGCGGCAAATTTACCCGATTCCAACCGACTCACGAGGGAAAAGGTTCATTCGCATGGGCGACCTTTGCGCCATGTTGGACGAACGCGCAACGTGGGGGCCGGCGGAGGATGCCGGCGTTGAAGTGACGGTCCGCCGGCTCGATCGGGTGGGGGGCAACAAGGGGTTCAAGCTGGCGCTGAACGTGGAGCGGGCGTTGGCGCTGCCTTCCCGGGCGCTGCTGACCTTCGGGGGGCCGTGGTCGAATCACTTGCACGCGACGGCGGTGGCGGGGAAGGCCGCGGGGGTGAGGACGGTCGGCATCGTGCGCGGGGGGGAGGTGGAGACGGTGACGATGCGGGAGTGCCGGGAGGCGGGGATGGAGCTCGTGCCGGTGAGCCGGGCGGAGTATGCGGAGCGGGGGGAGGAAGCGTACCTCGCGGGGTTGCGCGATCGCTTCGGGCGGCCGTGGGTGGTGCCGGAGGGCGGGGCGAACGTGTTGGGGTTGCAGGGCTGCCAGGGCATTTTGCGGGCGGACGAAGCGTGGGATGCGGTGGTGGTCGCGGCGGGGACGGGGACGACGTTGGGGGGCATGGCGTTGCGGACCGGTGGGGCGGCGCCTTTGGTGGCCGTGAGCGCGCTGAAGGGGGTGGATCACCGGCCGGCGGTGGAGCGCCTGCTGCATTGGTCGGTGGGCGATGCCGAGTGGGCCGCGGAGATGCTTGATGGGGTCACGTGGTGGACGGATGCGCATGCGGGCGGGTTTGGGAAGCTGGATGAGCGGGTGCGCGCGGATTGGGCCGAGTGGGAAGGCCAAACCCAGATTCCCCTCGACCGCGTCTACACCGCGAAGCTCATTTCCCGCCTGAAAACCGAACTCGAACGCCCCGAATCCGAGCGCCACCTGGGGATGCGACGCGGATGCCGGATCCTCGTCATCCACACCGGAGGCCTCCAAGGAAATCGGTCGGACGGGGGCGGGGGCGGTGTAACTTTGGCCTGACTAATTCGCCTCCTTCAGCCCCCCATGAGCGATTTCCTCCAACACGAATGCGGCATCGCGCTGCTCCGCCTGAAAAAGCCGCTTCAGCACTACATCGACACGTACGGCACGGCGTTCTACGGCCTCAACAAGATGTACCTCCTGATGGAGAAGCAGCACAACCGCGGCCAAGACGGAGCGGGCCTCGCGAACATCAAGCTCGACGTCGACCCCGGCCACCGGTACATCTCCCGCCTGCGGAGCGTCGACAGCCGACCCATCCAGGACATTTTCGCCCGCGCCATGGGCCGATTCGAAGGACTCACCGGCGAAGAATTGCAGGACGCTGAGCGCCTCCAACGCGACTTCGCCTTCACCGGTGAAGTCTTCCTCGCCCACTTGCGCTACGGCACCTTCGGCAAGAACGAAGTCGAAAACTGCCACCCCTTCTTGCGCCAAAACAACTGGCGCACCCGAAACCTCGTGGTCGCGGGCAACTTCAACATGACGAACACCGACGAACTGTTCGCGAAGCTCGTCGCGCTCGGCCAGCACCCGAAAGAAATGGCCGACACCGTGACGGTGCTCGAGCGCATCGGCCACTTCCTCGACGAAGAAAATCAGCGGTTGTACGATCACTTCAAGGAGGAAGGGCTTGAAAAACCGGCGATTTCCGAGGCCATCGGGGAGCACCTCGACTTGGAAACCGTGTTGCGGCGGGCGGCGAGTTCGCTTGACGGGGGGTACGTGATGTGCGGCATGGTGGGCCACGGGGACGCCTTCGTGATGCGCGACCCGAATGGCATCCGACCGGCGTTTTGGTACGAAGACGACGAAGTGGTCGTGGTGGCGAGCGAGCGACCGGTGATCCAAACCGCGTTCAACGTCAACGCCGACGACGTGACCGAGTTGGAACCGGGTCACGCCCTGATCGTCAAGCGCAACGGAGAAACGTCCTGCAAGCGGGTCCGGCCCGAAGCCCCACGCACCGCCTGCAGCTTCGAGCGCATTTACTTCAGCCGAGGCAACGACCGGGACATTTACGAGGAGCGGAAGGAACTCGGTCGGTTGATCGTGCCGAAGGTGATGGAAGCGGTGGAACACGATTTGGACCACACGGTGACCAGCTTCATTCCGAACACCGCCGAAGTCAGCTTTTACGGGCTCATCAAGGGCCTCGAAGATTACCTGAATCAGTCGAAAATCGCGCGCATCCTCGGCCTCGGGAGCAACCCCGACGCCGACGAAGTGCACGCCATCCTGACCGAACGGCCGCGCATCGAGAAGATCGCCATCAAGGACGCGAAGCTGCGCACCTTCATCACCGAGGACAAAAGCCGCGACGACCTGGTCGCCCACGTCTACGACATCACCTACGGCACGGTCACCCCGGGCGTGGACAACCTCGTGGTCATCGACGACAGCATCGTGCGCGGCACGACGTTGAAGCGGTCCATCCTGCGCATCCTCGACCGGCTCGAACCCCGGCGCATCGTCGTGGTGTCGAGCGCCCCGCAGATCCGCTACCCCGACTGCTACGGCATCGACATGGCGAAGCTGGGCGATTTCGTGGCCTTCCAAGCGGCGGTGGCGCTCATCCGGGAACGGGGTTTGGACCACATCCTCGACGAGACTTACGCGCGCTGCAAGGCCCAAATCGAGCTGCCAAAAGAGCAAAACTCGAACCAGGTAAAAGCCATTTACGCGCCATTCACAGAGGACGAAATCAGCGACAAGGTGTCGGAACTGCTGACGCCGCAAGGCATGAAGTCGGAGGTGAAGATCATCTTCCAACCGCTGGAAAACCTGCACAAAGCTTGCCCCAACCACACGGGCGACTGGTACTTCTCAGGCAATTTCCCAACGCCGGGCGGCCACAAGGTGGTGAACCGAGCGTTCGTGTACTACATGGAAGGGCGGAGCGAGCGGGCGTATTGATTCGCATGCTTGCTTGTCCGAACTTTACGGCCAAGCGGGCAATGATCCCGGGGTTCCATTTCTCAACTCAACCCCATGAAACTGGAGGATCACCGCGATGCGGAAGGGCGTGCAGCCAGCCCGCAACTGCCTGAAGGCGTTAAGAACTACCTCATCGACATCGACGGGACCGTCACCGAAGACGTGCCCAACGAGGAACCGGAGCGCATGGCGACCGTCGAGCCGTACGAAGGCGCGGTGGAAACCCTGAACCGTTGGGCGGCCGAAGGCCACATCATCACGTTTTTCACCTCGCGTACTGAGGCGCACCGCGAAGTCACGGAGGCGTGGTTGAACCGGTGGGGCTTCGTGTACCATGGGCTCTTGATGGGCAAACCCCGGGGTGGCAATTACCACTGGGTGGACAACCACATCGTGCGCGGCACCCGGTACGAAGGGACGTGGGCCGACCTCATCCGCGTGGAGCGGACCATCGAGGTCTTTCCGAATCAGTGAACGACGAGGCGCTGCGGCTTCACGCCCGGCGCGCCGATGACGTAGGTTCCCGGGGCGAGGCCGTCCGTGGGCAGCACCGTGTACGGCACCCCCGGAACGGCCTGCACTTCGAGGACCTTCGCGCCTTCGACGGAAAACACCGTCAACGCCTTGGCGGCCGAGCTCCAAACCACCGTCACCGGCTCCCCTGAACGCGCCGGATTGGGGCCGAGAACAAAGTCCTGCGCCTCCGCTTCCTCGACGCCGACCGCGGTGTTGTGCAGCCAGCTGGCGATGTTCGTGGTTTGGGCAGGTGTCCCGCTGATGCCGTCTTCCACGGTGATGCTGATCGCGCCATACACCTGAATGGGCCATTCGGGGACGAACACATAGTCGCCTTCCATGCTGATGTTGTAGTTGCCGAGCACGGTTGAATCCTGAATCGTCTCCATGATGTGCGCGTGGTAAGCCTCGCTGAATTGTTGGCCGTTGGGCAAGGCCAACGACCCCACGCCCAAGCACTCCAGCACCGTCGTCCCCGTGCGCGTCACCAGCATTCCGTTCGTCTCGTACGACGCCGAAAACGCGTCCGACCAGGTGTCCCCGAGGCTCAGCGGGTACGGGATGGCCGCTTGCGGATCATCGTATTGGATGACCAACCCCTGTTGCACCCCACCGTAATACGTCATGCTGTCCGTTGAACTGTAGAACAACAGCGTGCCCGCCTCATCCAGCGCCCACTCCGCATCCGGATAGGTCTTCGCGTAAAAAGAGGACGCTGCATCCGTGAAGACGTGTTGGAAGGTCTGCTGCGGCACGAGGGTTGAGAAGTCCCAGATTTGGCCCGGGCCTTCGCCTTCCCAAGGAACAAACGTCCCGATGGCGCGGTTATGCGTCATGCCGGCCGGACTCGGCGGAGCAGACAACTGAGCGAAACCTGCGGCCGCAAGGACCGAAAACAACGTGGCGAGAAGGTGTTTCATGAACGGCAAAAATAAGGGCTATCTTGCCATCATGTCCATCGGTCGCGTCCTCCTTGCCATCCTCTTTCCACCGCTTTCCGTGCTGGATCGCGGCTGCGGCTCCATCGTCATCGTCGCCATCCTCACGCTCGCCGGCTGGGTTCCCGGCGTCATCGGCGCGCTCGTCATCTTGAATCGACCCGAATCATAGGCCAAAAAAAAGACCGCTGAAATCAGCGGTCTCTCTGTACCCGGAGTGGGAATCGAACCCACACTCCTTGCGGAACACGAGTTTGAGTCGTGCGCGTCTACCAATTCCGCCATCCGGGCGATGGCTTCCGTTCATCGTTCTGAACGGATGGCAAAAATACAACATCCCGGCTTGCAATCCACAACGAAACATTCACGTTCTTCGCGCCGCGAAAGACATCTGCGCAGGCCAACGGTCCCAAAATGGGATTAAATCTTTGGTCTACAAAGCATTAGAAACCCACCTCACCCCCAATTTTTTCATGTCAGCAATCCGAAATGTTGCCATCATCGCTCACGTCGACCATGGCAAGACCACTTTGATGGACAAAATCATCCACGCCTGCGAAGCCGTGGACACACGCAAAGACACGGGGGAACTCATCTTGGACAACAACGACCTCGAGCGCGAACGGGGCATCACCATCCTTGCGAAGAACGTGGCCGCAAACTGGAAGGGCTCGAAAATCAACCTCATCGACACCCCCGGTCACGCGGATTTCGGCGGCGAGGTGGAGCGCGTGCTGAAGATGGCCGATGCGGTGCTGTTGCTGGTCGACGCCTTCGAAGGCGCGATGCCGCAAACGCGCTTCGTGTTGGGCAAGGCCTTGGAACTCGGCTTGAAGCCCCTTGTCGTCGTCAACAAAGTGGACAAAGAGAACTGCACGCCCGATGTGGTGCAGGAGCAGGTGTTCGACCTGATGTTCAATTTGGGCGCTACCGAAGACCAGCTCGACTTCCCGACGATCTATGGTTCGGCCAAGATGGGTTGGATGGGGCCGGATTGGACCACGCCGACCAGCGACATTACGTATTTGCTCGACACGATCATCGAGCACGTTCCCGAAACGCCTTATGTCGAGGGCACGCCGCAGTTGCAGATCACTTCGTTGGACTACTCGCGCTACACGGGTCGGATTGCCATCGGTCGGTTGTACCGCGGTGATTTGCATGCGAACAAGGACTACACGTTGTGCACAAAGGAGGGGAACCGCAAGGTTCGAGCGAAGGAGTTGTTCGTGTTCAGCGGACTGGGCAAGGAGAAGGTGGAACACGTGCGGAGTGGGGATTTGTGCGCCATCACGGGCATGGAGGGATTCGAAATCGGGGACACGGTGGCGGACCTCGAAAACCCGGAACCGCTGACGCGCATCGAGGTGGACGAGCCGACGATGTCGCTCTTGTTCACCATCAACACGTCGCCGTTCTTGGGGAAGGATGGGGAGTTTTTGACAAGCCGCCACATCCGAGAGCGCTTGGACGCGGAGTTGCAAAAGAACCTCGCCTTGCGCGTGGAGGCCACCGACAGCGAGGACAAATGGAACGTCTTCGGACGGGGCATTTTGCACCTTTCGGTGCTGATTGAAACCATGCGTCGCGAAGGGTATGAACTCCAAATCGGCAAGCCGCGCGTGCTCCTCAAAGAAATCGACGGCATGCTGCACGAACCGTGGGAACAATTGGTGATTGACGTGCCCGCTGGAGTCGCAGGCAAGGCCACGGAATTGGTCATGATGCGCAAAGGCCAACTCCGCGTCATGGAAGCAAAGGGGGACTTGCAGCATTTGGAATTCCACATCCCATCCCGAGGGCTCATCGGGTTGCGGAACCAAGTCTTGACGGCCACGGCTGGCGAAGCGGTGATGACCCACCGATTCGAGGCCTACGAGCCCCATGCAGGCGACCTGGCGACGCGTTCGAGCGGTTCACTGGTTTCCATGGAAGCAGGCCAAGCTCGTGCTTACGAAATCGACCGCCTGCAGGACCGCGGCATCTTCTTCATCGATCCAGGCGAGGACATTTACAAAGGCCAAGTCGTCGGGGAATGCGCCCGCGACAACGACATGGAGCTCAACCTCGTCCGAGGCAAAAAACTCACCAACATGCGCGCATCCGGAGCCGACAAAGGCCTGCGCATCGCCCCAGCGAAGAAAATGTCCCTGGAAGAATTCATGGAGTTCATCAACGACGACGAGTACTTGGAAGTGACCCCAAAGGCCTTGCGCATTCGGAAAATCCCCAAGTAACCGGTCGCGACTGGGGCGCACATGATGCCCTCAACTTGCTCCACCTTGATAGGTCGCGGCTGCTTTTCACAAAGCCGCGGCTGGGCTCCTTGATTCAACTTTTATCACAGGGGGCAATCAAACAGCTCTGCCTCCAGGAAAAAGGAATTGGCGGTTCTTCCTGTCGTCGCCTACCTTCCTGTGAATAAAGGGAACTCCAGGTGTGCGTAATCATGGGGACAGGGCTTAGCGGCAATCGGTTCGAAAAATGGAACTTCGCGTTTGGAGATGAAAACAGCACCAGATATTGTTCTTGCCGGATTTGCGAAATCGGGAACGACTACGCTTGCAGATCAGCTGGTTCGGATGCCCGAAATCGATTATTTCATCAAGGGCAAGAAAGAGCCCCACACCTTTCTCGTCGAACCGAAGTCGACACGTTTAAAAGAGGAAATGGGACGTGAATCGAACCTCCTCTTGGACGCTTCAACCTCTTATTCACTTTTTCCAGAAGCGCTAGAACGCATCGCAAAAAGAAACAAGAATGCCCTGGTCATCTTTATTCTACGCGACCCAATCGACCGAACGGAATCGCATATGAGGTGGTTGCGACGGTTAGAAAGCCGAACCATTCCGTTTGACTTACAGTTTAATTTAGTCGGGGTCAAAAACAAACAGTTGTATTCGCGAAAGGGCCGCTACTTGGTTAGTTTAGAGGGCAATTATTACGCCCAGACGATCCTCCACGCGAAGGAACTTTTTCCTGAAGTCATGACCATTTATTTCGATGATTTGGTCAACAACCAAACCCAAGTAATCCAGGAAATCCGGCGCCGATTGCGATTGCCTGAACTCGCTGAGGCCCTTGAGCCCATTGCCTCAAATGTCACCTCAGAACAAGTCCATGTGCCGCTCACGTCTTCTCCCGTAAACCGCTCGAATGTCCTCCAGAAGGCCCGGTGGTCCATTCAAGCGTTGCAGCGTTCGTTGTACCAAGATTTTTGGTTGAGGGTTCGTTATCGCGTCGTTCTCAAGCCTGAAAGCGAGCAGCCCATTGACGAGCGCATGGCTCAGAAGATTTACAACTCCATCCGAGACGACGTGGCGAACTATCCCAAGGCAGGCATTGCTGTTTCCCGATTTCCAACCCTGAGCAAGTTCGTGAACGGCAACGGAACAGCAAGCGAATGATTCAATCGGGCCGTGCATTATGCCAATGCACGCGATTCACCTGAAGATGAAGCTCAGTCGAACCCGTTGGACGAAGTAGCCGCGCCGCAGCGGCAGGAGTTCGACGGGATACAACGCGAAAAGGCTCCGACAACAAGGCGTTCAAGGTGCGATCCCCCTTTGCTTTCTGGCTCGAATGAACCGATGGAAACCATCCCGCTCATCCGGAAATGCAATGGGTTTAATTAACCCAACGACACCGGCTGAGCGTTTGACTTTTCTCATCCGAGGTTGTCACCGGTGAAAATTCTTTCCTTCTGTTGCACTGGGTGTGCGGTTTCGATGGCTCATCCGTTGGAGTGCCTTAGAAGGAAAATAGGAGAACGCAGCCTTCAACGCCGACGGAATTTCGCTGCCCATTTTCGACAACACCTCCCTCGCCTGCCTTCGATCTGCCGCATTGAATACGGTGATTTTGCTCCAAAAATACCTCCAACACTCGTCCCGAACCCGTTTGTTGTCCACCAATCCACTGTCAAAAAACAGCGCTTTCGACCGCAGACAATCCAAGTCCACACGGGACCTGTGCTTCGATCGGACAGAGGTCGAAACGATGCGGTAATCCATCGACACCTCATCGCGATAACAGAAGGTATGACCCGCTTTAAGCAGCCGCACCCAAGTGGGGTAATCCTCGATGAAAAAGGACGTGTCGTAACCCACCGAATCGATGATGCTCCGTCGCAAAGTCACGGTCATCGCGGGAATCAAATTCGTCTTCAACAACCGATGAGCCAACTCCTTCGGTTCAATTTGTCCTGATTCATCCAACGAACCCTTCCACGCTCCAATTTGACCAATGACCTCACGCGATGTGTGATCAAATGTCTCCACCCTGCTGAACACACCTGCCACCCTCGGAGGGGCCGATTCCAAGCATCTTACATCCTTCTCGATTCGGTCGGGACGCAACAAATCATCGGCCACACCAACCAAAAATTCTCCCCGAGCCTTTTTCATCAGGGCTTGCCTCGTAGCAGCAATCCCAAGATTTGCCGGGTTTTCGAAAAGCCTTCCCGGGTAACCCGTTTCTTCGATGTGCGCACGAATCAAGGACACGCTATCATCAGTCGATGCGTCATCCAAGATGATGTGCTCCCAATCCTTGTAAGTGGACGCCCTAACGGACTCGATGGTCTCCAGCACTTCCCGTCCTGTATTGAACATTGGGGTCAAAATGGACACCTTCGGAGAATGGTTCATGAGGTCAATTGATTTGATGCGGCTTGGTTGGCTCCACTTTCTCAACGAACGCTTGAATCCTCAGCGCACCTGTAGATTCAATTCAATGCGAAACGTTGTGAATTCGTCGAGTCGAGAATCCTTGACAAAGATTTTGCCCTTGTGGTATTCGTCGATGATCCTTCTTGTCAGCGACAAGCCCAGCCCCCAACCCCTGCTTTTCGTTGTGAAACCTGGGGCAAAGACCTCTTTCCAGCGCGACCGTGGTATCCCCTTACCGGTGTCCGTTACCTCCAGAACAATCATTCCGTTCTCCGCGAACAACGTCAAGGTCAACGAACCCACTCCTTCCATGGCATCCACAGCGTTTCGAATTAGATTTTCCAACACCCAACTGAACAAGGCAGGACTCAACGGCACCGCGCCCAGATCATCTTCAGAATCAAATGAAATTGAAACTTGGTGGCCAATTCTCGGTCGCATGTACTGAATTGTAGATTGGACCACCTCTTTGAGGTCGACAGGCACCAGCTTTGGCTTGGAACCAATTTTACTGAACCGATCGACCACCATGTTGAGGCGCTCGATGTCCCGGTTCATTTCGCGCAGTGAATCCGACGGCACGCCCTCCATTTCCAACACCCCGATCCACGCCATAAGGGAAGACATTGGGGTTCCCAGCTGATGGGCCGTTTCTTTCGCCATGCCCACCCAAACTTGATTCTGTTCTGCCCTTCGGTAACTGCTGAAAATCAAATAAGCAACGAGCAAAAAGACCGCGATGAACACCAATTGAACCACGGGGTAGTAACGCAACTGTTTCAGAATCAAGGAATCCGAGTAAAACAGGTATTGTCGTCCTTGGTAAGGCAAATCCAATGCAATTGGCGCGTTCTCATTTTCCATGGAAAGCAGCACCTTTTGCAATCGTTCGGGATCTGAAATTTCAGCATCATCCACCCGTTCGGCGCGAATCACCTGTGATTTGGTGCTATCGGTGATGATGACCGGAACCGATGCGCTGTTCATCACGGTCTCCGAAATGAACGAATTGATGAGGTCGTCAATGACCTCTTTCAACTCGCTGAACCGAAGGCTCTCATCCCAGTATACTCGCGTACCAACCTCTGGAAAAACCAACGCCCCATTCTTAGACTCCATCGCGCTTCTCAGCGAATCGTAGTCCGATGCCTCGGGTACATTCACATCGTACAAGAGGTCACCCTCCGCATCGTAAATCAACACCGGAATGGTTCGATTCGACCACAAAAAATCCGTCACGAAGGTCAAATCCATTCCCCTCGGCGGGTCGGTAATGAGCCGGTACGCATCCGCGAGCCGATCCGCCTTCTCCCGCTCTTCCAGACTCAGCCCCTCGAACAACTCCTGGGTGTAACCGACGAGTTCCGCGCGTTGCCGAATGGCCTCACTCCACAGACGGACCTTTTCCTGTTCTTCCACGCGAATGCTGCCCGCGATGCGGTTCGAAACCCACAACGTCGCAAAGGCAATCACCGCGGCTGCGATGAGCAGGACCAGCTTCCAACGCTGTTTGTTCGCGTACAAATTCACTGGCCGCGGGCTTGGGATCAGTTATAAGCTGGGCATGAGATGGCCCCGTGCGACCTGCCATCGCATGCGTTGATGCCGATGACGAATTCATGCGTACTGGGAGATGCCGCATTCATCGTGGACAAGGTCCAATCGTACGCATACCCCACGCTGATGTAGTCGGCCACGTTGAACTTGAGCATGGCCATGACGGCGCTTTGGTTGCGATAGCCCACGCCCACGCCGATGACGCTGTTGTAGTCCAAAAACGCCACCAAGTCCACCGCCAAAGGAACACCGGATGTCCCACGCACCGTGGCCACCGGTTGAAGCGCCCATGGCCCATCGAGTTCCACTTGGGCTCCGATGGTTCCGGTCACGTAGCGGCGGAGGCGGGTATTGGCCGCCACCTGAGCAACAGCGGGTTGAGCGACGTTGCCGATGGTGAATCCTCCATAAACATCGCGGTCGTAGTACCAAATCGAGGCGTCCAGCAACGGGGCCACAAATTGGCTGTTGCCCACGAACGCGGGATCGTCTGCGACTTGATAATCCGGCAGCGAGATGCCGTTCCAGTTCAGTTTTTGTTGAAAGGCCCCGAGCCCCAAGCCTGCAGCCAAACGCGCACCAGAAGCCAATTTCATGTTGTAGCTGTAAGCCAAACTGAGGGACAAACAGCTCCAAGCAGCGGCTTCGTCCGTCTCAATCCGGCCGCCGATTCCTGAAAAGTTGGGGCCGTTGGAGGCCAGCTTTCCATGCAGGTTCGCAAATCCGGTGCTGGGGGCGCCTTCAAATCCAGACCACTGGCTGCGGAATCCCATGTGCAAATCCAAGCACTCCCGGCTTCCCGCAGCGGCAGCATGGTCCTGAAAGGGATTGAGCATCGAAGTGGAGCGCAGTGGAAATTGTTGTGCATTGGCGAACGTTGCACCAACCAACAGGGCGGTAAGGGCGAGCAGGTGTTTCATCGCACAAGTGTCAATGACCCCGTGATTGTGGGGAGGTTCAACCCTTCATCGTTCAAGTCGATGGTGTAGTAGTACGCGCCTTCCGGAACCGGCTTGCCGTTGCGTTTGCCATCCCAGGGTTGTGCGTATCCGGTGCTCCGGAAAACGATTTGGCCCCAGCGGTCGTAAACCAACATGCGCGCGCGCTCGTAGGCAATCAAATCGGGAATGGACCACAAATCGTTGAAGCCGTCGTCGTTGGGTGTGAAGCTGTTGGGGATTTCCAAGGGGTTGCCCACGGTGACGGTCACGGCATCGGAATAGGCACAAGCCCCGATGAACCCCGAGACCGTGTAGGTCGTAGTCGCCTCCGGAGTGACCACGACGTCTGGGCCGGTCGTGGTGGAAATGAACACGTCGGGAGACCAAACGTAGCCCAGCGCGGGGTCGCCCCCTGAAACGGTCAGGGCTGCGCTTTGTCCTTGGGCGAGGTTCGCGGTGCAACAGGCGTTGATGCCCACGGCCGATCCCGTCAAGGAAACGGTCAGGGCACACGGCGAAACGGTGGGCTCGTGGGAGGTTCCGAGAATGAGCAAGTAGTGCGTGTTGGGCATCAAATCCTCCGACGTCAACGAATGCGATTCTGAGAATTCAACACACGGTGAAACGTTCACGTAGCTCGCGTCGTCGCAAAAATCCTGTTGGTCGGGTTCGACGATGACCGCTTGCATGATGTCTGGAACGCCATTCACGCCGCAGTTGATGGCGTCGAAGTTGATTTGGACGGGTCCTGTGAAGTCGGTGTTTTGGTTCGTTGTAAATTGAAGAAACAACGTGTAAGGTGCGTCCATGCACGCATGCACCACGGGTTGCAGGGCATTGAGCCCGATCGACGTCGGCACCTCACCGCAAAGCACTTGCGGGTCGCTGCAATCTTGCGCCCTCAGCGCCGATGCAAGCAAAAGAAGAGGAAGGATTCGAAACACGGAGGGGTAACGCATGATCGTCATGATTCGTCTGCGAAGGTGACCAAAACCGCTCCTTTTTCCACCGCATTGCCCGCAACCGCATCCACCCGAAGCACCTTACCCGAACGCGAGGCCTTGAGCACGTTCTCCATTTTCATCGCCTCGAGGATCAACAACGCATCGCCTTCAGCCACCTCATCACCCGCTTCAACTTCAACTGAAAGCACCTTGCCCGGCATCGGGGCCAGCAACTCCGTGTCCAACGCCCCATCCTCCACGCTCATGCCCATGCGCTCGAGCAACAACATCCGATCGTCGGCCACCGTTCCCGTCCACTTGACGCCATCCACCCTCAGGGTGACGTGGCCTTGTGCATCCGGTCCATCAAGCAACAACACGCGGTGATTGCGCCCGGCCATCCGAACGTCCCAAGCGCCCGGTCCTCGCGGTGTCCACTCCGCATCCTGCAGGGCGGTGGAGTCCACCCCAACTGATCGGCCATCCGGCCAGCGAACTTCATATTGCATGCTGCAAGTTAGCCCGATTTTCACCCGAACTTGCCGACGTGTTCAGCCTCTATTTCCACATTCCGTTTTGCAGGAAAGCGTGCCATTACTGCGACTTTCATTTCAGCACGAAACTCACTTCCGTGGACGAAATGGTGGTGGCGATGGCACGTGAACTCGCCTTGCGAGCTCCGGAATGGACCGCATTGGGGACGCCTTCGACCGTCTACTTTGGCGGGGGCACGCCGTCGGTATTGGCCCCGGACCAAATCGCGTTCCTGCTTTCCGCTGTGCGCCGGCAGTTCCCGGATTCCACCTTCGATGAGGTGACGTTGGAGGCGAACCCGGACGACCTCGACACCGAGCGCCTTGAAGGGTGGCGCGCTGCGGGGGTGGACCGGCTGAGTGTGGGGGTCCAAACCTTCGACGATGCCGCCTTGGAATGGATGGGACGGACGCATTCGGGCGACGATGCCGCACGCGCGTTGGAACGGGCGGCGGCGGCGGGATTCGAGCGCATGACCTTGGATTTGATGTACGGGTTGCCGGGGCGGTCGTTGGGGGGGTGGGAGCGGGATTTGGCGCGGGCCCTCGAACTGCCCATCAACCACCTCAGCGCCTACCTGTTGACGGTCGAACCGAGGACGGCCTTGGGGGTTCGGGTGGCCAAGGGCTTGGAACAGGAGGCCCCCGAGGCGGCTGTTGAAGCGGCCTATTCCGCGCTTTGCGAACAGCTTTCGGTGAAGGGGTGGGACCATTATGAGGTGTCCAATTTTGCCCTTCCCGGCGGGCATGCGGTTCACAACGCGCGGTATTGGCGCGGGGTGCCCTACCTCGGCATCGGGCCGGGCGCCCATGGATTCAATGGCACCGATCGGTATGCAAACCGCCCCAATAACCCGCTCTATTTGAAGGCACTCGCCGACGCGCGTTCCACCGATGCCTTGCCCGCGGAGTGGGACCGGCTCACGGCGACTGACCGGTACAACGAGGCGCTCATGACCGGGTTGCGGACTGCTCAGGGCTTGGATTTGAACGCGCTTGAAGTTGGGTTTGGTCGGCGACCCGATGTGGATGAAGCCCGGGAATGGGGCGATGCGGTGTCGCGGGGACGGTTGGTTCCCGAAGGCGGACGGTGGCGGATTCCCGAGTCGCAATGGCTCATCGGCGACGCCATCGCTTCGGCGTTTTTCGCGATTCAGGATTGATTGAACTTGGGCGTTCGGCGCGCCTGCTGCCGGCGGCGCCAGCTTTTCCATGCGCTGTTGAGGAACACCGTTCCAATGATGGTGGCGGCGCCGGCGTAGAAGAATCCGTTGAGGGATTTGGCCTCATCGAACAGCCAAGCGGCAAACACGATGCTGTACACCGGCTCCATGTTGATGGCCAAAGCGATGGTAAACGGCGTCAACTGCCGCATCACCTCGATGCTCGCCAAATAAGCAAACGACGTGGCCACCGTAGCTAAGAGCATGATCCAGAGCCAATCCCGCGCAGAGATCGTCCAAAACTCCGGCGTCCACACCGCGCCCTGAAACGCAAACAGCAACAACAGCCCCCCTGCCGCTCCCAGCAACTCCAACCGCGACAAATTGGCCGAGTCGTGCGAGCGCACCAACACCGAATTCAACACGCTGAACAACCCCGCGAGGGCCGATGACAGCAGCGCCAACCCCACTCCCATCACGTGATCTCCTCCCTCCTGAAGGCCTCGCCACGCCGCCGACCACCCCCCTTCTTCCAAATACGGCGCAAACAGCACCAGGAGCAAGCCGGCCACGATGATCAACCCGAGCAAAATCTCCCGCCCATCCAACCGGCGCCGGTGAATCCAGGGCTCCAAGAAACTCACGAACAACGGCGTCACCGCCAGCGTCGCCAGCGCCACCGAAACCGAACTCACGTGGATGCTCGCAAAAAACGTGACCCAATGCGCCGCGGCCACCCACCCCACACCAATGACCTTCCAACGGATACCCGGCGCAAACGGCTTGTACCGACCTCGCGCCAGCAGCCACAGCGCAATGAGCCCGCCGCCGATGAAGACCCGCCAGAACACAAGGCGGTCCGCAGGCAAGGAAATCAACTTACCGAGGATGCCCGTGAATCCGAAGATGATCACCGTGAAGTGCAACAACCAAGTGCTCTGTGACCGCGTCATGCAGCCAAAAGTACCCGTAACTTCCGTTGTTCAATTCGCGCTCGTCATGAAAGTTATTGCCCCTTTTTTCTTGGTTGCCTCGCTGTGTTTTCATTTTCAGTTGAATGGTCAAGTGGTGCTCGATGGGCAGTTCGAAGAATGGCCGGGCGAAACGACTTGGACCGGTCCTGTGGGATCGCCTTACGCGGAGTGTGAGGTCAGTTCCAACGCGGATTGGCTGTTCATTCGAATTGCGTTGAACGATGAAATCGCATTGGATGAGACGATTTTGCCCAATCCCCACCTTCTGTTGCTCGATGCCGATGACAACGCCAGCACGGGCACGAATTACGCGGGGCTCGGCTTGGGGGTGGACGTGCTCATCAACTGGGCCCAACGCACGGTCATTCGGTACACCGGCGGTTCGGGTTCGGAAACGTTCAACGACATCGGGTTGCGCGTGGCGCCGACGTACAGTGCGCACGAATTCGAACTGGCCTTGCGGCGGGTGGATGCGAATTTGGGGAGCAGCAGCGCCGCCCGGATCATGTGGTACGACGGGTCGGCGGGCTTTCCGGCCGGAGGCGCCGAAGTGATGCTGAGCGACGCGGCGCCGCCGAATGCCGAAATGTCCTTGGAGCGGGCGGCGGACGCGGCGATTCGCGTGGCGTTTTGGAACCTGAACGGCCGATTGGGCCAACCCAACGCGGAAACCGCCATGCAGCGACTCCTTGCCGTCGCCGATCCCGACATCATCGGGTTTTCGGAAGTGAGCAACGCAAGCGCCAGCAGCGTCGCCTCCAAGCTGAACACGTGGATCCCCTTGGAGGGCGAAACGTGGCACGTGGTCAAGGACGATTACGACCTGATGGTGGCCTCGCGGTTTCCCATCGCCTCCACCCACGCCGACGTGTTTCGCTCCTTCCCTGTGACCATTACCGGCGTGCCGGGCTGGGAAGACCCCCTGCTCTTCACTTCAAGCCACCTGAAATGCTGCGGCGGGGCGTCCAATGAGGCCCAACGCCAATCCGAAGCCGACGAGTTCATGGCGTTCATGCGAGAAGCTTACCTCGATGGCGGCGCCTTGAGCTTGCCCCCGCTGGCTCCCGCCATCTTCGGCGGGGATTTGAACATGGTGGGGCTCGACGATCCGATTTACACCTTGGTCACGGGCGACATCGACGACGAAGCCGAATACGGACCGGACTTTCAGCCCGATGCCGATGGAACGGCGCTGACGGAATGGCCGATTGTTCAATCCGATGCGCCCTTCGACTACACGTGGGAGAACGTCAACAGCGAATTTGGACCGGGTAAGCTCGATTACGTCATCACCCGGGACGACGTCGCGCCCTTGCTGAAGGGGTTCACGTTAAACACCGCAGCCATGTCGGTTTCGCGGTTGTTTCAGTTCGGTTTGAACGCAACAGACAGCGGGGACGCTTCGGACCATTTCATGGTGGTGGCGGACGTTGCGGCCACGGGGAATTTGACGGACACCGATGCGGATGAGGTGCCCGATTTGTTCGACAACTGCGTGGCACTGGCCAACCCCAACCAGGCCGACTTCAACGGGGATGGTGTGGGCGATGCGTGTTCCGACACCGACGGCGATGGTTTGAGCGATGCCGTTGAGATCACCCTCTTTGGGACGGATCCCGCTTCATCGGACAGCGATGGGGACGGCATCGACGACGCCACCGAGTTGCAAAACTGCAACACGGGATGCGTGGGCGATTACAACGCCGATGGGTTGATCAGCATCAGCGACTTGCTGGTCCTGCTGGGACAATTCGGCAACCTCTGCTGAAACGCAAGCGGGGCGGAGATCGCTCCCCGCCCCGCACGCGAACCGATGGTTCGGCTCATTGAACGACGAGCCGCACGGTGTTCACCCGTGAGGCGCCTTCGGATTCGAGTTGGATGAAGTACAGTCCAGCCGACAACGCATCCACTGGCAATTGGGCCGATGGGCCGATCAACGCACCGGACAGCAACCGCTCCCCTTTTGCATTGAAAACCGTCCACTGGCGTGCTCCCGGCGCCTCCAAGGTCACTGAGCCCCCAACGGCTGACGGGTTGGGCCACAGGCGCGCTTCAAGCTCCGCAAACGCTTCTTCCACCCCCACCACGATGATGGAAACCGAGCTCGCAGCTTGTGCTGAGCAGTTGCCGTCCGTGCTCGTCACGTTCAGCGTCACCGTGAACACGCCTTCTTCCCCATACGCGTAAACCGGGTTGAACTCCGTGCTGTTGTCGCCGTTTCCAAACGTCCAGTAATACCCACCACCGCCCGTGGACGTGTTCTCCAATTCCAACGGCCCATCGGCCAGCGACCACGGTGAGGTGACGCTGAATTCCGCCACCACCGGCTCGGACAAATCGAACTGATTCCGCGGCGAAATCCGGTAACCCGAATTGAAGGGCGCCTCGAAATCGCGCTGGTCCGCAATGCCCGTTACACCGAACGTGCCCACGGGCGCCGGCTGGCCGAACAAATCCGTGTTCGCATCCACCCGCATGGTGTACACGTTCGCGCCTGTGGTGATGTCCACCTCGAAGCTGGGCACGGTGTTCGTCCATTGCGCCGGATTGACCAACTCCACGCATTTCAACCGCACGATTTCCGATTCCGTGTCCTCGTCGAGTTCGTTCGTGAGGTACGGAGCTTCCGTCGTGAACCCGCTGCCTTCATAGATGAGTGTGTCGGCGATGATTTGGGTCAGGCCCGCGAACTGGTCGATGTGCCCCCGAATGCGCACGCTGTCGCCTGGAACGACCTCATCGTACCCAAAATTCGACACCGGGCTGAACACGTTGATGCCCCCCGTTGCGTCGATCAGCGTGAACTGAAAGGCCGAAGGGTAGTCGTTCCAGCCGTGTACGATTCCGCGCAACTCGCAGGCTGTGCCGATGGAGTCCGCCACGCCGTTGGCGTCGATGGGACGCACTTGCACAATGTCGTAAGGCGGATACGTCAAATCGGAAGGCAGGATGTGAATGGTCAGTTGACCAATCAGCACTTCCACATCGTCCTGGACGACCGTCAGCTCAAGGATGACGTCCTCTTGCTGCTCCGGTTCCTCGTCGTTGATGGGCGCGAAGGTGAAGGACAAATCGTTCAACAGCCCCGTCTCGAACGTGAAGTCGAGCGGATAGATCCCCGGGAAATCCTCCCCCGCAACGGCATCCCCACCCACCAAATTCACCTGAACGTCGGCCTGCTGCAACGGGTAACCGACCTGAAGGACGACGCTGATGCCCGCACCTTCCGCAACGTACAATTCGCCCGCGGCAAAGCCCACTTGCATCGGCGGCATGCCACCGCACGTGGCGCTGTGATCGCCGATGAAATCGAACGTATCCTGGGGGTAGACGTCCCATTGTTCGCTTCCCACCGCCCAGTCCGTCGTTCCTTGGGAGACGTTCGCCTTGCGGACGAGCGTGTATTCTGCCATCGAACCGGTGCCGCCCGCCACTTCAAAGGGCTCGCCGGGGTCGGGGCCGATTTCGCCCATTTGGTCAATCACTTCCGTGCCGTGCAGCAAGCGGATCACGTCGTTGCCGTTGTACCACGTGGCTTGGCTGACCAAATCCCCTTCCGCAGCCAACTCCGGTGCCGCATTCGCATTCATCAACACGAACACATCGCCCGGCAGAATCGTGCCCTCGAGGGCCTGCTGGTTCGTGGGCTCGCTCGCGCCGTTGTTCCACGTCTCGATGGTGTACTCGGACAGGTCGATTTCCAAGGGCGACGGGTTGTACAGCTCAATCGCCTTGTTGTTGCTGTTGCCCTCCACGTATTCGCTGATGAACAATTCTTCGCAGAAGCTGCCGCTTTCGCAGTTCAGAATTTCCACTTCCAGTGGGCTGATGGAAAGGCTGTCACAGGTGGCGCCGCTCACACTAGTGACCGGTTCGCCGGCCGCCAAGGTGGATGCCACGAAGCCGTCGAGCGCACTCACGCCCCAGACCTGGTACTGACCGGCACCCAAAACCGAGAAGTCATAAAGCGGGTAGGTTACCGTATCGAGGATGCTGCCAAATTCATCGGTGATGCAAAAGATGTAGTCGGCCTCGAACGCCTCCGACGTGTAACCGAACGGGATGATGGCATTCTCGAAGCCCGCGCAGCCCAATGCTGTGGGCGTTCCGGCAGCATCCGTCACCACCCCGCCATCGCAGGACGGGGCTTCGCACGTTACCGCGGTCACCGTGACGGCGTTGTAGCTGAACGAGACGCAACCGCCGTTGGCGATGCTTTCGAACGGTGCGCCGGGAACTGTGGAAGCGGGGTCCAGTGGGAGGTCATGGGAAACCGCCCAAACCTCGATGGTCGCGTCGCCGAAGCCTTCGAAGTTGGCGACCGTTCCGGGAAAGACGGAGAGGATTTGGTTCGTAGCGGGGTTCACGAGGACCAGCGTCACGGAGGCCGTGGCCGCATCGGATTCGTGGACGAAGTTCACCTGGACGACGCCTTGGTCCGAGCAGACCTCGGCGTTCGCGGGGTTCGCCAGCGCCAGGGTGCCGCCGTCGCAGGCGAGCACGTTGGTGGTGCCTGGGGATGGCGATTGTTGGATGAAGGCAGATTGGGTAAACGGAGTGCCGCCGTCGGGAAGGCGCGCTGAGCTCTGATAACTCGCGGCACCGTTGCTGTTTTCGTTGATCTGGGTTTGGCCTGGAACCAAAAGATCGAGCAAACTGAAGTCCGGCGGAGAACTGTTGCCGTAGACCACCGCATCCAACAGGTCTTCATTCGTCGCAGGCGCGCCGATGGGAAAGGCATCCACCGTCTGGTCGTACAGCGCGACCGCATCGCCTCCCGGCTGCATGAAATTCTCAGGCAACAGCAAGTCCACGTTCTCCAAACCCGGGCCGCCGGCAAGGAAAAAACCGTCGGCATTCAAGCTCATGCCATCCAACGAAAAGGCCTGGTAAACCGCGTCGTTCAATCCATTCAGAAACACCAAGGACATGCCGTCAAGGGACTGGTTCGCTGGTCCGTACAGCTCCACAAACTCCGCAGCGTCAATGCCCGCCATTTCTGCGTCCACTTCGTTGATCACAAGTTGACCAAACGCGGGCAAAGCAGCTCCCAACAATGCGCCGAAAGCGATGAGCTTTGTCTTGATATTCAGCTGTTTAATAGGTTCCATCGGGGAAGATTTGGAGAATCGGATGCGCGAAATTACCGATTCGAAGTCAAACAATGACGCGGAAGGCGCGGATTGGCAGTGCTTGCGGTGCAACCCGCGCGCGGCTTGTCCGTAACTTCGTAAGCGATGGCACATGCTGAAGTCCTGATTTCGAAACTGGATGCCTTCATCCGGAAATACTACCGCAACCAAGTCATTCGCGGGGTGCTGCTCACCCTTGCTGTGGCGGGGTCAGGGTGGTTGGCCATTACGGGGTTGGAGGCGTGGGGGCGATTTGGGGTGACGGGGCGAACGGCGCTGTTTTGGGTGTTCTTGCTCGCGACCAGCGGGGTCTTCATCGGAGGAGTGGTTTGGCCCGCCTTGCGTTGGTTTCGCATCGCGGGTGGGTTGACCTACGAAGACGCGGGGCGCATTGTGGGGAATCACTTTCCCGACATCGCCGACCGGTTGTTGAACACGCTGCAGCTGCAGCGAGCGGCGGCTTCTTCTGAGGGGCACGCGTCGCGCGATTTGTTGCTGGCGAGCATCGAACAGCGCACGGAGACGCTTCGCCCGATTCCATTCACCGCGGCAGTCAATGTTCGGGAGAACCTGAAGTACGTGAAATTCGCGCTCCCGCCTTTGGTGGTGTTGGCGGTGATCGGCTGGTGGAAGCCTGATTGGGTGACCGAGCCGGCCGAACGCTTGATTGCTCACCGGCAAGAATTCGCGTTGCCCGCACCGTTTCAATTTGAATTGGTCAACGAAGAACTGTCTTGCGCGAAAAACAGCGCGTTCGTGGTGGAGGTCCAAACCGTGGGGAACGAGCTGCCGGCATTGGTTTACCTCGAAACGGAAACGGGTCGTTATCGCATGCAGCCGACGGCGACCCCGGGGGGCTTCACGTACCGGTTTCCTGCCGTTCGCGAATCCATTTCATTCGGTTTTGTTTCGGGCAAATGGCGTTCGAATCAGTTTGAATTGAAGGCGTTGCCTGTGCCGGGAATGGAGGGCTTCACGCTGACCGCCACGACGCCGGATTACACCGGTAGAGGAACCATTGTTCAAGAGAACGCTGGGGACATCACCGTTCCGGAAGGATCGCAACTGGAATGGCGCATCCAGCCGCGCGATGCGGACGACGTGGTGTTGCGGATGGGCGAAGTGGTGCTGGATCGCGCGGCGGGAGTGGGCGGAACCCTTGTGGTGAACCACCGCGCCACGGAATCGGCAACGTATTGGCTGGTGCCGACGAACCGCGCGTTGGGCTCGCCGGACTCGTTGCGATACCAAATCCAAGTCGTACCCGATGCACGCCCCACCATTCGGGTCACCGAATCGCAGGACAGCACCTCCCGCAAGCGGTTGTTCTTCTCGGGCGAGGTGCGCGACGACTTCGGATTCAGTGCTTTGAAATTTCACGTGAACTGGCTGGAAAGCGAATCGCCTCGGGAGCCCGTTTCATTCAACCTTCCGCGGCCTGCTGGACGCAGCGACGCGTTTTTTCACACGGTGGATTGGACGGAATTGGATTTGGCACAAAGCGATGTGGTCGAGTACCACTTTGAAGTGTGGGACAACGACGGCGTCAATGGGGCCAAATCCACGCGCACTGCAGCCCGCACTTTCTCTCCGCCATCGGACGAACAGCTTCGCGAAGAGCGAGAAGAAGAAAGCGCCGCCATCGAAGACCAAATCGCGGAAGCCATTGAGGACGTCAAGGACCTCAGCCGTGAAATGGAGGAATTGCGCGAGCGGCTCCGGGAGGACGACGAATTGGATTACCAGGATAAACGCGCCTTGGAAGAGTTCCTCAAGGAGCAGGAAGAGCTGCGAGAGAAAATCCGCGAACTGCAGGAGGCCAATGAGCGCAAAGACCTGCGCGCCAACGAGTTCTCTGAAACCGAGGAACGGATTTTGCAAAAGCAAGAACAGCTTCAAGAATTGTTGAACGAAGTGATGAACGACGAACTCCGCGAGCTGTACGCGGAGATGCAGAAGCTGTTGGAAGAGATGGATCCGGATTTGGACCAAATCCAAGAACAGCTCGAAGAAATGCAAGTCGATCAGGAATCCTTGGAAAAGGAACTGGATCGCGCGCTCGAGCAATTCAAGCAAATGGAGTGGGAAGTGGGGATGGAAGAGGCCATGGAGGACCTGGAGGAACTCGCCCAGGAACAACTCGATTTGGCAGAAGAAACCCGCGAAGAATCCGCATCTACGGAAGAGCTGAAATCACGCCAAGACAGCCTCAATCAAGCCTTCAACGAGATCATGGAGCGGCTCGAAGAACTCGAGCAGAAGAACGAAGAACTCGAAAATCCGAACCCCATGCTCGACACGGAATCCGAAGAGCAATCCATCCAGGAATCGATGCAGGAAAGCTCCGACCAACTGGAAAAGGAGCGTTCAAAAAAAGCTTCGGAAGAGCAACAGAAAGCCGGGGAAGAGATGCAACAAATGGCCCAGCAAATGATGCAAATGCAGATGCAGGGCGAGGCGGAGGCGTTGGAGGAAGACATGGACGCGTTGCGCGCCCTGCTCGAAAACATCATCACCCTTTCCTTCGACCAGGAAGACGTCATGGAAGCCGTGCGCACGACGGCTGCGGACGACCCGGCATACGTGGACCACGGTCAAACCCAGCAACGCCTTCAATCCGACGCCCGCATGGTCGAAGACAGCTTGCTGGCCCTCAGCAAACGCGTGACCATGCTCGCCTCCACGGTCAACCATGAAATCGGTCTGGTGAAGCACCACATGGGCAAAGCATTGGGCGGATTCAGCGACCGCGAAACGGCAATCATCACGGAACAGCAACAGTATGTGATGACGAGCTTCAACAACCTCGCGCTGATGCTCGACGAAGCCCTTCGCGCCATGCAGCAACAGATGGCAGAAGGCCAACCCGGTTCGGGAAACTGCCAAAAACCGGGCGGAAACGGCTCGCCCTCCTCTTCACCAAGTGCAGGTGACATGAAGAAAATGCAAAAAGCACTGGGCGAAAAACTGGAGCGCATGAAAGGCGAACTCGGCCAATCCGGCGGGAAAGGCGGACGGCAAATGAGCAAAGAACTCGCCGAACTTGCGGCTCAACAGTCGGCCTTGCGGCAAATGGCCGAGAAAAAAGCGGCAGAACTGAACGAAGATGGCAGTGGGAACGGCAACGGGATGAAGCAGATCGCGGCAGAAATGGAGGAACTGGAGCGGGATTTGGTGAATCGAAACCTCGATGCCGAATCCATCATGCGCCAACAAGACCTCATGGTTCGGCTGCTTGAAGCGGAAAACGCCGAGCGCATGCGCGGGGAAGACGAACAACGAAAATCGCGGACTGGCGATGACAATCGCCTACCAGAAACTCCTCAAGTAATTGATTACCTGAAACTTAAGGAAAGAGAGACGGAATTGTTGCAAACAATCCCACCTGAATTAGTCCCCTACTACCGCGAACGGGTGAACGATTATTTCAATAATTTGGACCTCGGTCCCGAAGAACCCCAGACCCCATGATCCAGACCATGCAGGAATTGCGTTTCCCTTCCACTCCCGACAACCTTTCCATTGTCGAGCGGCTCATCGACGACTTGCGCGATGCCGGTTCATTCAACGACGAATGCTACGGAGACGTGCTCATCGCCATGACAGAAGCGGTGAACAACGCAATTGTGCATGGCAATCGCCTGCATGCCGATAAAGAGGTGCTCGTGGAGTACGAGCTGCAGGGCAATGACCTGTTCTTCCGCATCACGGACCAAGGCGCAGGATTCGACTTTGAAAACGTACCCGACCCAACGGCTCCCGAGAACCTCGAGAAGCCCAATGGACGGGGCGTGTTCTTGATGCGCCAACTCGCTGACGAATGCACGTTCTCCGACGATGGCCGCATCGTCGAACTGCGCTTTGAAGGCGTTTACCTCTGAAACCACGCCGTTCGATGGAGCCGTCCATCACGTTTCATCGATTGGACCATGCCTACCGCCTCCGCGAAATCGGACGCGTTCGGAAATGGCTCCAATTGGTCATTGAGGCCCATGACCTGGAAGTGGGCGAAATCGCATTGATCTTCTGTTCCGACGAAGCGTTGTTGGACCTGAATCGATCCGCTCTCAATCACGATTATTACACTGACATCATCACGTTTGACCACTGCGTAGGCGACGTGGTTTCCGGGGATTTGTACATCTCCGTAGACCGTGTGAAAGACAATGCAGCTTCTTTGGGCCAAACCCTGCGCCAAGAAATGCTCCGCGTCTGTGTTCACGGCATCCTGCACCTTTGTGGGCAAGGAGATAAAAGCCCAGAAGAAGCGGCCGCCATGCGCAAAAAAGAAGACCAGTGGCTGAACGTGTTCCACGTGGAACGCACATGATCCATTCCCTCTACGACGTCATCGTCGTCGGTGCCGGGCACGCTGGCAACGAAGCAGCCGCAGCCGCAGCGAACCTCGGAGCCCAAACGCTCCTCATCACCATGAACATGGGCGTCATCGGCCAGATGTCCTGCAACCCTGCAATGGGCGGCATTGCGAAAGGACAAATTGTCCGAGAAATCGATGCCCTTGGAGGCTATTCCGGCATCGTCAGCGACGAAAGCGCCATCCAATTCCGGATGCTGAATCGATCGAAGGGGCCGGCGATGTGGAGCCCCAGAACGCAAAACGACCGCATGCTGTTTGCCCAATCGTGGCGCATGCACCTTGAGTCCATCCCCAAGCTCGACTTCATGCAAGACATGGTGAACGGCTTGGTCATCGAAAACAACCGCGTATCTGGAGTGCGCACCGGGATGGGCCAAACCATCCGCGCCAAGGCCGTCATCGTCACCGCAGGCACATTCCTGAACGGCGTCATGCACATTGGTGAAAAGCAGTTTGGGGGCGGACGGAGTGGCGAACGAGCTGCTGAAGGAATCACCGAACAACTCGTTTCCCTCGGATTGACCGCAGATCGCATGAAGACGGGTACGCCACCGCGCGTTGATGGTCGCAGCCTGGACTACTCCGTAATGGAAGAACAGCCGGGTGACGAACAGCCCCAACGCTTCAGCTTCCTTGACACCCCGCAACTGCACCAGCAACGCAGCTGTCACATCACCTACACGAACCGCCAAGTCCACGACTTGCTCCGAACGGGATTCGATCGCTCTCCCATGTTCAACGGACGCATCCAAGGCCTCGGACCGCGATACTGCCCCAGCATCGAGGACAAAATCGACCGATTTGCAGACAAGGATGCCCACCAAATCTTCGTCGAGCCCGAAGGCTGGAACACCATCGAAGTTTACGTCAACGGTTTCTCGACTTCACTCCCTGAAGAAGTCCAGGTGCAAGCATTGCGCTCGGTTCGGGGATTCGAGCACGTCAAGTTCTTCCGGCCCGGATACGCTGTTGAGTACGACTTCTTCCACCCCACCCAACTCCACCACAGCCTAGAAACCAAAGCCATTCAAGGCCTTTATTTCGCTGGACAAATCAATGGAACAACGGGATACGAAGAGGCAGCATCGCAAGGACTCATGGCCGGCATCAACGCCGCTCGTTCCACGTGGAACCAACCCCCCATCGCACTCAACAGGGACCAAGCGTACATCGGAGTCCTGATCGACGACCTCGTCACGAAAGGCACGAAGGAGCCTTACCGCATGTTCACAAGCCGCGCTGAATTCCGCATCCTCCTGAGGCAAGACAACGCCGATGAACGCCTGACACCCTTGTCCGAAGAAATCGGACTTGCTAGCGAAATCCGCCTGAAGCGCTTTCACGAGAAACAGGAATCCTTGAAGTCCCTGAAAAAGGAATTGAATGCGCGATCTGTCGAACCTGAGACGGTCAATTCATTCTTGGAGCAACGCAACAGCGAACCCATCAAACAGAAGGTTCGTGCCCATTCACTCGCGACCCGCCCTCAAGTGGAACTCTCCGAACTCATGGAAGTTTTGTCCATCACAAACGAACACTGGACAACGGATGTCATCCAATCAACGAGCATCGAAATCAAGTACGCAGGTTACATCGAGAAAGAGCGGGAGATGGCGAACAAACTCAAACGACTCGATCACATCGCCATCCCAGCCGACTTCGACTTCCACGCCATTTCGTCGTTGAGCGCTGAGGCAAGAGAGAAGTTGAGTGCAGCCCGCCCTTCCAACCTTGGGCAGGCCAGTCGCATCTCCGGGGTCTCCCAATCCGACCTCGCCGTGCTCGTAGTGCGCTTTGGGCGATGATGTTCCACGTGGAACCAGACTTCAACCCATCAAATGAGCGCAATACAAGCCCATACAGCCACTTTCCCAGCTCGGTGAGACCGTACCCCTCAAAACGTCCGAAAGTTGAAAATCATAACCAACTGATAATCAATACTTCACTTCGGACAAATCCTGAGTCACCGACACAGCCCCTCGTGACCCGTACATTTGCACCAAAATTCTCACCATGGACATTCAAAGCGTATTGAACACGCTCGGCATTGCCGACACCAATGCCGGCGTCATGATCGGCAAGGAAGCCTTCGGAAGCGGCGAAATCATCGACTCGATTTCGCCAGTCGATGGGAAGCGCATCGCATCATTCTCGACGGCTACAGATGAAGAGTACGACCGTGCCGTCGTGGCAGCACAATCTGCCCAAAAGGAATGGCAATTGATCCCCGCACCCAAGCGTGGCGAAATCGTACGGCAATTCGGAGACGCCTTGCGCAAGTACAAAGACGAGCTCGGCACCCTCGTTTCCTACGAAATGGGCAAAAGCCTCCAAGAAGGGCTCGGTGAAGTTCAAGAAATGATCGACATCTGCGATTTCGCAGTTGGCCAGAGCCGACAGCTGTACGGCATGACCACGCATTCCGAGCGGCCATACCACCGCATGTACGAACAGTACCACCCACTCGGAGTTGTCGGCATCATTTCCGCTTTCAACTTCCCCGTGGCCGTTTGGTCTTGGAACACGGCACTCGCATGGATTTGTGGCGACTCGTGCGTTTGGAAGCCTTCTGAAAAGTCGGCGTTGTGTTCCATCGCATGCCAGAACATTTGGAACGAAGTAGCCGAAGCCAACGCACTGCCAGCAGGCCTGTCGTGCATCGTCAACGGACGAGCGAATGTGGGTGAAGCCATGAGCAACGACCCCCGCATTGCGCTGGTCAGCGCCACCGGGTCGACGCGCATGGGAAAGGCGGTGGCAAAGGCGGTGGCCGGTCGCTTGGGCAAGTCGTTGCTCGAGTTGGGCGGCAACAATGCCGTCATCATCACGCCCGATGCCGACCTCAAGATGGTCATCCCGGCCTTGGTGTTCGGAGCCGTCGGAACTTGCGGTCAGCGCTGCACCAGTACGCGCCGACTCATCATTCACGAAAGCGTGTACGATCAGGTCATTCAGCATTTGGTCTCCGCTTACGGCCAACTGCGCATCGGATCGCCGCTTGATGAAGCGAACCACGTCGGGCCGTTGTGTGATCAGGATGCGGTCAAGATGTACCTCGATGCCTTGCAAGCCGTGACCGATCAAGGCGGGCGATTCCTTGTCGAAGGCGGTGTCGTCGAAGGCGAAGGATTTGAAAGCGGGTGCTACGTCAAACCGGCCATTGCTGAGGCTTCCAACGACCTCGCCATCGTCCAGCATGAAACGTTCGCCCCCATCCTTTACGTGATGAAATACAGCACCATCGAGGAAGCCGTGGCCATCCAAAATGGAGTGGTTCAGGGGCTTTCGTCTGCCATCATGACCAACAACGTGCGCGAATCCGAATACTTCCTCTCTTGCCAAGGTTCGGATTGCGGAATCGCCAACGTGAACATCGGCACATCCGGCGCCGAAATCGGAGGTGCATTCGGTGGAGAAAAGGAGACCGGAGGAGGTCGCGAATCTGGATCCGATGCTTGGAAGGCCTACATGCGCCGCCAAACCAACACGATCAACTACGGCACCACCCTTCCACTTGCCCAAGGCATCAAGTTCGATTTGTAATGAACCGAGCCAGGACCAACCTGGCCGCACTGGGAAGCGTCCTCGTCTTGTTGCTCAACAGCGGCTGTGGCGAGGACGCTTCTGGTTTGCGGTCCGTGCTGTGGGCGTTTCATCTGAACGATTCCACCACCTTCAAGATGAGGGGGACTTACCATCCGGAACACTTGGAATTCTTCAACGGTCCGGAAACCTTGCAAGCCAGCATCCTCGGCACTGATTCTTTCTCCTTGCCGCCATTCGATGGGCTCATCACAGGCCATTGGAATGCAGGACAGTTTGAAGGCCAGTGGACTGATGGCCTGCGAAACGACTACCGCGTCCGGTTGACTGCAACCGAAGCACGCGATGCCGCTTCTGAATTGGAGGAGGACGTCCCGTGGAAACATTGGGATGCGTTCATGCCTGGAAACGACAGCACGCCATTTGGCACCCTCATGCTGCAGGTGACCCACAACCGCATTCAAGGCACCATTGCAACACCCACAGGCGATTTTCGCCACCTGCACGGAGCACCCCTCTCGGACGGTTCGTGGGAGTTCGGAACCTTCGATGGTGCGCATTTGTACCACCTGCGCACGTGGCCCGCAAAGAACGGTCTCTTCGGAACGTTCCACTCAGGAAACCATTACGCGTCGACCTTCCGAGGGGACCTTCGTGCGCATTCACCCGAAACTAAGCCGTTAGAAGCACCGCTGAGGGATTCAATTCCATTTGAAGCACATGCGTACAATCGGGACGGTGAACGCGTCAATTGGACCGCAAAAACGCTCCCAGGTGAAATCACGGTCATCGACATCATGGGAACCTGGTGCCCCAATTGCCTCGACGAAATTAGCTTGCTCAAACAGCTCGCGGCAGCCCATCCCGACGTTGCGTTCATGAGCGTTGCCTTTGAACGCGGGGCTGATGAGCAGCCTGAACGCACATGGCAACGGATTGAACAGTACCGAAACGAACTCAACGTGGAGTGGCCCATGTACCTCGGCGGACCCGCAAATAAGCAAAAAGCCGGCGACGCGTTTCCCTTTTTGGAGCGCGTTGCCAGCTTTCCCACGACGGTATTTGTCCACCGCGATGGCCGCATCATCACCCATTCAGGATTCAATGGCCCCGCTACGGGTTCCGCCCATCAGGCAGAGATTGCGGCCTTTGAACAGAACATTCAGTCCTTGCTGAATTGACTCATAGATCCGACGGGAAGTCGTTCTCACGATCCACCTCGATGCGCTCATCGCGGTTGACCAAATCCCAAGCCGTGTGGAAAATCAAACGTCCGATTTCGGCGGTCTTTTCGAACAAGATCTTCTCCACGTCATCGCCTGGCTTGTGGTAGTCCTCGTGCACCCCGCTGAAGTAGAAAATCACCGGGATGCCGTTCTTCGCAAAGTTGTAATGGTCTGAACGATAGTAGAATCGGTTCGGATCATCGGGTGCGTTGAACGTGTAATCCAAGGCCAAATTCGTGTATTCCGCATTCGCAGCCTCGCTGATTTCGTGGAGCTCAGTCGACAACTTATCGCTTCCGATGAGGTACACATACCGCTCGTCGTCCGCATGAGCGTCGTCCACCCGTCCGATCATGTCCACGTTCAGGTTCGCAACGGTTGATTCCAACGGCCAAATCGGATGATCCGCATACCATTCTGAACCGAGCAAACCCTTCTCCTCCCCCACTACCGTCATGAACAGGATGCTGCGCCGCGGACCGTGGCCCTCGGACGCCGCCTGTGCGAAGGCACTGGCCAGCTCCAAAACCGTCACAGTACCCGAACCGTCATCGTCCGCGCCGTTGTGGATTTCACCATCGATGACTCCCACGTGATCGTAGTGCGCCGTGATGATCAACAATTCGTCCGCCAAATCCGTACCCGGCAAATAACCCAGGACATTGTGCGCGGTGATGGGACTGCGCTGCACCGCCTGTTGAAACGACCACGTACCCAAGAGCCCACGGTCCATTTCCGAGCGCTTCTCAGCGCGGGCCTTGAGCTTCGCAATGGACTTGAACCCCGCACGGTCCAACCAACCCTCCAACGTCTCCTCTCCCGTGAGGTACAAAGGCAAAGTAACCTCATCCGATTCGGGCTCCTCCTCGCGCACCAACGTCAAACTCTCCCGCGTCAACCACGGCTTCATCCGGCTTCGAATCGTCGCGTAATCGGGGGAAACCACCACCAAACCTGCAGCCCCCAATTCCGCAGCCAACTCGCGTTTCGCTTCCCACGATTCCGCCCACCGCCGTTCTTCAGCTGGGTCGTTGAAATAGCCGTCTCCTGAACGATCGGTCGGAACGCCAGACAGGACGACTGCGATTTGGCCCTTCACATCCAAACCAGCATAATCATCCCAGCCTGCCGTTTGGACCCCATAGCCCGCAAAGACCAACGGCAAGCCGACCACATCCTCCGCTTCCAGCCCGGGATAGAACATGAACTCGTCCAAGAACGTCAGGGAATCCACCACAGCCCGCTTGCCTCCCACGACCTGGGCATGCGCCATCGGCGCCTCGTTCCGATTCAGCAGAACCTCCTGGAAATAGGTTTGACCATCGTACCGAACCAAACCCAAATCCGCAAAATAATCGGCAATGTAATTCGCCGCCATCTCCGCGCCTCGCGTCCCCGTCTCCCGACCCTCGTACGCATCGCTCGCCAGCACTTCCAAATGCGCTTGCAAATCATCCGGACGGATCTCCGCTCCATAGCGCAACTGAATCGAATCCTGGGCCGACACGCCCAACACCGAACTCAGCAGAATCGCCCAAATCCCAGCAATCTTCGCCACCCGCCGAGCATGCCGTCCTCCCTCAAAATCGGCCTTCAAAAACGCCTCCACGATGTTCAACGCCTCCTCGGTCGACACAAAACGCGCTGGAATGCACAGCACATTGGCGTCGTTGTGCTGCCGAGCCAATGCCGCCACTTCCGGCGTCCACGCAATGCCCGCGCGCACAGCGGCGTGCTTGTTGGCGCTCATCGCCACCCCGTTCGCGGAACCGCAAATTAAGATGCCCAGCTCAGCCGATCCCCCCTCCACATCCTCCGAAACAGCGTGCGCAAAATCCGGGTAGTCCACTGAATCCGAAGTGTTTGTGCCACGATTGATGAAGGTGTGTTCCGACCCAAATCGGTCCATGATGCGCTGTTTGAGTTCGGGGCCAGCGTGGTCCCCACCGATGGAAATCTGCATGGAATGTAGGTGCTTGTTCGCGGGTTGCAAGGTAATTCACAGGCTCCCGGTGAACACCCTTAAAAAACCGTGGAAAGCTCGGGATAACATTTGCTTGACAATGGGGTCATTTCCACCTAAGCAGGCCAACCCCCTCCCCTTCCAAACAATCCGACCCGTTTCTTCGGACACGTTTTCCCCAAAATCCGCCCCGATTCCACACACTTCCTCTCCACAAACTTCTCTTCCCACTCCGTTACGCACGGACGTGGAAAACCCCCACTCAACTCCCCAAGGCCATTGAACTTCAAGAAGATTCAATTCACACCCCCCGTGTAGAATTCACGAGGAACCTGTAGAGAACTCGCAAAACCAAGTCCAAGGCCCATCACTTTTCCACCGTTTCAACAGGCCTATAGTGACTACTGCTTTCTCTTATTTCAAAAAAAATTCATCATACATCATTTGTTGGAAAACGTTCACGCTCTCCCGTTGGGAGTGTGGGGCAAGCGCGGCATCTTTGAACCATGCGCCGATTGCTCTGGATGTACGGAATTGTGGCCATTCAGGTTACCGCTTGGACGCAAGATCCCGTTGCGGATTGTGAATGGACCCAATTTACGTTCGCAAACGGCTCGGTTTCCAGTGAAGGCTGCTTGGTGGATGGATTGCCGGAAGGGGTTTGGAAAACGTACCACGCGAATGGGAACTTGGCGAGCGAGGGCGCGAGGGTGCAGCATGAATTGACGGGGTTGTGGCGGTTTTACCACGAAGACGGCTGGTTGGAGCACGAGGTGCACTATGCCAAGGGACGGCAGGATGGCATCGAGCGGTTTTACGCCGCTGAGGGCGTGATGGAGGAGGAGCGGATGTGGGTGAACGGCGTGCAGGAAGGGGAATTGAGGCGGTACCATTCGAATGGGAACGTCGCCCGGTCGGTTCCTTTTGTGGCGGGCCGGGAGCAAGGTTTGGGTTGGGAATTCGATCGAGAAGATGGTCGGCGGGTGGCGCGGCTCGATTACCACAATGGGTATTTGCGCGGCATCGAGCGCATCAACCGGTACAACGAGGCGGGCCGCAAGACGGGGGTTTGGGTCGTGTGGAATGCGCGCGGCATCTTGGTGGAGGAAGGTCCGTGGACGGATGGCCAGCGCAATGGGGTGTTCACGTTTTACGACGACAAGGGGCAATTGGATCGCTTGGAGCGCTATGTGAACGGGGAATTGCAAGCGGCGGATGAGGTGACCCAAATGTTGGACATCCGTCGGACGTACCACGAAAATGGCCAAATCGCGCGCGTCGGAGGCTACGGCGCTCAAGGTCCCGAAGGCGTTTTCCGGGTCTACAGTCCCAACGGTGAGCTGATTGCTGGGGAGGTGTATTCAAACGGGGAGCGCATCGCCGAGGGCATCACCGAGCCCAATGGGTTGCGGGAGGGCGATTGGAAACTGTACTACGATTCGGGAGAATTGTTCGGAGAGGGTGGGTATGCCGAAGGGTTGCGGGAAGGGCCATGGCGGTTTTACAACCGGGATGGGAGTTTGGCCCAAGAAGGCGGATACCGCGAAGGGCGCTACCACGGGGATTGGACCTGGTACTACCCCAACGGCGATGTTCACCGAAAGGAGGCGTACCGCCGGGGCAAGGAAGATGGGTTGTTTCAGGAATGGAACCGCGATGGCGAACTGTTGCTGGAGGGCGAATACATCGATGGGTTGCGTCACGGGTTTTGGATGACCCACGTCAACGACCACAAGGAAGAGGGAAGTTACGTGGACGGCGAGCGCGATGGCGAATGGGTGCACACTTACGACAACGGCCAGAAGCAGTTTCGCGGAGCTTACCTCCTCGGAGATCCCATCGGAAAACACGTGGAATGGAACCGCGATGGCACCCGACATTGGATGGGAAGCTACGAAGCGGGCTTGCCCGATGGCGACTGGATTTATTACGGCGAGAACAACCAAATTGCGCAGACCCGCACTTACCGAATCGGCGAACTCATCAAGGTGGACGGGACGAAAGTCAACAAGCAATGACCACGAATTTCACCGAATTGGAGTTGTTCAATCGCATGCCAGAAGCGCTGGTGTGGATTGAAGGCGATGCGTTGCGTGCCATCAACGAACGCGCTTGTTTGATGCTCGGTGTGGATTGTCAGCAGTGGGTGGGCAAACCGTGGAGTGCCATTTCCAGCGCGTATTTTCCGACCCTCCGCCCGCATTCAAATCGCGAACAACCGGCAGCGTTCACCCAGAACATCGTCATCGAATCCCTCGACGGTGGGCGGTTTCATGCGGAGTGGAAGTGGTCTCAGTTGGGACCCAATTCGATCCTTGGGCAGTTCCGCGACATCAGCGAACGCGTGTTTTTTGAGCAGGCCATTCGCGAGTCGGAGCAGCGGTTTAAGTCGTTGACCATCCATGCGATGGAAGGCATTGCGCTCTTGAGCGACGAAACCGTCATCGACAGCAACGAACAGTTCGCCCGCCTGTTGGGGTTTCGCCGCGTCGATGAAGTCCTCGGAGCGAACATCCACGACTTCATTCGCGACCGGGATTGGCGGCGCATTTCGGCGCGTACACAATTTGGAAGCCGCTGCGAAATCGAAGCGCGAACCGCGTCGGACCAATTGATTCACCTCGAGGTCACCATGACCGAATCGGCGGATAAATACACGGCCGACCAAGTCCTGCTCATCTACGACATCACGGAACGCAAGCGGACGGAGCTCGATTTGCTCCAAACGAAGGAACGGTTCCGGCTTCTCGTGGAAAACAACCCCATCGGCTTGTTCTTGCTGGTCGATGGTCGGATCAAGTACGCCAATGCTGCCGCGTTGGATTTGGTGCAGTACCCGGAGGATGAACTGTTGGATTTTCCCTTTGATGAGTTTTTCATTCCGGAAGAGCGCCACCGGGTGAAGGCGAGTTTGGATCGGACGCGCGAAGGCGTGAAGACGCCGTACACGGAGATGAAACTCCGGCGAGCAGATGGAAAGTCCGCCATGGTGGGCATGCGGATGACGCTTTCGTTTTATGATCGCAGTCCTGCGATTCAGGTGACGTTGATGGATTTGTCCACGCGAATGGAGCTGTTGCGCGAACAAATGCGTGCCTCCGTTGCAGAAGAATCCAACACCTTGCTCAAGGCCGAAATCGAGCGCCACAAGGAAACGCAGCGCAAGCTCCGGGCGGCGGAATTGCTGAACCGCTCGATGATCGGGAGTTCGATTGACATGATCATCGCCTTCGACAAGAACAACCAAATCATCCAGTGGAACCACGCGGCTTCGGTGGAATTCGGTTGGACGTTTGAGGAGGCGAAGTTGCTGGAATTCGGAGCCCTGCTCGCCGATTCGGATGAAGTGGATTTGGTGTTCGAAAACTTGAACCAAACGCATTACTTCGCCGGCGAGGTTCAAGGCATTCGCGCGTCGGGTGAGGAGTTCAGTGCGCTCATGTCGGTGGCTTCCATGCGCGACGATTCCGGGGACATCATCGGTTACGTGGCGGTGGGCAGGGACATCACCGATTTGAAGTTGGCGGAGCAGGAATTGCGGGAGAGCGAGGAGCGGTACCGGGACATTTTGGAATACGCGACGGACGTCATTTTCCTGGTGAATTCCACGGGCCATTTCGTGTACGCGAACCCGTCGTTTTTCAGGACGTTGGGCTACGATCCTGCCTCGATCGAGGAGATTCAACTGGACCAAATCATGCCCGAGCTTGAAATCCATCCCGGTACGAGTTGGATGGAAACCCTCGAGGGCGCTCGGGGCGAATGGGTCTTCCGCGCCGCGAACGGGACTTCCCTCCTCATGCTCGGTGGCGCCTCGGTGCGCTATGACCAGGCCGGCGACCGCGAAGGCCTCCGTGGCATCTTCCTCGACATCACCGACATCCGGCGCCATGAACGGAGCGCGCGCATCCAGTCCGCGAAGCTCCAAAGCATCTTCAATTCCACGCGGTACTTGCTCATGCTGACCATGGATCGCGCGCACCAAATCACCACCATCAACCGCAATTTCCAGGACGTCTTCCAAGGGCAGTTCAACGTGGATGTGCAGCTGGGAACGGAATTCACGGGATTGTTCCAGGGTTTGGCCAACCCGGACCACTACCAAGGCCAACTCCAGCTCATCCAAAACGCGTTCGACGGCCGTCCGCAGCAGTTCGAAATGGCCTTGAACGCGGTGGACGGCACCATCCGCTGGTTCATCGTGTTCATCAATCCGGTGGCCGCTGACAGCGAAACAGAAGAGGTCAGCTGCATCGCCTACGACATCACGGATCGGAAGGAAATTGACCAACAAATTCGCAGAGCCCTCAAAGAGAAGGAAATCCTGCTGCAAGAGGTCCACCACCGCGTGAAGAACAACCTCCAGGTCATATCCAGCATGCTCAACTTGCAGCGTCGATTCGTTTCGGATCCGTTGCTGCTCCAAGTGCTTGATGAGAGCACGAACCGCATCGCGACCATGAGCTACATCCACGAATCGCTCTACCAAAACACGGACTTCAGTTCCATCAGCTTTTCAGAATACCTGAAGCGCTTGACCTCCAATTTGATGAGCAGTTATGCACAACGAACGGCGCACGTGGAATTGGAAACGAAACTCATTGACTTGCATTTGAATTTGGAACAAGCTATTCCTTGTGGTTTGATTGTCAATGAGTTGGTTTCCAACTGCATGAAGTATGCTTTTCAGGGGTTGGAGCGTGGTGTGCTGACGTTGCGCGTGGATTCCGTAGGGGATTTTGTGGAAATCGAAGTGTCGGACGATGGCGTGGGTCTGCCAGAAGATTTTAACTTTGACACGAACGATTCACTGGGGGTTTATTTGATCCAGGCTTTGACGGAACAAATTCAGGCTGAGTTGATTGTACGCAGTTCTTCTTTGGAAGGTGCGGGCAAGATTCCTCGGGGAACTTCGTTTATGATTAAGTTTGAACCCTCCAGTTGAAATCAGAAAGCATGCCGATTAACATTCTTGTGACCGAGGACGAAGTCATCGTCCGCAAAGACATCGAACGGTGTCTGTCGAATTTGGGATACAATGTCGTGGCCTCTGCTGACAACGGAGAAGATGCGATTGAATTGGCTTTGAAGCACAAGCCGGATTTGGCCCTCATGGACATCATGATCAAAGGGGACATGAACGGCATTGCAGCGGCAGAGGAAATCAAGCGCAACATCGACATTCCGGTGGTCTTTTTGACGGCCTACGCCGACGAGAACACGTTGAGCGAAGCGAAGATGGCGGAGCCCCATGGCTACATCCTCAAGCCGTTCAAAGACGTCGACATCCAAACGGCCATTGAGATGGCCCTGCACAAGCACGGCAAGGAGCAGGAACTCAAGATGGAGTCGGACTTCCTGCGCAGCATGGCGGAACACAAGGCGGATACGGAGGTCATCTTCGTGAAGAACCGCAGCCGCTTGATGCGCGTGAAGAACGAGGACCTGCTCTTCATCGAAGCGCTCAAGGACTACGTGGTCGTGCACACGCGCACGGAGAGCTACACCATCCACAGCACGATGAAGGAAGTGGAGCGCAAGTTGAATGATCGCCTGTTCATCCGCGTGCACCGCAGCTTCATTGTGAACTTGGAAGCCATTGAGAGCATCAAGTATTCCATGATCAAAATGGAGGACATCGAGAAGGAAATTCCGGTGGGCGGCTCCTACAAGGACCTGCTCGCATCGCGGATCAACCTCCTCTGAACGAACGCAATTGAACGAACGGCCCGCTCAGGATTTCCTGGGCGGGCCGTTTTGGTTTCAGGCCAAACTGAGGCGGACTTGGATCAAGCCGCTGTCGTACCGTTGCCGACTCCGTTCCACCCATCCTTCGGGCGCCCGACCCTCGGCGAACAAAACCGTACCCCTTCCCAGCTTCGTCGGGGCAATGGAGAGGATGATTTCGTCCACGAGCCCGGCAGCAAGCAGTTGGTGTGCGATTTCCGCGCCCCCTTCGCAATAAATGCCTTTCCGATGGGGCTCCGCTTTCATTGCTCGCACGCGTTCGGCAGGCGAGCCACCGTGGAACGTCAGGTTCCCGGCTTGAGGTCGAGGCGTCCGCGTGAACACCACCACCTCGCATTCCGTGTGCGGGTAGTCGTACCCCATGTCCAGCACGGATTGGTATGTTTTGCGCCCCACCACCACCGAATCGATGCCCTCGAGGAAGGCGCGGTATCCATAGTCTTCCCCCTCCACGTGCATGGGGTTGAGGAAATCCACACTTCCCGATTCGTCAGCAATGAATCCGTCCTCGGATTGGGCAATGTACAGGGTGACCTTTCGCATGTGGCGAAGGTAGGCCCTTCATGCCTGTTGGATGTTCGCCACCAAGGTTTGAAACAGTTCCTCAGGTGAATGATCGATGAGGTCCTTGACGTGTGCCTTTGGCTTGGAATCGTTCAGGTTGTGGGTGTAGATGTTCCAAACCCCCTTGTGAAATTCCAACGCGGTCAGGTTTTCTACCCAGTCGCCGGAATTGAGGTACTGGACGCTGCCGTGCTCCGTGGCGATGTGCTTGATGACCGGCTGGTGGATGTGCCCACACACGACGTTGCGCACGCCGTTTTCGGCTGCAATCTCCGCGACGGTTTGCTCGAAGTTGTTGATGAAGGCGACGGCTTGTTTCACCCGGTCTTTGATTCGTTTGGAAAAGGAAATCCGATCGAAATTCATGCGCGTTCGCACCGCATTGACCGTTCGATTCAGCCAAATCAAGGCGTCGTAACCGACCGATCCCAACCGCGTGAGCCATTTGGAATACTGCATGGTCACATCGAACACGTCGCCGTGAAAGAACCACGTTCGTTCGCCATTCAAATCGAGGAACAGCTTGTTTTTGATCTGCAAGCCGCCCATGTGCATGCCGCTGAACTTGCGGAACAATTCGTCGTGATTGCCCGTGATGTAATGCACGGTGATGCCGCTGGACGACCACTTCAGCAGGTGGTTGATGACCTTCAGGTGCGCCGTGGGGAAGTACTTTTTCGAGAACTGCCAAATGTCGATGATGTCCCCATTCAGCACCACTTCCCGCGGATCCAATGACCTCAAGTAATCCAGCAACTCCTCGGCGTGGCAGCCGTATGTACCGAGGTGAAGATCCGACAGCACCAGCACGTCGACCTTCCGAGTTTCCAAGCGTTCGCCCATCGTTGACCGTTTGCGTGCAACGTTAATGCGGCGATGTGAACACGAAATGAACTCAGAATCAACAGCTCGCGTTTCATGTGTTTCGGAAACAAAAAAGACCGCACGGTACCGAGCGGTCTTTTTCTTGGGCTCCCCCTGCTGGACTTGAACCAGCGACCCTCTGATTAACAGTCAGATGCTCTAACCAGCTGAGCTAAGGAGGAATATTCAGGGCGGCAAAGATACGGCATTTTCTTCGATTTCAAATCGAACTCGGGAGAATTTTTCGCGCCTTGCTCGACCATTAAAACGGCGGGTGAACCGAAAAGGTTTCGGTGCGGGAAGAAATTTTTCACCGCTACCTTTGCTGCCCTTTGAAAACAAAGAATCCATGAGCTTGATCATCGTTGGAACCGTGGCGTTTGATGACGTCGAAACCCCGTTTGGAAAATCCGGCCGCATGGTCGGGGGCGCTGCGTCCTACATCGGATTGAGTGCGAGTCACTTTGTCAAGGAGCAGCACCTCGTTTCCGTCATCGGAGACGATTTTCCGCAAGACTTCCTCGATGAACTCACGGACCGCGGAGTCCGCCTGGAGGGCCTTGAGCGGCGGGATGGGGAGAAGAGCTTTTATTGGTCGGGCAAGTACCACTTCGACATGAACTCGCGCGACACGTTGGCCACGGATTTGAACGTGCTCGCGACGTTCAGCCCGAAGGTGCCCGAGGCCGCGAAGGGTGCGCGGTATGTGTTGCTGGGGAACTTGGATCCGGCGGTTCAGCTTTCGGTTTTGGACCAACTGCCTGAACGCCCAAAACTCGTCATCCTCGACACCATGAATTTCTGGATGGACATTGCGCTCGACGCGTTGAAAGATGTCCTGAAGCGCGTGGATGTGTTGACCATCAACGACGAGGAGGCGCGGCAGCTCAGCGGCGAACATTCCCTCGTGAAGGCGGCGGCGAAGATCCACGCCATGGGACCGAAGACGCTCATCATCAAGAAGGGCGAACACGGGGCCCTGCTTTTCGAGGACGGTCGGATGTTTTACGCGCCGGCCTTGCCGCTCGAAGACGTGCTCGATCCCACTGGGGCGGGCGATACGTTCGCGGGCGGATTCGCGGGCTACCTCGCGGCCACGGACGACATCAGCTTCGACAACATGAAGCGGGCGGTCATCATGGGGTCGGCGCTGGCTTCTTGCACGTGCGAAGCCTTCGGAACGGAGCGCCTGCTGAACCTCAGCGCCGAGGCGTTGGAAGAGCGGATTGCTCAGTTCGCGGAGTTGGTCAACTTCGGGCAGCCCGCCTGATCACGGCGTAGCAGCGAGGCCCGGCAACCACGGCGTCGGGTCCAGCGGTGCGCCATCGACCCACCATTCGAAGTGGCAGTGCGGCCCTTTCGACGTCGTGCCGGTTCCGCCGAGGATGGCGATGGCATCGCCTGCCCGCACCACATCACCGGGTTCGCGGAGCAGGCTTTGGTTGTGCTTGTACACGCTGAGCCGGTTCGCTTTGTGCTGCACGGCGATGACGTAGCCGCCGTCGACCGTGTAGGACGCGAGGAGGACGGTGCCGTCGTCGACCGCATGCACCATGGAGCCGTCGGGTGCGACGAAATCCACGCCGTAGTGGCCGGTGGTGGCGTCGTAGGTGTCGCTCACGGGGCCGTTGACCGGGCGGAAGCTCATGCCGCGGCTGTTGAGGGGCTCGGCGCTGGAACGGCGCAGGGCGAAGCGGTCTTCTTCTGCGATGCGTGCGCGCAGGGCGGAGTCCATGGATTCGGGCGCAACGTCGAGGTCGATGTCGGAAGACACGAGGCTGTCGAGGGCGAGTTCGACGTCTTGGTTTTCGGGAACGTCACCCCGGAGGACGGCTTGGAGGGCTTCGAGGTAGCGGGTTTGCTGCCCCAGGACGCGGAGGGCGCTGTCGGCCGTGGCGCGGGCTTGCTGGGCGTTTTCGCGCGCGGAGGAGGCGAGGTAGCCGGGGACCAGGGCTTCGCGCAACGGGGTTTGGGCTACCAAGAAGTAGGTCAAACCCGAAATGACCGCCACCGACGTGAACACCACCAAGGCCAACCCCCAGCGCGAGACGCCAATTTGCCACCGTTCAGAGAACGTATTGCGGTCTTGCAAGCTCAAGCGGAATCGCTCGAGCCACCACTTGCGGTAACGGGAGGTTCGGAAAGCAGCCACGGCACAAATATCGACCAACTCCGCGGCATTGAGCATTTAACTCGCTGCAACCCTCGGAGACTTCCTTCCGTTTGGAATAATTTAGCAGATTCGGCGTTACCCTACCGCACATGACCTCTATGCATCGATTTTTGTCCGCAAGTGCCCTTGCGTTGCTGCTGTTTGCCGCCTTCGGCTGCTCGAACACGCGCGATGGCCGGGCCTATCGGATTTACCACAACCTCCACGCCCATTACAACGGTTTCTTTTACGCGACGGAGGCCATGGTCGAGGCAGACGAGTCCATGTACGCGGACTACGCGGAGAACTGGGACGAAATCCTGCCGATTTTCATTCCCGTGGATGAGCAGAACGCCCAAACCGTGTACCCCCTCATGGAACGCGCCATCGAGAAATGCACCCGGGTCGTTGACAAGCACACCATGCAACCTTCCAGCCGCGACCGGAAGGACCTGAAGTGGCCGGAGCTCAACAAGTGGATCGACGACAACTACGACATCATCGGCCGCGCCCACCTCATCAAGGGCGACCACGAAAAGGCCGAGGAGGTGTTCCAATACCTGATCCGGACGCTCGATTACGATGACGCGCAGGCCTGGGCGCATGCTTGGCTAGGTCGCACGTACATGGCGATGGGGGATCAGGTCCGCGCGAACACTGCGCTGATGAAGGCCGTGTCGTTCGACGACGTGGAGGATGAGAATCGGTTGGCGTTTGCGCATTTGGTCTACGCCGCATACTACCTGCAATACGACCAAATCGAAGCCGCTTGCGTGCAGCTCGAACAAGCCATTCAACACACGCCGAAGAAACGCGATCGTGCGCGCAACCTGTTCATCCTCGCCCAATGCTTCGAAGCCAGCGGGCGTTCGGAAGAAGCCATCGAGACGTACAAGCAGGTCGTTGACCTCCGCACACCGTACGAGCTCGAGTTCTATGCGAAAATCAAGCAGGCCATGGCGTTCGACCGACGCGGCGGCAATTCCGAGCCCATCGTCGAATTGCTGTACGACATGTTGGACGACCGCAAAAACGAGCTCTACCAGGACCAAATTTATTACGCCCTAGCGGAGCTGGCGCTCGAAGAACGCCAGCGCGAAGAAGGCTACGATTACCTGTTCCAATCCCTTGAAGTGAACGACGAAAACGAGCGGCAGCGTATGAAAAGTTACTTGCGCCTCGGGGATTTGTTCATGGAGGACTTGAATTACGTGAGCGCGCAGGCTTACTACGACAGCGCCGTGACCTATATGGACGAGGACGAGAAGCGGTTCGATGAGGTCAGCGGTTTGGCGGAAAACCTGACCTCGCTCGTGGGGCATTTGCAAACCATCGAGGAACAGGACAGTTTGCTGGCGATTTGCGACCTCGATGAGGGGGAGCGCAACGATCGGATTGCCCAAATCATCGCCGACCTCGAAGCCGAAGCTGAGGCGGCGCGTTTGGCTGCGGAAGCGGCTGCGGCTGCGGAAGTCGCTGCGGCTGGCGACGGGGGAGCGGGGATGTTTTGGCCCTACAACGGCCAGTTGCGCTTGCAAGGTCGCCGGAACTTCCAAGAATATTGGGGCGACCGTCCGTTGGAAGACCACTGGCGCCGGTCGCAAAAGACGGGCATTTCCTTCACGAATGAGAACGAAGTCGCGGAGATCGTAGAGGAAGTCGAGCAGGTGCAGTCATCGGGCATTCCGACCGCCGAAGAATTGCTCGCGGGCCTTCCGTGCGAGCCTGCTGAGCGCGACTCGTCGTTGGCGATGATTGCCGAAGCGTATTACTTGGCGGGCGTCGACTACAAGGAGAAGTTGAACGACCCGGAGAACGCCATCGAAAGCTGGGAGACCTTGGTGGATCGGTTCGAGGACAGCGATTACCATCCGACGTCGTACTACCAGTTGTACCGGACGTACTTGCAGCGCGAGGTGGAGGAGAATTACCAAAATCCGTTCTGTGCGACCTGCAATTCCGAATACTGGGCGAATTTGGTCTCCACGAAATACCCCGGCAGCGAATGGGCCATCCTCATCGAAAACCCGGAATACGCGGACGAGGAGGAAATGCGTCGGGAAGCAGAACGCGCGGCGTACGAGGCGTTCCTGATGCGGTATTACCAGAAGGACTACCAGGAGGTGTTGTTGGACATCACGCCCGTCATTCAAGACGAGCCGATGAACCACTTCCTCTGCCAGTACCGGTTGTTGCGGGCGCAGTGCATCGGCGGGTTGAGCGGACAAACAGGCGGCGACCGGCAGTCGTATTTCGAGGCGCTGTATACCGTGGTGGACTCGTGTCCGGAGAGCGAGGAGGGCGAATTTGCGCTCGCTTTGCTGACGGAGCTCGGGGGCTTGCGCGCCACGGGCAAGGAGGAGGAAGCGCAAGTGGAGGAGGAGTCGCCCTTCGCTTTCAAGCCGTACCTCGAGCACTACTTCGGGATGATCGTGCCGGTGGGGCGTGGGGATGTGGAGGCGTTGAAGGCGACGATTTCGGATTTCAATCGCGAGTACTTTTTGTCCCAAAACCTGCGCGTGACCGCCAACCTGATCGATCGCAACCACCAAATCATCCTGGTGAAGAGCTTCAAAAAACAGGTCTATTCGCTTGATTACTACCGGGTTTTTGTTGGAAATCGCGAAGAACTCATCGAATTGAATAGCTCGGGATACCAGCAATTCATCATCACGAGCGAGAACTACGTTGAGCTGTTCAAGTCGAAGAACATTGAGGGCTACATGCAGTTCTTCGAAGAGACCTACCTCACGGAGGAGAAGTGACCCGAGTCCGTATGTGCTGATTGTACGGCATTTGAGCGTATTTTTGCGCGCATGATTGGGTCTGGAAAAAAACAAAACCGATTTGAAGGCACGACCGAGCGCGGGGTGAATCGCATCGCCGAGGGAACGAGCATGAGCGGTACGTTGTCGTGCGAAGCGAGCATTCGGATTGACGGCCAGTTCGAGGGCGATTTGGTCACAAAGGGCCGTTTGGTCGTGGGGGCTTCAGGCGTGGTTTCCGGAACCATTCGGTGCGCTCAGTGCGAAGTGGAAGGAAGGCTCGACGGGGAGGTGATTGTGGAAGAATTACTCGCCCTGAAGAGCAGTGCACGCATTGAGGGCGAGGTGAAATACGGCCAGCTGTCGGTGGAGGAAGGTGCTGTGGTGACGGGGACGTTGCAGTTGGTTTCGAAGGTCAAGGATTTGGCGGGTACGGATCGGCGTTCGATATCGGAGCCTAAGAAACAATCGGCTGAGGCCATGGCCTGATGGGCGATCCGGATCGCAAACCGCCGCAATCGGCGTTCCTGCGTTTCACTTCCATGGCGTACCAAATGGGCGCCGCCATCGGATTGGGCGTTTGGCTCGGGCTGAAAGCGGATGAGCGGTGGTGCGGAGATACCCCGTGGTTCACCATGTTGGGGTCGCTCGTCGGGACCGGGATCGCATTGTATGTCGTCATCAAAGAGTCTTCGAAATGAAAGCGTACGGTTGGACGGGGGTGTTGGGCTCGCTCGTGTTGTACGGTTTGGCGTTTGCCATTCCGGCGTCGCGGGATTTTGCTGGGTCTTGGGAGTGGCCGGTGCTCGTGGCAGCATATGCGGGCCTGACGGTTTTGTTGATCGGTTGGATGCAGCGCGCTGCAAAAGCCAGTCCGATGCGGTTTGTCGCCGCGGTGAATGGGGCAACGGCTGCGAAGTTGCTTTCGAGCGTCGCGGTGGTGACGGTTTATTTAGTTGCCGGAGGGGAGCACCGCGTGCCGTTTGCCATGGGGCTCTTCGCAGCGTTCGCTTGGAACACCGTTCGGTTTGTTTGGGTAAGCCAAACCCTGCACCGGCCCGAAAACTCGCCAACTTCGCAGGAATCCATCCGCTGAAAAAGAAAATGTTCAAAATCTGTTGAGAACGCGGAGTAGTGACTATTTTTGCGCCGAATTCCGGAGACACCATTCTCATGTTCAATAGCCACACCCTCCTTCGCTCATTTGTGTTGTCAGCCCTCTCGGCTGTGTTGTTTTGGGGAACGGGTGTTGCTCAAGACCACGCCCACGAGGCTCACGAAGCGCACGATCACCACGCTGAACATGCCGATCACGATGACCACCATGGTCATGAGGAAGAGGCGTTCAACGCCGGAGCATTCATCGTGGGACACATTGCAGACGCCCACGACATCCACTTGTGGGGCCACACGCACATCCCGCTTCCCGTCATTTTGTTCACTGACAACGGCTTGGACGTGGTGATGAGCAGCAGTTTCGTCGCAGAAGGCGACGGTCACGGACACGCCGACCGCTTCTACCACAGTGAAAAAACGGGCGTGCACTACACGATGCATGCATCCGAAAAACAGCACGGTGACCACACCATCCTCGCCGGCAGCATCACCGCGGAAGGAATGGACGTCTTGGACTTGTCCATCACCAAATCGGTGTTCGGCATGCTCCTCATCATGGTGCTGATGGTTTGGCTCTTCGGCTCCATTGCTCGAGGTTACAAAAAGCGGGGCAACGTGGCACCGAAGGGCATGGCCAACGCCCTCGAACCGCTGATTTTGTTCATCCGAGATGAAGTGGCGAAGCCTGCAATTGGCCACCACGCCGACAAATACCTTCCCTTTTTGTTGACGGTTTTCTTCTTCACCTTCTTCGCCAACTTGTTGGGTCTGATTCCGTTCATCGGTGGATTCAACATCACGGGCACCATTGGCATCACCATTGTCATGGCCACGCTGGTTTTCCTCATCACGAACCTCACGGGTAACAAGCATTACTGGGGCCACGTGTTGTGGATGCCGGGTGTGCCAGCCTTTGTGAAGGCCATCATCCTGACGCCGATTGAGGTCATCGGATTGTTCCTGAAGCCGACGGTACTCATGATCCGTTTGACCGCGAACATCACGGCGGGTCACATCATCATCTTGGCCTTCACGAGCCTCATCTTCATCTTCGGCCAAAACGGAGAGGCGGTGGGCGCCGGCTTGGGCATCGGGGTGTTCTCGACCGCCTTCATGATTTTCATGTACCTCTTGGAATTGCTCGTTGCGTTCCTCCAGGCCTTCGTTTTTACCTTGCTTGCAGCGCTGTATTTCGGCGATGCCAAACAAGAAGCTCATCACTGAATCTTAGAAATCCATCCAAATCCAAACTCATGGAATTGTTGACCATCCTTCTCGAAATCGGACAGGGCCTCGCGGGCCTCGGTGCAGGCGCAGCCGCAATTGGCGCTGGTATTGGTGTGGGCCGCATCGGTGGCTCTGCCCTCGAAGCCATGGCGCGTCAGCCTGAAGTGGCCGGTGACATCCGTTCGAACATGATCGTTGCGGCTGCACTGGTTGAAGGTGTTGCGCTGTTCGGTGTGATCGTTTGCTTGCTCGTAGCACTCGGATAATTCGATGGGAGCGCTGTTAAGCCCCGCACTGGGGACCGTCATTTGGGCTTCGATCGCGTTCATCACGGTCTTGCTCTTGATGCGCCGCATGGCTTGGGGTCCCATCCTCAAGGCCCTGAGCGAGCGCGAAGAGAGCATTGCGGCTGCGTTGAACGAAGCGGAAAAGGCGCGCCAAGAAATGGCCACCTTGTCCGACGAAAACGAGCGGCTCTTGAAGGAGGCGCGCGTGGAGCGTGACGGCATCCTCAAGGAGGCGCGCGAAACGGCCACTCAACTGATCGCGGAGGCCCGTGCGAAAGCACGCGAAGAGGCTGAACGCGATTTGGCAAATGCCCGCGAGGCCATCGCGGTTGAGCGCAAGGCCGCCGTTGCTGAATTGAAGGCAGCAGTTGCCGGCCTTTCCATCGACATTGCCGAGCGCGTTTTGCGCCAGCAATTGGAACGGAACGAGGCCCAGCAACAGCTCGTGAACAAGCTCATCGACGAGTCTCCCCTGAACTGATTCCATCATGGCTGCACCCCGCGTCGCTTCCCGGTATGCCAAGTCGCTGCTGACCCTCGCTGAAGAGCGGAAGGAGTTGGATGTCATTGAACGTGACATCGAAACGGTACTCCAGACCGTTCAAGCCAGCGATGAATTGCAGCTCCTCTTGGCTTCACCGGTTTTGAAGCCTGACCAAAAACAGCGGGTGCTCGATGCGATTTTCAAGCCGCATTTGGCCCCCTTGATGATGGAATTCATCACCATCTTGGTGCGCAAAGGCCGGGTGGGCAAATTGGCCCCCATTGCCGAAACCTGCACCATGATGTTGCGCCAAATGAAAGGCATTCAATCCGCCGAAGTGATCACCGCAGTTCCGCTTGATGGAACGGCAAAGGATCGCTTGATGGCGGAATTGAAGCGCCTCCACGACGGCGAAGTGGAATTGAAGGAAACGATCAACCCGGACCTCATTGGTGGATTTGTCCTCCGCGTAGAAGACCGGATGTTGGACGCTTCCGTGCGCCGCAGCTTGAATGCACTGCGTCGCGAACTGACTGAACACGATTACGACCCCGAATTCTAAGTCGGAGTCCATCAACCCGAATACCCGGCCATCATGGCAGAAATCAATCCAGCCGAAGTTTCTTCGATCCTGCGCGAACAGCTCGCAGGCGTCAAGTCCGCCGTTGAACTCGAAGAAGTGGGCACCGTCCTCCAAGTGGGGGATGGCATTGCGCGCATCTACGGCCTGACGAATGTGCAATCCGGTGAGCTCATCGAGTTCGAGAACGGCATCCGTGGAATCGCGTTGAACCTCGAAGAGGACAACGTCGGTGCGGTATTGCTCGAGCCTTCTGGTGACTTGAAGGAAGGCGCAACGGTCAAGCGCACGGGCCGCATCGCTTCAGTGCGTGCGGGAGAAGGCATGTTGGGCCGCGTGGTCAACATGCTCGGTGAACCCATCGACGGCAAGGGCCCCATCAAGGGCGACTTGTACGAAATGCCGGTGGAACGCCGCGCTCCGGGTGTGATTTACCGCCAGCCGGTGGCCGAGCCACTCCAAACGGGCATCAAGTCCATCGACGCGATGATTCCGATCGGTCGCGGCCAGCGTGAGCTCATCATCGGTGACCGCCAGACGGGCAAGACGACGGTGGCCATCGACACCATCATCAACCAGAAGGAGTTCTATGATGCGGGTGAGCCGGTGTTCTGCATCTACGTGGCCATTGGCCAAAAAGGCTCCACGGTTGCAGGGATTGTGAAGACCCTCGAAGACGCGGGTGCGCTTCCTTACACGGTGGTCGTCGCAGCTACGGCTTCGGATCCTGCGCCACTCCAGTTCTACGCTCCGTTTACCGGTGCCGCCATCGGCGAGTACTTCCGCGATACGGGTCGTCCGGCCTTGGTGGTCTATGATGACTTGTCAAAGCAGGCCGTCGCTTACCGTGAGGTCTCGTTGTTGCTCCGTCGTCCTCCAGGACGCGAGGCTTACCCGGGAGACGTGTTCTACTTGCACAGCCGCCTGTTGGAGCGTGCAGCGAAAATCATCGGTGAGGACAACATCGCGAAGGACATGAACGACTTGCCCGAGTCGCTCAAGCCCGTCGTGAAGGGAGGCGGCTCGTTGACGGCATTGCCGATCATTGAGACGCAGGCCGGTGACGTTTCGGCGTACATCCCGACGAACGTCATCTCCATCACGGACGGTCAGATTTTCTTGGAATCGAACCTGTTCCTCAGCGGTGTCCGTCCGGCCATCAACGTGGGGATTTCGGTGAGCCGCGTCGGTGGTTCTGCCCAAATCAAGTCCATGAAGAAAGTGGCGGGTACGTTGAAGCTTGACCAAGCCCAATACCGCGAGTTGGAGGCCTTCTCGAAGTTCGGTTCGGACCTCGATGACGCCACCAAGGCGGTCCTCGGAAAAGGGGAGCGCAACGTGGAAATCCTCAAGCAGGACCAGAATTCGCCCATGCCGGTCGAAGAGCAAACCGCCATCATCTACTGCGGCACCAAGAACTTGCTCCGCAACGTCCCGGTGAATAAGGTGCGGGAATTCGAAGCATCGTTTTTGGACTACATGCGCATGAAGCATGCTGATACGTTGGCACAGCTCAAAGCAGGCAAGTACTCGGACGAACAAACCAACGTGCTCGAAGCTGCTGCCAAGGAGGTAGCCGCCCAGTACGCTTAAGCTGAAGCCCCATGGCTGGAGGACTCAAAGAAGTACGGGAGCGCATCACTTCGGTGCAGAACACCATGCAGATCACCTCTGCAATGAAGATGGTGTCCGTGGCGAAATTGCGCCGCGCTCAGGACGCCATCACGCGGATGCGGCCTTATGCAGAGAAGCTCCAATCCGTGTTGGCCAATGTGAGTGGATCCTTGGCCTCTGGCGAAGGGGTCTATTCTGAGCAGCGTCCGGTGAAGCGGGTGTTGCTGGTGGCCGTCACGTCCAACCGGGGGTTGTGCGGTGGCTTCAACAACAACATCATCAAGGAGGTCAACGTCGCCATGCGCGATGCGTCGAAATCCTACCACGTGTTGCCGTTGGGCAAGAAGGCGAACGACGCGTTCCGCCGCCGTACGGAGTTGAAGCCGCAAGGATTCGCAGAGGACACTTGGAACATCTTTGAGGACTTGAATTTCGCAGCAGCGCAGGATTTGGGCGACCGAATTTTGAAGCAGTTTGCGGATGGGACGTACGATGAAGTGCGTTTGTTCTACAACAAGTTCGTCAACGCGGCGGTCCAAATCCCGACCAACGAAGCCTTCCTTCCGCTCCTCCCTTCGGCTGACGAGGCCTCCACGAGCGAAACGGAGTACATCTTCGAACCGTCGCAAGCCGAAATCGTGGAGCGCATCATCCCGAACTCCTTGAAAGTGCAGCTCTACAAAGGACTGCTCGAGAGCCACGCATCGGAGCATGGAGCGCGGATGACGGCGATGCACCAAGCCACGGAAAACGCCTCAGAGCTCCTCCGCGACTTGCGCATCTCCTACAACAAGGCGCGTCAAGCGGCGATCACGACCGAAATCCTCGAGATCGTGGCCGGTTCAGAGGCCTTGGACGGCTAAGTTCAAGCTACACGTCCCGATGAAAAAGCCCGCTCCTCAACAGCGGGCTTTTTCATTCCCTGCACTAGCTTCGTTCCATGGGTTTCCGCATTCGCATCCTCCTGGGCATGTTTGCTTTGATTGTGCTCGCACTGGTCGGCACGGGGTTGGTCGCTTTTCGGTTTGATCTGGAGCAGCAGGAAGTCTACAACAAATTGCGGCTGCAGCGCAAGGAAGCGGCGGTGGAGCGGAGTTTGGAATACGCGTTCAACAATTACGAAGGCGCGTGGTCCGACGAGGTCATTCCCGCGCTTTTTTCCGATCGAATCTGTGAGCTCTCGGACATTCACGGACTCAGCATCAGCCTCTACAATCCAGAGGGAAAGTTGCTCATCAGTTCCCTTTTCGGGGCCCCGAGCGACAGCACCGCGTTGCTTCAGGTTCCCCCGGACATCATGGAGGATCTGCACGCCCAAATCGAATCCGAAGGCGAGGACATCGACTACGGCGATTACATCATGGCCTACTGGAACTTTCGGGACCACCAAGGGGATGTGGTGACCATCGCCAACGTTCGGTACGACAAGCGCCAAATGGAAACCAGCGGCTTTTTGCCGTTCGTTGCGAATTTGGCGCCGTTGTACATCGCCCTGTTCATCGGCGCTGGGCTGCTCGCCATCTTCCTGACGAACAACATCGTCCGTCCGCTCACCGCATTGCGCGAGCGCCTCAGCAAACTCGACTTGACCACCGCGCAGGACCCCATTCACTACGAAGGATCCGACGCCATCGGTGAGCTCGTGAAGCAGTACAATGCCCTGCTGGGCGCGCTGAAAGAGAAGGTCGACGAACTGGCAAAGTCCGAGCGCGAGGGTGCCTGGCGTTCCATGGCGATGCAAGTGGCCCATGAAATCAAGAATCCCCTAACGCCGCTGAAGCTCGGCGTGCAACAGCTGGAGCGGGCGGTCCGGGAAGACCGACCGAATTTGGCCCAGCGCGTGGAGCGATTCGCCCCGATGGCCATTGCCCAAATCGACGTGCTCACCGCCGTGGCCAGCGACTTCTCCCAAATGGCGAGCATCGATCCGGACCGTTTTGAACACGTGGACCTCAAGGAAGTGATTACTGCGTCGGCGATTTTGTACGAACCTCATGGCGTCGTTGCGGTCTTGCCCGAAGAAGACCTGATGGTCCGGGGAACCCGCAAGCACCTGCTCCGCGTGTTCAACAACCTCCTGTCCAACGCCGTACAGGCCGTAGAAGAAAAGGGGGCGGGTTCCGTGCGCATCCAAGCAGAAGGAGCGGGCCAAGGTTGCCTCGTGCGCGTCATCGACGAGGGCGTGGGCATCGCCACCGAACGACTTGACCGGATTTTTGAACCGCGGTTCACCACGAAATCCAGTGGAACAGGATTGGGTCTGAGTATGGCCCAAATGCTTGTAAATCACTTCGGTGGAAGCATTGAAGTCGCCTCGATACAGGGAGAGGGCACCACGTTTTCAGTGTGGTTGCCTACAGCACTGGAGTGACTTTTCCACCGTCATACGGGGAAAATATGTTAACTCAAGCATAAGCTTTTGTTATTCATTGTGCCGATACTTGCTTTCTATACCGTGTCTTTTTGACTCGGTAGGGTGTTCCCAAACGACTGAAAACAACTAAACCGTTTGTTCATGAAAGCACAACTGCTCTTTTTCATGGCCTTGCTGTTCGCAGGAACTAGCTGGGCCCAAACCCAAGTGTCCGGTACGGTCACTGACAAGAGCTCAGGGGAATCCCTTCCCGGAGTGACGGTCGTGGTCGACGGAACCGGAACTGGGGTGTTTACGGATTTGGACGGGCGATTCTCCCTTCAAGCAGATCCATCATCGGATGCCCTCGTGTTCAGCTTTGTGGGGTACAACACCACGCGCATCAAGCTCGATGGAAACACCACCGTCAACGTCAAGTTGGAGAGCGGTGTCGCCCTCGACGAGGTGGTGGTGACGGCCCTCGGGGTTTCCCGCGAAAAGAAGGCCCTTGGCTACTCCGTTCAGGAGTTGGGCAACGACGCCTTCACGCAAGCAAAAACGGAAAACGTCGTGCGCTCAATGACCGGTAAGATCGCCGGGGTGCAGGTCACGTCGGGCACGTCCATCGGTTCGTCTTCGAAAATCCTCTTGCGCGGCGCCAGCTCGATCACGGGCGACAACCAGCCGCTCTTCGTGGTGGACGGGGTTCCCATGGACAACTCGGACTACTCGACCGCGAACCAGCAGCGTTCAGCAGGTGGATACGACTACGGAAACGCCATCCAGGATTTGAACCCGGACGACATCGAGTCGGTGTCGGTCTTGAAGGGCCCGGCCGCTGCGGCCCTCTACGGATCGCGCGCCTCGAACGGTGCCATCGTCATCACCACGAAGTCGGGAGCCGGATACCAGGCTTCGGGCAAGCGCGGTTTGGGCGTTTCGGTCAGCTCGAGCGTCATGTTCAATGACGTGTACGTCTTGCCGGATTACCAAAACAGCTACGGCGGTGGCCCCGGCACGGCTTGGGTTGACACCATCGGCGGCCATCCGATTCCGGACTACGGTTACGACGGATCGTGGGGCCCGGCGCTGGACGGCACGCTGGTCCGCCACTGGGACAGCTGGTACGATTACGAAGGCGACGAGGACTTCGGTGTGGCCCGCCCTTGGGCTCCCACTGAGTCGGACGTGGAGGAATTCTTCCAAACCGGCGTGACGTACTCGAACAACTTCTCGGTCACGGGCGCTTCGGATGTGAGCTCGTTCCGTTTGTCTTACACGAACCACAACCAAACGGGGGTTTACGAAAACTCATCGCTCAATCGGAACACGCTCTCGTTCGCGGGCGCGAACCAGGTTTCCGAAAAGCTCAAGGCTTCGGTCAGCGCGAACTACGTGCAAAGCATCGGCGAGGGCCGGCCGCTGACCGGTTACGGTGAGTCGGTGATGAGCCAGTTCACGCAGTGGGGCCAGCGCCAGTTGAGCATGGACCGCTTGCGCAACTACATGAACCCGGACGGATCGCATCGGACGTGGAACCGCAACAGCGTCACGGACGCGTCGCCGCACTACTGGGACAACCCGTTCTGGGAGCGGTACATGAACGTGCAGAATGACCAGCGGGATCGCGTGTTTGGCAACATCACGTTGAACTACCAAATCAACGACGTCTTCAGCCTCATGGGCCGCGCCTTGACCGACTTCTACATCGATCGCCGCGAAGAGCGCATCGCAGTCGGTGGCGTCCGCGAGCCTTACTACAGCGAGTACACGCGCCAGTTGCAGGAAACGAACCTCGACGCGTACTTGAACTTCGTGAAAGACCTCAACGACGACTTGAACATCACCGGTTTCTTGGGCGTCAACCGCCGGATTCGCGATTACAAGAGCTTGGGCGCGTACACGTTGGGTGGTTTGAACACCGCTGGCCTGTACACCGTCACGAACGGGGCTTCGGGTTACGAGGTGTTGGATTACCAGGACCAAAAGGTCGTGAACTCCGTCCTCGGTAGCGTGAGCTTGGGCTTCCAGCGCACGTTGTTCCTCGACATCACGGGCCGGAACGACTGGAGCTCGACGCTCCCGACGGAGAACAACAGCTACTTCTACCCGTCGGCCACGGCGAGCTATGTGTTCAGCGAAGTGGTGGACATCCCGGCGCTGAGCTTCGGTAAGGTGCGCGTCGGTTGGGCACAGGTCGGTAACGACACCGATCCGTACCGCACGGGCGTGACGTACGCCATCAACACGAACTTCGGTTCGAGCGGTTCGGCCACGGTTCCGAACGCACAGAACAACCCGAACCTCCGTCCGGAAATCACGTCCAGCTTCGAGGCGGGTGTGGAGGCAAACTTCTTCCTCGACCGGTTGCGTTTGGACTTCACCTACTACAACAGCACGACGAAGGACCTCATCTTCAACGTGCCGGTTTCTGCAGCCAGCGGCTACAGCAGCACGGTGTTGAACGCGGGGGAGACGAACAACAAGGGCATCGAGCTCGCGTTGAGCGGCACGCCGGTGATGACCGAGGATTTCCGTTGGGACATCGGCTTCAACTTTGCGAAGAACCAAAACGAGCTCGTTTCCTTGGCTGACGGCGTGGAGAACATCCGCTACACGTCCCTCTTCGGCGTCACGCTTGAAGCGCGCCCGGGCCAACCGCTCGGCACGTTCTACGGCTACGACTTCCTCTACGACGACGCGGGCAACAAGCTCGTGGACGACGACGGCTTCTACCTGTACACGGACGAAGTGGTGCCGATCGGAACCATCCTCCCGGACTTCACGGGCGGTGTGAACACCACCTTGCAGTACAAGAACCTGAGTTTCTACGCGTTGGTGGACTTCCAAAAAGGCGGTTCCATCCACAGCTACTCGAACCAGTGGGGCAAGTACTCCGGCACGCTCGCTGAAACCGCCGAGAACAACATCCGCGAGGAGGGCATCGTCGTCGAGGGCGTTTACGCGTCCACGGGAGAAGCGAACACGTCGGTCATTGGCGCCCAGGATCACTTCTTCGCCAACCAAGGTTACGTCATCCACGCGGCTGACCAATACGACGCCAGCTTCGTGAAGTTGCGGGAGATGCGTTTGGACTACAACTTGCCGAGCGACATGACGAGCGGTTTGCCGTTCAGCAACATCAGCGTGGGCGTGTTCGGTCGCAACCTCGCGATCTTGCACAAGAACGTTCCGCACATCGATCCGGAGGTGGCCACCTCAGCTTCCAACGTCCAAGGTTTCGAAGGCGGTCAGCTGCCCGCTGAGCGCACCATCGGCATCAACCTGAAGTTCAACCTCTGATCCCTTAACCCATCTCTATCATGAAAATGAACAAACAACTGTTTCTCCTGATGGGCTTGATCGGCGCCATCGCCTTCACGGGATGCCGGAAGGACTTCGAGGAGATCAACACGAACCCGAACGAGCCGACTTCCGTCTCCCCGGGTTTCCTCTTGACCGCTTCCCAAAAGCGGATCATGGACGAATACTACGATGCCTTCTGGGGCAGCCGCCGCGGCATGCAGCTCGCGCAGTACTGGTCATCGAACCAGTATTCAAACGAGAGCCGTTACCGGTTCCGCGTGGAAACGGCGAACGGCGCGTGGCGCGACTTCTATGCAGGGCCGTTGGCTGATTTGCAGCGCATCATCGACCTGAACACCGACACGCCCGAGGACGTCAACGGCTTCGGTTCCAACGCGAACCAAATCGCCGTTGCGAAGTTGCTCCAAGCTTGGACCTACCAGCATTTGACCGATGCATACGGCGCCATTCCCATGAGCGAAGCGCTGATGGGCGTGGAAAACACGACCCCAGCCTACGACGACCAAGCCACGGTCTACACGAACCTGCTCACCCTGATCAACGACGCGTTGTCCGGAATGGACGGCGGTGCGGGCCCTTCGGGCGACCAGATCTACGGCGGTGACATGGACATGTGGACGAAGTTCGGCAACTCGCTCAAGTTGCGCGTCGCGATGCGCATGGCGGATGTGAGCCCTGCAGCCGCGCAAGCAGCAGCGGAGCAAGCACTCGGCACCGGCATGTTGATCGTCGGCAACGAGGACAACGCCCTGTTCAACTACTTGCCGGGCGCTCCGAACAACAACCCCATCAACGAGGACTACAAGACGCGGAACGACTTCGCGGCTTCGAACACCATGGTGGACGTATTGGCGAGCTTGAACGATCCCCGCATGGGCGCCTACTACGCGATGAACGCGGACGGCGAATACGTGGGTGAGGTGTACGGCTTGGATGAGGCGAACGCGGCGTTGACGCCCAACGCCGCCGTCAGCCAACGCGCTGAAGGCATCCTCGCAGGGGACTTCCCAGGCATCTTCTTCGACGCCGCTCAAACCCACTTCTTGGCAGCGGAAGCGGCCGAGCGCGGTTGGACGAGCATCTTGTCTGCGGAGGAGCACTACAACGCGGCCATCGGCTTGAGCATGAACTTCTGGGGCATCGACGACGAAGCGGCCATCGCTGACTACATCGCCCAAGCGGACGTCGCGTACGGCACGGCTGCAGGCGATTGGAAGGAAAAAATCGGACGCCAAAAGTGGATCGCCCTCTACATGCAGGGCTACGAAGGATGGGCCGAATGGCGCCGCCTCGACTTCGGCATCCTCCAGTTGCCGGCGGACGGCGTGTTGGAGGGCGATGGCATTCCCCACCGCATGGAGTACCCACTCGACGAGCAGACACTCAACAACGCTTCTTGGAGCGCGGGCGTGACCGCCAACGGAGGTGACGCGTTGAACACCCCGCTTTGGTGGGATGTGAACTGAGGAGGGATTTGGTAAAGGAAAGCCCCGCAGTGCGAACTGCGGGGCTTTTTTGTGCCCAAGCGCGGCGCCTGAGCGATTTTAAGGGGGTGTCTTGGTCAGAAACGCAATCCGACGGACAATTCCGTGTGCGAGCGCCCATCGAAGGGGATGGCGCCGTTTGAAATGAGGTTGTCCGGCCAGGATCCGGACGGGGTGGTGCGCACCACGCGCTCGATGCCCCATTCCATGAACCGGCCGTGGTATTGCGCTTGGATGGTGAAGATGGGGCCGAAGTGCGCGGCTGCGCCATCGCGGATGGTGACAACCGGGTTGTCGAACGCGGTGTTCTCGGCCAGCAGGTCGCTTCGGACTTGGGCTCCAACGCCTACGGGCTGCCGGTAATGAACGAACAGCGAAGCCAGCGGATGCACGCGCTTGCCAATTCCCGCTTCGAGGTAGTAAGCTCCGAAGGCGGGTGGGGGCGACATGTCGGGGAAGTTCCAGACGTTGCCGAAGTCGGACTTGTTTTGGAAGTATTCGTGGATGAAGGTCACGGCGCGCACCTGGTTCGCGTTGAGTCCGATGACGTCGTCTTCCGGGAGGCGGCCTTCGATGTAGTAGTCAATGCCCATTTGGCCTGCTCCGATGGACAAACTCACCGGGAGCACGTCCTCGCCCACCCAGGCCAGCCGCAGCCCCCAAGGCCGCGCTGCGCGGTTCTCTTGAGCAAATTGATTGTACAAGCCGGAGTTGTAGATCGATTGGGAAAAATCCGCTTCTTGATTCGGCGTCCAATCCGGGTACATGATCTCGGCCGTGCGCATCAAGATGTTCAATCCATCGTCATACGCGAATCCCTCAGGGGCGACCATCCAGGAGAATTGAAAGCTCACTTGGAATCCGGACTGTTCGCTCCTGCGCTCGTCCAAATCCGCCAACAATTGCCCCATCGCCGAATTCAAGTCAAACTCCGAGCCCTTCCGCCCATCGAACAAGGACTCATCGAGTTTTTGGGCCGAGGCCCCTGTGCAGAAGGCGACCAATCCGGCCGCGATCAAGCCCGTGCGCATGCGGTTCATTCGAAAATGAATTTACCGCCGTAACCGACGACTTGGCAGGTGGTGCGCAAGACGAAGGGGGCGCGGCGTTGTTGGACGATGAACTTCGGGTTGAGGAGGACGTCGTAGTCCGTGCCTTGGAGCGCATTCGAGACGGCGATTTGCTTCTCCGTTCGGCCGGGGCCGCGTTCGAATTGCATGTGGGGGTAAAGCGCGTAGTTGTTTTCGCCCAAACGAATGAAGCCCAGGATGACGGTCGATTCGGTAACGCCCGAGAGCGTGACGGTGGTGTCCACGGCGATGTCCACTTGGACGGGGGCGATGTCGAGCACCACTTCGCTCTCCGAGAGCTTGGCGCTGCGGTAGGTGTTCGTGCAGCCCACCGCTCCGAGCAAGGCGATGAGCGCAAAGGCATGGAAGTGTTTCATGATTCAGGCAGGGTTGAAGGTTTATGGTTTGATGGGATAAACTACAGGGCGGCTGGGCGTTGCGTCGTTGACGAACGCGGCCGTTTGCAAGTTCAGGGCGCACCAACCGTCCGGGAGCTCGTCCGGTACGAAGATGAACTCGGTGATGGTGGCGTCCATTCTCGGGGCATTCCGCTCGTCGAGTTGCCAAAAGGCCCGGTGTCCGGCCAACTCCCCTTCGTCCTCCTCCCGATCCACTGACGGCAGGTCGACCAGAAGGTGCTCCACCCCACGTTGGGCGAGGCCGGCGAGTCCGATGGCTTCGAAATAGGGCGGGTTCGTGTTCGACCAGTTGCGGGTTTGTTTCTCGGGTGCATTGGGCAAGGTCCGGACGATGACGGCTGAAACTGGCTCGTCGGGCAACGAATCGAGCAAGGCGGCGGCCCGCAGAACGAGGTCCCCCGCGGCCGTTTCCTCAGGCGTCAAGGAGACCACGTACGCGTCCAGAAAGGCTGGAATTTCCACATCGTTCACCGAGTGCACGACCTCCGTGATGTGGCCCACGCATTCCGTGTGCGTGCCGTGGCCGTGGGGGTTGAAGGCGATGTCCCGGAAATTCACGCTTCCACCTTCGGCCACCGCGCCCACCCAGCCGTTGGCCCGCACGGGTTCAATGGTCAACGGTTCTACGTACCAAGCCGACGGCCCCTCGCGATCCGCGATCAACGGCAGCGACAAGTCAAACGGCCGGCCCAGGTCGATTTCAAAGAGCGTGCCTCCAAGGAGCATGCTCAAGACGGGAAGGGTAACGGTGGGGTTCATGGTGCGGGAAGATAGGGATTTGGCCTGCAAGCGGCCGCCACAGCAGGACACAAAAAAGGCGGCCCCGAAGGACCGCCTTTCACCGCAAAGTGCGGAAAGCTTATTGGAAGAGGAAGCCCAAACGGAGCGATCCCTGGAAGACGTTGCCCAACTCCGAAGTGGAGAGGTAGCCGTCGTACAAATCGAATTCGTCGAAGTCACCTGCGACTGAAACCGGCGCGTCGTCGTCCGGAGCGAGGCCGTTGCTCAAGTTGTAAGCCACCAAGTCGCTGATTTCGTACTCGAAGTTCGTGACGTTCGTGGAACCGAAGCCGAGGCCGGCCTCGAAACCGACGTACATCATGTCGGTGAAGTAGTAGTCCGCACCGAACAGCAAGTTCAAGCCGATGGCGTTGAAGCCCTGCGAAGTCGTGTAAGACCACGTGACGTTCTTCTCCAACTGGCCGATGTTATCGATGTCGTTGGGGCCCCAGAACTCTTGCTCGTAGCTGTCCTTTCCGGTCATGAAGTAGCCTTCGATGGCGAAGTACGGAGACAAGTTATCCGTGCCGTCGAAGTGAATTTCGTAACCCGGAGCGATGCCGAACGACGTGCTGCCGTAGATGTCGTGCAATTGCGGGCTCACCGGGTCCTCAGCAGAGAAATCACCTTCCTGCGCGGTCACGTACGTGTCGGTCGTCGTGTTCAACATGAAGCTCAAACGGAACGCCCGGTTGTCGTCAAGGAAGTTCCGGTATTTGATGACGGTCCCGTCGATCGGGCTGCTTCCAAGCGGCGAAAAGCTCACCTCGATGTTGTGCTCATCACCCATTTGCTTTTGCGCGGTCGCGCCTGCAGTAACAAGCGCTGTAAGCGCCAATGCGAACATGAGTTTCTTCATGACTGTGTATTGTGGTTTCTAGAATTCCGCCCGCAAGAAACGGAAAAATCGTACAATTTGTTCCCTGCGACGTCACATTTGGTTGATACTCACAAGCAAAGCGTTCATTGTGAATAAGTTGTGAATAACCCACCGGGTCATTCGACGGTCACGCTCTTTGCGAGATTCCGCGGCTGGTCCACGTTGCATCCGCGGAGCACCGCGATGTGGTAGCTGAGCAGCTGCAGGGGAATGGTAGACAGCAGCGGGGCCAGCGCCTCGTCGCAAGGAGGCACGGAGATGACGTATTCTGCCAGTTGGGCCAAATCCCGGTTGCCCTCCGTCACCACGGCGATCAACCGCCCTCCGCGCGCCTTCACCTCCTGAACGTTCGAAACGGCCTTCTCATAGATTTCATCCGTTGTAGCGAGGAAGACCACGGGCATTTCCGCGTCGATCAACGCGATGGGACCGTGCTTCATTTCGGCCGCCGGGTAGCCCTCCGCGTGGATGTAGCTGATTTCCTTCAACTTCAAGGCACCCTCCAACGCGACGGGGAAGTTGACGCCGCGCCCGAGGTACAATGCGTTCGTGGATTCGTGGAAGTCCTCCGCGATTTGGCGCAGCAACGGCTCCTGTTCCAACACCGATTCCACCTTCTTCGGAATCGTCGCCAGCTCATTGACCAACCGGTAATACCGCTTCGGCGGCACCGTGCCCTTCTTCTGCCCAATGTGCAGCGCCATCAACGTCAGCACCGCCACTTGCGCAGTGAACGCTTTCGTCGACGCCACGCCGATTTCCGGTCCGGCGTGGGTGTACGCGCCCGCATGGGTCTCCCGGGAAATGCTCGACCCCACGACGTTGCAAACGCCGAAGACGTGCGCCCCTTGTTGCTTGGCCAGCTGGATGGCCGCCAACGTGTCGGCCGTTTCGCCACTTTGGCTGATGGCAATGACCACGTCGTCGGGACGGATGATGGGATTCCGGTAACGGAATTCCGACGCGTACTCCACCTCTACGGGGATGCGCGCGAACTCCTCGAACAGGTATTCCGCCACCAATCCCGCGTGCCAACTGGTTCCGCACGCCACAATGACCAACCGCCCGGCTTGTTGCCACTGGTCCCAGTGGTCGTCGATGCCGGCCATGTGGATGGTCCCTTGCTTCACATTCAGTCGCCCCCGAATCGAGTCGGCAATGGAGCGCGGCTGTTCGAAGATTTCCTTTAGCATGAAGTGCTCATACCCGCCTTTTTCAATGGCTTCGAGCTGCATTTCCAACTCGATGATTTCAGGCGTCACTTCGTTGTTGTGGATGGTCCGGATGTGCAAGCCGTTATCCCGCTCAATGAGGGCGATTTCCTCGTCTTCGAGGTACACCACGTTGGCGGTGTACTCGATGATGGGGGTGGCATCGGACGCTACGTAGTAGTCGCCTTCGCTGCCTACGCCGATGACCAGCGGGCTGGATTTGCGTGCGGCAATGAGCTGATTGGGGTTCGATTCATCGAGGACCACAATGGCATAGGCGCCTTGGACTTCGTTGAGCGCGATGCGCACCGCGTCGAAGAGGGGCTTGCCCGTTGTTTTCCGCACTTCCTCGATGAGGTGGGCGAGGACTTCCGTGTCGGTGTCGCTTTCGAATTGGTGCCCGCGTTGCAGCAGGCTCTGCTTCAAGGCATGGTAGTTCTCGATGATACCGTTGTGGATCAAGGCCAAATCCCGAACCCCGCTCACATGCGGATGCGCATTCACGTCATTCGGCGGCCCGTGCGTCGCCCACCGGGTGTGCCCGATGCCGATGGTCCCGGCAATCACGTCCTCCCCGATGGCTTCGAGCAGGTCGGCTACGCGGCCTTTGCGTTTGGCCACGCGCAACCGGGGTCCCTCTTCCAAAACGGCCACCCCCGCACTGTCATACCCCCGGTATTCCAAGCGTTGCAATCCATTGATCAAAATCGGCAACGCCTGTTGGCTTCCGATGTAAGCGACGATTCCACACATGCTGATAAGTTACGGAAGTTCCTGTGGTTAATGGCTGAATGTGAGCACCAAACGTGCATTTCGGTAAACCTGATCGCCTTCCGCATCGAAGTCATTGGGCCCATTCAGTTTCACTCCTTGGAAGGAAATCCCCGACCGGTTGGAAACGAGGTAAAGCGGTCGATCTTCAAGGGTTCCGTTCAACATCTGCTGAACGGTTTGCGACAAATTGAACCGGTAGGCCATCGTGTCGGCGTCGTAGTTTCCGTTGATGTTCAAGCCGATGGAATTTTGGTCGGGCGTAGAAACGGGGTTCCCATCGGCGTTCGAAGTCAGGACAAAAAATTGATCCTGAATCGGATAACGCGCCTCCAAATCCAGCGATTCCTCGCTCACCGGCAACCACAGTTCCGCCTTGTGAACGGCCAATTCGGGGTATTCCCGCAATTCAAGCAGGTTCGGGAATTCGACGAGCACCTTGGAACCCGCTGCGGAAAACACATGCAGCCCTTGATTCGGATCCAACGCAGCGACTTCGGGGTGATTGAACGGTGCCAAATCCCCCAACCAATCGTGATCGAAGTGGTTCGCTCTGCCACACAACGCGTTGATGCTGAATTCGTAAACCAACGTATCCGTGTCGTTGTGATAGTGCATGACGAGTTCGCTCAGTCCGTTCGCCAAATCGATGCCGACCGCCCCATCTCCCGCACCCGTTGCCGTCGGGCTGATGAACAACCCCGGAAAAAATTCCGTCCACTCCGTGTTCGAAGCATACACCGCGGGGTCGGCATCCAGGAGGGACTGTCCAAATGCGTCCTTCAGGTAAATGCGCAATTCAGGGCTGAGGGTGTCGTCCCCTATGAGCACCTCGCGGTCGGGATCGAGGACGAGCGGCTGGAAGGCCGCATCAGCCAAGTCCTCGTCGTCCATTTTCCAGTCCCGGTTGCTGTAATACGTGGAATCGAGCAGCACCGGTTCCGTGAGTTGGTGCACGGTGAGGCGTTGGGCCGTTGGTTGGCCAAACAGGCTTCCGGTGTAATGCAAACTGAGGTACAAGCTATCGATGACGGGGTTTTCGCCGAAATCCACGTCGGGGGCCGACAACCGCAATTGGGTTGCGAGGCTGCCCTTGTGCCACCCCGTCAAGGGATGCCACATGCGCCCAATGACCGCAGTGCTGAGGTTGTCCGTTTCCAGGCTGTCCTCGCGTACGGCAGTGAGCCGAAGCTCCATTGTATCGGTTTGGTACGCCGAGAGCAAGTCACCAGCCGACTGCAGGTCCAATCCCACATTCGTCTCAGGTCGCTTGCAACTCGCGAGGGTGGCCACTCCTCCAATCATCAGGGCCAGGGCTGCCGGGGTCAGGCGTGCGCAGAACTTCCACATGGGCGCGAAGTTCCGTTATTCCGCGACAGCCTCAGTCTTTCCCTCGAGAATTGTATCGTAAAAATTGTTGATTTCGGAGACATAACCCTCTTCACCGTGGTAGCGCATCGTGGGGATGTCGCGCTGATCGAGGAGCGCGAGGCTCTGGGGGTCAAGGTCTTCGGAGCCCACAATGAGCCCGTCGGCATGCTCGATGGCCAATGCGTTGAGGTTGTGGAATGTGGGGTCCTCGATGGTTGAAACGGATTCCTTTTTCACGCCGTCCATGGCAATTTTCTGCGCCATGCGGGGGTCCAACGAACCTTCGAAACCTTCGTCGTACAGGCTGCAGACGACCTTGCTGTTCGCGAAGTACGGATCGTCTTTGTAGACTTCCTTCAAGTAAACGGGGAGCAGGTTCGCCATCCAACCATTGCAGTGGATGATGTCGGGAGCCCAGCCCAATTTCTTTACGGTTTCAAGCACACCGCGAACAAAGAAAATGGCGCGCTCGTCATTGTCGGCAAACAAGTTGCCGTCCGCGTCGCGCAAGACGAATTTGCGCTTGAAATAGCTTTCGTTGTCAATGAAGTAGACCTGCATCCGGGCCGTCGGGATGGAGGCCACCTTGATGATCAGCGGATGATCGGTGTCGTCGACGCTGAGGTTCATGCCCGAAAGTCGGATGACTTCGTGCAATTGATGACGGCGTTCGTTAATTTTGCCAAATCGTGGAGTGAAAACCCGGATTTCGCGCCCTTTCTCGTGAATGCCTTGCGGCAAATTGCGGCTGACGCTGCTCATTTGCGTCGCAGGGAGGAAAGGAACCACGTGCTGCGAAACGTAAAGAATCCTAGATTTACTCATTTTCTTGACTTACGGGACCGACCGCAACAAAAGTAAGAAATTATCTGTCATAATCCAAGGAAAACCCCGATGAGTCAAGGAATACAGGCCATTACCCCCGTGTTGTTGCGCGGTGCGAAGGAGCTCCGGGAGTGGGTGGACAACGAGCGCATTTTGGGGCACCAAATCGGTTTTGTTCCGACCATGGGAGCTTTGCATGCCGGGCACGCTTCCCTGATGCAATTGGCAGCGCAAGATGTTGGTCGCGTGGTGGTTAGCATTTTCGTGAACCCCACGCAGTTCAACAACGAATCGGATTATTCCGGTTATCCGTTGACCCCGGATGCTGATTTGGAGTTGGTGGAAGCGGCGGGTGGCCACGCGGTGTTCATGCCGTCGGTTGAGGAGATGTATGCGGATGATTTGACGGTGAAGCCGGTGGACATGGGTGCGTTGACCCGGGGTTGGGAGGCGGTGGATCGCCCTGGACATTTCGATGGGGTGGTTGCGATTGTGGACCTGCTGTTCGCGGCGGTTCGACCGGATCGGGCGTATTTCGGCGAGAAGGATTTGCAGCAGCTGGCCGTGGTTCGAACGATGGCGGCGGAGCGGCATCCGGAGGTGGAGGTGGTGGGTTGTCCGTTGATTCGGGACGTGGACGGGCTGGCATTGAGCTCGCGCAATGTTCGGCTGACCGCGGACACGCGCCGCATCGCGCTCGCCCTTCCTGCGGCGTTGCATCGGCTGAAAGACCTGCTGGCGCGGGGGCTCTTCCCTCCGGATGCGGTGGTGATGGTGCGCGAGGAGTTGATGGCGGTGGAAGGGGTTGAGTTGGCGTATTTGGATTTGGTCCAACGCGATACGTTTGCTTCTTGGATGTCGGGTGCGACCGGGCCGTATTTTGCGGTCTTGGCGGCTACGGTCGGTGGTGTGCGGTTGCTCGATAACCTGGAGGTCATTTCCTGAAGGCCGGAATTGACGGAGGGAGCGTGTTTTATTCAGAACTTGCGCGAAAATCTTGAAGCCATGGGTGCCATCGGACCATCTCAAATCATCCTGATTGCCTTGATCGTTTTGCTGTTGTTCGGGGGGAAGAAAATCCCGGAGCTGATGCGCGGTTTGGGCAAAGGCGTGAAGGAATTCAAAGACGCCACGAACAACGAGGAGCGCGACGACCGCAAAGTCGACTGAGTGGTGCGGTTGTGGGGCTGGGTGGCGTTGCTGCTGTGCGTGACAGGGGCGACCGCCCAAGATTCAATTCAAGTTGAAGTGAAACTCCCAGCTTCGGACTGGGAGCCGGACACCAATTGGTACGCTTGGGACACGGTGTGGATTGGGTGGTGCAGCGATGCGAGTTGCTTGTCGGTGGACACTGGGATTTGGAACATCCGTGGATTCGATTCGGAGGATGTTCCTCCGTTGGAGGAGGAGGTGATCCGCAGGCGGATGGAGGTGTTGGATGGGGAGACCCCGCTGGATTTGGCTTGGAATTCACTGGTGCACGAGCGCATCGCGTTTTATGCGTCCAAACGGCGGAACCACCTTGGCGAAATGCTCGGGCGCCAGGATCATTATTTCCCGCTTTTCGAGGAGGCGTTGGATCGCTACGAAATGCCTTTGGAAATCAAGTACCTACCCGTTGTGGAGAGCGCGCTCAATCCCGTGGTGCGCTCGCGCGCGGGGGCGACCGGGTTGTGGCAGTTCATGTACACCACGGGCAAGTCGATGGGCTTGCGGGTGGACAGTTACATCGATGAGCGGAAGGACCCGGAGCGGAGCACGGATGCGGCGTGTCGGTATTTGCTGAAGCTGCATGGGTTGTATGGGGATTGGTATTTGGCCTTGGCTGCTTACAATGCGGGCCCGGGGAACGTGAACAAGGCCATTCGGCGCAGCGGCGGCAAACGGAGTTACTGGGAAATCCGGCCTTGGCTTCCCTCGGAAACCCGCGGGTACGTGCCGGCTTTCATGGCCGTTGCGTACCTGATGAACTTCCATGCGGAGCACAACATCTACCCGACGGAGCCGCTGCCGCCGCTGGCCGAAATCGATACCGTGCACGTGCGCGTTCCGATGCGGTTCGACCAAATCGCCTCCGAGTTGCCCATTTCCGAATCGGCTTTGCAACGGCTCAACCCGATGTACCGCCAGTCGATTTTGCCAGGACCGCCGGAACATTGGCCGTTGCGCTTGCCGGTGGAATTGGTGCCGTCGTTCATTGCATTGGAGGAGCGGATTTTGGCCTTTGAACCTGAGAAAACGCCGGAGATTGAGTTCATTCCGGAGCCCATCGTCTACCGCGTGAAAAGCGGCGACGTGCTGGGCACGATTGCGAACCGGCATGGCGTTACCATCAAGCAGTTGAAAGAATGGAACGGCTTGAACGGGTCGATGATCCGCGTGGGCCAAAAACTCTACATCCATGCCGATCCGAGCTCCCTTTAACCTCCTCCTGTCCGTCCTCTTGTTCCTCGCCGCTTGCGGAAGCCAAGAAGGCGCGCGCATGCCGTTGCCTGGAAAGGTGGGCGCCTCCGGGGAAATCGTGGTGGTTGCGGACGAGGCCACTTGGAACGGCGCGCTGGGTGACACGCTCCGGAGCATCTTCGGGGTACCGTATGCGGTGCTGCCGCAGTACGAGCCGGAATTCGACCTCGTGTTCCTTCCGCGCGACGAGTTCGATCGGTTTTGGAAACCGCACCGCAACATCATCCACATCGACCTCGCGGACCGCATCGACACGCAGGAGCCGTCCGTGGAAATCTACCGCGACCGCTTTGCTTCGGGGCAGCTGTTTGTGGCGGGCAAAGGGCGCACGGCGGCGGAACTCGCAGGGCGCTTCCACGAGCGCCGGGGCGATTTGCTGAGCATCTTCCACCGCGAGGAGGTGGACCGGTTTGGGGAGTTGGTGGCGCTTTCGGTGAACGAGCCGCTGGCGCGGGACCTTGCGGAGCGGCACGGGGTGATGTTGACGCTGCCTCGGGATGCGCAGCTCGCGCAGGAGTCGGAGGAATTTGTTTGGATCGACCGCCAAATGACGCGGATGAAAGGCGGGAACAACCACGACGTGCAGCAGGGCATTTTCATCTATTTCGAGCCGTACACGAGCGACACGTTGCTGTCGATGCGCGCGCGGTTGCGTGCGCGGAATGCGGTGTTGCGGCGGCACGTGGAAGGGCCGACGCCTGGGTCGTTCATGACCACGGAAATGCGGTACTACCCGACGTACGAGGAGGTCGCGTTCAACGGCGAGTTCGCTTCGGAGTTGCGCGGTTTGTGGCGGGTGGAGAACGATTACATGGGCGGGCCGTTTTACAGCTTGACGACGTATGACGCGTCGCGGGGGCGGCTCGTGACGGTGGAGGGGTATGCGTATGCGCCGTACTTCGATAAGCGGGAGTACATGCGCGAAATTGAGGCGGTGGTGCGGTCGTTGGTGGTGGTGCCGTTGGGGTCGTAATTTGACGGCATGAAACAGGGAATTTGGGCGTTGCTGGCGTTGGTGGCGTGTGCGCCGCGGCCGGCCGGGCTGGAGTTGCCGGGGGTGAGTGTGCGGGCGTTGGAGGTGGCCGGTCGGGATACGGTTTTGTTTGCGGGGAGTGGCGGGGTTTGGGGGTGCACGTTCGATGCGGGCGCGACGTGGTTTGTGGACACGCTGGAGTTTGAGGGGGTGCGGCCGGAGGTGCGGGCGGTGGCGATTGCGGGGGGCGCGGCCGTGGCGATCGGGGTCGGTTCGCCCGGGTTGTTCATGCGGTCGGAGAATTGGCGGGATTGGGAGGTCGTTTACCGCGAGGACGGGGAGGGGGTGTTTTGGGATTCGGTGGATTTTTGGGACGAGCGGGAGGGGGTGGCGTTTGGGGATCCGAGCGAGCCGGACGCGGGGTGCGCGGCGGTGGCGTTGACGCGGGATGGCGGGCGATCTTGGAGGCGCGTGGGGTGCGAGGCGTTGCCGGCGGCGTTGCCGGGCGAGGCTGCGTTTGCGGCGAGCAATACGAACGTGGTGGCGCGGGGCGATCGGGCGTGGTGCATCACGGGGGGTGCGGCTTCGCGCGTGTTGATGACGGAGGATCGGGGGCGGTCGTGGACGGTGGTGGAGACGCCGGTGGTGCAGGGCGGGGCGATGACCGGGATGTTCTCGCTGGCGATGTGGAGCGAGGAGGCGGGGATGGCGATTGGGGGCGACTGGGAGGCGATGGACGATTGCCGGGCGAACAAGGTGCGGACGGCGGATGCGGGGAAGACGTGGACGCTTCACCAGCCGGGGGAGGGGCCGGGTTACCGGTCGTGCGTGCAGGCGGTGCCGGGGACCGAGGGGCAGGAGCTGTGGGCCGTGGGGATTCCGGGCATCGATCGGTCGCACGATGGAGGCCAAACCTGGACCCACCTCCCCGACTCGTCCTTCCTCACCCTCCGCTTCACCCCCGACGGCACCACCGCCTGGCTCGCCGGCCGCGGCCGCATCGCCGCCCTTCCTGTTCGGTAAGGCATCGAAGGTCGCTTTCGTTGCAATTGACTGTGAATGAGTGTTGAAGACCGGGGTGCACTCGAACCGTTTAGAACACGACAAAGGGCGTCAAGAACAAGAAGAGCCATTTCATTCGCCTCTGTGTAGAGATTCAAAGTGTTGAAAATGAGTTAGTTGCGTTATTTATTTTTTTCGGCTGATGCGTTCAATGGTTTTTTGGTGTTCCAAAACATCACCACCATGAAAGCACTATTTTCCTTCCTTTTTGCGGTCTCGCTTTCCTTGACTTCGGTTTCGGGACAGTGCGATTTGGTATTCACCTCAACCGCAGACAATAATTGGCATGACGACTACATCGGCATTGCGCAGTCTGAGGCGCTGAATTTTCAAGCCCAATTGAATCAGGCGGTTGCGGATGATGCGCCGGTCATTCTGTCTGACGGCAGCATCACCGCTGAGTTTGAGATTTGGCAAGTGGTTTACGACGCTCCCAACCTCGATGGAGTTGCCTTGTTGTACATCGAACCGGTCGGCCAAGAGGGTTACACTCCCGGAGCAGAAATTCAAAATGCGTTCGGCTATAGCCCGTCAGGCGGTTTGATTTGCACGGTTGTGGGAGCAGATGATTCATGCCTCGTCACGGAGAACATCCACGAGGCGGTGGCCCTTTGGTTGACTGACCAACCGTCGGCCGAAGCCCTGTATGGCCACATCAGCGATTGGGATGTCAGTCAAGTCACTTCGATGGAGGGGTTGTTCAGCAGCCAGCTGCACCTACTTGCTGACGGATACGATGCTCCCATCGAAGCCGCCGCCTCATTCAATGAGGATTTGAGCGAATGGGACGTGAGCCAAGTGACCAACATGGAGGGCATTTTTTTCGAATCGCTGGCGTTCAATCAACCCATTGGAAACTGGGACGTTTCGAATGTGACCAATTTCAATGATGCGTTTCGTGGAAGCGCCTACAACCAACCATTGAATGATTGGGATTTGGGGAGTGCGCAGTTGATCGTGGGAATGTTTTATGGGGCCGAGTACAACCAGCCGTTGGATGCGTGGGTGTTTCCAAACGTGCATTCGTTGGAGAACCTGTTCAAGAGTTCAGCCTTCAATCAGCCGTTGAACAGTTGGGATGTTTCAGGCATCGTCAACATGAACTCAACTTTCGCTTTTAGTGCCTACAACCAGTCCTTGAGTGATTGGGATGTTTCGGGCGTTACGAACATGAAGCGTGCGTTTCAGGGGAGCGCCATGGAATTGGACCTCTCCAACTGGAATGTGGAAAGCGTCAGCAATTTTTACGAAACCTTCATGAATGCCCCAGGCATGAACTTCAGCTTAGGGGGCTGGAACATCGGACAAGTGACCGAGTTGACCCGCACCCTGGAGGGTTCAGGCATTTCGGCCTTGAACTATTCCCAAACGCTCATCGGTTGGGCTGGACAAACCCTGCAACCAAGCGTGGCATTGGTGAACGATGCGGTTTGGTGCGGTTCGGAGGCCGAGGCGGCACGGCAGGTCCTGGTGGACGACTTCGGTTGGACCGTGGTCGACGGAGGCACGGATGAGGCCACGTGTTCTTGCAATGTGTTGACCTCCTGCAATTACCACCCCGATGCTGTGAGCAGCGATTTCTGCACCTACGATGTGACGTGTGCTTGCGACCAAAACGAACAAGGCATTGCCCTTCAAATCAACATGTTCGACAGCTATGGCGACGGTTGGACGGGCTACAACCCGGGCAGTCCAGGAGGCTACCAAATCGTAAACGCATACGGTGAGGTGCTTTACAGCGGTTACATTGATGTCGCACAGGTCGTGGTCACCGACGCATCGACCTGGGGTCAAGGGGTGGTGGCAGGCTCTGACTTCATTTGCTTGGATGCTGGGTGCTACGAGTTCGTTTTTGAATCGCCCTTCGTCTATGCAAACGAAGTCAGTTGGAACATCCATGACGCCGAGGGAAACACCGTGTTGTCAAGCGATGGAATCACCTACTCCAATGGAACCACCACCTCCTATCCCTTTGAGGTGGGGGAATTCTGTGGTTGCTTTGGTGAATTGTCTGAGCAGTTTTGGTTCGAGGACACCGACGGGGATGGGCTGGGCGATGGCGACGGCGTCGAGTGGTCCTGTGCGGCGCCAAACGGGTATGTAGCTGAATTGGCAGAACCCTGTGCGAACGCGTTCGCTGTTCAGTTTGGGTTGGAAGGAACAGCAGGCTGCAGCCCTTGGGTTTCGCAGTCGAACTGTTCCCCGGTCGATTACCAGGGTTACGTTTATGAGGTGGTCCAAATTGGACACCAGTGCTGGTTCAAGGAAAACCTCCGCGCTGAACAAGACCGAAACGGAACCCCGTTGGCCATCATCGATGAAGCCAACAACTCCTTGTTGAACGTTCCTGCATGGGCACACTACGGCGACGACTCCAACAACGGCGCGACCTTTGGTAAGTTGTACAACGGATACGCAGCCAACAGCGGGCTCTTGTGCCCTTCCGGTTGGCACGTAAGTTCCGATGCCGACTGGTTCGTGTTAGAAAATGAACTCGGCCTGAGCGATGAGGCCTTGCTCTTTGCGTCTGGCGTGCCAGGAACTTCGGAATACAACCAGCAGCAACGGAATGATTTGAGCCCATCGCTCAAGGATGATCTCGGTTGGAACGGTACAAATGGAACCGGTTTCTCTGCGCTACCTGGCGGTTGGCGGTATTACTACGGCTACATCCACATCGATGTGAATGGGCAGTGGTGGAGCCCGGGAGTGCGGCCGGACCAAATGAGAAACATGCGTTCCGATGCCGACGTGGTGTTCAGAGGCCAAATGAACAACCTGATTTTCATGAACTCGGTGCGGTGTGTGCTCGATGAACAGGTCGGAATCGATGGGTGCACCGATCCAGAAGCCTGCAATTACAATGAAGCTGCGACGTTCGACGACGGGACGTGCGGTGTCCTCGATGCATGCGGGGTGTGTGGCGGACCTGGTTTGGGACTCATGGGAACGGTCTTGCCTGCCGAGGACGGTGCAGCTTGGACCCAGAATTACCTCGCGGTATCGGCAGAGTGGACCCAGGCGAACCTGGAGCCTTTGAACAACGCATCAACCCGCAAGGTGAACGCGACGTTGACGACCCCAGATGGGCTTGAGGCCCACGTGGAGTTTGACTACGTCGAGTGCAGCGGAAACTGCATGGACTACACGGGTTACATGGTGGACAAGCAACTTCTTTACTTCAAGCCCGTTGATGGTCCTGGACCCCAGCTTTTATTCGGACAATTGGTAGCAGGAGGGTTGCCCGCAGGTACTTCCATTGCCTTGGATGGGGTTTTCTGCGATTGCGAGGGCTCGCTGCCCGATGTTTTCTTTGATTGCGAAGGCGATTGCATCAACGATGCAGATGGAGACGGGGTGTGCGACGAGTATGAGGTGGTGGGATGCACCGATGATTTGGCCTGCAATTACCAGCCGGGAGCTACAGATGAGGCGCATTGTGCTTATCCGGATGAGTCAGGCGTGTGTGGAAGCGAGGTCTGCGACTTTCTGCATTCGGTCACTTATGACGGTCATGAGTACCCGTTGGTCGCCATAGGAGACCAATGTTGGTTCCAAGAGAACCTCCAAAACACGCACTATGCGAATGGGGATGAGATTCCGCTCCAAGTGCAACCCGTGGTGAATTCAAACCTCGAAGTTGGTGCGCGAAGTGTCTTCTTGAACAACGAAGGCAACGCCGACTACTATGGACGCCGATACAATTGGAATGCTGTTGTGGATTATCGGGGGCTTTGCCCAACGGGGTGGCACCCCGCCACATTAAATGAATGGAACGCCCTGCTCGATCAGTTTGGCGGAGGAAGTTCAGCGGCATTTGCGATCATGGCGGAGGAGTACCATTCAAGCGCCACGAACGAATCGGGCTTTACCCTTCTGCCTGCAGGCACGGATTTGTTTGGAAACGTCAACATCGGCCCCACATCCCATTGGACGGCGACCAGCAACTCGGGCCCGAAGGCGTGTCGCATCAGCGGAGGGCACGATTCCGGTTGCAACAATTACCGGAGGGATCACCGATCCGTTCGGTGCATCAAAGGGGATTTCCCGGAAGAAATCGGCTGCACGGATCCCACGGCCTGCAACTACAATCCGCTCGCTGACGATTCCGCCCTTGAGGAACTTTCAGCGGAATACGGGACCGCCATTTTCGATGGCTTATGCTATTACCCCGATGATTGCGGATCGTGCGATTTTGACTACGCCCAAGTGGATGCAAACAACCAATGGTGTGGGTGTGGTTTGGAAGTGGATGCGTGCGGAGTTTGCGGAGGCGACGGGAGCACGTGCGTTCCGGGTTGCACCGATCAAAGTGCGTGCAATTTCAATCCAGAAGCTACGCTAGATGACGGGTCGTGCGCCGCAATTGACGAGTGCGGAACGTGTTCTGGTGATGGATTGGGGTTGAGCACATTGGTGTTGCCCTCGGAAAACGGTGGAACCTGGCCGATGAACTACCTCGCGGTGGACGGGGCTTGGGCACAGGAGCACCTGACTGAATTGAACCGAGCCGGATCGCGGAACGCCCAAGCCAGCTTGGTTGCGCCCAACGGGGTCGCTTTGTCTGTGGATTTGGATTACGTCCAATGCGATGGCAACTGCAACTACACGGGCTACTTGACGGACAAGCAGTTGCTTTACTTCAAATGGCCAAATCCGTCCACGGAACTCTTGCTGTTCAGTCAACTCTTCGAAGGCGGGGTTCCGGCAGCCACGGTGCTCACGGTACATGATGTTTACTGCGATTGTGAGGGGTCAATTCCCCAAGTGTTCCGCAACTGCGACGGTTCGTGTGATTTGGATGCCGATGGTGATGGGGTTTGCGACCAGGAGGAAGTTCCCGGTTGCACGGATTCCGCGGCATGCAACTACGATCCTGCTGCGACCGATGAGGACGGCAGCTGTTCGGAGTTTGATGCATGTGGGGTGTGTGGAGGAGCGGGTCCAGGCGCAACCTGCGATTGTCCGCTGGCCTCAACGGAGTCCTCGCCGGTCTATGGAACGTATGCATTCGGACCGTTCGTCGAGGTGTGCGCCCCGGTGGATGGATTTGGGGTCCTCGTTTCGTTTGCAGACTTGAATCAGGACAATTTGAATCAGGACTACGTGATGTTGCATCGTCCGAACGATTCAGGGGAGGTCTCGTGCACCGTGAATGCTTGGATTGAGGGTCCTCAAAACATCCACAACATGGAGCCGATTCTGTTGATGCCGGGAGAATGCCTGGTTTTCCGTGCCTACGATTACTACGGTCAATACAACAGCACGTCTCCAGGGCCGGCCCTCGAAGTACAAGCGGTCATCGAACCCTTGGTTCCGGGCTGCATGGATGAAGCGGCTTGCAATTTCAATGCAGACGCCACCACGGACGACGGCAGCTGTTTGGAGGCCGATGAGTGCGGAGTGTGCGGCGGCACGGGCTTGGACTTGTACTTTGAAGTTGCTGAGAATGCGGCTTACAATGGCAACTGGCCTCAGCATCGCTTGGGCATTTTGGCCTCGGCCGTTGCGCCTCACCAAGCGGCCATCGAGAGCGCGATGGCTCACGGCATGGAGTTGGCGATTACGCACAACGGTGTGACGGGCATGTTCACGATTTATGACGTGGACTTCGATGGCACATCGACGAATCCGGACTTTGCGATCTTCTACTTGGATCCTGACGGTGCGTGGGTGCTTTCCGAACTGTTGGGCGGAGCCGCATCGCCGGGTGATGAGGTGTTGTTGACGGATGCTTACTGCGATTGCGAGGGTTCGGTTGCTGCGGAGTACTACGCTTGCGACGGCACGTGCTTGAATGACGGCGATGGCGACGGCGTGTGCGACGAGCTGGAGGTTGCGGGTTGCACCGCAGCGGGTGCCTGCAACTACGATGCGTTGGCGACGGACGAAGATGGCAGTTGCGCTGAGGAGGATGATTGCGGAGTATGCGGCGGTGCTGGTACGGATTTGGCCTTGGTTGCTGAGCTGAATTGGGCGGACAACGGCCATTGGAATCGTTGGCGCATTGGCATCAGCCTGGAGACCGGATTGGCGTTGGAGCAAGAATTGCAGTTGGCGATTGATAACAACTTGCCGGTGGTGATCACGCGCTTTGGAACCACGGCAACGTTCGGTTTGTACAACGTGTTGCAGCTTGGTGATGGGGTGGGTCCTGACCAAATGATTTTGGAACTCACTGAGTTGGGCAGCGATGAGTTCAGCGAACACTGGCTCATTCAGAATGCGTTTGGGGGCGGAATATTCGCCGGGACGACTTTCTACATCGAGGACGTTTACTGCGATTGCGAGGGAACCCTTGCCGCAACGCACTTCGATTGCGAGGGCAATTGCTTGAGTGACGCCGATGGAGACGGGGTTTGCGATGAACTGGAAGTCCACGGTTGCGCGGATGAGACGGCGTGCAATTACGACGCGGCGGTCACCGAACCGGACGGAAGTTGCATCCTCGACACGCAAGGCCCGACGATTTTCCCGCAGGACATTGAGTTGCCATTGGACGAAGATGGCTTGGCGTTCATCAGCACGCCTGCGCTGTTGGCCGCACCTTCAGTCGACGATTGTGGTGAAGTCCTTTACACGAGTTTGCTCCAAACGGACTTCAGCTGCGAAGACCTTGGAAATCCGGTGGTGGTCAACATCGTTTCTGAGGATTCCAATGGAAACTTGAGTTACAGCATTGCGATGGTCACCGTCACGGACCCGAACGGGGTATGCAGCACCGAAGAGGTGCTGGGTTGCACCTACGAAAATGCGACGAATTACAATCCTGAAGCCAACGTGGACGATGGCGGTTGTGCGTTCGCGCCATCGAGCGGTTCGGATTGTCCGGATTTGAATGGAGACTCCATGATTACGACACAAGACCTCTTGATCCTCCTCGCTGGTTTTGGTGAAGATTGCGATTGAGTGAAGAGCGGCCCGCCTCCCCCATCGGGAGGCGGGCTTTTTTGATTTCTGGGCTTTTCCTCACGAGGGAAGAGGGATGCGCAAAGCGATGGAACCATCGGCGAGCACCTCGACGGAGCCTTGGAGCTGGTGCGTGAACCGCCCCACCAACCGCAGGCCCAAGGATTGGGACTCGTCGAATCGCAGACCTGAGGTCAGCCCTGGGCCGGAGTCGCGGTAGTTCATTTCAACCCAATCGCCTTGTTCGGATGCGATGTCGACGCGCACCCAGCATTCCCGCGCTTGCGGAACCACGTGCTTGATGGTATTCGTCATCAGTTCGTTGAAAATCATCCCCAACGGCACCATTTCTTTCAGCCGCAAAGTCACGTCTTCGCCGGTTACCTCCAAGTGCACTTCATCCTGTTGGGCCACTTGTCCCCGCTCGATGAGCCGCATCAGCTCCACCAGGTAGGATTTCAAGTCCATGACGCGCTCTCCTTCTTCACTCAGCATGCGCTGGTGGATCAGGTTGATGGCGTCGATGCGCGATTTGCTCAAGTTGAATTGCTCTCGGTGCACCTCGTCGTCCATTTGGAGCGCTTGAAGCTCGAGCAGGCTGCTGATGATTTGCAAGTTGTTTTTCACGCGGTGATGCGTTTCAGCGAGGTAGGCTTCCTTCTCTTGAATGGCCTCCCGCAGGCTTTCTGTGCGCCGCTTCACCCGGTCTTCAAGGCGCTGGTTTCTTCGGGCCAAACCCCGATTGCGCGCTTCCTGAACGACCCACAACATCCCGAATACCAGAACGAAGCACCCGATGCGCACCCATGCGCGCTGGTAAAACGGGTAGGACACGACCAAGTTGACTTCCGCTCTGGAGTCAAGCCAACCGAGTTCGTTGCAACGGGCACGGATTTCGAGCACGTAACGACCGGGGCTGAAGGAGGAACAGGTGATTTGGTCTTCGAAAACAGGTTGCCAATCCAACGCGTCGTTGAACGATTCGGCCTGCTGAATGCGGAACTCATAATCGAACCGCCGATCCATGAACTCCGGCACGGCCATTCGAATCGCAATGAAATCGTCGGAAGGGCCGAGCATCAGCCGGCCAGTCGCGCGATACGCCTCGGTCACATCGTCCACGGCGCGGTCATCGCGCTGGTGCTGAAGCACCCGATCCACCACCGGGTGCAAGGAGGACTGAAGTTCTCGGAAGTCGGAAGCAATCGAGTCGGGATGGAACGAAATCCCATGGTAAACGCCGCCAAAGAAAAACCGACCATCGAAGTGGCGCAGGAAGGAAGTCCGGTTGAATTCCACCTCCGGGATGCCCCGTCGGATTCCGTACACGGCAACTTCGCCCGAGGTCGGGTCCAATTGAAACAGGCCCTGGTCGGTGGAACCCCACATGCGGCCGCGCCGGTCCTGCAACACGCCGTACACGGTGTTGGAGGGCAGGCCTTGTCGAACGGAATACTGGCGCAACGTGGCCTCGCGGGCATTCCAGGCAAACAGTCCTTCACCGCTGGTGCTGATCCAGAACCCCCCGGCTGAATCTTCGAGGAGGGCGTGGCATCCCGACTTGATGGCGCCCAACTCGGGAAACTGCTCAGCAGCAGGACGAAGCGCGCCGCGTTCGGCATCGATCAACTGCACCCCAGCTCCGGTGGCGACCAACCATCCGCAGGCATCGCTTTCGAGGACTTGGTAGACGTTCGCTCCATGGGAGGTGTAGTACCTCCAAGAACTGGGGTGGTCGCCGAAGTACAATTCCCGGTTCCCCGCCCACCACTTCTTGGAGGCGGTTTGGCCGAGGCCCCAGGTCCAACGCAACTCCACCGGGATGCGTTGCACTCGTTTCGGATTCGGGAACCCGGTGTAAGCAGCGATTTCACCTTTGTGCAAGATGAACAACGTGTCACCGGAAACGTACAGCCCCTTGCCGTTTTCCTCCCTCAATTGAATCGGCTCAATGCGCCCGTCACTGAGCTGGTGGATGCCCAAGGCATCGGTACGGAACAACAGGGTGTCCTCATTCCAACTCACTAGGTTTCTCCATCCGATGGAGTTTTGTTTTTCCTTGAAGGGGATTTCATGGACGGTGAACGGGTTGGGAGACAGGGCGATGGAGCACAGTCCCGAAGCGCTCAACACGAGGGCTTCCTGACCGTTCACAAACAACACGTCGTGAATGGTCTGGGTCCAAGTCCGCTTCGGATCCAGGACCGTATGGGCAAGGAGCTTTCCGAATCGGTCGTGGACGTGGAGTTCGTTTTCTGAGAAGATCCAAATGTGCCGACTCGTCGGGTTGTAGCGCACTTCACTGCCCCGGTAGCCGTGCTTCAGGTTGATAACTTCGCTCCAATCGGTCCCCTCGAGGCTTGCTGTATCGGGAATCAGCCCCCGATCCATGGTTTGGATTGCGAATCCGTCATCGGCGTGTTCCGGATGATCTTCTGCTCGCCAAACCCAATGCAACATGGAGCCATCCGGATCGAACCACACCGTGTGGTTTTGGTGCCTTCGAAGGCGGTAGTTCGCGCGGATGTTGCAGAATGGGTTCCAAGCGGTCTTCGTTTCGCCGCCCCGCGCGTGGATCATGCCCGTGGAGTCGCGATTCCATGGTGTGACGAGGTAGAAATCCCCTTCGTTCGGGGCGCTGAACAGGGGTTCGATCCACGTTGAATCGGTACCCATCACCCGCGTGACGAGTGAGTCTCCGAACGCCTCATCTTCGGCCAAGACGCGCGGGATTTGGTGCACCGTGTCCATGACGAACCACTGCGTAGCCCCCGATCCGATGGCCGGCCTCATGGAAGCATACACCACATCATCCTTGCGCAACGGCGGCAAGCAATCGGTGGGACGTTCATGGTGCAATTCGTAAGGATTCCAAACCGAAAACGCGTTGTGTTCCTCAACATCGTAGTGTTTCACACCAAATTGAAGCGCGAGTTTCCCCGACGGGAGTTTGAAAACGCCGCGCAAGAATTCGTGCTGACCGAACTCGGGCAGTTCTTCGGAATAGTAGAAGGTCCGGAATCGCTTGCCATCGAACCGGGCCATGGCCTGGTGGCTGAAGAGCCACAAGTAACCCAATGAATCCCGCTCCATGAAGGTCATCCGCTCCGGAGGCAGTCCGTTCGAAGCGTTCCAGTCCATCACCTCGCAGGTGTACGGCAGGTCTTGAGCGTCCGCAAGGTGGGAGAGCAACACCCCACAAACGACGCCACCGAGCAGAAGGATGCGCTTCAACGGGTTCAATTCAGGGTGGGAAAGCGACGCTGGAGTGCTTGGCGCTGGTTGCGACTCACGGGCAAAACGTGGCCGTGCGCGCGCAACTCCTTTCCGTCAAAATGCTCAGCGTAGCTGATGTTGGCGATGAACGACCGGTGGATGCGCACGAACCGATCCAGGGGCAACAATTCGAGGAATGCTGCGAGGGTGGATCGGATGACAAGGACCTCGCCCGTGCACATCATCAATTCCACGTAAACGTGCGCGCCTTTCAGGTACACGATTTCGTCCAAATCCAGCCGCCGTTGTTCCCCCTTGTGCTGCACGAACAACAACCGCAAGTCTTTCAAATACCGGATTCCTTCTTGTCCCGTTTCCGCCACCGAGGTGCTCACGGCCCGGCTGAGGAGTTCCCAATTCGTTCGGGCCAGTTCGATGGCGCTGAGCAGGTCATGCCGCTGGAACGGCTTCACGAGGTACCCCATCGGCAAGGTGGTCTTCGCTTCGTGCAGGGTGCGGGCATCGCTGTTCGCCGTGAGGTATACGTGGGGCACTTGCGCCTGCTGTTTGAGCCAGTGCCCGAGGGCAATGCCGTCGTGTTTGCCGCCGAGGTTGATGTCCACCAAAACCAAATCCACCGGCCCCCGCTCAACGTAGCCGCGCGCTTCCTCGAACGTTACGGCCGGCCCCCACGGCCTGAACCCGAGGGTGCGCAACGTCATGAGGATGTGGTCGGCGATGACCGCTTCGTCCTCGACCACCACGATGTTCATTCGTCCGGCACTCATTTCCACAATGTAGCGCCTCTGCACGAATTGTTCATCGACCGACTCGGTGATGTTCCGAGTGGGCCTGTGGATGTTCTGAATGGTGGAATCAGTTCGTCACCACGAACCGAGCGCTGCGGGACCCCACGACGACGACGTAAGTCCCCGGCTCCCATCCGTTGACGTCCCATTGCACGTTCAATTCGCCTCGTGCGCTGCGTTGACCCACTTTTCGCCCTTGCCCATCGAAGATGACCACGGTCTCATCGCCGGGTTCGAGCGGCACCTGCAACACGTCCGAAGCGGGGTTGGGGAACACCGCGAGTTCCTGATCGTGCGTCGATTCAATCCCAACTGAAACATCGCCCTTCGCAAAGGCATACTGCCCTTTCCGCAGCTTCAGGATCTTGAAAATGCCGCTGCCGTTCGTCAGCGAGCCCCCTTGCCATTCGTAATCCGGGTACTCCACCCACGGCTCGCCTGCGCTCGGCCGCCACGCCAAGAACGCGCCCTCCTCCGTCCCCCCGTAGAGCGGGAAGTCCAAGTCCGTGTCGTCGTTCCCGTAGTACTGCAACCGCGCGTCCAGCACCATGCCTTCCTCGGGCCAAATCCCGTCAACGACCCAAAAGTGCGTTCCGCTCAGCTCGTCCACATACGGCGCCACCGGCCCCGCATCCGGCGCGGCCCAATGGTGTTCCACCCGAACGAGCGCGCTGTCGCCCTCCGGCATGGCGTCGCACCCGAGCCGCATCTCCACCCACGGCAAGTTCGTCAGCCCCATCGTGCCCGTCACCGGGAACGTGTGGTCCATGCGACCCTGGTTGAGCCGCCCGTTCGCGTTGAGGGCGATCATGGCGGGTTCGGTGATGCCGAGGTGGTCTACGATGGCGGTGGCGGTGGGGCCGGAGACTTGGATTTGGCCTTCCACTCGATTCCAATTCGCGTCCCAAACCGTCACGTCCAACGGCACGCCCTCGTGGTAATTCTCGCACGCCCGCAATTTCTGCTGCAGGTACAAGGTCGTCGCAGGAATCGGCGCCCCGAGCGGCGCCACTTCCGTTGAATCAATGACCCACGTCGAGAAGCCTGGCTGGTAAATCAGCGCGTCGAAAAACGGCTGCAAATCCACGCCCGTCGCGCCCTCCAGCGTCACCCGGAACAGCTCCGCGTCCATGTGCGAATCGTACAACTCCGCGATCACTTGCTGCATGCCCGAACGGAACGCCTCATCCCCGAGGTAGGCCCGCAAATTGTGCAGCATCGCCGCCCCTTTGTAGTACGTATGCCGCCCGTAAATCTCCGCATCCGGCATCGGCGACATCGGATGGAAGCCCTCGTCTTGGATGTGCGCCTGCTCCAGCACGAACAGCTGGTTGTCCTTGACCAAATCCACGAACGCCTCCGGCCCATCCTTCCACTCCACGAACAAGTGGCTGCTGTACTCCGCCGGCCCTTCCTTCAGCCACATGTGGTTGTGGATGGTCGGCGCCACCAAGTCGCCCCACCAATGGTGCCCGAGCTCGTGGGCCAACAAATCGCCGTTGGCAGCGAGCGATTCGTCCACCATGAACTGCGGGTACGCGATGTTCGTCGGAATTTCCAAAGCACCGTCTGTGGTCAAAACATATCCCACGCGTTCCCAAGCGTACGGTCCCCACCAGTATTCCAAGGCGTCGATGGCGTAGCCCAAATCCTGGAACTTGTTGACCATGCCGTTGATGTGCGCGGGTTTGCCGGTCAAGCGCACCGGAACTTCCCCGTACGCGCCGGTGTGGACGAAGTTGCTGTCGACGTAATTCGCCACGGCAAAGGCGGCGAGGTGCGTCGGGATGGGGTGCTGCAACGTGAAGCTGCGCAAGACGGTGTCGCCACCCAGCGCGGTTTCTCCCAAGAACGTGCCTTGGTTGTGCGCTTTTCGTCCCCCCGCGCTCGTGACGTGCCACGTGTAGGTGGCGCGCTCGACGAAGTTGTCAAAGCACGGATGCCACACTTTGCCAAAATTCGGCGGAATGGAAGTGAGGCCAATGCCGAGCTGGTAGATGTAGTCCGACGCGAAGTACACGCCCCCCCAATACGGATCCGAATACGGGTGTCCGCCATACCAGACCTCCACTTCGTGCTCGGCTCCAGCGATCCAGTCCATTCCTGCTGCCACGTGCAATTGGCCATCGACGTGCGAGAACGACACGCTGCTGCCGTCCAGGTGCACGCTGTCCACCACGAGGTCGATGAGGTCGAACCAAAGGTCGCTCGCTGCTTCGTTCACCACCGTCAAATCGATGCGCGCATGCCCTTGAAGTTGCTGCAAGTTGTATTCCGTCACGTCCAACGTCACCTCGTAGTGGTGCACATCGAAGGAGTCGCTGCGAGCGATGCTCTGCGTCATGTCGTAATTCACGAAACGCGGGTCCAAATCGGCATCCGGCAGCGGCCGGTGTCCGTTGTGGCATCCTTGCGGAAAAAACAACCGCGGCGTTCGGTGAAACAGCGTGTCTTGGGCGGTCAGTGCCCCGGTACTGAGCAGGGCCACTGCGGCGGTCGTCAAAAAGTTCAATCGCATGGTCCCAAGTTAGTTCGGACCGCGCGTACTTTCGCGCCATGAACGAGAAGCTCATTGCCGACGGCAAGTACGTCGAGGTCACCTACGTGTTGCGCGAAAACGATGCCAACGGTGAAGAATTGGAGGTTTGTCCCGCGGACGAGCCGTTTGCCTTTACGGTCGGCCAACTCGAGGTGCTCGAGTCGTTCGAGCAGAAGCTGATGGGGCTGAAAGAGGGCGAGGAGTTCTCCTTCGGCTTGACCATGGAAGAGGCCTACGGTGACGAGGATGAGGAGGCGTACGTGCGCGTGCCCAAATCTGCGTTCATCGTCGACGGCGAACTCGACGAGTCCATCTTCGAGGTCGGCGAAGTGGTGCCGATGGAAACCGAGGACGGCGACGAGCTCATGGGCATCGTGGCGGACGTCCTGCTCAACGAAGTCGTCATCGACTTCAACCACCCGTTTGCGGGCTTGAACCTGCACTTCTCGGGCAAGGTGGAGTTGGTCTCCGACGCGGCTCCTCAGGACAACTGATTCCCACGTGACGGGACCTGGGAACGGAGTACCTTTGGTCCATGGAACGAACGGAAATCGGGTCGCTGGGTGAGTTTGGACTCATCCGGCATTTGACGTCGGAATTGGTGACGCGGCAACCGTCCACCCTTTTGGGGGTGGGGGACGATGCTGCGGTGGTGAATCCCGGAGACAAGCGGGTGCTGGTGAGCACCGACATGCTGTGCGAGGGGGTTCATTTTGATTTGTCCTACACGCCCTTGAAGCACCTCGGCTACAAGGCCATCATCGTGAACTTGAGCGACATCTGCGCGATGAACGCGACGCCGACTCAGGTGACGGTGAGCATGGCATTGTCGAATCGGTTCTCGGTGGAAGCGGTGGAGGAGCTGTATGCGGGCATGCTCAAGGCGTGCGAACTGTACAACGTGGACCTCATCGGCGGCGACACGACGACCAGTCCATCGGGGTTGGTCCTTTCCGTGACGGCGCTGGGGTTTGCCGACAGCGAGCGCATCGTGCGCCGGAATGGGGCGAAGTCCGGCGATTTATTGGTGGTTTCTGGGGAGCTTGGAGGGGCGTACATGGGCCTGCAGGTCCTTGAACGGGAGAAGCACGTATTCAAGGAGGCGCCGGGAGCCCAGCCGGATTTGACCGGTTACGATTACGTGTTGGAGCGGCAGTTGAAGCCGGAGGCTCGGTTTGATGTGGTCCGTGAGTTGCTTCAGTTGAAGTTGAAGCCAACATCGATGATCGATGTTTCGGACGGTTTGTCCTCGGAAATTTTCCACCTGTGCACGGAGAGCGGGGTGGGCGTCAAGGTCTTTGAGGAGAAATTGCCCATCAACCCCGAGGCGTATGAGGCCGCGCGCGAGTTCAATTTGGATCCGACGACGTGCATGCTCAACGGCGGGGAAGATTACGAGCTGCTTTTTACGGTAGCTCAATCGGATGCTGACCAAATCCTGAACCACCCCATGTTCAGCATCATCGGTTACTTGACCGACGACGCTTCTGAGCGTCAACTCATCACAAAAAACGGCGCTGAAGTGGAACTTCAAGCTCAGGGCTGGCAACCGTTCAAAGCAGACTGAACATGTGCGGAATCGCGGGCATACACGGATGGGACCCGGATCGATCGGAACCGGCATGCGTTCGGATGAACGCGGCACAAGGCCACCGCGGTCCCGACGATGAGGGCGTGTGGGCGGTCCCGGGAATCGCGCTGGCTCACCGGCGCTTGAGCATCCTCGATCCCACTCCGGCGGGCCACCAGCCATGGCACGATGCGAGCGGTGATGTGCTGGTGTTCAATGGCGAGTTGTACAATTTCAAGGAGCTCGCGGAGGAACTGGGCGGGACGTTTGAAACCGATTCGGACACGGAAGTGCTGATGCGGGCGCTGCGGACGTGGGGAATGGAGGCCTTGCATCGCTTCAACGGCATGTTCGCCTTCGCATGGTGGAATGCCCAACGGGAGGAGCTGGTCATTGCCCGCGACCGACTGGGCATCAAGCCCGTGTACTGGTCTACCATCGACGGAGGATTGGCGTTTGCGAGCGAGGTGCGGGCATTGCTGGCTTCCGGCGCAGTTCAGCGCAAACTGAATCGCACGGCCTTGGTGGATTATTTGCGTTACGGGACGGTCCACGCGCCGGACACCCTCATCGAAGGCGTGAATTTGCTTCCAGCCGGGCATTGGATGCGCGTGCAGGATGCCGAGGTCGAATTGCATCGGTGGTGGAGCGCGGCAACCGCCATCGGAGAGGTGGAGCCGTGGCAAGACCGGCAACACGCGGTGTCGACCCTTCGGTCCACGTTGCGCGATGCGGTTCGGTTGCGCATGCGGTCGGATGTTCCCTTGGGGGCTTTTCTTTCGGGGGGCGTGGACTCCAGCGCGGTGGTGGGCCTGATGCAAGAGGTCAGTGAGCGGCCGGTTTCGACGTTCAGCGTGACGTTCAATGAAGGCGAGTTCGACGAGAGCCCGTGGTCGCGCATGGTGGCGGAACGGTTTGGCACGGATCACCACGAGATCCGGTTGACGGCGGAGCAGTTTTTGAAACAGGTTCCCGCAGCGCTTCAGGCCATGGACCATCCCAGCGGTGACGGGCCCAATTCGTTCGTTGTGAGCGAGGCCACGAAGGCCGCGGGCATCACGGTGGCGTTGTCAGGCCTCGGTGGGGATGAGTTGTTCGCCGGTTATCCCGTGTTTCAACGTTCAAAGAAGTTGCTGGAATGGAGGTGGTTGGGTTCGTGGCCGGTCGGTTTGCGGCGGTTTGCGGGCAAGGCATATGCTGCCAGCAAGGGAACGGTGACGGCGCGGAAACAGGCGGATGTGCTGGCGGGCGACTACTTCGATTTGGAGCACACCTACCCGCTTTCGCGGCAGCTGTTTTTGGAGGAAGATCTTCGCCGGATTTGGAAGGGCGGCAAGGTTCCCGGCAATCGCGTGTATTCGTGGCTTTCAAAGGAGATTGAACCCAACACACCCGGGTTTTTCCTGCCATTTTACAGCAAGGTCAGCGTCGCCGAGCTGGGGACTTACCTTGGCCACACGCTGCTCCGGGATGCAGACCAAATGTCCATGGCCCACGCCCTCGAGGTCCGCGTTCCGTTCCTCGATCACCGCTTGGTGGCGGCAGCTTTAGCGGTCCCGGATGGTTGGAAGGAACCGAGTACGCCGAAAAAGTTGTTGACGGATGCGCTTGGCGATTTGCTTCCGGATGAGGTGACGCAGCGCAAGAAGATGGGCTTCGTGTTGCCGTGGGAGCAGTGGATGCGCGGACCCCTGAAACCGCTGTGCGAAAGGGGTTTGGAGGCCCTGAAGCGGGTCGATGTGCTCGACGGTTCGGAAGTGGATCGGTTGTGGAAGGCGTTCTTGGCGGGAGATGCTCGGGTCAATTACACGCGGGTTTGGATGCTGGTCACGTTGGGGGACTGGATGGATCGCCATGGAATCGGTTGAACCACGGCCTCGGATCCTGGTCGCGGCGGAGTGGTTCACTCCGGCTTTCCGCGCAGGGGGACCCATTCGCAGCGTCGCGAATTTGGTGGAAGTGCTGGGGGAAACGCACGATGTTTGGGTGGTGGCGGGAGCCTATGATTTGGGCCAAAACACCCCCCTTCCCGACCTCCCGCTCAACACCTGGGTGGAGCGTCCATGGGGCCACATCATGTACCTCACGCGCGAACGTTGGACGCGCGGCCTGTGGCATCACCTCATCATCGAGACGCTGCAACCCGATTACCTGTACCTCAACAGCCTGTTCGCTCGGTTCTTTGCGCTGACTCCTTTGAGGGTGGCCCGACGAAGGGAGGAAACCTCGATCGTTCTCGCCCCAAGGGGGATGATGGGCGAGGCTTCCTTGTCCATCAAGCCGATGAAGAAGCGCTTGTTCTTGATGGTTGCGAAGAGGCTGGGGTGGTTCAACAGGGTGCGCTGGCACGCCTCAAGCCAGGTGGAGGCATCCGACATCGCCCGCCAATTCCCGAATGCAGCAATTCGCATCGCCTCGAACGTGCCGAGTTCAGTTCCAAATGAAGAGAAACGCGTGCCGCCCGATCGATGGGTGTTGGTCGCTCTTGGACGCATTCACCCCATCAAGAACCTCGAGTTCGGAGTGCGCGCCATTGAAGGGGCATTGAAGGGCTTGGTTGACCCGCCCTCCGTCGAGGTTCGGCTCATCGGTCCAGCGGAGGATGAAGCTTGCTTGAGCCGGTTGCTTCAGCATCGCGAACGACCCCAATCACTGACCGTGAGGCACCTCGGTGCGCTTGAGCCGTCGGAGGTTTCTTCTGCGTTGCTTGAGGCGCATTATTTGTTGATGCCCAGTTTGCATGAGAATTATGGGCACGCCATCGTGGAAGCCTGGGCGCATGGCTGTCCGGTGTTTTTGTCCGACCGCACGCCTTGGTCCGGTTTGGAGGGGTTGGGCGTGGGTTGGGATTGGCCGCTGGAACGGGAGCCTTGGGTGGAAGGATTGCGCAGCGCATTGCTCGCTGAGCGATCGGTTTGGCTTGAACAATCCAAGGCCGCTCAACGCCACTTCACCACCGTCGTTCGCAACCCCGAAATCCTCGATGCCAACCGCCGTATCTTCTCGGCATGAATCGGATTTGTGAGTTGTTAGGGGTCCGGCTTCCCATCATCCAGGCGGGCATGATTTGGTGTTCAGGGTGGGAGCTGGCCAGCGCGGTTTCGAATGCAGGGGGCTTGGGCATTTTGGGCGCAGGCTCCATGTATCCTGAAGTGCTTCGAGACCAAATCAAGAAGACCCAAGCCGCCACCGATCGACCGTTTGCCGTCAACGTCCCGCTCATTTACCCTTCGATCGAGGAGCACATGGCGAGCATTGTGGAACTCGGGGTGCCGGTCGTGTTCACCAGCGCGGGCAACCCGAAGGCGTGGACGGATCATTTGCATGCCCACGGGATCCGCGTGGTGCACGTGGTTTCCTCCGTGAAGTTCGCGCTGAAGGCGCAAGCCGCGGGCGTCGACGCCGTGGTGGCCGAGGGCTTTGAAGCGGGCGGCCACAACGGCCGCGAAGAAACCACGACCCTGTGCCTCGTGCCCGCCGTGGCCGAGGCGTGCAGCATCCCCGTCATCGCTGCTGGGGGCATCCACGACGGCCGCACCACGCTCGCCGCCTTCGCGCTCGGCGCCGAGGCGGTCCAAATCGGTTCGCGGTTCGTCGCTTCCCACGAGTCTTCGGCCCACCGCGCCTTCAAGGACGCCGTGGTCGAAGCCGGCGAGGGGTCAACCCGATTGAGCCTGAAGGCCTTGACCCCGGTTCGGCTGCTTGAAAACGACTTTGCGCACCGGGTTTGGACCGCAGAGGCGGACCATGCTTCACCGGAACAGCTGGCCGAACTCCTCGGCCGCGGTCGGGCAAAACGCGGGATGTTCGAAGGCGACCTCGCCGAGGGTGAATTGGAAATCGGCCAAGTGGCCTCCCGCCTCGCGGACCTTCTGCCTGCGGCCGACATCGTCGCCTCCATCGAACGCGAATACCGCGCCCTTTCGGCAGGCATCCACGACCCGCATTTTGCTTGGCCCGAATGACGGGACCTGTGCTCTTTTACGACGGAGCCTGCGGCCTGTGCGATCGTTCGGTGCGCTGGGTTCTCCGGCGATTGCGTCCCGAATCCCCGCTTTCATTCGCCCCGTTGCAAGGGGATCATGCCGCTCGTTTCCTCCCCGAATCCCTGCGCCGACCGCCGTTCACCACCGTCGTTTACCTCGAATCGCCGGCCCACGTAGCCCAAATCGAAAGCGCCGCCATTCATGCCTTGGCACCGCACGTGACCGCCTGGGGATTGCGTGCGATTTGGCCGCCTGTGGCGAACCCGATTTACCGCATCGTCAGCCGGTCCCGGCACCGGTGGTTTGGTACGCAATGCACCCTGCCCTCACCGGACCAGCACGCCCGGTTCTTGGATTAGTCCGCCTTGAAATGGCCGAGGATCGCTCGGGCGACCTTGAGGTTGACCACGTCCAGCAGCGCGGACTCCGATGCGCCCCGCACCCCTTCGACGCTCCCGAAGTGCGTGAGCAGCTTTTGACGCGTGGTCGGCCCCACGCCGGGCACTTCATCCAACGCGGACCGAAGGGCGTCCTTGCTTCTGCGGTCGCGGTGGTGTGAGAGCGAGAACCGGTGCGCTTCGTTGCGCAGATGCTGGATGAGCTTCAACGTCGTTGACCGCTTGTCGATGTAAAGCGGGATGGAGTCGCCCGGGAAGAAGATTTCCTCGAGCCGTTTTGCAATGCCGATGATGGCAACCGTGCCCATCAGGCCGAGTTCTTCGAGCGCCTCCACCGCGTGCGACAGTTGGCCTTTGCCTCCGTCGATGATGATGAGTTGCGGCAACGGTTCGCCTGCTTCGCGGAGCCGGTGGTAGCGCCGGTAAACGACCTCGCGCATGGAGGCAAAGTCGTCGGGACCCACGACGGTTTTGATGTTGAATTTGCGGTAATCGGCCTTCGACGGTTTGCCGTCTTTGAACACCACGCACGCGGAGGCGGGATTCGTGCCCTGGATGTTCGAGTTGTCGAAGCACTCGATGTGGCGGGGCAGTTCTTGGAGCCTGAGGTCGGCGGCGGCCGTTTCGAGCAGCCGGGACGTGGCGGCTTCCGGGTCGACTTGCTCGAGTTGCTTTTGCCGGTCCCGCATGAAGTAGGTGGCGTTGCGCTCGGACAGTTCGATGAGCCGCTTTTTATCCCCGCGCTGAGGGACCACGATTTCCACGCCGGGCACGTCCACTGCGTGGTGGGTGAGGACGGCGGGCGAGTCGCTGTTGAACCGGTCGCGAAGCAGGGGAATGGCCGCTTCGAGCACTTCTGCATCGGTTTCGCCAAGGCGCTTTCGGACTTCAACGGTTTGGCCTTGCACGATGCTTCCGTTGTTGATTTTCAGGAAGTTGACATAGCTTGTTCGGACGTCGCTGACGACCGTGAAGACGTTCACATCGTGGATGGAGGGGTGGACGACCGTGTTCTTCGCTTGGAATTTTTGGACCAAATCCAACCGCTTCTTCAACCCCGCAGCCTCCTCGAATCGAAACGCCGCGGCCTCCTCCTCGATGCGCTCGCGCAGCAGCCGCTCGACCGACCGCAAATCCCCGCGCAGGATGTGCCGAATCGCCGCAACGGCTTCCCCATACGATTCCTCGCTTTGGCGCCCCACACACGGCGCGTGGCAGTTCCCAATGTGGTACTCCAAGCACTCCCGGAACTTCCCTTCGTGCACGTTCGTCGGCGTCAACGCCAGCGAGCACGTCCGAATCGGGTACAGCTTCCGACACAGCTCCAACACCACGTGCATTGCCCGCGCACTCGGATACGGCCCGAAGTATTCGCTCCCATCGCGGATCAGCTTGCGCGTGGCGAACACCCGAGGAAACGGCTCCTTCTTGATGACGATGTACGGGTACGTTTTGTCGTCCTTCAGCTGGATGTTGTACAGCGGCTTGTGCTCCTTGATGAGGCTGTTTTCCAGCAGCAATGCGTCCGCTTCGGTGGGCGTGACGAGCCACTTGATGTCTGCGATTTTCGATACGAGCAGCCGTGTCTTCCCATGATCCAGGGCCTGCTTCGTGAAGTAACTCGCCACGCGTTTGCGCAGTTCCTTCGCCTTGCCCACGTAGAGCAACCGACCGTCCGCATCGTAGTGCTGGTAAACGCCCGGCTTGAGAGGCAGGCGTTCGAGAATGCTCTGAATGTGGTCCGTTTTCTTCATGGCTTGCTCCGCGTAGGCCAAATTACTTCGCACATTTCAGAATTACCTTCGTCCCCATGAACGTCATCACGGGAGGAACGGGTTCGGTCGGGATGCACTTGGTGCGGGAATGGCTCGCGCAGGGCGAATCGGTGCGGGTTTTGGTCCGCCCCAACTCCGATCGGCTTCGGCTTCAATCTTTTCTGAAGTTCTCCCTCCCGGACGATCCCGGAGCATTCGATCGCCTGGAATGGGCCGAGGGCGACGTGGAAGACGGCCTTTCCTTGGAGGACGCGTTTGAGGGAGCCCGACGAGTTGTGCATGCGGCAGCCTTGGTTTCGTTCAATCGCCGGGATGCCCGGCGGATGATGCAGGTGAACCGGGAAGGCACGGCCAACGTGGTCAACGCCATGCTCGCTGTGGGCGTTGAGGAGTTGGTCTACATTTCTTCCGTTGCAGCGTTGGGCCGCAAGCCTGGGGAGCCGGAAGTGCATGAGGATGCGGTGTTTGAAGATGGTCCGGCGGTTTCCGACTACGCTCGGAGCAAGTACCAAGCGGAGTTGGAAGTGTGGCGCGGTCAGGAAGAAGGGCTGCGCGTGGCCGTCTTGAATCCCGTCATCGTCATCGGACCGGGCGATTACAGACGAAGCAGCGCGGCCTTGATTGCGCAAGTCGCCCGTGGGCTGCGCTTTTACCCGAAGGGCTCCAATGGGTTTGTGGCCGCGGATGATGTCGCGGTCGTGGCGTGGAAGGTCGTGGAGGCCAGCATCTGGGGTGAGCGCTTCGTGGTGTGCGGTTTTCATGCGGCTTACCAAACCCTGTTCGACGCCATGGCCGACGCGTTGGGAGTCCAGCGCCCGGCTTGGCCCGTTCATCGATGGGTCGCTGAAGTGGCATGGCGCGTGGCGCGACTGGCCGAAATCGTGACCCGCCGTCCGGCCTTTGTGACCCGCGAAGCGCTGCGGACTTCGGCTCGAACTCACCGCTACAGCACGGCGAAGCTCCAGCGGACCTTGAACGCATCGTTCACCCCCATGCTCCCGACGGTGCAGCGAACGGCAGAGGATTACTTGCGATCCCGCACGGGAGGCTGACCTTCGCTTTCGGTCCACGTCCGCTCCCATTCATTCAACCGCTCGATGATGCCATCGTAAACGCCATTGAGCAATTCGGGGTGATCAAACCACCACGTATGGCTCGACCGGAATTCCGCTTCGGTGATGCCGTGGGATTCAAAGATGGCTTGGTATTGGCCTCGGTAAATGGCCACTTCATCGTCCTCCCGCCTCAGCCGCTTTTTCGAACTCGCTTCCAACAACTGGATGTCGGCCATCACGTCGATGAACGCGTCCGCCTCCAAAATGCCCTCCGGCGGCCCTTTCGGTGCCGAGGAACACCCGAGGGTGAGCAACATCGCCCCAATCCACCAACGGTTCATCGATTGAATTCCAGTCGTTCCCCCGCGTGATTCCCCGCCTGCGTGAGCACCCGTCGACCATCCCAAACCTGCACCCCATTGACCCACGTGCCTTCAATGCGGCTGTGGAAGGTCGTGCCCTCAAACGGCGACCACCCGCATTTGTAGAGCAACGTTTCCCGCCGAACCACAGTTTCCGCTGCCGGGTCGACGAGGACCAAATCCGCCGCGTATCCTGGCCGAATGAATCCCCGGTTGGGAATGCGGAACAACCGCGCTGGCCGATGTGCCATCAGTTCAACGACCCGCTCCACCCCGATCCATCCCTCCCGGACCATTTCGAGCATGGCCAGCACGGCATGCTGCACCAAGGGACCTCCCGATGGCGCTTGGAAATAGCCTTGGTTCTTCTCCGTGAGGGTGTGGGGAGCGTGGTCGGTGGCGACGACATCGATGGTGCCATCGAGCAATGCTGCGCGCAGGGCTTGCCGGTCTGAAGCCCGTTTCACTGCAGGGTTCCATTTGATGAACGTTCCTTTCTCCTCGTAGTCCGCGTCGGTGAACCACAAATGGTGGATGCACGCTTCGGCGGTGATGCGCTTTTCCTCCAGGGGCAATGCGTTGTTGAACAGCGCCAATTCTTTGGCCGTGGAGATGTGCAATACGTGCAGTTGGGTGTTGTGCTTCGTGGCCAATTCCACGGCCAACGACGAACTCCGGTAGCACGCTTCTTCGCTGCGGATGATGGGGTGTTGGGCCATCGGCACGTGCTCTCCAAATTGAGCGCGGGCCGCCTCCAAGTTTTTGCGTACGGTGGCCTCATCTTCGCAGTGGGTCGCCACCAAAGTGGGGCTTTCCTTGAAAATCCCGTCCAGCACGCTTCGGCTGTCCACCAACATGTTGCCCGTTGAGGAGCCCATGAACACCTTCACGCCGCAGACGCGCTTCGGATCGGTTTTCAGGACTTCCTCGATGTTTTCGTTCGAAGCGCCCATGAAAAAACTGTAGTTCACAGCGCTCACTTCAGCCGCCCGCTCGTACTTGTCAGCGAGGAGTTGCTGCGTCAAGGCTTGCGGCACCGTATTGGGCATTTCCATGAACGATGTGATGCCTCCTGCTGCTGCTGCGGCAGATTCCGTAGCGATTTCCGCCTTGTGGGTCAACCCCGGCTCCCGAAAGTGCACCTGATCGTCGATGGCGCCGGGCATCAACCACTTTCCTTTTGCAGGAACCACGTGCGCCCCTTCCGCAACCAATCCGGCCCCAACTTCGCGGATGACGCCTCCTTCCACCAGCACGTCGGCTTCCACGACGGTGCCTTCGTTCACGACGTTTGCTTGCTTGAACAGGGTCTTCATGTGCAGGGGCTTTATTCGGAGGGAATCACACGGCGAAACCGCATTTGCAACACACCGAGGAACGCCTCTTTGAAGATGCCCATGCTCATTTTACTCGTCCCAAATTGGCGATCAATGAACGTGATGGGCACTTCCTCGATGCGGAATCCAAGCCGTTTCGCGTTGTGTTTCATTTCAATCTGAAAGGCATATCCGATGAACCGAATGCGGTCGAGGTTGATTTTTGCCAAGACTTCCCGGCGGTAGCACTTGAATCCCGCCGTGCTGTCGTGCACCCCGAGCCAGAGCACCAGGTTCACGTATATGGACGCGAAGTAGCTCATCAACACCCGGCCCAAGGGCCAGTTGTCCACCTTGCCCCCCCGTACGTAGCGAGATCCCACCGCAACACCGGCCCCCTTTTCACATGCGGCCTTCAATCGGATGAGGTCCTTCGGGTTGTGGGAGAAATCGCAGTCCATCTCGAAGATGTAGGCGTAGTCCCGTTCCAACGCCCAGCGAAAGCCAGCGATGTAGGCCGTTCCCAATCCCAGCTTTCCAGAGCGTTCGAGGAGGTGGATGCGCCCGGCATGTGTGCCCTGCATTTCCTTGACCAATCCGGCGGTTCCGTCAGGCGAGCCGTCATCGACCACCAAGACGTGAAAATCACCCTCGAGCCCCATGACCGTCTCGAGCATCCGAACCACGTTTTCGCGTTCATTGTAGGTCGGGATGATGACCAGCGCACTGGATTGATTTACAGCGACATCCATAACAAGTTCAATTCGGATTCAGTGAGTTCCCGGAAATGCCCGCGCGGCAAATCCTTCTTCGTCAAGTGGCCCAAAACCACCCGATCCACTTTGAGTACGCGGTAGCCGAAGTGTTCAAAGAGCCTTCGAGCGATGCGGCTTCTGTTGGAGTGAAACTCCAGGCCCACTTGCCTCCTGTCCTCGTCGAGCACCGACACCTCGGTTGCCTTGACGAACCCTTCATCCAACACGAATCCCTCCAACATCTTTTCGATGTGCGTTCCGCTGATGCGCTCGCCGAGGGTGATTTGGTAAATCTGACGCACGGCGTGCCTCGGGTGCCCCAAGCGCTCTGCGACGGTTACGTCGTTCGTCATCAGCAACAATCCTGTAGCCTCGCGTTCCATTTTTCCAACGGGGAACACCCCTTCGCGGTACTTGTTGCGAACGAGGTCCATCACCGTGCGTCGGCCTCGGGGGTCTTCCGATGTTGCGCTGAACCCCTTCGGCTTGTTCAGGAGGATGTAGCGCTTTTTTTCCGGCTTGATCGTCGTGCCGCCCACGTTGACCGAGTCGGCAGCGTTCACCTTGTACCCCATGGTCGTCACCACCTCTCCGTTGACTTTCACGGCGCCCGTTTCGATCAACACATCCGCTTCGCGTCGGGTACAAACGCCCGAAAGGGCCAAATACCGGTTCAACCGGATGGGCCCGTTCGATGGTGGCGTGGAAGTGGGTTTCTTGCCACGGCTCGCAGGCTTGCGTCCTTTGTGCGGAGCGGTGGGTTTTCCCGAAGGCCGGCGCTTCGCCGAGGACTTGTTGCCACCGCGACCGCGGCCTCCTGTGGATGGGGATTGCTTCATTTGGCGCAAAGATAACCCTTCAACCCGCGTGGTCAGCCGATGGGCGATGTTCCGCGAATGCGCGGCCTGCGCGGATTGGGCAGGGGAATGAACGCGTCCACCCAATGGTCCAACCGCCACCCCGAAGGCCCGTACCGGATGCAGATGACGTCGAAGCGCGGCTGGCCCCCGGCTCGTGCGCGCGTGCACAGAAACCGGTGGGCAGCCCGGATGATGCGGGCTTGCTTTTCGGCCCGAACCGAGTCGAGCCCCACCGAAGGCCCACGGTCGGACCGCAGTTTCACTTCGATGAATACGGTGTCGTGCCGGTGCCGGGCGATGAGGTCGATTTCCGTTCGGCCGGCCCGCCAGTTGCGCTCGAGGATTTGATACCCCCCTGCCACCAAGTAGCGGGCGGCCAACGCCTCGCCCCACCTGCCCAGCTCACTCGAGCGGGTGCAGGTGGGGACTTCCTTCCCTTCATTCATGACCCGAATTACGCGGCCGTCCGTGTAACTTGCACGCATGATTGATGGACGTTGGCGGGAACTTTACCCGCGTTGGATAGCGCTGGCGTTTGCATGCTGGGGAAGTGGGGCGAGCGCCGCAGCTCAGCAAGCGGATTGGTACATGAGTTGGGGGTACAACCGGTCGAGCTACTTGCGCTCGGATGTGCACCTGTGGGGAGAAGGGCCCAATGGCGCGTTCGACCTTACGTTCGAAGACGCCGCCGCCACCGACATTCCAGAGCGCTTTCAAGGCAAGGTCTATTTCAATCCGACGCTGTTCACCATTCCCCAATTCGATGTGCGTTTTGCGCGGCGCATTGCAGACCAAACCTGGGTCAGCATCGGATGGGATCACATGAAATACAAGTTGTCCGACCAGTGGTTGACGGCCAGTGGCACGGCCGCCGCGGGGGATTTGGGCGCGGCCATTGACCCCAACTCAGTCGTGGCGTTGAATGGGGAGCAGTTTTGGTGGGGAGAAGGCTTCAATTACGAGCACAGCGACGGATTGAATTTTGTGCGTGTGGGGCTGGAGCGGACGGCGCGATTGGTCGAAACGGAACGGTTTCCCAACAGCTGGATCGATGCGTTCGCGACGCTCAGTGCGGGATTGGCAGTGTGCAGCACCGACTTTACCTGGGCCGGCGAGCGGACGAAGAATGCCCAGCACGTATCGGGGTATGGGGCGAGTGCGCTGTTGGGCGCTCGGTTCCACGCGGGTCGCCATTTGTTCTTGCAACTCACCGCCCAATCCGGAGGCATTCACCTTCCGTGGGTGCGCATTCAAGGACCGGACGTGGAAGCGGGTGCCACGCAATCCATTGGTTTCAGCGAGCGGGCTTTCGCCTTGGGATATCGGTTTGGCTAGGCACAGGCCTTACCGCAACTCGATGTCGGTCTCCCCGATGACTTCATCGCCCTCGAGCAGCCGAATGCTGTAAATGCCCTCTGCCAAAATTCCCGGTGGTGTGAAGAAAATGCACGCGTCGAGGCGTTCCTTCGCATAGTCGATGAGGCGCGAGGCGCTCACGGGGGTGCCGCTGGGCGTGTTCGATTCGATGCCCGTTCCCGGCTGCAACACCGCGCCATCGGAAGAAAGAACTTGCAGGTGCAACTGCTTGCTGCCCGGCTCGGCGATGCGGTTTTCGAGCAACGTGAAGCACAATCGGATCATGTCCGTTCGATTCGCCCGATTCGTTTCCCGTTGCTTCCCGGAATCGAGGATGCGCAGCCCCACCGCCTGCAAGCCCGCCGCCTGCAAAACCTGGCCGGTGGTGATGATTTCTTCCATGTTTTCCTGCCGTTCCCGCAGGTCGCGGTTGCGCTTTTCCACGGTCTCAACTTGGTCGCGCATCTGCTCGTTTTCTTCGAGGAGCGCGACATTGAGTTGATTCAAGGAATCGATGGTGACCACGTATCCCTGCATGATGGAGCGCAGCGTTTCCGCCTCCTTTCGGGCTTTCGCCAGGGACCAATTGCTGTTCTTCACCCGCGTCATCAGCTCGTCGATTTGGGCGCGTTGGTCAGCGATTTCGCTGAGCATGAGCGTGTTCTCCGTTTTCAGGGTGTCGTAGGAGAACCGCATTTTTTCCAAATCAAACAACAGGGATTCGCGCTCGAGTTCGAGTTCGTCGTTGCTGGCCTCGACTTGTTCGATGGTGTCGTTCTGAGTCACCACCTCGTAAGCGAGGAATCCACAGGCCAAAGCCAATGCAGCAATGACCACCAATAGCACACGGGGATTGTTCATGATGGGCAAAGGTGCAAAGGCCATCCGAACTTCCGGATGGCCTTTGCAAACGTTACCAACCTTTTAATCTTCACGCTTTCCGAATCCGAAGAAGCTCGAAAGGCTGAAGTTTTTTTGTTTGGTTGTGGTGGGTTCCGATGTGGAAGTGCTCCGGCCGAATTGCCGAGGCGCCGCTTCTTGGTTGCGGGGCTGGCGGTTTTCGCCGCGGTTGCTGCCTTCTGCGGAACGCCGTGCAGGCCGTTGATCGTCGTTGCGTCGGCGGTTCTCGCCGTTCCGGTTGCCGCCTTCTGAAGGGCGGCGCGATGGCCGTTGATCGTCGTTGCGGCGGCTTGCGGGCTTGCGGTTGCCTTCGGAAGCGGGCTTGGCCTTGCGGTTCTCGTTGTTGCGTCCGCGAGGGGCATCGGAGTTCGCGCTTCGGGCTTCTGTGCGTTCACCCATCCGCCGCTTCGGGCCTTCGCCTGAGCGCGGCGGGCGCTGGGATTCGGTGCGTTGTGGGCGTTGGGATTGCCCGTCGCTGGTTCCGCCTTTCGGTCGTTGCGGGCGCCCTCCGCCCGTGCGTCCTCCGCCGCCGTTGCTGCTGCGGGACGGTTTTGCTTTCTTCGGGGTTTGGCCACCGCGGGGCTTCGTCATGCCGACTTCGCCGAGTTCGATGGGGTAGCTGCCGTAGCGTTCTACGGGCAACTCCTTTTGGATCAACTTCTGGATGTCGCGCAAGTAGTCGCGTTCCTCGTCTTCGTTGCACAGCGAAATCGCATGGCCCTGCAGGCCGGCACGGCCGGTTCGGCCGATGCGGTGCACGTACGTTTCCGAGATGTTCGGGATTTCGAAGTTGATGACGTGGCTCAGGGCATCCACGTCGATGCCACGGGCCGCGATGTCGGTGGCCACGAGCACGTTGATCTTGCCCTGGCGGAATCCGTTCATCGCGCGGTCCCGTTGCGGCTGGCTTTTGTTGCCGTGAATCGCCTCCGCCTTGATGCCCGCTTTGTTGATGTAGCGCACCACCTTATCGGCGCCGTGCTTCGTGCGGGTGAACACCAGCGCGGTTTCGACTTCGGGCCGCTGGAGGATTTCCACGAGGAGGTCGCGTTTTTCCTTTTGGCATGCGAAGAAGACCTGTTGATGGACGGTTTCTGCAGCGGAGCTTACGCGGGCCACTTCCACGCGCACGGGATCGGTCAAGATGGTGGCCGCGAGTTGCGTGATGCTGTCGGGCATTGTCGCCGAGAAGAACAGCGACTGCCGCTTTTCTGGCAGCAACTTGATGATCTTCTTGATGTCGTGGATGAAGCCCATGTCGAGCATGGTGTCGGCTTCATCGAGGACCAAATGGCTGAGCTGGTTGAGGTGGACGAATCCTTGCTCGACCAAATCCAACAACCGACCGGGCGTCGCCACGATGATGTCCACCCCCCGGCGCAATTGGTCGACCTGACGGTGCTGGGAAACCCCGCCAAAAATGACCACCGAACGCAAGGGCGATCCCTTGCTGTAGTCGATGATGTTCTCGTAAATCTGCGAAGCGAGTTCACGGGTGGGGGACAAAATCAGCGCCCGCACCCGCCGTTTTTCTCCGGCTTCTGACCGTTCGGCCAGTTGGTTTACGATGGGCAGCGCGAAGGCTGCGGTTTTTCCGGTTCCGGTTTGGGCCACGCCCAACACATCGCGTCCGGAAAGAATGAGGGGAATGGTTTGGCCCTGAATGGGCGTAGGCTCGGTGTAACCAAGCGGTTTGAGGGCTTCCAACACGTGTGTGTTGAGTCCCAATTCTTCAAATAACATAGAAAATGGAAATTCATAGACCCCGCAAATCCGCGCGGGGGAAACGTACCGGTCTGGAATCCTTCACAACGCCACTCGTGTCTGCGCGCCAGATCGGTAAAGCACGCCTGTTCAATCGGTTCTGAGAACGGAGAACGAGGCAAAGATGCGAAATAAATCGTTGCGTTCGTCAGTTCAGGTCCAAATCCCATGTTCCACCGGCCGCTTCGGGGTGGGTCAGGAGCTTCACGGAGACCCCGGAATCGCCCTGCCATTCCAGCAGGCCGACGTTGTGGGTGGCCACCGGAAGGCCTACGCGGTGGCGGTTTTCGGTGGGGCGACCGGGCGTGCTCGAGAGGCTGCTGGAGGTGCAATCGTAGAGGGGGGGCAGGTTGAGGGGCCAGCCGTCGATTTGGCTTGAATCCAACCGAGAAATTTCGCCATAATGCGAAACTCCGGACAGGAACACCGTGTGCTCCGCAGCATGCGCTTTCGCCAACGCGTCCAACATCCGGTGCTGCTCTTGCGGGAAATTCGCCCACGTCATCCGTCCATTGAACGCCGGCCCAAACGGCACCGATGTGGCCACCACCCGAATGTCGCACGGAATGCTCAACTGCTCCTCCAGCCACTTCCACTGTTCTGCTCCCAGGACCGTCGAATCCGGCGACAACACCGGCAGGTGATCTGCGAAGTATGACGCGCCATCGGCGTACCGCAACGCCACCCCATCCACGGAATCCAGCTGTGACCGGAACGACCGCGCATCGAGCAGGATCACGAGCACATCGCGCCGCGCCCCATCGAACAGGTAGCTCGCATACACCCCCTCGCGCTCCCTGCGCACCGAACGCACCGGATCTTCCCAAAACGACAAGAACGCGTCCTTGTTGACCGGAGTCCCCCCGAAATCGTATTCATCCCACGTTGCGAGCATGCGCGTGGTCGATTTCAGGTTCGCAAAGGACGAATCCTCCGCCAGCCGGTCGTACGCGGCGGGCAGCGAGTCGGGGTGCTCGACGTACACGTTGTCGCCCAACCAGACGAACACGTCCGGGCGGTAGGCCGCTAGCGTATCCAGGAGGGTCAAGCTGCACGCATCGCCCGCGCACCCGCCAAATCCCACGCGACGCACCTCCCGCCGCACTTCAAAGTCGGGGCGGATGGGCGTGGCCGCAGGGCGGATGATGATGGGGGGTGCGGGTTCGGAGCAAGCGAGGAGCAGGCCGATGCCGAGGAGCCAGGTCAGGCGCATGGGTCAGAGGGAAAAGCGGACGGGCAGGGCGTATTGGACGCGGACGTGTTTGCCGCGCTGTTCGCCGGGTTGGAAGGCGGGGAAGCTACGGACCGCGTCCACGACTTGGTCGTCGAGGAGGGGGTCGACGCCGCGCACGACTTCGATGTCGCCGATGCTGCCGTCCTTTTCCACGATGAACCGGACGATGACCGTGCCTTCGAGGCCGCGTTTTTTCGCCTTGCGCCCGAACACGATGTGCTCGATGACGTAAGTGACGATGGCTTGTTGGGTGCAGGCCGCTTCGTCGGTTGCGTTGATGCAGGTGGACCAAACGGGCATCTTCTCCGCGAGCTGGAGCGGGGCTTCGCCGTCGGTTTGGGCGGCGGCGAAGGGGGTCAGGGCGACCGTGAACAGGGCGATCAGGAGGGGGTGGCGCATGGCCGGCAAGTTACTGGAAAATGACGGGACAGGTGGTGCCGTCGGTGGAGCGGACCACGTACCAGCCGGGGGCGGTGGGCGCGGTGGGGCGGCCGCTGAGGTCGTACCACGCGGATGCGGGGAAGGGGACGGTCGGGAGGGTGCCGGCGGGGCAGGGTTGCGGGTGGATGCCGCCGCATTGCGAGCGGGCCGGGGGGCGGTTCACCGCCGCTTCGGAGTCGGCATGCCAAATCCGGACGCGGGCAACCGGCCCTTCGACGCGCCCAAAGACCGCCATCGCTTCCCCGTTCCACGCGCCACGGGCGGCTTGCCAACTTGCGGCCTCGGGCAGGGTTTGGCCCACCACCTCGCCGCCCTCCTCCCAGCGCCCCACGAGCGCCCCCTCCGCATCCGCGCCCCACGCCGTCCAAGCGCCCGCGCCCCACGCCATCCCCTTTGCCTCCAAACCCTCCGCCCCGCTCGACGACGCCCACCCCACCACGGCCCCCGCGGCATCCAAGGTCAGCACGTGAAACGCCGCCTCCAAATCCCCCGCATCGTGCGCCCGCACCAAGCACTGCACCCGCCCATCGGCGCCCACGGCCACCGATTCCACCCACGTGTTGTTCCCCGGATCCACATCCAGCCGCACCATGCCGCCCTCCCCAAACGCCGCATCCAACGCGCCCTCCGCCGTGAACCGCACGACCATCACCTCGTAATGCAGGGCATTCGCATACGCCCCCGCCGCCACCACCGCCTCGCCGTCCCAATCCACTGCGTAAAACACGCCCCCGTCATCGTGCCGATCCCCACCGAAAGGCCGCGCCTGCTGCGGCAACGGCCCGCTCGCAGTCAACGTATCCACCAATGCCGGCCCGGCCACATCCACCGCGACTTTGCGCACCACCGCGCCCTCCGCATTCAACACCGCCAGCACCGGCAACTCCCGGTGAACGCAGCACGGATCCAAGCTCATGCCCACCACGGCGACCTGGTTTCCACTCGCCCGCACGCCATGCAGGACGTTGTACGTGCTCAGGAAGCCGAGCTCCTGCTCGGGCAGTGCGCAGCCGCCCCACCCTTGAACCTGCCCGATCGCGGTGGCGCCGGTGCTGTCCGACACCGCGTACCGCGTGGTGGCGATGACCGCCCCATCGCCCCACACGTCGATGCCCGCCGCCGCGCCCGGTTCGCCCCCCAGCAACGGCGCCCACGCATTCACGCCCTCCGCCACCTCCCAAACCCACGCCCTCCGCACCCCCGCCGAATCGTACACGTCCCAAACCGCCGCCCAGCCCGCTCCACACGCCGCGGCCTCGATGGGCTCTTCCCACCAACCCGGATCCCCCGTGAAATCGACGGCATCTGCCGCCACCCATTGGGCCGCAGCGGGGCCGCTCAACCCCAGCAAGGCCCAAACGAACGCCCGCACGTCAGTGCTGGACAGTGACCTTGCGGAAACCGCCGGCCGGGGTGCCGATGAGGTACAGGCCGTTGGGCCACGCCCCGCAATCGACTCCGCCGCGCGTCACCACGGTTTCCACCCAGCGCCCTTGCGCATCGCGCACCTCGAGGGTGGCGGGCACATCGCCGAGCCAATCCAGCCGATCGTTCGCGGGGTTGGGGTAGCAGCCCCAAGTGCTCGGTGCGCGCTCGGCAATGCCGTTGGTGCCGTTCCAGGTTTCAACGGGTTCGTCGATGGTGACTTGGGTGGAGGCGCCGCCGCTGCCGGGAGGACCGGGCGCAGCGAAGTTGTCCTCCGCGACGACGCCGCGGTAGGAGGCGATGAAGTACGGGTAGGCGGGGTTCCAATCGGCGTCCACCGTGGCGTAGTAAGCGTAGGTGCCTGCGGGGTATTCCGGGGTGACCGCGAACCGGCCGTTGTGGACGTCGAGGTGGCCGCTGCCTTCCACGTATTCGTGGTCTTCGGCGTAGGCGCCCAAATCGGCTGCCACCGGATCCGCACCGGGCGGAATGGCGGGCGTGACCAGAGCGCCCACGTCAGGGCCCCATTGATTCGGTGGCAACGCCGTTCCGTCCGCGAGGTCGTGGCGTTGGGTGATGTCGCGGAGCTGGTAGCTCGTTTCGATGCGCGTCAGGCCGCCGGACCCGTCGGGGTTTGCGTAGCCGATGGGGCCGTAGATGGGGTATCCGTCGAAGGCGAAGCCGAGGAGCGGGCTGTGCACCTCGGGGTCGAGCGTGAACAGGCTCGGCGAGGCGGCTTCGCTGCACACGTCGCTGAGCGGGTTCAAGCTGTTGTCTTGGGGTTTGGGGGCCATGTGGTGGTGGTATTGGCCCATCGCGGGGTGACCGCCCGCGCAGTCGAAGCCGTCGAGTTCGAAGAAACCGCCGTTTTGGTGCCAAATCCCTTGGTTGTTGTACGAAAACGCATCGAGCGGATTGAACACCACCACGCCGTTGACGAACACGCCGATGTGACCGAGCCCGGTGGACGTGCCGCCGGCCGGACCCACTTCGGGGGCCCGGGGAATCCGAAACAGGTAGTTCTGGTCCGTGGGTTCAGACGGGTTGCCGTCGTTGAAGGGTCCGGTTGGGTAGCGGGGCACGCCAGAAGCCGTGATGTACACGTTGTCTTCGGAATACTGAACGAGTTCAACGTCGCAGAGGATGCCGTTGTTGACGAAGGCGGCTCCGTTCCAAAAACTGCCGGTGGCACCGTCCGTGTTGAGGTGCCAGCTGGTGAGCTCGGCTTGAGCGGCGCAATGGAGGCTCGAACCGATGAAGCCAGCAATCAGCGCAAGGGAGAGGGTGGGTTGCATGCGCATGTGACGGGAAGAAACGCAGTTCGTTTAATTCCGTCGGCGCAATTGGGCAATGAGCCAGGTGTAACCGGACCGGTTCACCTCCGCTTCAATGCGTTCTCGGTGGATGGGTTCATTCGGATGCAGGTGCTCACCCAGGGCGTGATGGAACAGCCGGCCGAAGGTTCGGTCGTACGGATAGTGCCCGTCTGGATGGAGTTGGTCGAACACCAATCGGGCTTCGTTCGTTCGTCCCAGTCGCCAAAGCAGCCATGCTTTTCCGATGTTGAGCAGATCGAGTTGGTAGCCCGCTTCGATGCGCAGGTCCGGGCGCTGTTGAAGGCTCTCGAGGAAGGCCAAATGGGGTTCGACGGGGTTGATTTGGCCAGAAATTACGATGAGCCGCGTGGCCTTTTCGCAAAAGTGAATCTCCCAATCGGATGTGACGCCATCGGTTAAGTGCGCTTTCAAGCGGTACCCTTGTTGCAGGCGATCCCATCGCTTTCCGGCTTCCGGTTCATCTTCGGCCAACGCGCTGAACAGCCACTGCATGCCGAGGACGCGGGTTGCGGGCAGGATGTGCACATCGGCCGAGACGCTGGCTTCGACCCCTTCGAGCAGGGTTCGCGCCTCCGGCAGGTTTCCCAAGAACAGTTGATGCATGGCAAGGATGCCCGTCGCGTAGAGCCGCTCTTCTTCCCGCTGGGCCTTCGCTAAAAACGCTTCGAACATGCGCGTCCCGCAACCGCTCATCCAAGCGAGTGGGGGCACGAGTTCAACAATGACTTGCCGAGCTCGCGCATTGCCCATGATGCGTTTCATGAGTTCCGGACTCAGGCCTGCTTCGTATGCGGGGATGATGCGTTCGAGCAATTGCCCGATGAACCGACCGCTCATTTGTGCGAACGGGGCTTGGCTCATGGTGTCAATGAGCTCTTCCAACTCGGGCACCTCTTTTGCCGCCAAACGAGGTTCCATCACCGAATCCCAATTCACCCGATTCGATTTGACCATTCGAATGGCCGCGAGGTTCGTATAGTATTCGAACCCCTTCCGACGGGCGTAACGGGCGAGGGTGTTGAGGGTGGTGATGGAGAATTGATTATCGGACGGAAGGAGGTCAAAGAATCGACGCAGCGTACTGATTCCCAGCAAGAAACGCGGGTCGTGTTGTTGCATGTCGCGTTGGAGCACACGGCATTCCTTGACGCTTTTTATTTCAAAACCACATCGCGTTGTGACATCGACGCGAAGGGCGTTCAGCGCTTCGGAAAATTCAGGGGTTTTGTGGTCTTTGTGTGCTCTGGGCATTCGGCTAGCTGCTCGTCGGTCGGAAGCGAAATTACAACGGCGGGTTGCTTTGCGAATTGATGGGATGCGAATAAATTAAAATAGAACTCGGTTTTGACCCTATTTGTCAAAACAGAATGCTGTGCGGTCACTGTTGATGCGTGCGCTTCGGGTGGAAATCCTTTGGTTCAGATGAGTTGACCCCGTGATCGCGCCCATTTGGAGCTGAAGCATTCCTTGATGATATGTCTAGAATGGGGTGCAATGGTTTCATGAAATGCGCCCATCCCGGCTTGTTCACATGTTTTTCACATGTTGCGGAGCGATATTCAACCCTTCGAAAATTAAAACTCGTCGACGTTATGGGTAGCTTCAAAGGAACATTATTACTGGCCAGCGCATTCGCTTGTGCAGCGAGCACATGGGCTCAACAGCAGGTCGCCGTGCGAACGGATGCGCAAGGGGACAAGGTCTACTTGCGGGTGGATGCGTTGTTGCTTCGTGGAGATTTGGATACGTTGTTTACGAAAGCCGATGGGTTGCAGCAGGCGATTGAAGGGCTGTCTTGGGCGGATGTGCTGGAGAATGGGACCAGCCCGGGCATGGACGTGGACTTTTTCGGATACGATGCATCGGGTTTGGGCAACTTGACCACGAACGGTACCCTGACGGGGGACAGCTTGGTCTTGAACAAGGACGCGGTCATTTCCGGCCGGTTGAATGTGAGCGACGTGGTGACGCTGGGGGATTCGTTGCTGGTGGAGGGAACGGTGCGGTTTGCTGATTCGTTGCGCGTGGTGAAGGCGGTCGGGATCGGGGAGCGGTTGCACGTCACGGGCATCACGGCGCTGGGCGACAGCCTTCACGTGGTGGGCAACGTCGACCTCGATGCCTTGCTGAATGTCGATGGCGCTGCCACGTTCGCGTCCTCGCTGGAAGTGATGGGGGTGGGCACCTTCCGGGACACCTTGAATGTGGATGGGCCGACGTTGTTGAACGATTCGCTCAATGTGGACGGCAACGCGTATTTCGAGCAAGATTTGCAGGTGGATGGCAACACGAACCTAGGCGGAACGGTGAACATATCAGGGGCCACGACATTGGGCAGCACGTTGTCGGTTCAAGGGGTGACGAGCCTCGGGGACAGCTTGTTGGTTGATGGGGGGGCGGACTTTGCCTCGGGGGTGAACGTCGATGGAAACACCACGTTGAATGCGGTTCGGATGGACGGGGATTTGGACTTGAATGGCAATGCGGACATCAGCGGGACGCTGGACGTTCATGGCGCCACAACGCTTGCTGACAGCCTCATCGTGGACGGCGTGACGACGCTCAACGACACGTTGAAGGTGAATGCGCCGGCGCTGTTGAATGACAGCCTCCATGTGGGCGGTGGTGCGGGGTTTGCTGGGGATGTGGTCGTTGGTGGATCGACGGTGCTGAACACCTTGTCGGTGGGAGGGAACACCTCGATGGGCGGCACGCTTGCGGTGACCGGGGTGACTTCGCTCAGCGACAGCTTGCTCGTGACCGGAGGCGTGGATGTGGATGGGGGATTGAACGTGGAGGGCTCAACCACCTTGAACACCTTGGAAACGTCCGGAACGACCACATTGCAAGGGGAATTGACGGTCGAAGCGGAAGCGACGTTCTCGGATACCGTTCATTTTAACGAACCGGCGTTGTTCGGTGACAGCGTTTCGATGGGTTCGAATGCGCACGTTGCGGGAACGTTGGAGGTGAGCTCGTTGGTCATTGATGGGGTTGCGATTCCAGCATTTGACAACACGGATGGGTTGCCGGAGGGCGATTCGAATTGGTACTACACGAGTGCTCGAGAAGCGGCGCTTGTCGCCCAGATCAACGCGGCGGATTCCATGAACAATGTGCTCTCTGCTACGCTCACGAATTTGTTGAACCAAATGTTTGACCCGGCGACCGTGACCACGCAAGGGGCATCGGCAATCGGTGCGGACGGGGGCACCTTGAATGCGGCGTTCGACGGAGGGGGCTTGCAGTTGGAATCGGCGGGATTCGTGCTCTCAGAAGACGCAGCGTTCACGGATTCGACGGTCTATGCGGTGGCTTCGCCAGGCGCATCGTCATTCAGTGAAGTCGTCACGGGGTTGAACACCGCCCAAACGTATTACTACAAGGCCTTCGTGGAGACGATTTTGAACGCGGCCACAGGCGAAGTGGTGAGCTTCCAAACGGTGGGCGATGTGGTGATGACCACCAACGCCGCGACGGTTTCAGGCCAAACCACGTCTTCCATCACGGCAACCATCACCGACACGGGCGGCGGTACGGTCACGGCCACCGGTTTCAAATACAGCACGGCCTCCGACCTCTCGAGCGGCACGACCATCGCCGGCAGCGCAAACACCGGCACGTTCTCCGCCAACGTAACGGGCCTCACCCGCGAAACCACCTACTACTACGCGCCTTACTCGACGAACGAGGCGGGAACGGCGTGGGGCGATACCCTCAGCTTCACCACGTGGAACGCTTGCGACAACCAGACGACGAAGAGTTATTATGGTTACAACTATGCCATTGTGGGCATTGGTAGTCAATGCTGGTTCGCCGAGAATCTTCGGTCGACGCAATTCAACGAAAGCACGGGAGGTGAACAAATGGTGAACTTCGTCAACTCGTCCTATTCTCCACCCAATTTAAGCGAAGGGAATGTCGGGACTTATGGTTATCTGTACCCAAATGTCTTCACCCCTGGTGTAATTTGCCCGGTAGGTTGGGAACTGCCCACTCCAGCCCAGTTTGATGTTCTGAACGCGCATGTGTCATCAAACGGCACCGCGTTGAAGGCTGTTTCGTGGAATGGAGATAACGCATCGGGTTTCAATGCCTTGCCCGCAGGGATGAATACCCATCCTGGGGCTGCTGGAGGGAACGTTCTTTCTACAATTGGATTTGGAACTGAAGCGCATTTCACAACGCTTACAAAAACCGTTGTTTACCGATTGAATGATTCAGCGAGCGGGTTTGCTGTCTCTGATTATGGCTGGCCTCCGATGCCCGTTCCACATACCTCAATCCGCTGTTTGAAGCAATGAGCTGAATAGAAGGATGAAAAAACCCCGAGCGTGAGCTCGGGGTTTTTTGTTGGAGGTCCGAAGCGGACTCGAACCGCTGTAGCAGCTTTTGCAGAGCTGTGCCTAGCCACTCGGCCATCGGACCGATTTGAGTGGGTTCGCAAATATACGGAAACGTCTGCCCGAGGTTGCAAAACCTGCCCGAAAATGTAGCTTTACCGCATGAAAAATCGTGCTTGGGTGCCTAATCTCCTGACGATGGGGAATTTATTGGGTGGGGTGGTGGCGTGTTGGTGGGCGGTGAACGGGGTGCCGTGGGCGCCTTGGGAACGGGAGGTCATGGAATTCGATGGGGGAGGCGAAGGGTTGCGGTTGTTTTTGGAGGCGGAGGGCATGTGGTGGGTTGCGGGGATTTGGCTTGCGGCCGTGTTCATGGACGTGTTCGATGGGTGGGCGGCTCGGAAGTTGGGCGTGGCTGGACCGATGGGGGTGCAACTGGACAGTTTGGCGGATGGGGTGACGAGCGGCGTGGTGCCGGCGATCATCGGGGTGACGCTGTTCGCGGGATGGGCGCCGGCGTTGTCGTGGACGTTGCAGTGGTTGCCGTTGACGATGGCGGCGGCGGCGGCGTACCGGTTGGCGCGTTTCAACGTACGGGCGGAAACGAAGCGGCTCGGGTTTGAGGGGGTTCCTGCACCGGCAGGGGCGTTGTGGTGGTGGGCGACGTGGATGCTCGCGGCGCATTACACGGAATTTGGGGGGCCGGGGATTTATGGTTTGGGCGGGGCGCTGAATGTTGGGTTGGCCTGCCTCATCGGGGCCACGTTGGTGCCGTGGGCCATGGTTTCGGAGCGGCCGATGATGGACCTGAAGGGGTGGGGGCAGTCGCCGGTGTATGACCGGTCGCGCAAGGCGTTCGCCGGGGTCGCGGTGGGCGCGGCGGCGGTTGTGATAATTTTTGGTGGGGCGTGGCCGCTGGCCGTGTTGGCCGACTTACTTTTGTACGGGCTCTGGAGTGTTTTCGGGGCTCGGTTTTGGTCCAAATCCCTGTAAAACCCATCCGCATGACCTTCCACGCATCCATTGACATCATGCCGCTGCCGGCGCTGCTCGATCCCCAAGGAAAAGCCGTTTCGAGCAACATGAAGCACGTGGGCCTGCCGGAAATCAGCGGCGTGCGCATCGGGAAGCACATTACGCTGAGCATCGAAGCGGCGGATCAGGCGACGGCCGAGGAGAAGGTGCGCGAGGCGTGCGAAAAGTTGCTGGCGAACACGATCATGGAGCAGTACAGTTTCACTGTGACTGCGGTCGAAACCGCCTGATATGCGCTTCAGTCAATGGGCGGCCCTGGCGGGAATCGCACTCGTCTCGTTGAATGCCTGCAAGAGCACGGTCCTCATCCAGTCCGAGCCCTCGGGCGCGGTGTTGACGTTGGACGGCCGCGTGGTCGGCACGACGCCGCATTTCCACACCGACCGCAAAGTCAGCGGCTACAGCCTCGGCGTTCAGCTTGAAGCTCCAGGCTACCAGACGAAACACGGCATCATCCGCAAGACCCATAGCGTCAACCCCGGTGCGGTCCTCGCGGGCGTTGTGATGTTGTTTCCGTTGGCTTGGACCCTCGGCTACGACAACGTGGAACGGTTCATCCTGACGCCGTCCACTTCGGCTCCGCGGTCGGTGGTGGAAGAAACGACCGCCGCCGTTCCGGGCGCCGCCCCCCGCGAAATCCCCGGAGTGCTCGTCACGTTGCGCGACAACCCGGCCGCCTCGCGGGAGGTGTTCATCGTGGGGTTGGGCGCGCAGCCCTGCCGGGGAATGGGCGATGTGCTGGCGTTGGAAGAACAAACCGCCGTGCGCCTGCTGCGCCACTACGAAATCCTGGAACGCCGCAACCTCGAAGCCGTGTTGAATGAAACGTCACGCGGCATGAACGGCCTCTTCGACGAGCAGTCGGTGGTGGAAGCGGGCCAACTCGCGGGCGCCGAAGCCGTCGTGCTCATCCGGGAAGGCTGCATGGGTGGCCAGTCCTTTTACAGCGCGAAGCTCGTCGATTGTGCGAGCGGCAAGCAGGTGTGGGCTGCCACTGCCGAGGGGCGTTCGCTCAACGTCTTGCTCGAGAGCATTTCCGAGCATTTGGCGTGGGCGGCTGCCCAAGACTGAGAATCAAAGCAGGCCCTGAGCGAGCATCAGCGCGAACCATTCCGCGGTGGTGAATCGCCCTTGGATCGATACCACGCGGTCGTAGGCGCTCCCGCTGTCCTCCTTGAAGACGCTCACGACTTCCCCGTGGTGCAAGGGCTCATCGCGCAGGTTGTAGACCAAATCCAGCAAGTACTCGCTGTCCCCCAAGTACACCCGGGGCGCCCTGAACGTGTACACCACGTCGTCGCTGAAATGCGAATCGCCGCGGCACAACTTCCCATCGCGCACGGTGTACACCAAATCGAAACTGCTCGTCGAAAACCCCCGGAAAATCCGGTCCCCCTGCACCGTGAACAGCACCGCGCCGCGCCAGTCGTTCCCCTCGCGCACCAAACCGTCCTCCACGTGCACAATCGCCTCGTTCCACCGCAACTGTGCGTCGGGGTAAACGTACGCGCTTTGGCCCGTGGCGGCGACCGCCCAGCCCAGCAGCAATCCGAAGATGAAGCCCTTTCCCATGAAGGGAAAGTTACGCGGTTTGGGCGGGAACCGCCACCTTCAAGGCTTGGTCCAAATCCGCGATCAAGTCCTGCGGGTGCTCCAACCCGATGCTGAGTCGGATGAGCCCTTCGGTGATGCCGGTGGCGGCCTTCACGTCCGCAGGCACGCCCGCATGGGTCATGCTGGCCGGGTGCTCAGCGAGGCTCTCCACAGAGCCCAGTGACACCGCGAGCTTGAAGTGCTTCAGGGCATCGAGGAAGGCAAAGGCTTCGGGGCGTCCGCCCTTCACCTCGAAGGCGATCATGGAACCGCCTCCGCGGGTTTGTTCGGCGGCGATGGCGGCGGTTTCCGCGTCGCAATCCACGGGCCACGCGCTCTGCAAGGACGCCACCGCCGGGTGCGTGCGCAGGAACGCGAGCACCTCCTCGGCGTGCGCCTGTTGCCGTTCAACCCTCACGTGCAGCGTTTCCATCGACCGCCCGAGCATCCATGCCGTGTTGGGATCCAAGGTCCCCCCGAGGAAACTCCGGAACTCCTTCACCCGCTGCATCGCCACGGCCCGCCCACTCACCGCTCCCGCGATGAGGTCGCTGTGTCCCCCGAGGTACTTCGTGGCGGAATACACCAGCAAATCCGCCCCGTGCTCCAGCGGCCGCTGCAGGATGGGACCGAGGAACGTGTTGTCCACCACCGTCAGCACGGGGTGGTCCTCCGTCGAATGCCGCTTCGCCCATTCCGCAGCCGATGCGATGCGGTGCTGCTGCATCGTCGGGTTCGCGGGCGTCTCAAGGTAGACCAGCCCCGGCCGCCGCCCCTCCCGTTCGAGCACCGCATCGAGGTCGCCCAGCCCGTTCAGTTCCACCACCTGCACCCCCATCCCCGGCAGCACCTCCCGCAGAAAATGCTCCGTCCCCCCATACAACGGCGGACAGAACCAAACCGGCCGATCCGCCCCACTCCACGCCAGCAACGTCGTGGAAATCGCCGCCATCCCGCTCGCAAAGAACGCCGCGTCCTCCGACTCGTCCCACGCCGCCAGCCGCTGCTCCGCCCCCACCACAGTCGGGTTGGCCAGTCGGCTGTAAATGTATCCCGGCTGCTCCGGCGCTTCCACCCCCTCCACCCCGTAGGCCGACTCCATGTGCTGCGCGCCCGTGGCGGCATTCGGGAAAATGAACGTGGACGTCAGGTAGATCGGTGGCTTGACGGCTCCTTTGCCTTCTGCGGGGTCGTAGCCCGCGAACATGGCACGTGTGGCGAGGTGTTCCATGTAGGGAAAATGGTGCGGATTGTCCTAAATGTGGTGCGATGGCCGTTCATTTGTTTCGTCAAATCAAGAAAAAAGGACCAAATAGGTTAAATTGAGGGCCTGTTTGTCCCCTGCTTCAAAACAAATGAATTCGACCCTCGACGCCCACGACCTCCGCATCGTAGACCGCCTGCGCACCGATGGGCGCGCTTCCATGCAAACGCTGTGCGACCTCACCGGATTGAGCCGTTCCGCGGTGTTCAATCGGGTGCGCCGCTTGGAGTCGGAAGGGGTCATCCGCAATTATGGGGCGCGCATCGACCGGCGGTTGCTGGGTTTGGAAATCCACGCCTTTTGCAACGTCCAGCTCAAGCAGCACGATTCCCGTTACTTGAAGGAATTCGAGGCGCGCATCGGCGATTTCACGGAAGTGCGCGCGTGCTTCCACATCGCAGGCGGTTTCGATTACCTCCTCGAAGTGCAAGTGAAGAACATGGACGCCTACCACCGCTTCATCTCGGAGCGTTTGGCGGCGATGGACAACATTGGCCAAGTCCAGAGCTCCTTCGTCATGAGCGAAGTGCTCGAGCGGGCTTGATCAGTCGAGGATGGCCTGGATCCCGGGCAACACCTTGCCTTCGAGCGATTCGAGCATGGCGCCACCGCCGGTGCTGACGTAGCTGACTTGGTCCGCCAAGCCGAGCAAGTTGATGGCCGCCACAGAATCCCCACCGCCGATGAGCGTGAACGCCTCTTCTTCCGCAGTCACCCGGGCGAGCGCTTCGGCAATGGTGCGCGTGCCGACCGCGAAGTTGGGCATTTCGAACACGCCCATCGGGCCGTTCCAAAGCACCGTCCGCGAGGTCAAGACCGCATCCGCAAATGCTTTTCGCGTTTCGGGGCCGATGTCCAGGCCCATCCATCCGTCCGGAATGGCGTTCGTGGGCACCACCTGCTGTGCGGCGTCGTTGGCGAAGGCATCGGTCGCCACGGTGTCCGTGGGCAGCAACAACTCGGTGCCGGCCGCGGCTGCTTTTTCCAGGATGGAAACCGCTTGTCCGTGCAGTTCTTCCTCCACGAGGCTGTTCCCGATGGATCCGCCCTGCGCTTGGACGAACGTGTAGGCCATGCCGCCGCCGATGATGAGGCGATCGACGCGGCCGATGAGGTGCTCAATGATGCCGAGCTTGGAGCTCACCTTCGCCCCGCCGATGATGGCAGTCAACGGCTTCACAGGCGCTTCAAGCACGCGTTTCAGCGCGTCCACTTCGCCGGCGAGCAGGAGCCCGAAGGCCTTGTCCTCCGGGAAGAACCGCGCGATGACGGCCGTGGAGGCGTGCGCACGGTGCGCCGTTCCGAATGCGTCGTTGATGTAGACGTCGCCGTTCTCGGCGAGTTGGCCCGCAAAGAATTCGTCACCCGCCTTCTCTTCCGGGTGGAAGCGGAGGTTTTCGAGCAACGCCACTTCCCCGGGCTGCAAGTTCTGCGTGACGTCGAGGGCGGTATCGCCCACACAATCCGATGCGAAGTGAACCTTCACTCCGAGCAGGCGCTCCAACGTCGGCAACACCTGTTTCAAACTGAATTCCGGGGCCACGCCCTTCGGCCGCCCCAAATGCGACATCAACACCACCGAGCCCCCTTCCTTCAAAACGGTTTGAATCGTGGGGATGGCCGCACGAATCCGCGTGTCATCGGTCACTTCGCCCGCTTCGTTCAACGGCACGTTGAAGTCCACACGGATCAACGCGCGGCGGCCCTCCAAATCCAGTTCAGTCAAGTTCATTTCAGTTTGAATTAAGCGAACAACGTCGCAAGTCCGACTTTCTTCTCGACCACTGCTGCCAGGTCCGCGATGGCGACGCGCTCTTGCGTCATGGCATCCCGGTCGCGCACCGTCACCGCCTCGTCGTTGAGCGTGTCGTGGTCGATGGTGATGCACAGGGGCGTGCCGATGGCGTCCTGCCGGCGGTACCGCCGACCGATGGCGTCCTTCTCGTCGTATTGGACGTTGTGGTTCAGTTGCAACAAATTCAGCACCTCACGCGCCTTTTCCGGCAGCCCATCCTTCTTCAACAACGGCAACACCGCCGCCTTCACCGGCGCCAAAGCCGCCGGAATCCGCAACACCGTCCGCTGCGATCCGTCCTCCAGCGTCTCCTCTTGGTACGCCGCGCTCAGCGTCGCGAGGAACATCCGGTCGAGGCCGATGGACGTTTCCACCACGTACGGGATGTAGCTCTCTTGCGTCTCCGGGTCGAAGTACCGCAGCTTTCGGCCGCTGTACTCTTCGTGTTGGCGCAAATCGAAGTCCGTCCGCGAGTGGATGCCTTCGAGTTCCTTGAATCCCATCGGGAAGTTGAATTCGATGTCGCACGCTGCGTCGGCGTAGTGGGCCAGCTTGACGTGGTCGTGGTAGCGGTGCATGTTTTCACCGAGGCCGAGGGCTTTGTGCCATTTCAGGCGCTCGGCTTTCCAGTATTCGTACCATTCGCCTTGCGTGCCGGGCTTGACGAAGAATTGCATCTCCATTTGTTCGAACTCCCGCATGCGGAAGATGAACTGGCGCGCGATGATCTCGTTGCGGAAGGCCTTGCCGATTTGGGCAATGCCAAACGGCAGCTTCATCCGCCCGCTCTTCTGCACATTCAGGTAGTTCACGAAAATCCCCTGAGCGGTTTCCGGGCGCAGGTAGATGATGCCCGAATCGCCGCTGACCGCTCCGAGTTCCGTCTTGAACATCAGGTTGAACTGGCGGACGTCGGTCCAGTTGCGGCTGCCCGTTTCCGGATCGGCGATGCCCAGTTCCTCGATGAGTGCCTTCACGGCGGCGAGGTCGTCGGCTTCCATGGCGGTTTTGAATGCCTCGTTGATGCGGTCCATCTCCTCTTGGCGCTTGAGCACGCGGTCGTTCGTCGAGCGGAATTCCGCCTCGTTGAAGGCTTCCCCGAAGCGCTTGGCCGCCTTTTCGACGTCTTTGCGGTTCTTCGCTTCGATCTTCTCGATGTGGTCCTCGATGAGCACGTCCGCGCGGTAGCGCTTCTTCGAGTCCTTGTTGTCGATGAGCGGATCGTTGAACGCGTCGACGTGGCCGGACGCCTTCCAGGTCGTCGGGTGCATGAAAATCGAGGCGTCAATGCCCACGATGTTTTCGTGCATCCGCACCATGGCCGTCCACCAGTAGTGCTTGATGTTGTTCTTCAATTCGGCGCCGAGTTGGCCGTAGTCGTAGGCCGCGCTCAGGCCGTCGTAAATCTCACTGGAAGGGAAGACGAAGCCATACTCTTTCGCGTGGCTGATGACCTTCTTCAACAAATCGTCGCTCATGATCGGGGAATCGCGTTTGGAAGCCGCAAAGGTAGCTTGCAAAGGTGAGTTGGAAGCGGGTTTGGGCAGGCCAAATCCATGCACATCGCCCTTATCGTACCTTCGCGCCCCATGGCGAACTCCCTACGAATCGGACTCCTCGGCAGCGGCAGCTGGGCGACGGCCATCGCGAAGATGCTCCTGACGAACGTCGACGAACTCAACTGGTGGGTGCGGCGCGAAGAAACGGCGGAGTATTTGATGATGTTCGGGCGCAATCCGCACTACATCCAAAGCATCTCCTTCAACCCGCAACAGCTGCACGTTTCTACGAACATGCAGGAGGTCATCGACGCTTCGGACGTGTTGATTTTTGCCATTCCCTCCATCCACCTCGACGCCACCATCAAAGAAGCGAAGCCCAAGCGGCTCGCGGACAAGATCATTTTCTCCGCGATCAAGGGCATGGTCGTTGAATACGACAGCATCCCTGCGCGCTACATCCACAAGGAGTTTGGGACGCCCTACGAGAACATCGGGATGATCGCCGGGCCGTGCCATGCCGAGGAAGTCGCGCGTGAAAAGTTGTCGTACCTGACGATTGCTTGCCAAAACAAGGACCACGCCCGCATGCTCGCGGACCTCATGGCCACGCGGTACATTCGGACGCAGGTGAGCGACGACGTGATCGGGGCTGAGCTCGCGGCCGTGCTGAAAAACGTGTACGCGATTGCGGCGGGGATTGCGCACGGCCTCGGGTACGGGGATAATTTTTTGAGCGTGCTGATTTCGAATGCGTCGCAGGAGATGAAGTTGTTTTTGGCGGCGGTTCACCATTTGGACCGAGACGTGAAGGGCAGCCCTTACCTCGGCGACCTGCTCGTCACCGCGTACAGCCCGCACAGCCGCAACCGCACGCTGGGCACGATGATCGGCAAAGGCTACAGCGTCAAAGGCGCCATCATGGAAATGGACATGGTGGCCGAGGGCTACAACGGCGCTCAGGGGATTTACCAAATGAACAAGCGGTTCCAAGCGCACTTGCCCATCGCCGATGCCGTCTACCGCATCTTGCACGAGAAGATGTCGCCGGTGATCGAGATGCGGCTGCTCGCGGATCAACTTTCGTAACGGGGGTTGAACGCGCTGCGCATCGCCGCAATCGGAATCGATGGGGCGCAGTGTTCGATTGCAGAAGATGATGCCTGCTGAGGCAACTCTTGTGCCGAGAAAATCGTTAATTGTGTACATGTTCCACTTTTGTGCAGGTCGATTTTGGGTCGGGCTGGCCTTGCTTCTGGTGCCTTCTCTTGCCAGCGCCCAGCGCGTGGTGCGGGCGGAGCATCGGGCAGGGGCGCCCCAGTTCGTGCCCAATGGCGGGCAGTGGCCGGAGGAAGTGACCGGACGGATGGACTTTGACCAGGGCTGGTTTTGGTTGGAAGAATCGGGGTGGACGGCGCAATTGCGGGGGGCGGGATACGAGGCGGTTTCCCGGCATGAGGAGCCGGCGGATGGGCGGCTGGAGCAGCACGTTTGGCGGGTGAAGCTCGAGGGGGCTGCGGCCGCGGAGGTGGATTGGAAGGACATCGCTACAGGCCAAATCGTCAACCACTACCACGGGTCGGATCCGGCGCGTTGGGCGGAAGGCTTGCACCCGGCGGCGGCGGCCCGTTGGGAGGCGTGGCCGGGCATCGAGGTCGAAGTGCGGAGCGACCGGCGGTTGAAGTACTCGTTCTATTTGGCCCCCCAAGCGGACCCGGGCCAAATCGCGCTGCACCACGCCGGCTCAACCCCCCGCCTTCAACCCGACGGCACGCTCCTCCACCAACTCGGCACCTGGGGCGCGGTCACCGAAGGCCGGCCTTTCGCCTACCAGCTCAACGGCACCCGCCTCGAAGAAGTCGCCTGCACCTACCGCCTCGACGGCACCACCGTGCGCTTCGAACTCGGCGACTACGACCCCGCCCGCCCGCTCGTCATCGACCCCGATCTCGTCTTCGCCTCCTACATCGGCAGCACCGCGGACAGCTGGGGCGTCACGGCCGGCTACGACAACGCGGGCCGCCTCATCGGAGGCAGTGGCGTGCTCGGCGCCGGCTACCCCACCACGGCCGGCTCCGTCAGCACCACCTACAGCGGCGGCACCTTCGACGCCGGCATCTCCTACTTCTCCAGCGACGGCACCAACGTCGACGTCAGCACCTACGTCGGCGGTTCCGCCATGGAATACCCCCACAGCATCGTCACCGACGAAAACGGCGACGTCTTCATCATGGGCACCACCGGATCGGGCAATTTCCCCGTGACCGCGGGCGCCTACGACGACACCTACAACGGCGGTCCCAACGTCAACCTCGCGGGCTACCACTTCTACGGCCAACACAACAACGGCTGCGACCTCTACGTCGTCAAGCTTTCCGGGGCCAACGGCTCGCTCCTCGCGGGCACGTTCGTCGGCGGCTCCGACAACGACGGCATCAACATCGCCACCGAGCTCAACTACAACTACGGCGACGTCTGCCGCGGCGAAATCATCGTGGACGTCGCGGGGCGGCCGTGGGTCGCATCCACCACGCGGAGCGACGATTTCCCGCTGGTGCAGGCCGATGACCCCACGCTCGGCGGGGCTTCCGATGCCGTGGTGTTTCGGTTGTCGGCGGACTTGGCGGATTTGGAATACTCGAGCTACCTCGGCGGTTCAAACGACGACGCGGGGTACGGGCTGCAGTTCAATTCGTTCGGTTTGGCGTTGTACGTTTCTGGCGGCACGCGCAGCACCGACTTCCCGAGCACGGCGAGCGGGGCGCAATCGGGCCATGCGGGCGGCGTGGACGGGTTCATCGCACGGATGGAGCAGCAGGCGACCGGAGGCATGGCGCCGACCGCCGCGTCGTACGTGGGGTCTTCCGCCTACGACCAGTGCTACTTCGTTCAGTTGGATACGGATGACCGGCCGTATGTGAATGGCCAAACCACCGGCAACCTCCCCCTCATCGGCTCGGTCTACAACGCGAACCCGAACGGTTCCTCCTTCGTCCAGCGCTTCTCCCCCGACCTGAGCACCGCCGAGCTCCGAACCCGCGTCGGCCTCGCCCAAACCGGCGTCGACATCGTCCCCACGGCCTTCCTCGTCAGCGACTGCGACGAGATCTACCTCAGCGGCTGGGGCGGCGACACGAACAACAATTCCCCGTACGCGGGTTCGTCCACGACGTCGATGATGCCGACCACGCCGGATGCGGAGCAGCTGGGGACGGACGGGAGCGATTTTTGGCTCGGGGTGTTGGCTCCGGAGGCGACGGACTTGACGTACGGTTCGTTTTTCGGCGGTCCGTTTTCGAACGAGCACGTGGACGGAGGCACTTCCCGGTTCGACAAGGACGGCACGGTGTACCAAGCCGTGTGCGCGGGCTGCGGGGGCGGCGACGACTTCCCCGCCACGGACGACGCGTGGAGCGAACTCAACCTCAGCACCAACTGCAACCTCGGCGTGTTCAAGTTCAACCTCGGGGCGCTGGTGGCGGACATTGACATCGAGGCGCCGGACGTGATTTGTCCCGGGGAGCCCATCGTCTTCACGAACCAAAGCATCGGGGGCAACTCGTACGAATGGTTCTTCGGGGACCTCAACACGAGCCTCGAGGAGAATCCGGAGTACACGTACCTCGAGGCGGGGGAATGGGACGTGATTTTGGTGGTGAGTTCGGACTCGGGTTCGGAGGGGTGCTTGGAGCCGGATACGGCCTTCGCGACGGTGGTGGTGGCGGAGTTGCCGAATCCATCGGTCGATGAGGTGGGGACGATTTGCGAAGGGGAGTCGGTGACGTTGCAGGCTTGGGGAGGAGCGGATTTGGCCTGGATTCCAGACCCGACGCTCGACGATCCGAGCAGCCCGACGCCGACGGTGACGCCGCTGGAAACCACGACGTACACGGTCGAAGAGAGCAACGCGTGCGGGACTCAGAGTGCTTCGGTGACGGTGACGGTGGGGGTGCTGGAACTCGAAGCGTCGCCGGTGGCCGCGACCATTTGCCTCGGTGACGTGGTCGATTTGGAGGTGACGGGCGGCGGCTTCGGTTCGGAGGTCGTGTGGACCCCTACGGGCGGGCTGGGCTCGCCGACTGCTGCGTCCACCACGGCTTCTCCGGGCGAAACCACGCTCTACACCGCGCTGGTCACGGACGCCAATGGCTGCGAAGGCGAAGCGTCGATCAACGTGACCGTGGTGCCTTCCGTTCCGGGCGGCGAGGTGGACCCCGACGTGGTGCTGTGCGAAGGGCAGGGCACGTGGCTGACGGCGTCGGAGGGCGACACGTACTTGTGGTCCCCGGCGGAGCTCGTGAGCAATCCGTTGGCCCAGGAAGTGTATGTGCAGCCCGCTGAGGCCACGACCTTCACGGTCCAAATCGCGAACATCTGCGGCATCGGCGTCGATTCGGTCATGGTGTCCTTCGTGTCGCCGGAAGTGTCCGCGGCGGGCGGGGGCTGGATGTGCCGCGGCGAGAGCATGATCTTGGAGGCGAGCGAGGGCACCGTCTACTCGTGGCAGCCGGCCGCGTTGTGCGGGAATCCGTCAGGCCAAACCACGACCGTCTTCCCCGTCGAAAGCACGACCTTCACCGTATTCGTGACGGACGCCTTCGGCTGCACGGCAAGCAGCACGCTCGAAGTCGGGGTGTGGCAGCCGCCTTACGTCGATGCGGGGCCCGACCGCGAACTGGACTGGCTCGACGAGGCGCGGCTGTTCGGAACGGCGGACTCGGACTCGGCTTGGTGGACGCCGGCGGAGTTGCTGAGTTGTTCGGTGTGCGAAAGCCCGGTCTTGCTGTCATCGGAACCGGGTTGGTACGTGCTTTCGGCCATTTCGGAAGAGGGGTGCGTGGGCCGCGACAGCGCGTTCGTGGACCTGTATTATCCGATTTACGTTCCGAATGCCTTTACGCCCAACAACGACGGGGTGAACGATGCATTCTTCGTGGAAGGGGTGGAGCCGCGAGGCTATTTGCTGGAGGTTTTCAATCGATGGGGCGAACGGGTGTTCCAAAGCACGGATGCAGCGGAAGTTTGGCAGGGCAATTGGCAGCGGGGATCGGGGGAGCATTATGTGCCCGACGGCGTGTACCTCTGGCGCGTCCGATACGAGTTGCGGGATGGCCCGCGGTGGGCAGAAGGTCACGTGACGGTGATCCGCTGATTTCGGCTTGTGCGAACCGCGGGAAGGGCTTACTTTCGTGGCACCATGGCCTTCATTGAATCCCACCTTCCACGGCTCATTTTGGAGCACGACTGCTTGGTCATTCCTGGCTTGGGAGGCTTCGTTTGCAACGACCGGCCTGCCCGGTTTGACGAGGCTGCTCAAGAACTGGTCCCGCCGCGGCGCGCCATCCAATTCAACGAGCGGTTGTTGCACAACGATGGCGTGTTGGCGCATGCGGTTGCTATCGCAGAACGCTTGGCCTACCCGGAAGCGTTGGCGGCGGTGGAACAGGAGGCTGCGGCGATGCGGGAAGTTCTGCAGCGCCAGCGTTCGGTGAACTTGCCCCATGTTGGAAGGCTGTTCATTGCGGCGAGTGGTGCCACGCAGTTCATGGCCGAGGCGGAATTGGAGCGGTTGCTGGATGGGTTTGGATTGCAGCGCATCCCGCTCAAGCCGATCGTTCGGGAAGCGAAGGAAGATCCGGTGGTGTTGCCGATGGCCACACCGGTGCGCTGGCCGCGCATTGCCGCTGCCATCGCGGTGCCGTTGCTCGCAGGAAGCGTTTGGTGGTTCTCGGGTTCAAACGACGTGTCTGCATTGAGCATCTTGCCCGAATGGGGCCTTCGTTCTGCGCCAGCCGCTTACGCACCGAAGTCCGTTGCGCCGCTTGCCCCGTTGAATGTGGTTTCGGATTACGGGGAGGTAATGCAGATGAAGGAGTCGGTGCGGTTTGATTTCGCTGAAGGCCGATTGGATCCAGCGGGATTGCGGATTGCAGCGGTGGAGAAGGAGGTGTTGGAGGCTGCGGTGCCTGAATTCGAGGCTGAATTGAACATGGCTTCGGCCGCTTTCGCTTTGGTGGCGGGTGCTTTCGCTCAGGAACGCAACGCACAAGGTCACGTCGCCAGCTTGAGTGAGGCGGGCTTGCAAGCGGACATTCACCGGCAGGGATCGTTGCACTTCGTGACAGTGGGCCTGTTTGCTGAGGAGGACGATGCGCGTTCGGCGTTGGAGGCTGTGCGCGCTTCGGGGCATGAGGCGGTATGGATGAAGCGCCTGTGACGTCCGAATTGGACGCCCTCATTTTGGACTTTGGTGGGGTGTTGTACCCCATCGATTACGACGCGCCAGTTCGGTCGTTCGACGCGTTGGGTTTCGAGGATTTTAAAGGGTTCTACCACCAAGCAGGTCAACACGCTTGGTTCGATGCGTTGGAGGTGGGTGGGTTGGACCCCGACGCGTTTCTTGAGCGCTTGGTGGAGCGCTGTGCCCCCGGAGTGACATCGGAAGCGGTGAAGGCGGCCTGGAACAGCATCTTGCTGCGCATGCCCCGGGAACGGTTGCACTGGGTTGAGGCGCTCGCGAACCAAACCCGACTTTTTCTATTCAGCAACACGAATGCCCTCCACGCTCACGAGTTCGAGCATCGATTGGAGGAAGACGGGTTGTTGACTCCCTTTCGAGCAGCGTTTGAGGCCATTCATTATTCGCATGAATTCGGTCGACGGAAGCCACACCCACCGTCCTTTTTGGCCCTGTGCGAGGCGCATGGGTTGAATCCCGCTCGAACCGGTTTCGTGGATGACAGCCAGCACCACGTCGAGGGTGCACGAGAGGCGGGTTTGCAGGGGCTGCATTACCATCCAAATTCCGGCTTGAGTCTCCCTGAAGCCTTGAGCCAAGCGGGCTGGACCTTCAGCTGACGTTCGTTTCGCGCATGGCTTGTTCCATGGCCTTCCAGCGTTCGGCGTTCGTGGGCAGGGCTCCCTGTTCGAGCAGGAGAAAAATCTCTCGTCCCCGCGCCTCTTGCTCAAATCGCTTTTCCCCTTGGTACCACGTGGCCTCGCCCCCGTCCATGGCGCAACGGATGAGGGAAGCCCGGTCTTCCTCGAAGGAAAAGACCCAAACTTCGTCGCCGTTCCTGCGCTCCAAGAACTGGATTTGAGCCGTCGCCCGATCCCAAAACCCGACACTGAATTCCGCAATCAATTCACCCACGCGGGCATCCCCCGCCGCTTTCCACGCCTCCCAATCCTTCGCGGTAACGCCGGATTCCGAGAGGAACTGGATGACGTCAGGCTCGACGGCCTCCAGTTCCTCCCGCGTCAAATCCCGGTAGCGATTCATTCCGTGATGCCTTCCAATTGGAATAAGAACGCGTATTCCATAGCCACTTCCTTGTACCGCTGGAACCGCCCCGAAGCGCCGCCGTGTCCCGTTTCCATGTTGCAGTACATGATGAGCAAGTGGTCGTCGGTTTTGTACTCGCGGAGCTTGGCCACCCACTTTTGGGGCTCCCAATACTGCACCTGGCTGTCCCAATAACCCGTAGTAACCAACGTGTGCGGATAGGCTTTCGCCTCGACGTTGTCATAAGGGCTGTACTGCATCATGTAGTCGAAGTAGTCCTTGTTCTTCGGATTGCCCCATTCATCGAACTCGCCGGTCGTCAAAGGAATGCTTTCGTCGAGCATTGTGTTGATGACGTCCACGAAGGGAACGGCTGCAATGATGCCATTGAAGAGTTCGGGTGCCATGTTCATCACGGCGCCCATGAGCAAGCCCCCAGCTGATCCGCCCATGGCGTAGAGGTGTTCAGACGATGTGAAACCCGCATCGATCATGGCTTGGCCGCAATCGATGAAGTCCGTGAAGGTGTTCATTTTGTTGAACAACTTGCCGTCTTCGTACCAGTGCCGACCCATTTCTTGTCCTCCACGGATGTGGGCAATGGCATAGACAAAACCGCGGTCCAATAAGCTGAGTCGCGTGCTCGAGAATCCGGCATCCATGCTGTACCCGTAGCTTCCGTAAGCGTAGAGAAGGAAGGGGTTGGCACCGTTCTTTTCCAAGCCTTTCCGATAAACGATGGACACAGGCACTTCCACACCATCCCGCGCTTTCACCATGATCCGTTCGCTCGTGTAGTTGTTGGGGTCAAAATCATCCCCCAACACTTCTGCCTGTTTCAACAGTTCCGTGGTGTTCTCAGTCATGTCAAACTCAAAGACGCTGCTTGGCGTGGTCATGGACGTGTAGCCATAGCGCAGGCGATCCGTGTTGAAATCGGGGTTCGCGCCGATGTACGCCATGTAGGCGGGATCGTCAAATTCGAGGTAGAAATCGCGCGCGCCATCCCAGCTTTTCACCCGCAATTGCGTCAAGCCTTCGGTGCGTTCTTCGATGACGAGGTAGTTGCGGAACAGCTCCACGCCTTCGAGCAGGGTTTCTGGCCGATGGGCCAGGACATCCTCCCAGTGGTCGTAAGTTGTCGCATCCAATGGCGTCCGAACCAGTTTGAAGTTCTTTGCATTCCGGTTCGTGGTGATGTAGAAATGGTCCTCGAAGTGTTCCACGCCGTATTCCAAATCGCGTTCCCGTGGTTGAATGACCCGCCATTCCCCATTTGGGTTGTCGGCTTCCAACACCCGCCATTCGGTGCTCACCGTGGAGTAGCTCGAAATCATCAAGTACGCGTTGCTCTTCGATTTGCCCACGCCGCAGCTGAACGTTTCGTCGGTCTCCTCATAAACAAGCTCATCCTGGTCCGCCGGAGTGCCCAGCACGTGCTTGAAAATCCGGTACGAACGCAAGGTCACCGGATCTTTCTTCGTGTAAAAGAGGGTGCGGTTGTCGTTCGCCCAAGTCGCTCCTCCCGTGGTGGCAGGGATTTGGTCCTCCAAGAGCTCACCGGTGGCCAAATCCTTGATGTGCAGCGTGTATTCACGCCGGCTGATGGTGTCCACCCCGAAGGCCAACAAGCGGTTGTCCGGGCTGACGCTCCGCCCGCCGATGGCGTAGTAAGCAAAGCCCTCCGCCATCTCATTGACGTTGAGCATGACCTGCTCGTCCGCCTCCATGCTCTCTGCTTTCCGGCAGTGCACGGCGTACTCTTTTCCCTCTTCGTAGCGGGTGTAGTACCAGTAACCGTTGTCCTTGACGGGAACGCTGGAATCGTCTTGCTTGATGCGTCCGACGATTTCATCATATAGGGCGGATTGCAATCCCTCCGTAGAGGCCATGACCTCGGATCGGTAGGCATTTTCGGCGTTCAAGTTGTCGAGGACATCTTGCGTTTGAGGGTCCGGCTGTTCCGCTTCTTTTTGGGCATCGCTCAGCCGCATCCAGAAGTAATCGTCGTGCAGGGTCAATCCGTGAATGGCCGTTTCATGCGGTACTTTTTTCGCTTGAGGCGGCGCGCTGAAAGCGGATTGGGTAAGTTCGGCGGGGGTGTCCATGGGAGTGGGGTTCGTGCAAGAAGCGGCAAAGATAGCCGCAGCTGCGCAGGCGATGAGGATGCGATTCATGATTCAAAGTTAGGGGGGGGGAGTTGGGCCAAATCTTCAGGTGCGTCCACCGATGGCGTTTCGTGTGGCGTCAACCCCACGTCAATGCGCCAACCGCATTCGAGCCACCGCAGTTGCTCAAGCCGTTCGCGCGATTCGAGCGGGGTCGGGTGCAGGTCCATCAGGGCTTCAAGGGCGGTGCGCGTAAAGGCGTAGAGCCCGATGTGCTTGTTCCAAGGCCCGGCGCCAGAGGGGATGGGGGATCGGGAGAAGTACAGCGCCCGTCCTTTCGCATCGCACACCACTTTCACGCGGTTCGGGTCGTGCAGCCCCGGGGTTTCTGCCGCCATGGGTTTGGCCAGTGTAGCCACAGCCGCTCCTGGTTTGCGAATGAGTCGAACCAAATCCCGCAACTGGTCCAAGTGCACGTACGGTTCATCCCCTTGCACGTTCACCACAGCCTCCACGGTACGGCCGGTTTCCGCCTCCCACACCAACACGGCCTCGTGGCAGCGGGCGGTGCCATTGGGACAGGTTTCCGAGGTCATCACCACCCGCCCCCCATGCTGCTCCACCACGTCTGCAATGCGCCGATCGTCTGTGGCCACCAACACCTCTGAAAATACGCCGGACGCTTGAGCGCGTTCCATGACCCGGACCACCATGGGCGTGCCGAACACGTCCGCTAAGGGTTTGCCAGGAAACCTCGTGGAGCCGTACCGGGCGGGAATGACCGCAAGTATGGGGCGCTCCATCATTCCAGGGTGTAGGTGTACATCGCGCTGATCAGCCGTGGCGCTTCAATGGCCAGCGGTCGAATGGCGTATTCCCGATTCGTCAGGTTGCTGACCACCAACGAAATGCTGTGGTGTTCCCCAGCGCTGTAGCCTACGCGAGCATCCCAAATCCACGGAAGTTCCTCGTGGTCATTGAGCCAACGTTGCAATCCCCAATCCACGAAGCCGTATTCTTCGAACTGCACGAATGCGCGGTCGAAGTTGCGCAAAGCGGTTTGGTAGCGTACCGAAACCCCCGCGGACCAGTTGCCCCGTGTGGCTTGCACGTCGAGCCGCACCAAATGCGGCGACCGGTATTTGAGCTGCATGCCGACGGTGTCCCCGCGCAGGTTTTGGTAATGGATTTGGTCGTAACTCGTTGATTCGTAAGTTGTTCCTTCTCCGTATTCATAGTTGGGGTCCAAGGACATGGGGCGGGTGTACGTGTAGCCCGCAATGAAGTCGATGGTGGTTTGGCCCCAGTTCAACCGACCGGTGAAGCTGGCTTCTGCGCCATTGACCTTGCTGGATCCCGTGTTCTTGCTGGTGAAACCCAGTCCGACCAAGGGGTCGGTGGGGGCGCCCCATTGCCCGAAGGTGAATTCGATGAAGTCCTCGTAGCGTTGCTCGAAGAGGGCGAGGTCGAGGAATCCCTGAAGCCCGCCGATTTGGATTCCTTGTTTCACGCCCCACTCGGCGGACCACGACGTCTCTGGGCGGAGCTGGGCATTCGGGTACACTTGCAAGGTTCCGAGGCCCGTTCGGATGTACAATTCTGCGATGGTAGGAAAACGAAAGCCCTGACCAAAACTCGCCCGGAAGTAGGTCGCCCTTCCCGCTTGGTAATTCACACCTGCCCGAAACACCGGCTTTCCACTGACCTGCCCGTTCACATCAAAGTGCTCGTAGCGCAGTCCGGTGGAGAAATTCCACCGTTCGGCTGCCGCCACATCGGCTTGTACATAGGCCGAAGCGTTGAGGGCCTGGTTTTCGCCGTTGGTGTCCCCGCCGCTGTAGAGTTCGGATGTGCTCCAAGTTTGCTGGCCGACCAGGCCCGCAGTGAGGTTCAATCCGGGGAGTTGCCAGCGGTCGCCGCGCACGTGGATTTGGTATTCGGAAAACAGCACATCCGAGGCGTTGCTCTGGTTGTTGTCGTTGTCATTGACCAAATGCTGCCACCGGGCTCGCACATCATGTCGAACCCCCGAAGGCGCCAAGTACGTCAAGAACGGATCCACGGTGCCGGCCGTCTGCAAGGTCCGCGTGGCCGATCCACCGTCTGCGTGGTAGAGGGAGTCGGGAGCGTATGCCCAAATCAACGTCGCTAAGGCATTGCTTTTCTGCCAATTCGTTCGAAGTCCGTATTGCAATCCGGGAATGCGCGTCGTTCGCTTGCGCACGTTCACGTTCATGCGCGCGCGGGCTTCGCTGTCGAATCGGTCGGCTTTCCACGGCGCGTATCCACGTGCGGAATTCGAGTCGATGGGCGCGAGGTAGCCTTGACTGCCGATGACGTTGGCGCCCAAAACGACGTCCCAGTCTCCCACTTGCTGGCTGTGCAGGAACCGGAGGTTGGTTTGTTGGGAGGTGCCGTCCCACGTGCGCGCGGACGCGGTTAACGGAGTGGAATACCCGCCGTGTTGCAAGGTCAGCCGCGTGATGGGGCGCGCATCGGGGTAACGCGTTCGAATGTTGATGACGCCGCTCAAGGCAGCGCTGCCATAGAGGACGGAGGAGGCGCCTTTGATGATTTCGATTTGTTCCAAATTCTCCAACGGCAAGAAGCCCCAAGTCGGACGCCCCGCATCGCCCGAAAGGATGGGCAAATCATCCACGAGCACCATCACCCGAGAGCCCGCGCCGTAACTGAATCCGCTTCCGCTTCGGATCTGGGGCTCGCCGTCGACGAAGCTGACCCCGGGGTTCTGCTCCAAGGCGGTTTCGAGGGAAGTCGTGCCGCGCGATTCGACGACACGAGGAGGCAAGACGTCCAGTGAAACCGTGACCCGCTCAGCGGCCTGCTCGAACCGCCCCGCGCTGACCACGACGGTGCCGATGGCTTCGACGCTCGATCGGAGGGCAATTTCAATGGGATCGAGGTTGCTGATGCTGAGGACAACGGCATCCATTCCGATGAATGAAGCCTCTAACATGCACGGAAGCGCCCCCGGTAATTCCAAGCGAAAGCTGCCTTCAAAATCCGTGGCTCCATGGACCACTGCACCGCCGCACGTGCAGGTCACGTGCGCACCAGGCAAGGCGTCGCCTGCATCGGCGTCGGTGACCGTTCCGGACAGGATTTGGCCTTTTAAATCGCTCGAAATGAGCGTGAAAGAAGCCCAAATCAGCAGAGAAAGCAATCGAGTCATTTCATCAAATTGGGTGGATGCAAGATGCGACAACTCCGGTGAATGCACATCGACGGCCGTGAATTACAGACCGCCGCTCGTGAATTGCATGCGGAAGTCCGGGGTGAGTGCATGGATTTTTGCGGCGAACAAATGAGGAGAATGCATGGAGGAGCGAGCGGTGTTTTGGGGATTGTCCCAATTGAATGGTTGGGGTCAAATGCGGCTGAATCGGGAGTTGAAGAAGCGGGGCGTGCTTCCAGAGGCGCTGTTGCGGCAGCACGCAGGAGCGTTGCCGTTTCCGTTAACGGAATTGCCAGATCGGTGGCAGTACGTTTTGGATCGCACCCATGCCTTGGGCGGGCAGATCATTTCTTGGAATGATGCGGCGTATCCATTAGGGCTCACGGAGTTGCCCGATGCACCGAATTTATTGCATGTAAAAGGCCAAATCTCCGCCTGGAATCGCCCGCTGATCGCCGTCGTGGGAACTCGCCGGTGCAGCGATGCCGCTGCGCGATGGGCATATCGCGTGGGCGCGCAGATTGCGGCTGCGGGCGGCACCTTGGTCAGCGGACTGGCGCTGGGCATCGACATCGCCGCGATGCGCGGAGCGCTGGATGCGGGTGGGCCGGTGGTGGCGTGTTTGGGGCATGGATTGGAACGGGTGCATCCCACGGGCCACGCTCGATCGGCTGAGGCGATGCTCGAGCGCGGTGCTTGGGTGACGGAATACCCGATCCATACGCATGTGGACCGGTGGCACTTCGCGCACCGCAACCGGATTGTAGCCGGCATGGCGGCCACGACCTTGTTGGTCCAGAGCCCCGCGAACGGTGGCGGCATGATCACAGCGCGCCTTGCCTTGGAATACGATCGGGACTTGTTGGTGCTGGACCCGTTGGAGGACCGCCCCGATTGGATGGGGAACCGCTATTGGCTGAAGGAGGGCGCCAAGTGCGTGTCGAGCGTGGAGGACGTGGTCCATTCGGCCGCCGTGCCCAGGCCTTCCATTCCGTTTCGAAACCCACCCGATGGGCTGATTCCTATGTGGATGGCCTTGCAGGGCAGTGGGGGCTGCTCGGTGCAGGACGTCGCTCGCTTGGTTGAACTTCCGCTCACCAGTGCCCGGCGTCAGTTGTTGGCGCTGGAATTGGGCGGCTGGGTCAGGCGTTCACCCGGGGGATTGTTCTTCCCTTGCAGGTCGTGATCGCTCAATTCCAGGGCAGCGGTTCCCGGTTCCCGTGGAATTTCCTTCACGCCCAATCCGTGTTGCACCAACGCCACCGTCATCACGATGCTTGTAATGAGGATGACCACCAGCAGGATGCCTTGGTCGAAGCCGGGCTGCACGAATTCCGGGTACGAACTCTGGATTTGGAAGAAAAGCAAAATCGTGATCAATCCCCTCGGAGCGATGTACAGCAAAGGGAACATCGCTTCGCGTTTGAAGAGCAGCAGAAAGAGGAAACGGATGGCAAACAAGATGACGCAAATGATGAGCCCTTCCATGATGACCTGCAGATCGCTGAGGGCCGCGAGCGAGACCGTCATGCCAAACAACACAAAGAAGAAGGTTCGGATCACAAACGCACTCTCCAAGGTGAGGAGATGATAGTCGTGGTGAAGTACGCTCATTCGGTTGTCATCCAACAAATTTGCTGGCCAACCTGGGCCATCGCTTTGGTGCTCCGCTTTATCCCCAAACCATCGTCCCAACCGCCCGCCTCTCAAGGCATTGCGCCATTGCGGAAAGAACAAGCGATGGTTGTTCAGCATCAAGCCGAAGATCAGGATGAGGATGAGCGGACTGAGGTGCAGGAGTTTTTGGATGGAGTAAATCAAAAGCAGGACGGCGATGCTCAAGAACAGCTTCACCGAACTCGTGATTTTTTGAAGGATCCAAACCAGCAAATAGCTCACCAGGATGGCAATGACCAAGGTCAAGAACAAGTTGGATCCGATGCTGAGCAACACCTCTTGCGGGGAGGCGGATTCCGAGTTGCCCAGCAGAAGGTAAAACGCCATGATCCCGAAAATGTCCGAAAACGTGCTCTCGTAGACCATGAACTCCTTCGGGTCGTGGTGCAATCCTCCAACGCTCGGAATGATGATGGCGCTGCTCATGATGGAAAGCGGAATGCCGTAGACCAAGCCTTCGTAAAATGGAAAATCCATGCTGACCTGCAAGAACCAGGCGATGGCGAGCGAACTTCCGATCAGGGCCAGCAACGCGAGCGATGCGCTTTTGATGATGAGCGTGCGCTTGTCCCGAGTCAACTGAAGGTCCAACGCCGCTTCCAATACGATGAAGATCAATCCCACCGTTCCGAGCAACTCCAACACGAGTCCTTCGAAAGGGATTTCCGTCAGCCCGATGGCATTGAGGCCTTGGCGAATGGCAATGCCCATGCCGATGAGCACCAACACGCTGGGGATGTTCGTGCGTTTGGCCAACAGGTTGGCGAAATACGAGAGGATGATGACGAGGGAACCGCCAATTACCAATCCGTAAGCGTTGATGTCCGTGACGTTCATGGGATGTGCGGTCGCGCTTGGCAGAAGGGATTAACCAAACTGACCCGTGAGCACGCGAAATACGTCGTTCCCAATTGCCAAGACCATGAGCATCAGCAAGAAGATGAAACCGACGGTTTGCGCGATTTCCAAAAACCGTTGAGGCGCAGGCTTTCCGACGATCATTTCATACAGCAAGAACATCACGTGGCCACCATCGAGCGCCGGGATGGGCAGCAGGTTCATGAAGGCCAAGATGATCGAGAAGAATGCCGTGTTCCGCCAGAAGATTTGCCAATCCCAACCGGCATCGAATACGCTTCCGAAAGTCACCAAACTTCCGACCTGGGTCATGCCCGATTTAGAAGCCAAAAACCGAAGCGACAACGCGTATTCCCGGAACGTATTCACGGCGGTGCTCAACCCTCCAACCATCGCTTCCAATGCGTTGTACTCCTTTTCGACAAAGGCGATCTCCGGGAAGGCATTGAACCCCGCACTGATGAATCCCAACGCCCCTGTCGAGTCCGTCATGACTGCCAAATCGCGTGCAACCCCCGTAGAATCCTCCACTGTCAGCACGAATGGCGTGGAGGGGTTGGCACGCAAGATGGAAGTCGCTTCGTCAAAGAACCTCGTAGGTCGCCCGTTCAAGCTCACAAAACGGTCACCCGCTTGAAGTCCAGCAGCTTCCGCGGGGGAGTTCGGGGCGACTTGCGCCACGACGCAAGGTCGCCTCGGCATGAACGGCCGTCGCACGCCGCGATCGACCATGTCTTGTCCCAAATCGCCTTGCATTTCCAACTCCACACGCGCTCCGTCACGCAACACCTCGATGGAGGTGATCGACTCGAAGAACAGGGTTTGGCGCAACCGATCGAAATGGGGGGCTTCTTCTCCATTGACCGTCAGGATTTGGTCCCCGTTCTCCAAGCCCCAATGCTCGACTTCTTCGTTGATTTCGATGCCGTACGGCATGTTCTGCATGGGCAGCACGTTTTCACCCCATACCCCCAACACCATCGCGTAAATGACGAATCCGACGATGAGGTTGACGATGATGCCTCCGAGCATGATGATGAGGCGTTGCCACGCGGGCTTAGCGCGGAATTCCCAAGGCTGAATCGGTTGCTTCATTTGCTCCGTGTCCATCGACTCGTCGATCATGCCGGCGATTTTCACGTAACCGCCGAGCGGCAGCCAACCCAGCCCCCACTCGGTCTCCCCGATTTGCTTCTTGTACAACGAAAACCACGGGTTCATGAACAGGTAGAACTTCTCGACGCGCGTGTTGAACTTGCGCGCAGCCAGGTAATGCCCGAGTTCGTGCAGGAAAATGAGCAAGGAAAGGCTCAGCAGGAGTTGAGCGGCTTTGATGAGGGCAACCATGGGAATGCGTTGATGAAGGACAAATTTAGGGCGAACGGGTCGCGCAGTGGGCAGCATGCGCACGTTTAACGGACCTTTGCGTCTAGCAAGCGGTGGCGGTTGGCTCGGTTTGACTAATCTTGTACTTGGAATGGCAGCGAAGCAACAGACGAAAAAACCCGCATCGAAGCGGGGCCAGGGAAAGAAAGGGTCCCGATTTGGCCGGCAAGCGGCGTGGTTTTGGTTGATCGGGTTGGGTCCGTTGTTGGGCTTGGCAGCATTGGTCGCGGTGGCCTCGTTGGGTAATTTGCCGGATACGGAAACGTTGGCGAACCCGAAGACTGATTTGGCCACCCGGGTGTATTCTTCTGACGGTCGAATCAGCGGCCGAGACTATGCGGAGAACCGGTCCGACGCGCGGTTCGATGAGCTGCCAGACCACTTGGTTGGTGCGCTGATCAGCACGGAGGACGCTCGATTTGAGTCCCACAGTGGGTTGGATTTCATCGGGTTGGCGCGAGCGATTGCCTTCATGGGTTCCCGTGGTGGGGGCAGCACCATCACCCAGCAATTGGCCAAATTGCTGTTTACAGAATCATACGATCAAACGAGCCTGATCGAACGGGCGCTGTTGCAGAAACCGAAGGAGTGGATCATCGCTGCGCAGCTCGAGCGTCACTACACCAAAGGCGAGATCATCGCCCTCTACCTCAATCGTTACGACTTTTTAAATCAGGCGGTTGGCATCAAATCCGCGGCGAACATCTACTTTGACAAGGACGTTCACGAGTTGAACATTCAAGAGTCCGCGATGCTCATCGGAATGCTGAAGAACAGCTCGCTTTTCAACCCCATGCGCCGGGAAGAATTGGTATTGAATCGCCGCAATGTGGTGCTGAGTCAAATGGCGAAATACGATCGACTCACCCCTGCGCAATGCGACTCCCTTTCCGCCCTTCCCCTCGGATTGAATTTCCAACGCGTTAGCCATGACGAGGGCATTGCTCCCTATTTCAGGGAAGAGTTGCGCAGTGAGTTGAAGCGGCTTTTGTCCGAGAAGGACGCCACGGGCGAGTACCTCATCCGGAAGGCCGATGGCGCGCCATATGACGTGTATCGAGATGGAATCCAGGTGTTTACGACCATCGACAGCCGGTTGCAGCGGGCCGCTGAGCAAGCCGTACACCGCCACCTTTCAGAGGAATTGCAAGCCAGTTTGGATCAGGACTTGCGCCGCAGGTCCGCGTCAGAATGGCCATTCTACGCTGGAATTGACCGCCGAGTGCGCGACAACATCCTCGATCAAGCCGTGCGCGAAAGCGAGCGGTATCTGGTCGCCACGGGCAAGTTGTGCCCCGAGTGCAAGCGCCCCGGGTTTTACATTGTGAAAGATGCCGAGGAAGGCCAAAACACGTGGCGATGCGACGCCGAAAAAGGCGGTTGCAGCCACACGTGGCATCGGCCAACGGAAAAGGAAATCAAGCAGGCGTTCGACACCCCGGTACCCATGCGCGTGTTCTCGCACGCCGGCCCCGTGGACACGGTGATGACCCCGATGGACTCCATCAAGTACCGGAAGCACTTCTTGCATGCGGGCCTGATGTCGATTGAGCCTCAGACGGGTCACATCAAAGCGTGGGTTGGTGGCATCGATTACCGCCAATTCAAATACGACAACGTCAGCCAAAGCCGTCGCCAAGTGGGCTCGATTTTCAAGCCCTTTGTTTACGCTACCGCGCTGCGCTACGGCATGAACCGATGCACCGAGATTCCGAACCAAAAAATCTGCATCGAAATGCCAGACGGTCAACCGGACTGGTGCCCGGATAACTCCGACTTCGAATATGGGGACATCGTGACCTTGGAGTACGCCCTTGCAAATTCCATGAACACCGTGACGGCGAAGCTCATCAAGGAATTCGGTGCACACCGGGTTGCGGAATTGGCCTACGCGTTGGGCATCGAGTCCGAAATCCCTGAGGTTCCCTCCATCGCGCTCGGTGCGGCCCAAATGACGCTGAAGGAAATCACGTCCGCCAATGCGGCACTGGTCAATGGCGGCGTGTATGTGCGGCCGACCTACATTGCGCGCATCGAGGACAAATTCGGCAACGTCATTTACACGCCAGAACCTGAAATCCGCCAAGGCCTCGACGCCCGCACCGCGGCGACGGTTGTGGAAATGATGAAGGGCGTCGTGGATGGTGCGTACAGCATCGAGACGGGTGATCGAAAAGGCACGGGAATTCGCTTGCGCATGGATTTGCAATCCCGCGACTACGACGGCTTGACCATTCCGCTGGCTGGAAAGACCGGGACGACGCAGGGGCATACGGACGGGTGGTTCATGGGCCTCACTCCCGACCTGGTAACGGGAATCTGGGTCGGGGCGCAGGACCCTGCAGTCCGGTTCAGTACCATTCGTTTTGGACAGGGCGCCAACACCGCATTGCCGATTTTCGGTTACTACATGAAGGAGGCGCTTGCCAATCCGCGCATCGGACTGAGCGGCGCGGATTTCACATTGCCCGAGCAGTTGGGGTTGGATTCGTTGGATTGCGAGGAGAGCTTGTTGCTGCGCGGGACACCGTTTGGCAACCCCAACAAAGCGGAAGACGGATTATTCGATTAACCACATTGAGATGGCGATAACAAAGACAGTCAAGGACGCGCAAGCGGCTTGCGAAGGGATTGAAAGTGGCATGACCCTGATGCTCGGTGGCTTCGGGCTGTGCGGCATTCCGGAGCACGCCATTGCGGAGCTGAAGCGCCGCGGCGTGAAGGACTTGGTGTGCATTTCAAACAACGCGGGCGTCGATGACTTCGGATTGGGCTTGTTGTTGCAAGGGCGCCAAATCCGGAAGATGATTTCCTCCTACGTTGGGGAAAACGACGAATTCGAGCGCCAAATGCTCTCTGGTGAGCTCGAAGTGGACCTCATTCCTCAGGGATCTCTTGCGGAGCGTTGCCGAGCAGGGGGCGCTGGCATCCCTGCTTTTTTTACCCCGGCCGGTTTCGGAACCGAGGTGGCCGAGGGCAAGGAGGTGCGGGAGTTCGATGGAAAGCCCCACATTTTGGAAACAGCACTAACGGCTGATTTCGCATTTGTCAAGGCTTGGAAGGGCGACACGGCGGGGAACTTGGTGTACAAGGCCACGGCACGCAACTTCAATCCGATGATGGCCATGGCCGGTCGCATTACGGTCGCGGAAGTGGAGGAGCTGGTTCCCGCAGGGGAATTGGATCCGAATGAAATCCACACGCCGGGCATTTTTGTCCAGCGCATTTTCCAAGGCGACCGGTTTGAAAAACGCATTGAACAACGCACGGTTCGTCCGGCAAAAGCTTGAGCCCATGTTATCTAAAAACGACATCGCACGCCGCATTGCGCAGGAGGTTCAAGGCGGTTGGTACGTCAACCTGGGCATCGGCATTCCGACCCTGGTAGCCAATTACATTCCGGAGGGTTTGGAGGTGGAATTCCAGTCCGAGAACGGCATCCTCGGCATGGGCCCCTTCCCCGAAGAGGGCACCGAAGATGCCGATCTCATCAACGCGGGCAAGCAGACCATCACGGCGATGCCGGGTGCGGTCTATTTCGATTCCGCCACCTCGTTCGCGATGATCCGCGGGCGCCACGTGCAGTTGACGGTACTGGGTGCCATGGAAGTCAGTTCCAACGGCGACATTGCGAACTGGAAAATTCCGGGGCTGATGGTCAAGGGGATGGGGGGCGCCATGGATTTGGTCGCAAGCGCGGAAAACATCATCGTGGCGATGATGCACACGAACAAGCGCGGCGATTCCAAATTGCTGCCCGCGTGCACCCTGCCGTTGACCGGCGTTGCCTGCGTCCGGCGTGTTGTGACGAACCTTGCCGTGCTGGACATCCGCGATGGCGCGTTCCACCTGGTTGAGCGCGCTCCCGGAGTGTCCGTGGAGGAAATCCAAACCGCCACTGCAGGTCCGCTCGTCGTTCCGGATGCGGTCCCCGAGATGCGCCTTTAATCTTCAGGCACCACGCGAAGGGTGCTGTGCCCTTGGCCGTTGGGTGTGAGCTGCACTTGCGTTGAGACGCGCTCTTTGAGGCCCTCGACGTGCGAAATGATGCCCACGTTCCGCCCACCGGCTGTTTGCACGCGATCGAGCACGTCCAGAACGCCTTCGAGTGCTTCCGAGTCGAGGGTGCCAAACCCTTCGTCGATGAAGAGGTCACCGATTTGGATGTTGCGGGAGGCCAAATCGCTCAATCCCAGAGCAAGCCCCAAGCTCATCAGGAACGTTTCCCCGCCGCTGAGCGTGTTAACGCCCCGCCGTTCGCCCGCCATGTGCTGGTCGATGACCGCCAGTTTTCCGCTTTCATCGGGCTCGGCGAAACGGTAGCGATCGCTGAGACCTTTCAGGCGTCGGTTGGCGATGGCGAGCAGTTGTCCCATGGTCAACTGTTGGGCGAATTTGTTGAACTTCTTGCCTTCTCCGTCGCCGATGAGCGCATGGAGTTTCAGCCATTTTTCGCCATCGCCAAGGAGTTGGGCTCGCTTCCTTTCCAGCACCTCGATTTGTTTAAGGGCTCCCTGGTGCTGTTGCAGTTCAGCGAAGCGTGCGTCGCGTTCTGCTTGGAAGGCATGGAGTTGTTCTTCGGCGGTTTTCGCCCGCAGTTCTAGGGTTTCTTCGGGTTCTTTCGCGTCGTTTTCCAACAATTCTTCGACACGCGTTTCTTGTTCTTTGACGCGTTCAACGGCTTGGATGCGATCGATGTTGAGCTGCTCGCGCTCCTTGCCGAGTTGTTGGGCCTTCCCGCCATCGATCAACTGCGCATGCGCTGCACCAAGGTCTGCAAGCCCCAATTCATCGAGTATGGCTTGCGCTTCCCGTTCGCAGGCTTCGACCGCCTCGGACTCCAGCAGGATGGCCGCTTCTACGCGTTCCATGCGTTGGTTCACGGATTGCAGGGTTCCGTGCTCGAGTTTCCAAGCCAATTTCCATGCGCTGACTGCTTCATCCACGGCCGTTTCCTGAGGCCAAATCGCGTTCAATTCCCGCTCAATCACCCCGACCTCCTCCCGACTGGCCTCCAACCGTTCAAGCCGTTGCGAGGCTTCATTCCCCCCGTTAAGGAACTTCGACGCCTCCAAAGCCCTTCCCTTCGCGGCCACCCAGTCCCGAACGTGTGACCGCACCCGTTCGCCTCCCCATTCCGCCCAATCCGCGGGAAAGGATGATTTGACTTCGCGAAGTTCTGCGTTCAGTGGATCCAACCCCAGTTCCTCCAACTCCCGCTCCAGCAGCTGCAATTCATCCTGAAGTCCTTGTTGCTTTCGTTGGGCCTCTTTCAAGGCCAATTCAGCGTCCATTCGTGCCTGTTGTGCACGATCGCGTGCTGCTTTTTTATCGTCGGGATGGATCTCAGGCAGGTCTTTTGCGAACGGGTGCTCTAGGGCGCCGCAAAGGGGACAGGGGTGACCGGCGGCGAGCTCCGTTCGATGCGCGGCCACTTGTGCGTGCAATGCGGCATATCGCCACTCGGCCTCTGCGGTTTGTTCTTTGGAAGTGGCCAGCAACAAGGCGTGTTGCCGTGCGCGCAATTGGTCTGGAATTTCCGCCAATTGGGTGCGCTTGGTCGACAAGGCTGATTGGATTTGGGTGGCGCGCCCATTCTTAGCGTTCCAAGCCGATTCCAGTTGCATCCACTGCTCTGCGCGCAGTTCCCAATTCGCCGCGGAGTCCTCGTCCAATCCGGGGGCCGCGCAGGCCGCAAGTTGGGACTCCGCTTCGGCCAGTTGTTGTGTGCATTCTGTTTGGTTTCGGCCCAGGGCGGTCGACCATTCCGCCGCGGTTCGATCGCCGCTCCACTCCAGTTTCGTTTGAAACTCAACCTGCTGTTTGAATTGAGCTTGGAGGGTGGCGGCTTCTTCCTTTTTTTGGTTCAAACGCTTGGCCACCCTACGAACTTGTTCCGAATGGGCGTCAAGTTGCTCGACGATGGTGGCCCGATCCACCCGGGACGGCAACCACGCTTGTGCGCGTTCGAGGTGCAATTCAAGCCGTTCCCGCGATGCCGTCTGATCTGCGGTCAGCCCCAACAGTTCATTCTTCGCTGAAGCCAATCGTGCCGAGGCCTGGGACCACTGCCTGACCACCGACTCAATGGGCAGCAAGGCTTGGTGTCGCGACCAAGAATCGGCGTGGAGGCTGTTCCAATGAGTCCATCGGGATTCGGCTGCAGCAAGTTCTCTTCGACGCGCATCGAGGGACGATTTTGCTTGGTTCAATGCTTTTCGAATCTCAAGTGCTCGTTCGCGCTGATGGAGCTCCTTTTGCTGCGATTGGACGTTCGTGTTCAATCCGTCCACCACAGCCGAAAGCGCATCCGCTTGGTCGGGTTCAAGCACCTGAGCCCGCAACCCTTCTTGTTGGTTCTTGAGGTCCTTGTCTTGTGCCAGCAACCCGCTGGCCCGTTCGGCTGCGCCTTTTCCCAGTTGCCGGTAAATGCGGTCTCCAGTGATCTTTTCGAGCAGCGCCGCTCGTTGGTCTTCCCCACTTTTCAGGAACTGTGCGAACTCACCTTGCGCCAGCACAATGGCCCGCGTGAATTGCTCGTAATCCAAACCAATCCGCTCGGCATTGAAAGTGGCCACTTCGCTCCGCAGCAACCCCATGGAATTTCCCGCTTCATCGAAGACCTCGAAGTCGTAATTCCGCCAGTTGCCGTTGCGGTTCTTCGAGATTTGCCATTGCGAAATGAACGTCCCAGAAGCGCAGCGGTAGGTGACGCGCGCCAGCGCGTGGTGGGTGTGTCGGGTCACGAGGGCGCCCGTTTGGTCGATGTCGCGTTTGGAAATTTTCCCCATCCGCGGCAATTCGTTGTACAAGGCCAACGACAAGGCATCCAAGAGCGTTGTTTTCCCACTGCCCGTCGGCCCCGCGATGAGGAACAAGCCGCATTGGTGCAGGGGTGGGGCAGTGAAATCCAGGACGTGCTTTCCCTTCAACGAGGCGAGGTTTTCGATTTCCAGTTTGAGGATCTTCATGCGCGTTCGTCTTGTTGGAGTTCTTGGATGAGTTCTTGAAAGGCTTCGCGGAGGACGTCGCGGTCCTCAATGCCTTCTGCGTCGAGGAGGGCTTCGAACACCTGCGAGGGTTGCAGTTGCTTCAAGTCCGCATCGGGCAGGATGTCGGTCGCACGGGACCGGTCGCCGGTTAATTCGATGAACTGCTTCACAATTCGGGCATCGGAATGGACTGCGTTGAATTGTTCGACGAGTTGGCTGAAGTTCAGGGTTACTGCAGGATCCGCGTGCTCAATGATGAGTCGCGCTTCAATGAGCGTTGAAAGGCGGCCGTTTGCGGGAAGGCGCTCGAGGCGTTCCCGCACCTGCTGCAGGTCCCCGGACACTTGAACCAGTTTGCGAATGGCCGGGATGTGCACGGATTCGGCGGCGCTGATTTGGCCGGAGTCGATGGTGAATTCGAGCACCCGATGCTGTTGGTCCCGTTCGCTGAAGGACAACGGAATGGGCGAACCAGAGTAGCGGATGTGGGGCGCTACCGGTTGGGGTTTGTGGATGTGCCCGAGGGCCACGTACTGAAAATGGGCAGGAAAGGTACTGGGTTCAACGCCCGCGAGGTTGCCCACTTGGATTTCGCGCTCGCTTTCGCTGAGTTGGGTGCCCGCGGCGTAGAGGTGGCCCATGGCCAATGCCGGCAGGCCGGGATACGTTGCTTTGCAGGCCGCTCCGGCTGCGTGAAACAGCTCATGCAGGCCCGTTCGGATGGCTTCTTGGCGCTCCGTGGGGTTGAGCCCGGGAGTGATTTGGCGCAAAGCGTTGTCGCGGACAAAGGGGATGGCAGCCACCACCGCTACCGGCGCCTCTGGCGGCCCGAGCGGAATCAAGGCGTCGGACAGGTCTTCGGGCAACTCGCCGATGACGCGGATGCGCAACGCCTCGAGCAAATCCTTCGGGGCGTTCAGCATGGACGGCGAATCGTGGTTGCCGCCTGTCACCACCACCTGAACGTTGAGTGCAGCAAGCCTCGTGAGAACCGAATAGTAAAGCGCTCGGGACTCGGTGGGCGGATTCGCGGCATCGAATGCGTCTCCCGAAACGAGTAAAACGTCCACTCTTCTCCGCTCGATTTCGCCGAGCATCCATTCAAAGAAGAGGGCTTGGTCCGCATGCAACGATTGCTCGTGCAGGCGCTTGCCCAAATGCCAGTCTGCAGTGTGCCATACCTTCATTTACCAAAGGTGCGGCACCACATCGTAATGCATTTACGATGTCAACAAAATGTTCAACCGTTCAACACGACGGCCACGGAGGCCACGTCCCCACCAATCGGAGGGGCGATTTTCGTCAGTTTGACTTGAAATGATTCGGCATGGGGCCACTGTTGGCGCAACCCGTCCAGGATCCGTTGGGCGACGTGTTCAATCAGTTTTGAACGAATGGCCATGGCTTCTTGGGCGATTCGGTGAACGTCGCAATAGTCGGCGGTTGCATCGAGCCGATCCGTGGTGGCCGCTTCGTGAAGGTCCATTCGGATGGTGACGTCGACGACGTAATCGCCGCCGATGCGCGCTTCCTCTTCCATGCACCCGTGCTGGGCTCGGAAGCGCATGTCATTCACGTGGATCTCACCGAGTTTCATTCGGATTGCATGCTTTGGACCAACGATTTGCCCGCTGTTACCCGCTGACGGGTTTCTTCTTTTCCGATGAACGCCGCGAAGGCGAACATGGACGGCCCTCCGCCTTCGCCCGTGAGCAAAATCCGGAAGGGCAAAAGCACCGACCCGAATCCGACACCTCGGTCTTCGAGGTAGGCCTTGAATGCCGTTTCAATTGATGCTGAATCGAACGATTCCAACGCGTCGAGTTGCTCCATCAGTCCATCGATGAGCTCATCCGTGTCCGCCTTCCATCGCTTGCGCACCAGTTTGGCATCCAGGGATTTCGGACGTTCAAAGAGCCAGCGCGCCTCCCATACTTCACTCAAGAATGAAACGCGCTCGAGCATCATGTCGGCCACGTCGTGGCAGGCTTGAAGGTCCCAATTGAGGCCGGTGGGTTGGGTCGCGTGGAGTTGCGCTGCAACGGCATCAAGCGGCAGGCTGCGCAGGTGCTGTTCGTTGAACCATTTGGCCTTATCTGGATTGAAACGCGCCCCCGATTTCACCACCCGGTCCAAATCGAACGCCTCCACCGCATCGGCAAGGCGGAACACTTCCTGCTCGTTTCCTGGATTCCACCCCAACAGCAGCAGCATGTTCGTGAAGGCTTCCGGTAAATACCCCGATTCGCGGTAACCGGACGACGCATGGCCCGTTGCGGGATCCTTCCATTCCAAGGGAAAGACCGGGAACCCGCCTTGGTCGCCGTCGCGTTTGCTCAGTTTGCCGTTCCCTGTTGGCTTCAAAATGAGGGGCAAGTGCGCGAACCGCGGTGCCGTCCAACCGAATGCTTCGTACAACAGGGCGTGGAGCGGCGCGCTCGGGAGCCATTCTTCTCCGCGGATGACGTGGCTGATGGCCATGAGGTGATCGTCAACGACGTTGGCGAAGTGATAGGTGGGCAGGCCGTCGGCTTTCATGAGGACCTTGTCGTCCAGCACGCGGGTAGAGATTTGGACTTTTCCTCGGACCAAATCGTCAATCACCACATCCCTCGGCTCCTCCGGCATGCGAAACCGGATCACGGCCGGCACCCCTTCAGCCTCCAACGATGCCACTTCTTGTGGGCTCAGCGTCAAGCTGTTGCGCATCCCCATCCGCGTCGATGCGTCGTACTGCCAAACCCGCCCTTCCGCTTCCGCTGACTTCCTCAACGCCTCCATCTCCTCCGCGGCATCGAAGGCCTTGTAGGCCCAACCTGACTCCATCAAAGAGCCGATGTGTTGGGCATAAATGGCGGTGCGTTCGCTTTGGCGGTAAGGGCCCAAATCACCCGATGCTCCGACGCCTTCGTCCACCTTCAAGCCGCACCAATTCAGGGCCTCAAGGATGTAATCCTCGGCCCCGGGGACGAAGCGTTTTTGGTCCGTATCCTCGATTCGCAGCAGGAATTTGCCCCCGTGTCGACGAGCGAACAAGTAGTTATACAGCGCCGTGCGGACGCCCCCCATGTGAAGGGGACCTGTGGGACTCGGAGCAAAACGTACGCGAACATCGGAAGAAGCGCTCATGGCAAGGGAATTTCGATGGAGGCGCGAAGATACGGCGAGCCTTTCAGCTGACGCGGGTGAATTCCCGACTGCCGCTGGTGAACGCATCCGTAACGGTTACGGCTCTTGCTCAGCCCCCCTCGCACCTTCGCTTCATCATTCAAAAACACACAAGATGAATGCATTGCGCAACAAAGTCCAGTTGATTGGACGATTGGGAAAGGACCCGGAATTGGTCCAATTTGAAGAGGGGAAAACCAAAGCGAGTTTCCCATTGGCGACGAACGAAGTGTACAAGAATGCTTCGGGAGATCGCATGGAACGAACCCAGTGGCACGACGTTGTGGTTTGGGGCAAGTTGTCAGAAGTGGTGGGGGCTTACCTCACGAAAGGCTCAGAGGTTGCGGTTGAGGGGCGGTTATCCTACCGGACCTATGAGGACTCTGAAGGACACACCCGTTATGTGACGGAGGTGGTCGCCAACGAGTTGTTGTTGCTCGAAAAGCGGCCCGAGGAGAAGGAGGCGAAGTCCTGAAGGGTGGGGCGCCCGCAGCCTTTCGGGGCGGGGCGCCCTTTATTTTTCATGAAACAGAAGGGGGCCTTCAGTTGTTTGGGTTGGGTGATGCAGCGTTGCATTGGTCGCCGGCCGCTGCAGAACTATCTTTGCAACCAACGAACTCAACCGCAATGAGCAACAAAGGGTTATTTCCGTCTTCGCTGTCGAAGAAGTATGCCATGGCCGCGACAGGCCTTTTCCTGTGCCTGTTTTTAGTCGGCCACTTGCTGGGCAACTTGCAACTGTTTCAGTCTGGGGAGGCGGGCAGGGATGCCTTCAACGAATACGCCTTGTTCATGACGACTTTTCCGTTGGTCAAGGTGCTCAGCTATGCAACGTATTTCGGCATCCTCCTCCACGTGGTGGATGGCATCTTGTTGGTCCGCGCGAACCGGGCTGCTCGACCTGTGCGCTATGTAAAAGAGAACGGCGCCGCCAACGCCGGTTGGAGCAGCCGGAACATGGCCGTATTGGGCACAGTGGTGTTGGCCTTCATCGCGGCCCACATGCAGAATTTTTGGTACGTCATGCACTTCGGTGAGGTGAGCACGTATGCGATTGATGGGGTGGAGGTGAAGGATTTGCATGGCGTTGTGATGGAGTTCTTTGGGCCCGCGAACGGTATGGCGCTCGGGGCGGTCCTCTTCTACGTGATTGCTCAAGTGGCCATTGGTTTCCACCTTTGGCACGGGTTCGCTAGTGCTTTCCAGTCTTTTGGTTTGCGCTCGGAGAAGTACACGCCCTGGATTGAGGGCGCTGGCAAGGCGTTCAGCGTCGTTGTGCCTGCGGCATTTGCTTCCATTCCGGTTTACCTCTACATCATCCAGCTCTCCTAACCTGCACGACCATGTTGAATTCAAAAGTTCCACAGGGGCCCCTCGCCGAAAAATGGACGAATCACAAGAATTCGATCCGGCTGGTGAATCCAGCGAACAAACGCTCGATCGATGTGATCGTGGTGGGCACGGGCCTCGCAGGCAGTTCAGCCGCTGCGTCGCTTGCTGAGATGGGTTACAACGTCAAGGCGTTTTGCTTCCAAGATTCTCCGCGTCGCGCACACTCGATTGCGGCCCAAGGGGGCATCAACGCCGCGAAGAACTACCAAAACGACGGGGATTCCACCTACCGCCTGTTTTACGACACGGTGAAAGGAGGAGACTACCGCAGCCGGGAGGCGAATGTTTACCGTTTGGCGGAAGTCAGCGCGAACATCATCGATCAATGCGTGGCGCAGGGCGTTCCTTTTGCGCGAGATTATGGCGGATTGCTTGACAACCGTTCGTTCGGTGGGGTTCAAGTTTCCCGCACATTTTACGCGAAGGGCCAAACGGGTCAACAGTTGCTCTTGGGTGCCTGCTCGGCGCTGAGCCGCCAGATTTCCAAAGGCAAAGTGAAGCTGTACAACCGCCATGAAATGATGGATGTGGTGGTCGTCGACGGCAAATGCCGAGGAATCATTGCCCGCAACTTGGTGACAGGTGAGGTGGAACGCCACGGAGCGCATGCGGTCATCTTGGCTTCGGGAGGCTATGGCAATGTGTTCTTCTTGAGTACGAACGCCATGGGATCCAACGTTTCCGCGGCGTGGAAAGCCCATAAAAAGGGCGCTCATTTTGCGAACCCGAGTTTCACTCAAATTCACCCCACGTGCATTCCCGTATCCGGTTCGCACCAGTCGAAACTGACGTTGATGTCCGAGTCCCTTCGGAACGACGGTCGGATTTGGGTGCCGAGGAAGAAGGAGGACGCCCAGGCGGTGCGTGAAGGCAAGTTGCGCCCCGTGGACATCCGGGAAGAGGACCGGGATTATTACCTCGAGCGCCGGTACCCGGCATTCGGCAACCTTGTTCCGCGCGACGTTGCGTCGCGTGCCGCGAAGGAACGCTGTGATGCTGGCTTTGGGGTGAACGAGACGGGGGAGGCGGTGTTTTTGGACTATGCGAGTGCCATTGAACGTTACGGCAAAACCGAGGCGAACATTCGCGGATTGGAGAACCCTTCAGCCAGCGAAATCAAAGCACTTGGTACGGAAGTGGTGAAAGCCAAATACGGCAACCTCTTCGACATGTACAAACAAATTACCGCCGACAACCCGTACGAAACGCCGATGAAGATTTACCCGGCGGTGCACTACACCATGGGTGGTTTGTGGGTTGACTACAACCTCATGACTGCCGTTCCTGGGTTGTACGCGGCGGGTGAGGCGAATTTCTCGGATCACGGCGCAAACCGCCTCGGGGCATCCGCTCTGATGCAGGGGCTAGCCGATGGATACTTCGTATTGCCTTACACCGTTGGGGATTACCTCGCGGACGACATTCGAACGGGACCCATTTCGACGGATCACCCGGCGTTTGAAGCGGCGGAGAAGGAGGTGACCGAACGCATTCAACACTTCTTGAACAACCCGGGCGACACCCCCGTGGACGACTTTCACCGCAAGTTGGGACGCATCATGTGGAACAACTGTGGCATGGCGCGCAATGCGGACGGGTTGAAACAGGCCATTGCTGACATCCGTGCATTGCGGGAGGAGTTTTGGAAGAAGGTTCGCGTACCGGGAACGGCAACGCAATACAATCCCGAGTTGGACAAGGCTGGCCGCGTTGCGGACTTCCTCGAACTCGGCGAACTGATGTGCGTTGACGCGTTGGCCCGCGAAGAGTCATGCGGCGGGCACTTCCGCGAAGAACACCAAACTGCAGAAGGAGAGGCCTTGCGGAACGACGCGGATTTCACGTTCGTTTCTGCGTGGGAATACACGGGCGACCCCTCGGAAGCAAAGTTGGAAAAGGAGGAGTTGGTTTATGAAAACATCGAGCTGAAGCAACGCAGCTACAAGTAAGCGAGCCATGAACTTGACATTGAAAGTTTGGCGCCAAAACGGCCCAGAAGACAAAGGACGGATGGAGACGTATCCGGTCTCCGACATCTCGGAGCACATGTCGTTCTTGGAGATGATGGACGTCTTGAACGACCAACTCGTTCGCGACGGCAAGGATCCCATTGCGTTTGACCACGATTGCCGCGAGGGCATTTGCGGCATGTGCTCGATGTTCATCAACGGCGAGGCGCATGGTCCGGGCCGCGGGGTGACCACCTGCCAATTGCACATGCGCTCGTTCAAGGACGGTGATACGATTTACATTGAGCCGTGGCGGGCGCAGGCGTTCCCCGTAATCAAGGATTTGGTGGTGGATCGCAGTGCGTTTGACCGGGTGATTCAAGCGGGCGGATACGTGTCGGTGAACACCTCGGGCAACACCATCGATGCCAACACCATTCCCATCCCCAAAGCAGATGCAGACGAGGCGTTCAATGCCGCAACGTGCATCGGTTGTGGAGCCTGTGTGGCTACGTGCAAGAACGCTTCTGCGATGCTGTTTGTGTCAGCCAAGGTTTCTCAGTTGGCACTGCTTCCTCAAGGGCAACCGGAGCGCGAATTGCGGGTGAAGCGCATGGTGGAACAGATGGATAAGGAAGGGTTCGGCAATTGCACCAACACGGGCGCCTGTGAAGTGGAATGCCCGAAAGGCATCAGCTTGACCAACATCGCACGAATGAATCGCGATTACTTGACGGCCTCGTTGAAAGGCGAGTGAAGGTGTAGGTGCGTCGAAGGGAAATGATTACCTTTGCCCGCACTTTAAACGGGATATAGCGCAGCCCGGTAGCGCGCTTCGTTCGGGACGAAGAGGCCGCAGGTTCGAATCCTGCTATCCCGACTTCGGAAAGCCCCTCCAGTGTGAGGGGCTTTTCCTTTGGAATCTTTTACACTTTGTAGACAGTGGATGCTCGGATCTTGAGCTACCTTTCTGAGATGAAATACGCACTCGTTTTGTTTGCCCTGGTGGCAACGCAATGGGCACACGCCCAAAAAGAATCGGTTACGTTTCGTGTAGAGGGCATTTGTGGGATGTGCGAGGACCGCATCGAAGGAGCGTTGGATGTTCCTGGGGTTGTGGTTGCCGATTGGGATCGTGACTCGAAGATGGTTTCAGTCGTTTATCGGTCGAAAAAAATCACCGAGCAACAGTTGCATGATTTGATTCACGCAGTGGGACACGATACCTCGGCTGGGAAGGCGTCTGACGAGGAATACGCAGGTCTTCATGGCTGCTGCAAGTACCGCGAAGGGGCCAGTTGTCCGCACGAGGAAAAGGAATGAGGCTCTTTTTGCTGATTGCGGGATTCCTCCTGATGTCCAGTCAGGGGGCTGCACAGCGCGTGAAAGGCAAGGTCTATGAAGAAAAAGGTGGCTTTGAGTTGAAGCACCTACCCATGCCGGGCGCGCACGTGAGGCTGTTGGGTTCCGAGTCGATCACGGTGACGGATGCATTTGGGGTTTTTGAGTTGGATGGGGTCCAAATGGGCGACACCATCGAAGCCTCCATGGTGGGCTATGAGCCATCTGGATGGGTTTGGGAAGGCCGGGGGTTTGTGGAGTTGGTGTTGCGGCCTGGTGTGGCCTTGGAAGCCGCTGAGGTGGTCGCGGAGCAGCGCGCCACGTCCCTTTCGCTGATGAGCCCGCTGAATGTCCAAACCTTGAACCGGGCGGAATTGGTCAAAGCGGCCTGTTGCAACTTGTCCGAAGCGTTCGAGACGAATGCCTCCGTCGATGCGTCATTCACCGATGCCATTACCGGTACCCGGCAAATCAAGATGCTGGGTTTGGACGGCAAGTACACCCAATTGATGGTCGATAACATGCCCGGTCCACGGGGGCTTTCGGTGGTTCAGGGCCTGTTGCTCATTCCGGGCGATTGGGTGCAGTCCATCGCCATTTCCAAGGGTGCCGGCACCGTTTCTTCGGGATACGAAAGCATCACGGGCCAAATCAACGTTGCCCTCAAAAACCCCACAAATGCCGATCCGTTTCACGCGAACGTCTACCTCAACGGCGCGGGCCGCTGGGAATGGAATCACGTGAGCACGCACCAAGTCAGCCGCCGATGGCGCACCGCCCTGCTGAGTCACGCGCTATTGAACCAACGCGTCAACGACCGCAACGGGGACGGTTTCTTGGATACGCCGTTGCAACGCCACGTCATTCTGCGCAACGAGTGGAAATTCACGGGCGACCGAGGCATTCGCGGCGAGTACGCACTTTCGGGAGCCACCACCCAGCTGGTTTCCGGTCAGACCACGCCTTTCAGCGAGGCCCCTTGGAACCAACTCCCCACGTGGATGGATCAGCGCACGTTTTCGGAAGGTTCGTGGGTGGCGACTTCGTTGATTGACCGATTGGAGGCCACGGCGAAGACGGGTTTTGTTTTTCCCGCTGCGGAATGGCGAAGCATCGGAACCCAGCTCAGTGCCTTGCGGCATGCTTCCCGGCACAACATGGGCGGCAATGCGTACGATGGGGTCGAACAGATGTTTCGGGCGAACGTGTTGTATGCGGGCCGAATCGGAAACTCGAATCACCGGTTCACCACCGGGGGGTCTTGGGTCTTCAATTCGTTCGATGAATCGGCGGATTGGAACGACACCACTTCGGTCAGTTGGAACCGGGTCGAGCGGGTGCCGGGCGCCTACTTTGAATACACGTTGAACGATGAGGCCCGATGGAATGTGGTGGCGGGCGTTCGGTATGACCGCCACAACCTCTATGGGGGATTTTTCAGTCCCCGATTTCACGCGCGGTTCAGTCTGTCTGAGCACGTTTCCTTGAAGGCTTCTGCCGGGCGGGGCATGCGGGTTCCGAATCCCCTGATGGAACAGCTGGGTCCTTGGGCGTCACGTCGGGTCTGGTGGACGTGGGACCGAGAGAGCGACGAGCGCGTGCCTTTGCAAGGGCTGAACATTCGGCCCGAAGTGGCTTCGAATTTTGGACTGAACGCGTCCGCTCGGTTCAAACTGAATCACCGGGAATCGTCTTTGAGCATCGATGCGTATTGGACCGAATTTGAGGAGCGGCTGGTGGTGGACTACGATTTCGGGACGGATGCGGTGCTCGTCTACAACTTAGTCGGCACCTCCCGCTCGCGCACGGCACAGGTGGAATGGGACTGGTCGATGCACCGTCGTTTTGACGTGCGAATGGCTTACCGGTATGTGGATGCCGTGACGGACCGCATCCAGCCTGAGGCTCGGCGCGATCCGTTCGTTTCCAAGCACCGCGGGTTTGCTCAGCTTTCCTACGGAAGTCGGGTAAGGGAGAACGGAAGCCAATGGCGGGCGGATGCAACCGTTCAATGGATTGGGGCTCAGCGGTTGCCTTCTACGGCAAACAATCCTGAGCCGTTTCGCCGACCGGACGAAGCCCCGGATTTTGCCCAATTGAACCTGCAGGTATCCCGCGATTTTTCTTCTCGGGCGAGTTGGTACGTGGGGGTGGAGAATTTGACAAACGTTCGCCAGGATCGGCCCATCATCGGGGCGGGGGGAGTAGCCGATGAGGATTTCCAGCGCTACTTCGATGCGAGCTTGGTGTACGGGCCGATTTTCGGTCGGATGGTGTATTCCGGGTTCCGTTGGAAGGTGAGTTGACGCTTCACGGTGATCGGAGCGAGCGTTTGAGCTGGGTGCCTGCGCTGCGTGCACTCGGGGCCATGCGGCGCGAAGGACGAGGAGCAGCCTCCCCTTCTGCGTACCGAGGATCGGGGATGTAGTCGAGTTTTTCCAACTGGTGCGCTTCGATGTGCACGCAACCGTATTCTTCCCGTACGGGTCCGGAGATGCGGTAGATGCCCCGGCCGCGGAAGTTTTGGCGCTTCAAGGCCGGCGGAAAATGGACGCTGTCGAGCCAATGGCCTTCGGAATCGATGAAGCAACCGAAGCACATCCGTTCCCCTTTTCCGGTGCGCGTTTCTTTCACGGTAACGAGGTAGCCGACACCCGCGGCCGTCCGGCCGATGTGCTGCGGCAGGTGGCGAGCAGGCACGGCGGCTTGCACCACCTGTTGCGCGTCGGGCGTTAACAGTTCGAAGGGGGAGTTCAGGGGGAATCCGAGCAATTCGATCTGATCAAACGTGCGTTCCAACCGGCCGTGCTCCAAGGGCGGCAAGGCGAAATCTCCATGCGATTCCGCTGCGAACAGCGAAGCCTGATGTGGTAGGGAAGGTCCCTGTCCCAACAGGAAATGCGCTTCCCACAGCAAGGCTTGCGGCGTTTTCCCCGTGAAGCGAAACCCTCCGGCTCGGATGAGCAGGACGAGCTGTTCGAGTCCGACACCCGTGCGCTCAACGAAGTTGCCCAAGGAGCGGAAAGCACCTCGGGTTCGGCGTTCCTCCAGCCAATTTCCCACAGAGGCCGCTTCGACCCCCTTGACCAAATTGAATCCCAGGATGAGGCGGTTTCCGGTGACATCGGCCTCCCATCCCCCTTCGTTGACGCACGGCTCCTCCACTTCTGCCCCGAGCATGCGCGCCTCGTGTACGTAGAATTCGGTGCGGTAGAACCCGCCGAAGTTGTTGATGCAGGCAGCCATGTATTCCAATGGCCAGTGGGCTTTCAGGAACAAGCTTTGGTAGCTCTCAACCGCATAGGAAGCGGAGTGTCCCTTGGCGAAGGCATAGCCCGCGAAGCTTTCGACCTGGCGCCAAACCTCGCGCGCTTCATCCGGTGTTCGGCCCGCGGCAAGGGCTTTTTGCTGGAATGTAAAGGCGGCTTTGGCGAACTCCTCCTGTGACCGGAACTTCCCGCTCATGCCGCGGCGCAGCACATCCGCTTCGCTCAAGTCCAATCCTGCAAAGTGGTGCGCGACTTTGATGACGTCCTCTTGGTACACCATGACCCCATACGTTTCGGGCATGAGCTTCAGCAGGACCGGGTGGGCCTCTTGCCGCTTTTCGGGATTCCGATGCCGTTCGATGTAGGCCTTCATCATCCCGCTTTTTGCCACCCCTGGACGGATGACGGAACTGGCGGCAACAAGGCCGAGGTAGTGGTCCACGTTGAGTTTGCGCAGGAGCATGCGCATGGCCGGAGACTCTACGTAGAAGCACCCGATGGCTTCGGCATTTCGCAGCATGTTTCGGATGGCGGAATCGGCTTTGAAGCGCTTCATGTCGTGGATGTCGATGCCGGCTGCTTCTTCGGGGTGGTTGCGCGCGATGAAATCCATGGTGTCGCGGATTTTGCCGAGTCCCCGTTGGCTGAGGATGTCAAACTTGTACAGCCCCACGTCCTCCGCTACGAGCATGTCGAATTGGGTCGTGGGGAATCCCTTCGGAGGGAGGAACGTGGCGCAGTAGTGGTGAATGGGTCGGTCGGCAATCAGGATGCCGCACGCGTGGATGGTCAGGGCATTCGGCTGGTCTTTTAAATGGCCGGCATACCGCACCACGAGCCGCTCCATGTCATCGAGTTGATTGGGGTCAAACCGGCCTTCCGCGAGCACATCGATGTCGGCCTTGGGGAGCCCGAACACTTTGCCCAACTCGCGTATGACCGCGCGGTATTGGAAGGTGCTGTAAGCGCCCACCAGCGCCACGTGCTCGAATCGCTTGAAGATGTACCGCGTCACATCGTCCCGGTCCGTCCACGAGAAGTCGATGTCGAAGTCCGGTGGGTTCTTGCGGTACAGGTTGATGAACCGTTCGAAGTAGAGGTCGAGCTCGATGGGGTCGACATCCGTGATGCGCAGCAGGTAAGCGACGAGGCTGTTGGCACCGCTGCCCCGGCCGACGTAGAAATAACCCCGGCTGCGCGCGTAGCTGGTGATGTCCCAATTGATCAGGAAATAGGCCAAATACCCTTGCTGAGCAATCACTTCAAGCTCCCGTTCCATCCGCTCCAAGACCACTTCGTCGTGGTCGGGATACCGGTAGGCCAATCCTTCTGCGCACAACGTGCGAATGAGGCGCTCGTCTTCCGTTTCCGACCCGGTGTAGGTGTGCTGGTTGTTGTGCAATCGGTCCTGGGGCGGGGCGGGCCATTCGATGCCACAGCGCTCAATCAGCGCGTCACTCCGTTTGACCCATTCGGGTCGTTCGTCGAACCGCGAACGCAGTGCTGCAGGGTCTTCCCACCGATCACGCGGATTCCCCGTCGCTTTGGAGTCCAACTTACTGAGCAGTGTATTCCCAGCCATGGCCCGTAGCAAGCGGTGGCAATTCCAATCCCTTTGGTGCCGAAACGTTACGGTGTGCAAGGCCACCAACCGGTCCCAATGCACATCCGACTTGCCGAGCAATCGGAACTCCGCCACTTCATCCGCACGCACCCCGATCCACTCGTTTTCACGCAAGGGAGGTCGCTCGGAGCACGTTTTCCACGTGGCCCACGGAATGATGAATTCCACGTGCTCCCCGTCGCATGGTTTTCCCGTTGAAAGGTGGTGGCAAAGCGCCGCAAAACCCGCCGCATTTCGTGCCAGCCCGATGCGGTGGCAAGTGGCTCCGGTTCGGAAGTCGATGCCCACCACGGGCCGAATGCCGCTTCCTTTTGCATGCCGCACAAAGTCCCAAACCCCGGACGTGTTGTTGACGTCCGTCATGGCGAGTGCGGTCACTCCCCGCGCGGCCGCTTCGCGCACGAGTTCTTCTGGCGGCATCAGCCCGTAGCGGAGGCTGAACCACGAATGGCAATTCAGGAACATGACACGGGTTCAGAAGAGGGAACCTTGTTGGGGAGGGGTGCGCCGGGATTTGGACCGGGATTCGCCCATTCCGAAGAGTTCGATTTCTTCGTGTAACGTGTAGGTCGATTCGGGGTGAATGCGTTGTCCGATGGGCTGTAGCAGGTGGGACCCGTTCGCCCGAGGGTCCCGGATTTCGGGTGAAATGGGGTAGGCGTTCAGCCGGCTGGCTGGGCACGGCCGCATCATGGCGGTGATGTCGTTCAGGGGGGTTCTAAGGTCCACCCAGGCCCGCTCCGACTCGGGATCCAAGATCACGGGGCTTCGGTGGTGCCCGATGGCTTGCAAGACCCCACCGGCTACCGTGGTCAAGATGGCGTACGACCTCACCAATTCCCCAGTAGCGGGGTTGCACCACTCATCCCAAATGCCCGCCAGCGCCATGGGGCGATCTCCTGTTCGTGGGTAGACCACATAGGGCTTCGCGAGTTTTTCCCGCTCTGGACCTTCGATGAAGGCATCCGCTATGACGAGGCACCGCCGGTCGCGAATCGATTGCCGAAACATCGGTTTATGCAAGATGCCCATGGCTCCGGTGTAGCGGGGGTCGTTCGCTGAATTGTGGTCCCCTTCTGAGCGCGCATTGATGGTGTAGAACTGCTTTTTCGCCCACCGAGGAGTAAACCCAAATTGAAACCGCTGCACGTGGTCGGGGGCATCGCTGGCAATGACGGGCGCGAGTTCACCGTGGGACACGTTGGCATTGGGCACAAGCGCGTTCCCCACGTCATCGGGGATGCTGACGTGGAAGCGTTTTTCAATGGTTTTGACCGAGGAAACGGTGACGTAGCGACCACACATGGCTGCCGAATTTAAAAGGTTTTCATTGATGGCGGTTGGCCAAAAGAAGGGGCGCATCGCCGTTGAAGGGATTCGATCGACCGATGGTGCGGGCTTCCATGCCCGCCGCGGTGACCACGCTGCGATCGCCGAATCGGTTGCGGATGCTGTCGAGCGCTTGGTAGAGGTTGGAGCGTTCTTCCGTGTCTTCGAACAGGTCCATTTGGGTGCCGCCACCGACGAGGTGACTGAATCGGATGCCGATGAGCCGGACGCGTACGCGGCGATCGTACAGCCGTTGAAACAGTTCCTGAGCCTTGGGAATGAGCACGTGATCTGCAGCGCTGTAAGGGATGCGTGCTTGCATGGAGCGGGTATCAAAATCGGCGTAGCGCACCTTAACGGTGATGCAGGCGGTCACTTTTTTCCCCCGACGGAGTTGATAGGCCAAATTCTCCGCCATCGCCACCAACATGCCCTGCAGCTTGGCCACGTCGGTGGTGTCCCGCGCAAACGTCCGTTCCGTGGAGATGGATTTGCGTTCGTTGAATGCCACGACGGGGCTGGGGTCGACTCCCTGCGCCTTGCGCCAAATCGCCAATCCATTCAGGCCCAACACTTGCTGCATCAAGTCCTGGGGCATTTCTTGAATGGTGTGGATGCGCCGCACGCCCAAATTGCGCAGGGTTTGGTAGGTCTGCACCCCGACTTGGGGAATCTTGCGGATCGATAGCGGGCCGAGGAAGGGACGTTCCAGGCCCTGTTGAACGTGGAGTTCTCCTGCGGGTTTGGCCTCGCCGGTGGCGACTTTGCTGACCGTTTTGCATGTGCTCAGGCCAAATGAAATGGGCAACCCCGTCTCGCGCACCACGCGTTCCCTCAATTCGCGTGAAAACTGCCAACATCCGAAGAACCGGTCCATTCCAGTGAGGTCGGCGTAGAATTCGTCGATGGAGGTTTTCTCGCACACGGGCACGGCCTCGCGCACGATTTCAGTGACCGCGTCGGACAGCTTCATGTAATTCAATGAATTGCCGCGAATGACCACGGCTTCGGGGCACATGGCGCGTGCTTGCCGCATGGGCATTCCGGAATGCACCCCAAACGCGCGCGTCTCATAACTGCATGAAGCCACTACCCCGCGATCGCCGGTGCCTCCGATGAGGATCGGCTTGCCCGCCAAGCGGCTATCAAGCAGCCGTTCAACGGACACGAAGAACGTGTCGAGGTCGAGGTGGAGGATGGATCGTTGGTGCAGATTCATGGCTTGCTAACTACGAAGGCAAAGCTAAAAATTTTAGCAAACCAAAACCACGCATCCGTGAATTTTTCGCTGACGTTTGTGAAGTTGGCTTTTTTAGACCAAATCACTTGCCAAATATTTGAGCATGAATTCGAAAAAACCTATCTTCGCCTCCATTGCTCATGGATTTAGCATCCCGAATACGCACACTGCGCAAGGCCGCAGGATGGACCCAGCAGTCCCTGGCGGACGAATTGGGTTTGAAGCGGTCGGCCCTCGGCGCGTACGAGGAGGGGCGAGCCGAGCCGAAGCTCGCGACATTGATTGCGCTGGCCCGCCACTTCGGCATGTCACTCGATGCCTTTGTGCTGGGCGAGTCGGAAGAGGACCGCATGATGCGGCGAGTGATTGGGGGCGATTTGCGCGTTTTGTCAGTGCCTGTAGATCGCTCCTCCGAACGCGAGCGCGTGGCCATTGTCCCGGTGCGCGCGGCTGCGGGTTACTTGAGCGGCTATGGCGATCCGGAGTACATGGAGGGATTGGACCATTTCAACCTTCCGGTGAAGGAACTCCCGCAAGACGCCACCTACCGGATGTTTCAAATCGAGGGAGAGAGCATGCTGCCCATTCCGCACGGCAGCTACATCTTGGCCCACTACGAGGAGAACTGGTCCAAGGCAGGTGGTATGCGGCCCTACGTGGTGGTCACCCGCGACCACGGGGTGGTGTTCAAGCGCGTCGAGAACCGGCTCGACACCCATGGGGATTATTTGTTGATTTCCGACAACCTCGATTTCGCGCCCTACCGGGTGTTTCCCGAAGACGTGGTGGAGATGTGGCGCGCTCGTGCGTACTTGGCGTTCGATTGGCCGACTCCAGCATTTGCTGGAATGGAACGCATCCAAGGCACACTCGATCAGATGCGGGAAGACTTGCGCACCATTCAAAAGAAGCTCGACTGATTCGATCAGACGCCGAGGGCCACGACTTCTTTCACATCAGGAATCTTTGCAGTCAGGAGTTGCTCAATGCCGCCTTTGAGGGTCTGCATGGAGGAGGGACATCCGCTGCAAGCCCCCCGCATGTGCACGTAGACCGTGCCGTCTTTGAAGGCCTTGAAATCGATGGCTCCACCATCCTGTTCCACTGCAGGCCGAACGAACTCGTCGAGCAACGATCGGATGGCGTCGTCTTGCTCCGAGGGTTCAATCTCCTCGTCGCGAATGAAGTCCAGCGATTCGGGGGTGTTTTGAGGGGCGGATGCGGGTTGGGCGAGTTGGTCTTCAACTGCAGCCAATTGCTCAGCGTCCACCGCAACCGGGTGCTCCATCAGCCATTCGCGGATGTATTCGCGCAGTTGCTGCACGATCATCTCCCAGCCCAAGCTTTCGTCCTTCGTGACGGAAACAAACGGACCGCTGATGAAGACGTTGGTTACAAAGGGAAAATGGAACAACTCCGCGGCGAGCGGCGAGCACAGCGCAGCTTCTTGCGGCGAGCGAAACTCCACCTGCTTACCCGCTTCAATCAAATCGCGATCAGCAACGAATTTCATGACAGCCGGATTGGGTGTCATTTCAGCGTAAACGGATGTGGGGATGCTCATGGTGCAAAGGTAGCAGTCGCCCCGTAACTTCGGGCCTTCAATTTCACCAGAATCGGAGCATGAATCGTTGGATCCAACCACTTTTAACAGGGGCAGCCGTGGCGGTAGGGATGGCCTCCGGATTGGCCCAAAGCGACCGCCCAGTTAACGGAGCACCTGAACGGACTTGGTCGGCCCATGTTTGGCACCACGTGATCGCCCATGTGGAACCCGGACGGGTCATTGAAGACGCCACATTGGTGTTCAAGGAAGGTCGGATTGTGGCTGTCGGTCCGTACGGCACCGTATCGGTCGAAGGACCGACCATTGAGCGCAATTTGCAGGGCTACCACGTCTACCCGTCGTTGATTGATTTGGACGTGGATTGGGGGTTGGAGCATCCGCAGTACGACGCACCCCATCGCCGGGGTCCTCAGGATTTGTCAGACGAACCCGGTCCATTGCATTGGAACGAGGCCATTCACCCGGAGGTGCAGGCAAAGGACCTGTACGTCGGTGCGGGCGACGCTGCATCGTGGATTGACGCCGGAATTGGGGCCATTTTGACCCATCACCACGATGGCATTGCTCGGGGTACGGGGGCGCTGATGACCTTGCATTCTTCGCCGCATCATGCGTGGGTCAACGAGGCGGCAAGCCGCCATTTCAGTTTCCGGAAGGGCACTTCTTCTCAGGATTATCCCCGCTCGCTCATGGGGTCCATCGCTTTGTTGGAACAAACCGCAGAGGATGCCAAATGGCACGCCACAGGCAACGAAGATGTGGTCAACTTGAGCTTGGACGCATGGAACGATCAACGCGGTTTGCCGGCCTTCATGGAAGTTGGAAATTGGCAGGATGCCTTGCGGGCGGACGCGTTGCGCGAACGGATGGGCGATGATGCGCCTTGGATATTCGTAGGCGTTGCGGATGGCTATCGTCAAGTAGAAGCGTTGAAGGCTACGCAGTCGGCCTGCGTCCTGCCGCTGAATTTCCCCAAGGCATTCAATGTGTCGGACCCCATTACTTCTCGGTACATCTCACTGGAAGAAATGAAGCATTGGGAATGGGCGCCCGCTCAGGCTGCTGCCTTGGTGGCTGCAGGAATCCCCATCGCGTTCACTTCGCGCGGATTGAAGTCTCCTAAGGAGCTCGTCGCAGCCACGCGCAAGGCCATGGAATACGGACTTTCTGAAGCCGAAGCGTTGGCGGCATGGACGACCACACCGGCCGCATTGGTCCATGCAGATCACGAGTTGGGTACGTTGGCTGCTGGATTGCGGGCGAACTTCATGTTGACAGATGGCCCTTTGTTCGCAGATCAGACGACGTGGTGGGAGCATTGGGTTCAGGGTGAGCGCCACGTGCTGCACATCGTGCCCGAGGTTGATCCGAGGGGCCGGTACGACGTCACCTTGGATGGGGATGTGGAACGCTTGGTCGTGGAGGGGCCTTCAGCTCACCCCAAGGCGCACTGGGAGCGCATTGAAGGGGGAGACACCACGAAGATTCCGGTGGAATTGAATTTGGAGCAACGTCAATTGACCCTCACCACCCCGGGGGATTCCTGGGGCTGGGATGGCGTGGTTCGATTGGCGGGCAATGTGTGGATGGACAGCCGGATCTGGGAAGGAACGGGCCGAACGCCCGACGGGGCTTCGTTCACATGGAGCGCCATCCGCCAGTCGGACGACGAAACCGAGGCAGTCCGTGCTGTGGATTCGCTGCAACGGCCGCCGGCGTTGGGACCGGTTACCCATCCGTTCATGGCATTTGGTCGCCCTGAGCGCCCCGAGCAGCGGACGGTGTTGTTTCAAGGAGCTACGGTTTGGACGAATGAGGTGGAGGGCATTTTGGCGTCCGCGGACGTGCTGATCCACGAAGGCCAAATCTTGGCAGTCGGCTCCGATTTGGACCCCGCCGCGGTTTTCGGAAAGCGCCCGGTTCCAAGCGATTTGGAGGTCATCAACGCCCGCGGAAAGCACCTGACTTCAGGCATCATCGACGAGCACAGCCACATTGCGGCCGTCCGCGGCGTCAATGAAGGCACGCAGTCCAGCAGCGCCGAAGTGAGCTTACAGCACGTCATCAATGCGGAAGACATCGACGTATACCGCCAATTGGCTGGCGGCGTGACCACGTCACAAATTCTGCACGGATCGGCGAATCCCATCGGCGGCCAGAGCGCCCTCATCAAGCTGCGGTGGGGCGCCACTCCGCAGGAAATGCTCGTTCAAGACGCTCCGCCTTTCATCAAATTCGCATTGGGAGAAAACGTGAAGCAGAGCAATTGGGGCGACGATCAAACGGTTCGGTTTCCTCAGACCCGCATGGGCGTCGAGCAGGTGTTTTACGAGCGGTTTTTGGCGGCTGCGGAGTATGCGGAGGCTTGGCGCGCTCACGATCGGGCATTGAGTGAATGGGAGCGCAGGTTTTTCAGAAGGGGTGAGCCGCCTGTTGCTCCGCGCCGGGATTTGGAACTGGAGGTGTTGGCCCAAATCCTTGCCGGTGAGCGCCACATCACCTGCCACAGCTACCGCCAAGACGAGATCAACATGCTGATGCACGTTGCGGACAGCTTGGGCTTCCGAATCAATACCTTCACTCACATCCTCGAAGGATACAAGGTGGCCGACAAGCTTGCTGAACACGGGGCTGCGGGAAGCACCTTCAGCGACTGGTGGGCTTACAAGTATGAAGTGAAAGACGCCATCCCATACAATGGCGCGGTATTGCATGGGCAGGGCGTGCTGACCGGGTTCAATTCGGACGACGCGGAAATGGCGCGGCGCTTGAATCAGGAGGCGGCCAAAGCCATGAAATATGGCGGGGTCTCCGAAGAGGATGCGTGGAAGTTCGTCACCCTGAATCCGGCTCGCATGCTGCACATTGACGATCGGGTCGGGTCGATAGCCCCGGGCAAGGATGCGGATTTGGTCCTCTGGGATGGACCTCCGATGAGCATTTACACCCGGGCGGAACAAACGTGGGTTGATGGGCGATGCGAATTCAGCTTGGAGGAGGATGCACAGCTCCGCGCTGCGGTTCAAGCCGAACGCGCACGGTTGATTCAAGCCATGCTGGCCGACCCGAGCGAGGACCGCCAAACACCGGCATTCAAACCGGCCTTCCACTACCACTGTGACACCCAACTCGAAGAAACCCGATGAAGCGCTTTCTTTCCATCGCAATCGGTTCAGCACTTTTTGCGGCGACCGGCTTTGCGCAACCGACTCCGGCTCCGGAGCAGTCGGAATCCATCCTGTTGCTCGGGGGAATCGCCCACTTGGGAACGGGCGACGTCATTGAGGGTGCGGCGATCGGCTTGCGCAACGGCAACATCGAATTCGTAGGCCGTGAGCGGGATGCGGACCCCGGTCGCTACCGCCGCGTCATCGACGTGAGCGGCCGGCACATTTATCCCGGGTTCATCGCGGCAAACACGACCTTGGGCCTTCAAGAAATCGAGGCCGTTCGCGCCACCCGAGATTATGCTGAAGTGGGCACCTACACCCCCCACATGCGCAGTTTGATCGCCTACAACACGGACAGCGAAGTCACCCCGACGGTGCGCACAAATGGCGTGCTGCTCGGGCAGCCGACTCCCCGAGGAGGCATCATTACCGGCTCCTCGTGTGTGGTGCAGTTCGACGCTTGGAATTGGGAAGACGCCGCCATTCGTCAAGTGGACGGCATCCACGTGCATTGGCCGACCTCGTATCATCGGCACCGAGACCACGGAACGTTGGACGTGGTCCGTTCGAAGACCTATGACCAAACCATCCAAGAAATCACGCACTTTTTCGATGAGTCAGTGGCGTATGCCGAGTCGCATCCGCGTCCATTGGAAGGGGATTTGCGCTCAGCTCGGGATGTTCGATTGGAAGCCATGCGTCCGCTGTTCGAAGGGCGCGTGAACCTTTATGTGCACGTCGATGACGCCAAAGGCATCGCCGATGTCGTCCACTTCAAACGGGAGTACGGCATCCAAAATGTTGTGGTGGTGGGCGGAACGGAAGCTTATTTGGTCGCGGATTTGCTGCGCGAGAACGGGATCTCCGTGCTGCTCAATCGCACGCATGCGTTGCCTCGGTTGCCGGAGGATGATGTGGATTTGGCCTTCCGATTGCCCAAGTTGCTGGAAGATGAAGGGGTTCTTTACGGCATCCAATGCGGTGGACGGATGGAGCACATGAACACCCGCAACCTGCCATTCTACGCTGGAACGGCGGCGGCTTACGGCTTGACCTACGAACAGGCCGTTCGCGCCATTTCCCTGAACGTGGCCCAAATCCTCGGAATCGAGCAGCACTGGGGTTCCATTGAAACCGGAAAATCCGCAACGCTCTTCGTTTCGGACGGAGATGCGCTGGACATGCGTTCAAATCGCGTGTCGCTGGCGTTCATCCAAGGCCGTGAAATTGACCTCGACCAACGCCAGCGACAGCTTTACAGAAAGTACCAAGAGAAGTACAACGCGCCCATCATCGACTGAGGTCAGTCCACGGCCAGTGGCAGGTCTTTCGGTGACTTCACCTCGTAGCGATAGACCCAATCTTCGGTTTTTCCAGCGGGAATTTCGAGGTCCCACACCACGAGGCCGGTTTCCTCATCAATTTTTGCTCCGGAAGCCTTCGTGGCGACGATTTCGATTTCTTCGTTTTCCGCGAGTGGGAGCTGGTCTTCCACTTCGATGTGGATTTCAGCGCGCTTTCGGTTGGTGATGGAGAATTCGTAAGCTCGGATGTATTCGTGGCGCCCGCTCAGCAGGTTCGTGTTGTTCTCCCGCTCGACGCGCTTCCGGCGAACTTGGATGCCGGGGTCTGGCCCGAGGGAGATGGACAGGGTGTCCTGAACGAAATCGAGGCGCAGTTGGCTTTCGCCCACGTAGTCGTCCTCGAAGTAAATGTGCATCCGCCCGTCGATGAGGTCGAGTTCTTCCCAATCTGTAAAGTGCGCCGTCAGGTAAACTTGCGGGTCCAGTTTGGGCGTGACCTGGTACAGGTATTCCACGGGAATGGCGTGTTCTTGGATGCGTACGGCGTGCGATTGGCCGTCGGAAGGGATGTCATGCCGAGCGCCGATGTCGAAGCGGGTGGAAGTCGGCGAATGGCCTACCTGTACGGCGGCAAAATCCATCCGAGGCTGCTCTGAGAACGATTCGCGCCGACTCGATCGCCCCCCGAACAAGGACTCTTCCGACTCGATGTCGGCCATGGAAATCGAAGCGAGCATGTGCTGTTGTGGCGCCAAGGCCACGTTCATCACTGGGGCGGATATGTAGAGGCTCTCCGTGGCGTATCCCGCTGCAGAATACGAGAGGTTCATGGTGTTCGCGGGCACGTTCATCGTGTAGAAGCCGTTGATGTCGGTGATTGCCGTTGCGCCATGCCCTTGAGCCACGACTTGCGCTCCGACGAGGGGATTGCCGTTGGCGTCGTAGAGCTGACCGCGGACTTGGTTCACATTGGGGTTGTAAGGTTGGGCGCGCAACCACGCATTGGCCGCGTTGTCGGCAACTTTGCGGCCAATGTAGGCGCCGTCTAGCACTTTCGGTTGCAGCGTGGGCTTGCTTCGGTTTTTACTGGGGGTTCCCGTGGCGATGCTCATGCCCACGTTTTCCCAGTCTTCGCCCGTGGATTGGTGGACCATCGCTTGGTACTCGAGCTTCAAGGGATCCGTGATTTCTTCGACCCGTGCGTTGTAGGAAGGCGTCCAGCCCGCGTTGGCCATCCAGTAAGACAGCAGCAGTTTGCCTTTGCCCGCGCTTTCGGCGTCGATGTTGACGAGCACTTCGAGCGAAGTGGAGGTTTGGAGGGGCGGAAGGGCGCGCATTTGAGCGTCGATTTGGCCCATTTCCTCATTCAATTCTTCGATGGCCAAATCGATGGCTTGCCGGCCCTCAAGCACTGCCGTAAACCGTTCGCGGAAGAACGCGTCCGCCTCCATCAGCCTCGCCAAGTCCACCCCGCTGTCCTTCACCGTAAAGCTCTGGTTGTTCAACAGGAGGTTCTCTTCGCGGTCGTAGATGACGCGGCGCGCATTCAGCCGGTTCACCTCCTTCACCTTTTCGTTTCGCTGGATTTGCAATGCATTCCGTTCCTCGGCGCTCGCCACCCCGCTGATCGTATCGGTGTGGTAGCGGTGCGAAATGCTCAGCACCGTGAAGCGTCCATTTCCAGTGACCCGCAATTGCGCGGGGTCAATGGATGTACTCAAGTCTTTGAAAACCAAAGATGAACGCCCCGTATTGTGGGAAAAATCCGCAACGCGTTCGACCTGAGCGCCTTGCTGGTAGACCACCACGTGGTCGATGACGGATTCGAGGGGTTTTTCGTTCTGTTCCGAGAGGGAAAGCGCGAATGAGGAGGTGCTCAAGCCCAACAGGGCAAGCAGGGAAATGAAAGGGCGCATGGACACGAAATTGAGAATGAAATCTCCGCGCCCTGGAGCAACTCCCGTGCCAAAAATTTCAAAGGGCGCCGTAACCGAGCGCCACGCGCACCCGGTTCAGCACGCCGTGAGCGACCTCGGCCGCGCGCTGCGCGCCGGCATGCAGCTCGGCATCCAAGGCGCCGCGGTCCGCCATCCAGCGGTTGTATTCATCCCGCTCGGTTGAGAACCCGTCCACGACCGCCTCGAGCAGGGCCTTTTTCGCATGGCCCCAACCGTAACCGCCCGCGCGCAGTTGATCGGCCATGTGCGCGGCTGCGGCGTCTCCCGCCACCAGCGCGTAGAGCCGGGTAACGGGATTCGAGTCCGGGTCCTTCGGGTCTTCAAGCGCCGTCGCATCCGTCTCGATTTCCTTGTTGATGCGCTTCTTGAGGGCCTTCGGATCGTCGAAGATGTTGAGGGTGTTGTCGCGGGATTTGGACATCTTCTCACCGTCCAAACCCGGCACCAGCATCACCGACTCCTGCGTCACCGCTTCGGGGAGCACGAAGACTTCGGTTTGCATGGCGTTGTGCAGGCGCTTTGCGACGTCGCGGGTGAATTCGAGGTGCTGCATTTGGTCTTTCCCCACGGGCACGAATTCCGCATCGTACAGCAGGATGTCCGCGGACATCAGCATGGGGTAGGTGAACAAGCCGGTGTTCACGGAGGCCGCGCCGTCCTTGAGGTTGGCGGTTTTGTCCTTGAAGCTGTGCGCGAGCTCCAGCCGGCTCACCGGGAAGAAGCAATTGAGGTACCAGGCCAATTCGGCCGCCTGTGGCACATCGCTCTGCCGATAAAACACCGAACGGCGCGCATCCAACCCGAACGCCAGCCACGCCGCCGCCACCGCGTACGTGTTGTCGCGGAGGGTGTTGGCGTCTTTGATTTGGGTCAACGAGTGCATGTCCGCGATGAAGAGGAACGACTCGTTGTCGGGGTCATTTGCCTGCGAGATGGCCGGGCGAATGGCTCCCAAGAGGTTGCCCAAATGCGGGATGCCCGTGGCCTGGATGCCGGTCAGGATGCGCGCCATGGTGCGGGATCAGTTGCAGAATTCGTCGAAGGCCATCTTCAGGTGCTCGGCGATCATTTCCGCCGTGCGCCCTTCGATGTGGTGCCGCTCGACCATGCTGACCAGCTTGCCGTCCTTGAACAAACCGATGCTCGGCGAGCTCGGCGGGTAGGGCAGCATGTACTGGCGCACGCGCTCCACGGCATCCCGGTCCACGCCGGCAAAGGCCGTGAACAAGTGCGCGGGCACGGTGCTGTGTTGAACGGCGAGTTTTACGGCGGGTCGCATGGAGCCCGCTGCGCATCCGCAGACGCTGTTCAATACGACCAACGCGGTGCCCGTTTCTGCCAGAGCGGCGTCAACGGCTTCAGAGGTCGTCAATTCGGAGAATCCGACTTGCGTCAGGTCTTCCCGCATGGGGGCTACGAGTTCGGGTGGGTACATGGTGGTTAGTTTTCGTCGGGTGCAGTTGAACGAAGGTACAATTCCGCGTATTGCGCATCGTCGATGGGGCTGGGCGCATCGATCATCACGTCGCGGCCGGAATTGTTCTTCGGGAAGGCAATGAAATCGCGGATGGAGTCGCTTCCGCCAAACAGTGAACACAAGCGGTCAAACCCGAGCGCCAATCCGCCGTGGGGCGGAGCGCCGTAGGTGAACGCGCTCATCAGGAAACCGAATTGCGCTTCGGCTTCTTCCGGCGTGAATCCGAGCAGGTCGAACATCCGGCTTTGGATGCCGCGGTCGTGAATCCGAATGGAGCCGCCGCCGATTTCCACGCCGTTGATGACCATGTCGTAGGCATTCGCGCGCACCGCTCCCGGATCCGTTTCGATGAGGTCGAAATGTTCGGGTTTCGGGGAGGTGAAGGGGTGGTGCATCGCGTGGTAGCGCTCTGTCTCCTCGTCCCATTCGAGCAAGGGGAAATCCACCACCCAAAGCGGACGGAACACCTTCGGGTCGCGCAAGCCCAGGGCGGATCCCATGTGCAAGCGCAGTTCGTTGAGCTGCTTCCGCGTTTTTTCCAAATCCCCCGACAGCATCAGGATGAGGTCGCCTGGTTGTGCCCCTGAGGCCTGCACCCACTCCGCGCGGGCGGCATCGTCGAAGAACTTATCGACGCTGGATTTGGTGCTGCCGTCCTCGTTCACTTTGCAGTAAACCAAGCCTTTCGCTCCGATTTGCGGACGCTTCACCCAATCCGTCAAGGCGTCGAGCTGCTTGCGCGTGTATTCGCCGCATCCCGGAGCGACGATGCCCAGCACTGCCTCCGCCGCATCGAACACCCCGAACCCCTTGCCTTGCGCCACCGGTGCGAAGTCCTGGAATTCCATCCCAAACCGCACGTCTGGTTTGTCCGATCCATACCGGCGCATTGCCTCGTCGTACGTCATCCGCGGGAAGTCCCCGATTTCGTGGTTCAAAACGACTTGGAACAAATGGCGCACGAGCCCTTCGAACGTGTTGAGGATGTCCTCCTGTTCCACGAAGGCCATCTCGCAGTCGATTTGGGTAAACTCCGGCTGTCGATCCGCTCGCAAGTCCTCGTCACGGAAGCACTTCACGATTTGGTAGTAGCGGTCAAAACCCGATACCATGAGGAGCTGCTTGAACGTCTGGGGCGACTGCGGCAAGGCGTAGAACTGCCCCGGGTTCATGCGCGACGGCACCACGAAGTCGCGGGCACCTTCGGGCGTAGACTTGATGAGGTACGGCGTTTCGACTTCGATGAACTCGATGGAATCGAGGTACTTCCGCGTTTCGATGCTGAGCCGGTGGCGCAGCATGAGGTTGTTCTGAACCGGCTTGCGGCGCAAGTCGAGGTAGCGAAATTGCATCCGCAGGTCGTCGCCGCCGTCCGTGGAGTCTTCGATGGTGAACGGGGGCGTTTTGGAGGCGTTGAGCACTTCGAGTTGGCGCACTTCGATCTCGATTTCCCCGGTCGGCATGTTCGCGTTCTTCGATTCGCGTTCGACGACGAGCCCGGTCGCTTTGATGACAAATTCCCGGCCGAGCTTCCGCGCCTTGAGGCAGAGGCCCTCATCGGTGTCCATGTTGAAGGCCAATTGGGTGAGGCCAAACCGGTCGCGCAAGTCGACGAAGGTCATTCCCCCGAGGTCGCGGGACCGTTGGACCCAACCGCTCAAGGTGACGGTCTGTCCGGCGTGTTCGAGGCGGAGTTCGCCGCAAGTATGGGATCGGTGCATGAAAGTGCCTTTTTTCAGGTGTGCAAATTTACCACGGAAACCGCAGCGCAGCGGTGTCCGGAGGCGCCCAATTCTGGCAGGCGCCGATTCCCGTACGGGTTCGGATGGGCGTGGGTTTCGCCGTAGTTTTGGCGTTGGCGGGATTTGGCCTAGAGCCCCTGCCGCTGCTGAATCGTTCCCACTTGCCGGAAAATGTGCCGGCCGACAACCCTGACGAACATGTCCGATACCCCCTCAACCCCGATGGATCGCCTCGAACGCTTGCGCGCGGAAGCCTTGAAAGGCGGCGGAGAAGCGCGCATTGAAGCCCAGCATGCCAAGGGCAAATTGACGGCGCGCGAGCGGATTTCGCTGCTTCTGGATCCCGATAGCTTCGAGGAAATCGGGATGCTGGTGAAGCACCGTTCGACGAATTTCGGACTGGACAAGCAGCAGTTTCTCGGCGACGGCGTTGTGACGGGGTACGGTCGCATCGAGGGGCGGTTGGTTTATGTTTTTTCGCAGGATTTCACGGTGTTGGGAGGGTCGTTGGCGGAGGCGCATGCGGAGAAGATCTGCCGCGTCATGGATTTGGCGATGCAGAATGGTGCGCCGCTCATCGGGCTCAACGACAGCGGGGGTGCGCGGATTCAAGAGGGCGTGGTGTCGCTCGGGGGCTATGCGGACATTTTTTACCGAAACGTGCAGGCGAGCGGCGTCATTCCGCAGCTGTCGGGCATTTTGGGCCCGTGTGCTGGAGGCGCGGTGTACAGCCCGGCGCTGACGGACTTCATTTTCATGGCGGAAGGATCGAGTTACATGTTCGTAACGGGCCCCAACGTGGTGAAGACCGTGACGCACGAGGAAGTGACGAGCGAGGAATTGGGGGGGGCGAAGGCCCACGCATCGAAGTCGGGCGTGACGCATTTCACGGCGCCCAACGAAGCTGCGGTCATCCAGCAGATCAAGCGCGTTTTATCGTACCTCCCATCGAATTGCGAAGACCTGCCCCCAGCGGTGGATTACACTCCTGGTTCGGAGGAGCGTCCGGGGTTGAACGACTTGGTTCCTGCGAACGCCCAACAACCCTACGACATCCGCGAGGCCATTGAAGGCACCGTGGATGCGGGCAGTTTCTGTGAGGTCCAACGCGACTATGCGGAGAACATCGTGTGCGGGTTTGCGCGCTTGGCCGGCCGAAGCATCGGGGTGGTGGCGAACCAACCGGCGTTTTTGGCGGGGGTGCTCGACATCAAGGCATCGAACAAGGCGGGTCGATTCGTTCGGACGTGCGACGCCTTCAATGTGCCCTTGTTGGTATTCGAGGACGTTCCCGGTTTTTTGCCAGGAACGGACCAAGAGTGGAACGGCATCATCAGCAACGGAGCGAAGTTGCTGTACGCGTTCAGTGAGGCCACCGTTCCGCGCATCACCGTCATCACGCGCAAGGCGTACGGTGGGGCTTACGATGTGATGAACAGCTCCCACATCGGAGCGGATTTGGTGTACGCCTGGCCCACGGCGGAAATTGCCGTCATGGGTGCGAAAGGCGCAGCTGAAATCATCTTCCGGCGTGAAATTGCCGCGGCAGCGGATCCCGCCGCTGCACTGGCTGCGCGCGAGGCGGAATACGCCGAGTTGTTCGCGCACCCATACAACGCCGCAGCGCGCGGTTACGTGTCCGAAGTCATCGCCCCTTCCGAAACCCGGATCAAGCTCATCCGTGCCTTCGAAATGCTTGAAAACAAGGCGGTCAAGTTGCCGAAAAAGAAACACGGCAACCTCCCGCTTTGAGCGGAACGTTGCCGTGTTGCTGGTCTCGAGCTGGGTTCAGGCGCCGATGCGCTTGATGCTGCAGCCCACCGCGGGCGTTGAAGGGATGGAAATGGCGACCCCACGGGAAACGCTTTTCGCTGCGTCCAAGACGTACCGTTCGGTCACGTCGTTCGCCCGGTTGACGTTGTCGTCGATGGCGCCCGTGTAGACGAGGGTGCCCGAAGCGTCGAGCATGAACACGTGAGGCGTTTTCATCGCTCCAAATGCGTCAGCAAGTTCGTGGTTCGCATCCACCACGTACGGCACGGTGTACTCCGCTGCCTTCGCATGTTCGACCATGGCGCTCATCGAATCCACGCCCTCGCGCTTCGCTTCGTTTGAGTTCACGAGGATCATGCCAAATCCCAACGACTCCAACCGCGCCGCGAGTTCGTTGTATCGGCCTTCCCAGCCTTCCGATTTTTCGCCGTTGCCCACGACGAAAGGACAGGTGTTGCAGCTGAACACGACCACGGTTCCGTGGGTGCCCATGGTGGAGTTGATGGTGTGGTTGAGTCCGTCTACGCCGGGCATTTCGCGGTCGAGGAGGGGAGCTTTTTGGCCCACGTCCAAACCGCTTTCAGCGCTAACAGTCAAAGGATTACCAACGAGAGGGGCATTCGCCCAAGACCCCGCGCTCATCCCGAGCGCCAAGGCCAAGCCGAGGATTTTCATCATGAGGAGAACAACAATTGAGTGCTCCCGAAGTTCTAAAAAATCCCGCTACGGCAAACCTCCCAGCGCGATTACTTGATCAGGAGCGCGTCCCCGTAAGCGAAGAAGCGGTACTTCTCCTTAATGGCTTCGTGATACGCCTCTTGAATCAATTCCAAGCCCGCAAAAGCCGAAGACATCATCAACAGCGTGCTCTGGGGCGTGTGGAAGTTCGTGATCAGCGCGTCAGAAATCTTGAAGTCGTACTTCGGGAAGATGAACTTGTTCGTCCAGCCGCTGAACGGCTTCAACGTGTTCGTGGTGCTCACCGACGTTTCCATCGCGCGCAACGCAGTGGTGCCCACGGCAACGATGCGCTTTCCGTTTTCTTTTGCCCGGTTGACGATGTCGCAGCAATCTTCGGGAATGTTGAGCTGCTCGGAATCCACTTTGTGCTTCGTGAGGTCCTCCACTTCGACGGGACGGAAGGTGCCGAGTCCGATGTGCAGGGTTAAGAAAGCCATGTCAATCCCCTTGATTTCCAACCGCTTGAGGAGGTGCTTTGAGAAGTGCAGGCCTGCTGTCGGCACCGCTACCGCACCGAGATTCTTCGCGTAGATGGTCTGGAATCGGTCGCGGTCTTCGGGTTCCACCTCCCGCGTGATGTACCGCGGAAGAGGGGTTTCTCCAAGCTTGAAAATGACGTCCATGAACTGATCGGGCGTGCCGTCGAACAGGAAGCGCAACGTCCGACCCCGCGAGGTGGTGTTGTCGATGACTTCGGCCACCAGCTCGTCGTTTTCGCCAAAGTACAGCTTGTTCCCAATGCGGATTTTACGAGCGGGATCCACCAACACGTCCCACAACAGGCTCTCGCGGTTCAGTTCCCGCAACAAGAACACTTCGATGACGGCCCCCGTTTTCTCCTTGTTTCCGTAGAGGCGGGCAGGAAACACCCGGGTATCGTTCGCCACAAAGACATCCCCCGGGTCGAATTCATCGAGCACGTCCTTGAACATTTTGTGTTCGAAGGTTCCCGTCTTGCGGTCCACCACGAGCAACCGGCTGTCATCGCGGTTGTCCAAGGGGTATTGGGCAATCAAATCCTCTGGAATTTCGTACTTGAAATGGGAGAGTTTCATTCTTTCCAAAACGACAGGGGGTTTTGAGCTGCGAGGCGGTTTCTAGAAGTCAGGCGAATCCCTTCTTCAAGCCGGCAAAGGTACGAAATCGCCACACCTTTGTCAAGTCTTTTCTAGAGGGCATGCTGCGATGCGTTGAACGGCCTCATCCACCGTCCACAGTTGGTCTTCAACGAAGTGACCACTTGCCGTTCGACGAAGCGCGGCAAGGGTTCCCCCCACGCCCAGCGCTTCCCCAAGGTCCCGGCCGATGGAGCGGATGTACGTCCCTTTGCTGCAGCGAATGTCCAGCACGACGTCACATACGGCGTGGCCTTCGACTGTGCGGTGCTCGATTTGGACCAAATCCAATCCATGAACCGTCACTTCGACCACGCGCAACGCGATTTCGCCCCCTTCCCGCGCCACTTTGTAGGCCCGCTTCCCGTCGACCTTTTTCGCCGAAAACACAGGCGGGCGCTGGGAAATGGTGCCGCGGAATGCGTCGAGCGCGGATTCCACGTGTTGCTGCGTGATGTGGTTCGCCTCCACCCACCGCTCGACGGGCGTTTCGGCGTCGAGGGATGGCGTAAACGCGCCGAGGCGAACCGTGGTTCGGTACGCCTTTTCTTCGGCCATGAGCCCGTCGATTTGCTTCGTCATGCGCCCTGTGCAGATGACGAGGACGCCGGTGGCGAGGGGGTCGAGCGTTCCGGCGTGACCGACCTTGATTTTCTTGAATCCGAACGTTTTGCGAATGGTGTACCGGAGTTTGTTGACGACGTCGAAGGAGGTCCATTCGAGCGGTTTGTCGATGAGCAAGATTTGGCCTGTGCGGAAGTCTTCGCCCTCCTCAAACGTCATGATCGGTTGCATGCGATAAAGCTACTTCGCAGGGCGGTTGAACCGATTTGCGTAACATTCTCTTAACTTTGAGATAAAGTTTGTAACTTTCACTTAACAATGAACGTTCAATTGGGCATGAAGGCGCGACGAATCGTGTGGAGCTTGGGGCTGTGCTTCGGCTTGGTGGGGGCTGTGGCCGGGCAGGAATATGTGCCTGAGCCTGCGCTGCCGCTTGCTGGTCAGGCCAAATGGGCAGTCGGCTGGGATGCTGGGCGCCTCTTCCGCGGTCAAGCCGTGGCGAACGTCGAACGGTGGTTCCACCCGGAGTTTTCTGTCCAGGTGACGGGCGGTGCGCTCGTGACCGATCCCGTCTCCGGATGGCCCGTGTTGGGCGGTGAGTTCGAGGCGGCCGCCCTCGAGTCCGGAACGACTGCTGGGATCGGGGTTCGTTTCCATCCCGCTCCTGCCCCAGACGCGCCGCTCCATGCCTTCGTGGGCTTCGAGGTAAACCGCGACCGGTTCGAGGTGCGTTCGGAGGCGGTGACCAATGTTTGGGTTCACCGCGAATTGCGCGCGCTCATCGGCGCCACGCACACGTGGGGCGAACATTGGGCAGTGACGGGTCACGTCGCCGTTAACGCCACACACGATCGGTATGCGCGGCGTTCCGCGGCGGTCGGTTCGGCTGGAATTTCGGCTCCTGGACGGGTTGCGGGCGTGCAGTTTGCTTACCGCTGGTGAGGTCAATCGGCCGGTTCTGCCTTTTCTGCACGGTATTCGGGCGCCGCTTGTTCCGCTCGGATGCCGGCGATGGCTTCGAGCAGTTCCAAGGCCTGATGAGGTGAAGTGACGTCGTCGATGGAGAGGCGCAATCCGCCGTTCCGCTGGTACATTTTCGTCCGACTTGGATTCACCTTCAGGTAATCGAGTACCCGAGCAAACACGGGCCCTTGGAAGTACGGCGACTCCTCATCCGACACGAATGCGGCGATGAGTTTACCGGACTTCAGCACCACCTTCTCCATGCCCAAGAACTCCGCGAGCCAGCGCAACCGAATGGTATCAATCAGCCCGGAAGCCTGCTCGGGAATCTCCCCAAATCGGTCTTCCAACCGCGCCTTGAACGCCGCCAAATGCTCCTCCTTGTCCAAATCGTCCAGCTCCCGGTACAGGGCAATCCGCTCGGGAATGTCGCTGACGTAATCGTCTGGTAACAAGAGCTCAAAGTCCGTTTCAATGGCCGCTTCGCGCACGAATCGGCGGGGGGCGTCTTCGGAATGGAACAGGTCCTCGAACTGCTCGTCCTTGAGCTCTTGGACGGCCTCGGCGAGGATTTTTTGGTACATGTCGAAGCCGAGTTCGGAGATGAACCCGCTCTGCTCGCCGCCGAGCAAATCGCCGGCACCGCGGATGTCGAGGTCGCGCATGGCGATTTGGATGCCGCTGCCGAGGTCGCTGAACTGCTCGATGGCCTGCAAGCGCTTGCGGCTCTCGTCGGGCAGGGCGTGCAACGGGGGAGCGAGCAGGTAACAGAAGGCCTTTTTATTCGATCGGCCGACCCGCCCGCGCAGCTGGTGCAAGTCGCTGAGTCCGAAGTGCTGGGCGTCGTTGATGATGATGGTGTTCGCGTTCGAAATGTCGATGCCCGATTCGATGATGGTGGTGGCGACGAGGACGTCGTACGAGCCGTCGATGAAGCGGGCCATGACCTCTTCGAGTTGCTTGCCATCCATTTGGCCATGCCCGATGCCCACTCGGACGTCCGGAACGAGGCGCTGGATCATCCCCGCGACCTCCTTGATGTTGCCGACGCGGTTGTTCACGAAGAAGACCTGCCCACCGCGCGAAATCTCGTACGCAACCGCATCCCGCACGACCTCTTCGTTGAACGGGGCGAGGACCGTGTCCACGGGTTGCCGGTTGGGCGGGGGGGTCGAAATGATGCTCAAATCGCGCGCGCCCATGAGGCTGAATTGCAGCGTGCGGGGAATGGGCGTTGCGGTCAGCGTGAGGGTGTCCACGTTCGCTTTCAGCGTCTTGAGCTTGTCCTTTACCGATACGCCAAATTTCTGCTCCTCATCGATGACGAGCAGACCCAAGTCTTTGAATTTCACGCGCTTGCCCACAATGGCGTGCGTGCCCACGAGGATGTCGATTTCGCCGGCTTCGAGGCGTTTGAGGGTGTTCGTGAGCTCCTTTCCGGTCTTGAATCGGTTGATGTAGTCCACCGTGACGGGGAAGTCGTGGAGGCGGCGTGTGAAGCTCCGGTGGTGCTGCATGGACAGGATGGTCGTGGGCACCAGGACCGCGACTTGCTTGCCGTCGGTGGCGGCTTTGAAGGCCGCACGAATCGCCACTTCCGTCTTGCCAAAACCCACATCGCCGCACACGAGCCGGTCCATCGGCGCCGACTTCTCCATGTCCCGCTTAACGGCCTCACAGGCGGCGTGCTGGTCGGGCGTGTCCTCGAACATGAAGCTCGCTTCGAGTTCGTGCTGGAGGTAGCTGTCCGGGGCGAAGGCGTGCCCGGGGGCTTGCATGCGCTTCGCGTAGAGCTGGAGGAGGTCGAAGGCGAGTTCTTTGACGCGGGATTTGGTCTTCGACTTCGTGGCCTGCCAAGCGCCCGAGCCGAGCTTCGAAATCTTCGGTGCGGTGCCTTCCTTGCTCGTGTACTTCGCGATGCGGTGCAAGGAGTGGATGCTCACGTACAGCACATCTCCGCCCTTGTAAGTCAATCGAATGGCCTCCTGCTGCTTCCCGTTCACATCGATCTTCTGCAGGCCGCTGAACTCGCCAATTCCGTGGTCCACGTGCACCACGAAGTCGCCCGGCTCCAATGCCATCAACTCCTTGAGCGTCAGCGCTTGCTTGTTTTGTCGGAAGCTCTCTTTCAGGCGGAATCGGTGGTACCGCTCGAAGAGCTGGTGGTCGGTGTAAACGAGCAGCCGCAGTTCTTTGTCGACGAAGCCCGCCGTCAATTCCATCGGCAGCGCGTGGTAGGGCACGTCTTCCTCGCGGTCGGCGAAGATGTCGTAAAGGCGTTCGAGCTGCGTGGCTTGGCCGGCTACGATGACGTTCGTGTAGCCCTGTTTTGCGTTGGACCGCAAGTTGGCGCCGATGAGGTCGAAATTCTTGTTGAAGCTGGGCTGCGGTTGGATGTCGTAGGCCAAAACCGACCGCTCCGCAAACGTCGTCCCCCCGTCGAACTCCACCACCCGGAACGGCTCGAGCAGCCCGTCAAGGCGATCCGGGGCGATGTACAGGTCTTCCGGGGGAGTGAATTGGATTTGGCCTGACGTCCGCGCGAACGCTTCCTCGGCCCGAACGAGTTCCTTCGCCAGCTGCTTCCGCATGCGCTCTACGTCCGTGGCCCAAATCACCGTGTCCGCTGGCAGGAAGTTGAAGAAGGGCTCCACGCTCTCGTGCAAGGTGCTGTTGCCGATGTTCGGAACGATGACGGCCTTCGTCATTTTATTGACGCTCAATTGATTAACCGGGTCAAACTTCCGAATCGATTCCACTTCGTCTCCGAAGAATTCAATCCGATACGGATAGTCGAAGCTGAACGAAAAGATGTCCACGATGCCCCCGCGGATGGCGTACTGCCCCGGTTCGTATACGAAATCCACCTTGTGAAACCCGTACGTGATGAACACGTCGTCCAGGAAGTCCATCGTGTACTGCTCGCGCAAGGCGATGGTGAAGGTTTGATCGTTCAGCTCCTTCCGGCTGATGACGCGTTCCGCGAGGGCTTCCGGGAAGCTGACCACCACCAAACCCGTTCCGCGGACGCGGATTTCGTTCAGCACCTCCGCCCGCATGGCGATGTTCGCATTCTCGGTGACTTCCTCCTGGTACGGCGTGCGCGCAGAACGCGGAAAGAACAACGGCACGTCCTTGCCCAAGAGCTGCTCCAAATCGTTCAAAAAATACGCCGCCTGTTCTTTGTCGTCAAGCACGAACAGGTGCGACCCTCCGGATGTAACGGACTGAGCAGCAGCGATTAACGGGACTGCTGAAGCGCACGCTCCCCGCATTTCGACCTTGGCCGTTTCGGGCGTGAGGACATGGGTCAACGTTGCGGTGCGGGGGTCTCGCTGGTAATGAACGAGCAGGTCCGCGGGGCGCATCGGGCTTTGCATGCCCCAAAGTTAACCCTACGAACCGGCTTGACGGCATGCCTTGAGCGCATGCAGGAGGTGCCGGCTGCCGACATAGAAAGGAACGCGCTCGTGGAGCTGCTCCGGTTTGCGGTCCAGGATGCGACCGGAATCGTCTTCGGCTTGGCCGCCGGCTTGTTCTGCAATGAATGCGAGCGGCGCGCATTCGTATTGCAACCGAAGCTTCCCTTCGGGCTTGTTGATCAAGGAGGGGTAGAGGTAAATCCCTCCGTGAATGAGGTTGCGGTGGAAGTCCGATACCAGCGACCCGATGTACCGAGCTCGGAACGCGGGTTCGGTCGCTTCGCGGCAGCCCTCGATGAAGGACCTCACGGCGGGCGTGGCCCGAGCGAGGAGGGCGTCGTTGATGCTGTACGTGAAGCCGTGGTCGGGAAAGGACATCCCCGGGTGGCTCAGGAAAAATTCGCCCACCGCGGGATCGAGCGTGAATCCGTTGACGCCGGTACCCGTCGTGTAGACGAGCATGGTGGACGAGCCGTAGAGGATGTAACCGGCCGCAACTTGGTGCGAACCCGGTTGAAGGAAGTCTTCGTCGGTCAGCGCTTCCCCGAGAGGCGTGGTGCGCTTGTGGATGCTGAAGATGGTGCCGATGGATACGTTGACGTCGATGTTCGAACTGCCGTCGAGCGGGTCGATGAGGACCACGTACTTCCCGTTTTTGCCTTCGTCCCCGCACAGGACAAAATCTTCCCGCTCCTCCGACCCGATGCCCGCCACGGATTTGCCTGCGGACAAAATCCGAAGGAACGTCCGGTCGGCGAAGACGTCGAGCTTCTGCTGTTGCTCGTCTTGCACGTTCACTTGGTCAGTGGAGCCGAGGATGCCAGCAAGGCCGGCGCGGTTCACTTGGTGGTTCACGATTTTCGCCCCAATGGCCAAATCGGTCAACAGCCGGGTCAACTGGCCCGACACGAATGGAAAGGCCGCTTGGCCGTCCATGATGAATTCTTGCAACGTCACGGTCTTGTTCATTTCAAAACCTTTTTTCCAAAGGTAGGGCCTTTGCCAAGTCGGGCAGAATCCCATACCTATATATATAGGTCATCTCGAAGGGAGCAAACGGGCGAGTTCGGCAAAGTCCTCGGGGCTGAGTTGTTCCGCCCGCAAACCGAGGGTGGACTCGGGAACGTTGCTCACGTCGAAGCCTCCGGAACGCAGGGCGTTGCGCAGCGTTTTGCGCCGTTGGTTGAACGCGGCCTTCACGACGCCTTTCAGGTGGGCGTAGTCCAGGTGTTCGGGTGGGCTCGGCTTTTGGGCCAAACGGATCACGCCGCTCTGCACCTTTGGCGGCGGATTGAATGCGCCCGGTGGAACGGTGAACAGGTACGTCGCTTCGTAGTGCAGTTGAATGAGCACGCTCAGGATGCCGTACGTCTTCGATCCGTGGGGGGCGACGACGCGTTCGGCCACTTCCTTTTGAAACATGCCGACGAGCTCCGGGATTTGGCCCCGGTGGTCCAAGGTCCAAAAAAGAATCTGCGAAGAGATATTA
>JAUICJ010000045.1 GCA_030427925.1 Bacteroidia bacterium | reverse complement strand
ATACCCCATGGTGTAAACGGGAACGGCTGAAAGCCCGAGGATGCCCCCGACCATGACGAAGTCCAAATTGGTCGCGATGACGCTGACCCCCGAGCTTAAGGAACTGTACGCACCAAACTGCAGGTTTTGCTTCCAATCCAGGTCCCGGATTCCGCGGAGTGCGAACGGTAGTTTGGCCTTCATCAGTCCGCCCAACAAAGCGATGAGCGCGACCACCCATGTGCACACATAGGCATACAACATGGTCGTCAGCGAAATCACATCGAAGAGCAGCAGCCCGGCTAAAATCAGGTAACTCGTTTTCAGCCAAACTTCCTGCACCCACGCGGTCCAAGAAGTGCGCAACCCCACCACCAACAGTGCCGAGGAAAGGTTCATGGCCACAATCAGGGCGTTCATGAAAAAGAAGAGCGGCAGGTGATCCACGAGCAAACTGCCCTTTTCAGCATCCAACTGCGTCATCAACCATTCACCGCGGAAGAACAACACCAGTCCCCACACACTCAGGCCGAAGAAAGCAAGAAGCCACACCGACGCGTGCAAAGCCCCGCGCAATGTTTGCTGCACTTGATTCGACGTGCGGATGACAATGCCCCAGCCCCCGAACATCACCGCTGGTGCTACGATGTAACTCCATGCGGTCAACACCCGCAAGAGCCCCCAATACTCCTCCGCCCCCTCAAACGCACGCGGCAGCACGAGCACCGTGTTGACCGTCCCAGCGGCCAACCCCAAAACGAGCGCAACACTCGAACGCCCGGCTTCTTTTGCAACGATGCCCATTCAGGGCTCAAAAGTAATTCGCTTGGGGGTCGAGTACGACGCAGTAGGGGCAGAAACGCTGCTCCTCGTTGTGGGCGATGGCCCGTTCCCCGAGGTAGAGCGATTCCAGTTGGGCGGCTACCCAATGAATGAAGGCCTCGGATTGTTCAAGCGTGACCTCCCCGACGCCCTCCCAATCCAGTTCGAGCAGGCCCGCGCGCGCCCGCCGGCCGGAACGAATGCCCGCCCGCACGGCCCGCGGGGCCTCGCGTAGCGGTTCACCCGGGCTCGGCAGCGTGCCGTTCGCGTTCATCCCCCGCAAGGCGATGGCCGCATAGACCAGGAGCTGCAGGGCTTTGGGCCGCTTTCCCGCACTCAATTGCTCCTCCCATTTCGCGGAAAGCTTCACGTCACCGGGTTCCACCTTCCCCGATTTGTAATCGATGACCACCGGGATGCCGCCTTCGATGTCCACGCGGTCGGCTTTGCCGCGGAAGGCCAAATCGCCCACCCGAGCGTGCAAGTCCATTTCCAGCCCCCGCAACGTCCGCTGCACCCCGGATTGCAGTTCCTGGATTTCCTGCTCGACCAAGGCGCGCGCCGTTTCTTCCGCGAGCTTGCGGGCAATGCGGTTTTCCCCGACCGCCATCAACGCCGGGTTGTACCACTGCGCCACTGCGCGGTCGAGTAGGGGTTCGAGCCCGTCGAGGATGCGCTGCAAGTCCTCCACCACGATGGGGCGGTCCTTCGCGGCGGCAAGGCCCCACTCGAACACTTGGTGCACCACGCTGCCGAATTGCGAGGCGCTCAAGGTTTCTTCCACTTGGTCCTGCTCCCGCATTTTCATGATGTACGTGTAGTAGAAGTTCCGCGGACACTCCATCAGCGTGTTCAAGGCCGAAGGGCTCATGCCGGAGGCCGCCCATTTGCGGGTTTGGGCCTCGGCGAACGCCGTCCATTCGATGTCCCGGATTTCGGGCCGGGCTGCCGGCAATTCCGCCTCCACGGTCTCGTGCACCACTTCCATCGACCGCCCACCCGGAGCAAAGGCGTGCTCCAGCTGCTTCAAGTACCGGCTCGGCTCGTGCTCGCCATCGTCCTTCAAGTACACGAGCACCACCTCTTCCGCCCGATTCAGCAACCGGTACAGATAATGCGCGTAAATCGCTTCCTTCCGGTGGCGGTTCGGCAGGTTCAGTGCCGCCCGCAAGTCGAAGGGAATGAAGCTGTCCGCCCGACTGGTTTTCGGCAGCGTCCCTTCGTTGCAATCGAGCACCACCACGCGCTTGAAGTCGATGGCCCGCGTCTCGATGATGCCCATGATTTGCAGCCCTTGGTCCGGCTCACCGCGCAGGTCGATGCGCTCCTGATTCAGCACCTGGAAGGCCAAATCCCGCACTTCCCGCCGCCCCTCAAACACCGCATGCTGCGCCTGAAACCGCGCGCACACCCCCAACGCCTCCACCACGGGCCTCCACGCCGCGCGCAGCCACGGATCGTGCGCATCCCCGAGCGTGTCCAATTCCGCCATCACCTCCCCGCTCCACGTCTCCATCGCCCCGAGAAACGCACCCGGTTCCTCCACCCGCAACGGCCGCAACCGCTCCAACAGCCCCTTCACAGCCCCTTCCTTCAACTCCGCCAATTCCCGCTCCCCGATCCACACCCAATGCCGACGAGCCAGCTGCCCCAAAAACCGCCCCGCCTCCCGCTGCAACCGCTCCCCGCCCAGCGCCTTGGAAATCGGATGCGACAACAGCGCCCGCACCTCGTCGTGCCGCCACGCCTTACCCTCCCGCAACACCATTTGGAACACCAATTCGAGGTAATCCACCACCGGGCTCTCGGTCCACGACAACCCCATCGTGATGTTCACCCGCTGATCGCCCAAATCCAAGCTCTGCATGAGCATCGACAACGTCCGCCCATCGGGCAACACGACGACGGTGTCCTCCAAGCTCTCCCCCGATCCGATGCGCTCATTCAGCGCGTGCCGCACGTACTGGCATTCGAACACGCGCGTGCTGCACCCCACGAATTTCAACCGCGGGGCCGCCTTCGCCAACCGGCTGCTCAGCGGGCGCATCGGCAACCGCGCTTGCTGTTCGGCGATGAACTCGCCGGCCTCCCACCCCGGCTGAACGTAGGCGTCATCCGCGTCGGCGAAGACCGTCAACAGGCCTTCCTTTTGCAGCCGCTCCAAGTAGCCCATTTCCGCCGGCGTCAACGCCGCCATCCCCGCCAACACCACGTGCCCCATTCCCTTCGCATCCCCGCGGTCCGCGGCCGCCCGGGCAATCGATCCGCCCGTGCCCACGCCATCTTCCCGCATCGCGCGGTGGAATTCCATGTAAATCGGATGCAGCCGCATGTACTGCTCGAGGTAGCGCTGTTGCGCCTCGGAAAGCTGCCCCGCATCGTCCACATTCCAGTGGTCGAGCTCCTTGATGTCGCAGAGATTCGTCAGCACCTCGTTGACGTTGCAGCGGTATTGGTCGAGCTCGTTGAAGTCTTGCAAGGCCAAACGCCCCCACTGCAAAAACGCCGCGAATCCTCCCCGTTCCTTCTCGGCTCCCTGCTTTCTCGGAACGGTTTTGTGCGCCAAATAAAGCCGCGCCAATGCTTCCATCGACGTCAGCGGCGTCAACCCCACCGCCTTCCGGAGCAACCCGTTGAGGGTGTCCGTCATGGGCAGCCAACCGGGCTGGCCCCCGCGAAGCCGCGCGAAGTGCGCTTGGAACCTCTGGGCGGCGCGTTGGCTCGGCAACACCACGGTGACGTTCCGTGGGTCGTGGTGTTCAAGGACGTGGGCGGCGACGGTTTCGAGGAAAGTTGGGGAATCGGTCATGCCGTGAAGCTACCGGTTTACCGCTTTGTTTTCAAGCCGTTTTTTATGAATTGAATGAACGACGCGCGGCCTTCGGATGTGGCCACCGCCCAGCGCACCCATTGCCAGTAAGTTTTCGCGGGCTCGGGTTCGCGTGCGGCCGGCTGGGGCCGTTCCGGTTCGAGGCCGTTTTCCTGGAAAATGCCTTGCAATTCGTCCGCGATGCGGAAGCGTTCTTGGGCTTGTTTGCGGTAGCCGGCTTGCTCTTCGAGGAGGCCGAGGTTGTTCTGGGAAACGGCGTCCTCGGGGTCGAGTTCGATGGCGCGCTGGTAGTCGGCTCGCGCGCCGTCGAATTGCTTTGCCGCCGCGCGCATCCAAGCCCGTGAGGCGTACCGGTATCCGTAATCGGGTTGCAGGGCAACTGCGCGATCGAGGAGGTCGAGGGCTTTGTGGATTTGGTCCAAATAGAAACAACAAATCGCCCAATCGTGCACCGCATCCGGGTTCTCGGCCTCCGGCCCACCGTCCACCAAATCGCGGAACGCATCGTGCGCGGCCTGCCACGACTGCGCCTTCAACAGCGCCTCAGCTCGGGTCAAATCAGGGGACATGCTCAAGGGAGTTTGTTCAAAAATACGGCGCGTACGCAGCGGAATGCACAGCGAATGGCGAGAACTTGACGGCATGGAAGGAGCGATGAAGTACCCGGTGTTGCGCAAGCTCAAGGGCGCCGATGCGTGGTACCGGGTGGAGGGCCCGCGGCAATGGGTCGAATGGCAGCGCATCGGTTCGCGTTGGATGAAGCACGTGGTGGTGGCCCATCAGCATCCCGAGCGAATGACGTTGCACGACATCCTGAACGATGTGGAACGGTACGAGCCGGTGGTGGATTGGCCGATCGCGGAAGGGGAAGAGCGGTTGGAAGTGGAGCGGGATGCGGATTTGGGTGCGCTGACCACGTTTCGGGTGCCCGGTAAGGCGGCGCATTTCATTCGGGTGCGCTCGGAATCCGGGGTTCGGCAGGCGTTGAATTGGCGGCCGGAAGGGATGCCGTTGCTCGTGCTCGGGGGCGGGTCGAACATGCTGCTCCATGCGGATTGGCCGGGCTTGGTGTTGCATGTGGACGTGCCCGGGGTGGAGGTGGTGGCCGATGACGGGAGGTTTGTGGAGGTGGTGGTCGGAGCGGGGGAGCCTTGGCACGATTGGGTGATGCAGACCGTGGATGCCGGATGGGGAGGGTTGGAAAACCTGGCCCTCATACCCGGACGGGTGGGCGCGGCGCCGATGCAGAACATCGGGGCGTACGGTGTGGAGATCAAGGACCGGTGCGCGTGGGTTGAGGCGGTGTCGAGGGCGGATGGCGGGCTGCGGCGGTTCAGCGCGGAGGAGTGCGCCTTTGGGTACCGCGAGAGCGTGTTCAAGGGGCCGGAGCGCGATCGGTGGGTCATCACCCGCGTGGCGTTTCGTTTGGACCGTGAGGCCCCGCTGCGCACGGATTACGGTGCCATCCGGGAGGAACTCGCGGGCCGCCCAGAAGCCGAGTGGACCGCCCGTGACGTGGCCGAAGCCGTCATCCGCATCCGCCGATCGAAGTTGCCCGACCCCGCCGTCCTCGGCAACGCCGGCAGCTTCTTCAAAAATCCCGTGCTGTCCGCCGAAGCGTATGCGGCGTTCGCGGCCCAGCATCCCGATGCGCCCCACTACCCCCAGGCCGATGGGAGCGTCAAGCTCGCCGCCGGCTGGCTCATCGAACGGGCGGGGTGGAAAGGCCACGACCGGGGAACGCACGGGGTGCACGATCGCCAGGCGTTGGTTTTGGTCAACAAAGGCGGCGCCACCGGTGCCCAGATATGGCAATTGGCCCAGCACATCCGCGAAGATGTCCTGAGCCAATTCCACGTCGAGCTGGAGCCCGAAGTCAACCAAATCGGTGCCTAGAACGTCACGCACGGCACCGCCCGCGGCACCACTGGCCGGTTGCGGCGATCGTGGTCCCATCCGCAGCGGAGCACGATTTCGTGGCTGCCGCCCGTGGTGCTCAGCCCCAGCGTCGAGACCGTGATGTCGTAGCTGTAGCCCAGCTGCCAATCACTCGTTCCGTAGCCGATGATGAAGGAAAGCGCGTCCACGTCGTGCCCGCCCTCGATCGTGTGGCCGATGGGGAGCCCGCGCCACCACAGGCCCACGCTGAAGGGCTTGAGGTCGTAGTAGGCGCCCACGTCCATTTGGTCGAACATGCCGTGCTTCATGTAGTTGAAGGCCATGACAAAATCCGCATCCGTGTGCACCTTCGGGTTGTTCGCTCCGATGTCCATCCGGAAGCCTCCGTGCACCGAGTGCTTTTGCGCAAGCAGCTCCGTATAGCCCTCGTACAAGCTGGCGTTGGGCGTGTTCAGGTGGTCGACGCTGTAGCCGAGCCACATGTGCGGCCCGATCAACAAGCCGCCCGCCGCGAAGTCGAGGTAGCTGTTCGAGGCGCCGAGGGGCCCTTCGAGCGAACCCGACTCGTCCTCGCGGATGAGCTGGTCGCCGAAGATGAGCCGGCCCATGTCCACGCTCCGGTTCGCCCCGCCGATCTGCATCGCCGGGCGGAAGCTCCAGCCGTTGCCGAAGTTCGCATCGAAGGCGTACTGCAAGGCGATCCGCGTCGTGCTCAAGGCCCCAGCGCCCGCCGCTTCCTTCGAGAACAGCACCCCAAACCCGCTGTGCGCATCCCGGTTGTAGAAGTCATACCCCACGTGGTACCCGATGAACCCGTTGGGCATGCCGCTCCACTGGTTGCGGTAGATGCTCGTCAGCCGAGCCCGGTCCGTGATGCCCGCATACGCCGGGTTCACCGCCGTCGGAATGGCGTTGTACTGGGTGAAGCGCATGTCCTGCGCCGAGGCCTGTTTCGGGCCGCTGACGAGGGCCAAACCCAGCGCCGCTCCGAGAACAAAAAGGCGCGATTGAAAATTCTTCATGGTCAATTGATGATGAGGGTGAAGTCCCCGGATTGGATGAGGCGGCGGCCGTCGCTGAAGCGCGCGGTGGCTTTCCAGACGTACGTGTTCTGCGGGGCGAGGAGCCCGTTGATGTAGCCGTCCCATCCGATCATCGGGTCTTGGGACTTGAAGATCAACTCGCCCCAAATGTTGAAGATGGACAGTTCGTATTCCGTGATGCCCGCGTGGTGGGGGTGGAAGACGTTGTTGTCGAGGTCGCTCAGGTTGTAGCCCCCGCCATTCGACCCGGTCAAATCCGGGGTGAAGGCCGTCGGGAAGATCATGAACCCGCCGGGCTTGGCCGTGATGGCATCGAGGTGCGTGTGCGTGTCCGTGCAACCGGCCGCGTTGCGCACCGAAAGCGACACGGTGAAGAGGCCTTCGATTTCGTAGCTGTGGCGCGGGTGCTGTTCGGAGCTCGTGTTGCCATCACCGAAGTTCCATTGGTATTCCACGGCGTCATCGGACGACAGGTTCACGAAGGTCACTTCCTCGGCCGGGGCGACCACCTCGTACGGAGCGAACTCGAAATTCGCGGTCGGAGAAGGCAGCACCGTCACCACGGCGGTGTGCACGACCTCTTGGACGAGTCCCTGGTGCCCCGTGATCCGCAGGGTCACGTCGTACACGCCGGGCTGGGTGTACTGGTGCACCGGGTCAAATTCCGTGCTCGTCGCCCCGTCGCCAAAGTCCCACATCACGCTTGCCGCGTACTGCGATTCGTTCGTGAAGGCGACGTCTACCGGCGCGCAGCCCTCGGCTTCGCCGGAGAAGGCCACTTCCGGAACGGGCGGATGGATGGTGACGGTTTGGGTCACCGCATCGTCGCAGTAGCCGTTGTCCACATCCAGCGTCACATCGAAGGTGCCCCACGTGTCGTAGTGGTGCACACCCGGTGCGAAGTTGTTCGTGCTTCCGCCGTCGCCGAAGGTCCACGTGTGCACCGCCCCTGCGCCGCTTTGGCTCAGGTTCGTGAACGTCACCGAGGTGTTCGGGTACGTTTGCTCGATGGGCGTCACAAAGAAGTTCGCTTCCGGTTCCGGGTGAACTTCCACGCCCACCGCGAGGGTGTCCGTGCAGCCGTAGCCGGAATGGGCGATGAGCTTCACCACGAAGGTTTGGTCCGTGGGCGTGTTGTTCACGAGCGTGTGCTGCGGGTTGGCCGCCGTGCTCGTGGTGCCGTCACCGAAGTCCCATTCGTAGGTCGTGCCACCGTTCGATTGGTTCACCAGCACGAGGTCGAGCGGGGTGCAACCGGCTTCCACCACGTCGAATTGCGCGGTCAGCTCGGGGTTCACTTCGATGGGCAGGCTGGCGGTTGCCGTGCAGCCGTGTTCGTTCGCCACTTCGACGACCGTTTCGACCTCAATGGGCTGATCGTACGGGTTGTAGAAGGTGTGGGTTTGGACCAAACCCGCATCCGCAATCGGATCCTCATCCCCGTGCATCCACACCGCGCTCACCCCGCCCGTCGCTTCGAACGTGGCCACCATGGGGTAACAGCCGGTGAGCTCCACCACCGAGAGAGTGGGCGCCGGTGTGCCCAACACGGTCACGGCTTGGGTCAACGTGTCCGCGCATCCAAATCCGTTGGTGGCCACCAGCACCACCGGCACTTCCACATCCTCCGGACTGTCGTTCGTAAAGGTGTGCAAGGGCGATGCTCCTTCCAATGCCGTTCCGTCCACGGTCCAAGCGAACGCCTCCGCGTCCGTGGTGACATTGACGAGTTGGCCTTCGAAGGGCGCGCACGCTGCAGCCGGCACCTCGAACGCCGCTTCGACGTCGGGGTAAACGGTGTGTTCGATTTCAGCCGTGGCCTCGCAGCCCGCTGCCGTTGTCGCGGTTTGGGTGATGGTCACCGTGGTCGGGTTCGCAAACGGGTTCTCGAACGCGATCTCCTCGGAATCCGCTCCAGGCGCACTGAGGCTCGCCCCATTCGAAAGCGTGTAGCTCACTTCGTCGGCTCCCGTTGCGGTGTGCGTCAGCAGCAAGGGGGTGCCCGCGCAGGCCGCGTCGAGTTCAAGACCGAGGTTCACTTCCGGCGTTGCATGCGCTACCAGGGGCAGGTCGATGCTGTCTTCGCATCCGTGCTCGCTGACGATGGTCATGCTGAGCGTGGAAGTGCCGCCGTTCGTGAGGGTGGTCGTGAAGCCATCACCGGCTCCTACCGCGACGCCATCGAGGCTCCACAGCACTTGCGCCATTTCCGGTCCTTCGTAGGCCAGCGCTGCATCGAAGGGCGTGCAGCCCGTGGTCACGCCGGTTGCGGCGGCAATCGCTTCGGGGTAGATCTCAACGTGTTCCACCTTTTCATCAGAGCACCCGAGCGAATGGCTCGCTGTGAGCTTGATTTCGCGAACCACGGCCGCCGCTTCGCCTTCAAAGAGGTAGGTGTGCGCGCCGAGCAGGGTCGTGCTCAGGTTGTGGTCGTCGTCGTAATCCCAGTGGAAGGATTCACCTTGCGTGCTCGTGTTCGTGAAGATCACCGGGAACGGGGCGCAACCCGCGTCATCGTCCAAGGTGAAGTCGGCCACCGGTTGCGGTTTCACGTGCACCGTTTTCGATTCGAGGTTGCTGCAGCCGTAAGGGTTGAACGCTTCCATTTCGATGGTGTGCGATTCGAGGCCCATGGTCGCGTTGGCGAAGCTGATCGTCGTGGGTTCCGAGATGGGGCTGCCGTTGTCAAAGCGCCAGTTCACCTGGGCTGCACCCGGGATGTTGGGCGTGGTCAACTCGTAGGGTGAGCAGGCCGAATCGAAGGGCACCTCAAACGTGAAGGCCGCAGCGGGCAGCACTTCCACGGTCGCTGTTGCTTCGTCCGTGCAGCCGAGGGCGTGCACCGCGGTGAGGGTGATGCTGCGGTTTTCGGGTTGATCGCCGCCTGCGAACGTGAAGGTTTGGCCTTGCGCCTCGCCCACTTCATAGGTCAAACCCGCATCCGTCGAAAACGTGTACGTGGTGCCCAACGTGCCCGCATTCGTGGCCGTCACCTGGAACGGTGAGCAGCCGGAAGCCGCGCTCAGCGTCAAGTCCGCCACGGGTTGGGGCTTGACGTGGATGGTTTCTGCGTGGGCATCGGTGCATCCGAAGGCGTTCGCGCCGGAAGCTTCCACGGTGAAGGAGGCGAGGGTGTTGCCTGCGTTCGTGAAGGTGTGTTCGGTGGCTGAAGCGGGTGCGGTCGACCCGTCGCTGAAGGTCCACGTCCAGTCCGCCGCTCCGTCGATGGTGGGCAGGGCCACGGTCATCG
>JAUICJ010000044.1 GCA_030427925.1 Bacteroidia bacterium | reverse complement strand
AATGCATGAACGATGCAAGGATTTGGAACCGATAATCTACGAACGAATTCATTTCGGTAATCATGAACTCGCACTTGAATATTCGAAACGAAATAAGGATGGATTCAATTTTTTCACAACATACTTGATATTCAGAGCAATCAGCGCGACCACATACCACTCCTCTTAGACCGGAACCGTAAAACCTGACCCCATAACCGTGCAACACGCATACGACGGCACCGCAGTCGTTGAAAGCGTTGCATGTTGGCCTGTCACATCGACTTCCATTTTAGTTCCACGCATCAGATGTGGCGGAAATGCTCAGAATGACTTAGTGTTCGTTCGCGCCAAACCCTCCATGACCGAGAATGCGTGCCAATAAATTCCGAGCCGGTCTCAGATTTCTAAGTTCACCACATTTTTCTTTGTGAATCGAATGCGTTTATGCTTCATCACTGAACTGAATCAACTTCCTTTGCAGGACTCAAATAATGAAGAAAATACAAAGCAATCACATCGGCAATCAAACCCAAATTGAATGTTCAGAATGCCTTATTTTAATCTTCTCGAGCCTGCAATTCAATTCACCCTTCGTTTACTTCATAGTCTCTCCGACCACTCCATTCATGCCATGATATAATCACCGCTTTTTCAATGACATAGAATGAACTTCCGACGTATTGTTTAAGTCTAAATATGCAATCCATTGGCATTCGGCCTCCCGGAAGCTGCAAGTGAGGGATTTATCACAAGGCTGCAAATAATATCAGGACTGGCGCATACGAAGCGAAAACTCCCTTTCAGGCATCAGGGGCGAATCCGAAGTCCCGCTTCCCATGATTCGAGAAGGATTATTTGCCTAAATTAACTCAACGACCCACATTGGAAATGGCTTCTACTCCCTACAAGACTCTGCGAATAAAACACTTGATGGGCGTCTCCTCGATCAAGGTTGCAGCATTCTTACACCTTCTCGAAATCGATTTGAACTGGCAGGCTGCTGTCGTCTTGGCGCCCGACTCCGATGACATCACTTGTCTTCGCCGGAACCTCAGTATTCCCGCAACAATTAGGACCAAAATCGCGGATTCCGAGCAGTTAGCTCCAGGCATGAAGTTTTTTGAATTTGCCCCCTTACCAAGCCGACGGTTTGAATCCCGGACTTCCATCCGGCCAAAGATCACCCCGTTCCTAAATGAACTTCTCCTGGAATGGTCCAGTGGATTCATCAGAAAAAGTGTCGGCACGCTTGGAGGACTCTCTGTGCATCCTGATCTTCTTGAAATATCAGGCCACCGAAAACAACTTGAAGAATCCATGCATGAGATGAAGAAACACCGACTTGCTCGGCCTGTTCAACTTTTCATCGATGAAGACCGCATTCATCAGTTCCTTCTCCCAAATAGGTCACGTATTGGTAGCCTAAGTGAGGATAAGACAGAATACCCTCAAACCACGCTCTCAAACTTCAAGACCGCAATAGCAATCCTCACGGATCGAACACAGCCCACCTTTTTAGGCTACGCACCGGAGGTATCGAATCAGATCATCGAATTCGTCAATCAATCCGCCCCGAATGCTCCAAGTTCAATCGGCAACCTGATTTTTGCTGAAATAGTAGGGATTCAAAGTGCACATGGAATGCAGTACGCTTACCTCAAAGAACACCCCAATCACTTTGTTTAAGTTTCAGAAGCTCTTGAGAACTCGCGATTCAAACCATTGATTATCACGTGTCTGTCAGACCTTCAGCGACTCGAACCATGGCGAAGGCTCGCCCGAACCGGTGATGGTCAGCGCCTGAATCGCGCGACTCGCTGCAACGTAGTGCAACGAGCGCTCGGTTTTCTCTCGGTCCGCCGCCCCGGGATCATCGTCCGTGCCGATTCGGGGATCAAGGGGGGCCGTGTTCGCAGTTACATCCGCGAGGAACACGTGCTTGAACTCCAGGCCCTTAAGGTTATGAAGGGACAGCACCACCACGCCATTTTTGTCCCCTACTCGACGTTCCTTGACCATCTTGTAGTGCGGAATTCCCGCGGCATGAAGGGCTGAAATGAAATCACTTACGGAACGATTGAGGCGACAGCCGATTGCGATTTGGGATGGAAGAGCGTGTCCTTCCTCGAGCAGGGCAGCAACCGCTGAGCACACGAATTCGAGTTCCTCTTGCTTCCGTTGGAACACGCGATAAACCGGCCGGTCCCCGCGAACAAGCGAAACGTAGCCCTGTTTCGACTCCTCTCCCCCATCGAAGTCGTCAAAGCGGACGCCTGATACCACGGACAGGGCGACTTTTTTGATCTCCTCGGTCGTCCGGTAGTTGATTCGAAGCCGCTTGCTGCGTTTGCCCCGAATGTGGATGCCCACCTTGCTGAAGTTGATGCTTCGGTTGTAAACGGATTGCATCGGGTCGCCCACCAGCATGAGGTCATTAGCCCCTTCATCGACCAAACTCCGCAACAACCGCAACTCGATGTTGCTGAGGTCCTGCAACTCGTCCACCACCGCATGTGAAAACGGACGACGCACCCCAGGTGCAGCATGATGACGGGCTAGGGCATTGTAAAGCTCTTGTACGAGCCAATTGCCTCCTTTCAATTCCTGAAAACGCTGCACCAAGCCCCACACCTCCAAGCGCATTCGGCGACCTATGGCCTTGCCCCTTCCCACCCGGGGCACGCGCACGTAGCCGGCTTCATCGACCACATCGTGCAGCAGAATCACCTCCTCGTACTCGCGCTGCAACCAATCGCTCCCCCAACCCGAGGCAGACTCTTGAGCCACTCGGTCCCAAAGTTCCTTGTAAGACGCGTTGTCTGAAAACCACACCACCGAACCGGACTTCCGCAATCCCACTTGCAAGGCCAAATCCATCGCGAGCTTGTCGAAGTTCGTGACCTTCACCATGCTCGATGGAACACCCAACGATTCCACGAGTCCCGCCAAATTCACGGTGAGTGCCTTGGTGAACGTGGTGAAGAGGATGGGGCGCGGGTCGGTTTTGGTTTCCGCCAAGTGCTTCAGTCGGTGCAAAGCAGCTACCGTTTTGCCCGTACCAGCCCCTCCGCTCACCTTCACGCTGCCTTTGAAATCGCCCGTGACGAGCATCCGCTGAGACGGGTGGAGGAAGTAACGCCATTTGTCAAAAGAACCCGCCAACGCTTCTTCCAACACGTGGTCATCAAGCACCTCGATGAAGGATCGCGCGTTGTTCAAGGACATGTCTCCCGCTGCCTCGGCTCCTTCCCGGACCTCCTCGATGATGCGCTCAATGGGCGCTCCGTCCAGCAGGTTGAACAGGTTCTCGAACGCTTCCGGAGGCAAGTGTTTCTCGAGCGACTCCAAATCGTCCACCCCTCCGATGGGACGTACGGAAGGCACAAGCGGAAGCGGAACACCGATTGCCTCCAACTCGTCGTCGCTGAACGCTTCCAACGGCAAAACTTCCGGAGTGGGCCTTTCCAAAGCGTGCAGCTGTTGCTCTGCCTCCACCACACGCTCGTCGGTGAAGACCTGCATCCCGTTCGTTTTGTCGTTCCAATCGAACCGCTTGTTCCGCGCCCAAGCCATCGCTTCGTCGTGGTTGTCGACCCACAACAAGTAGTAATGGTCGTTGTCCAGCACCTTGATCACCGCACGGTACTTCTGATCAATGCGAGCCGTGCGCAGCGAAGCATCCTTGAAGTCGGAAATCGGTTCCAAGTGGATCGCCGCCGACTTCGAGTTTTCGCGGAATTTGCGCTGGAAATCGAGGACCTTTTTTTGGGTCGTTTTGTTCAACTTAATGAACGACTCCATGAACTTGTCGTATAGCAAAAGCTTCATTCCTCCTCGATTTTACGCTACAATGATATATCCTTTCTTCTCAAAATGTGACCGCGCATCGGGGTCCATCACGCCGTAAACCTCCTTCGTCATCGGGTGGATGAAGTCGGCAGTTGCGACCGTGTCTCCTCGGTCATTGCACAATTCCGTGAGGGCGTCTTCGTCTGCTTCGGAAGTGAAGTAGCCCGCGTCCCAGAGGGCTTGGATGTGGGATTCGAATCCGGGGAACGCGGCGCGCATTTGGTCAAGCCAAACCGGATCGCCACCCGGCTCAGCAGCCGCAGCCACCTCAGCGGGCGCATCCTCCAACGTGTAAATCGCCGCCTCGGAAACCACCGGCGAAAGGCGCCATGGGAAGAATTGCAACAGGTTGTACCACGTCCAAAACGCTTCCCAATCCGCCTTCTGCGGGGCGTCGAAACTGCCCCCTTCCCACGTCGCTTCGACCTGACAAGTCTTCACATTCACCACCGCCCGCAGTTCCGCAATGGGAGACTTTCGAGCCGGCAAATCGAGCGGGAGCCACAGGTCCGTGGTCCGCTCCTTCGGCGCGCCGCTTGGCAAATCAAGGTACCGGTCCAGCGCCTCCTCAACATCGGCACTGTGCTTTATGAAAAGCCGCTCTTGGAAAGGCGTGAGGAGTTTCGCCCATTCGGTCCGCTTGTCACGCGCGCAATCGGGCACGGACAGCAAACCCAGCAACCGATCCATGTTGTTCAACATCGGCGGCAAGATCGGCTCCCCCCAATTCGGCAACGCAGTCACGAGCACCGCGGCATGCTGGACAAAAGGATGAGCGGCCAACGCATCCGCGATAAAATCCGCTGCGGTCATGCCTTCCACGCCCGCAAGCCCCTGTTCGAAGCGAACGAGGTCATCCCATGTCAGGGTCCAAACGCCAAATCCTGGATGCAACCGCAGTTGCTCCCTCCGCTCGACATCGCCCATGAACCGCGGATGGCTCGTGCTTGCGTGGTATTGAAAGCCATCCAAGTAGATGGCCCATTGCGGCAAGGCTTCACGGCACTCCGTTCCGTCCACAACATACCGGGTGGCCGTGATGAGGAAGTCGGGGCGGGTTGAGAGCCGGAATCCTTGGCGCGGGCCCAGTTCAAATTGGGGTTGGATGTGGTAGGCGATGTGGTCGCCGATTTGGAGCGAATAATGCACGCCACCATCTTCATTTTCCTCGCTGAAGGACCAATTCGGTGTGAGGCGAGCGTGCTTGCGCAAGGCACTGATGAACTTGCGCTCGAGCTCGGATTCTTCCAGACGCCCGGTTTGGGAAATCGCATCCAAACCGTCCACCCACCGCTCCCAGCCATCGAGCCGGTCGACGATGTTCTTGAACAGCTCCACCCCAGCGGTCCGGCTCAATTCCTCGTGGACCCGCTGATTGCCATAACTGTAAACGCAACGGTAACAACCGTCCTTTCCGGCTAACTGGCAGGTGCACTCGGCCATCGCATCGTGCGCAAGCCGCAGCACTTTTCCGAACTCCTCCGGTTCAAACAGCTTTTCCAAATACCCCGTGCCACCCGGCACCGCATCGAGGATGACCAGATACAGGTCCATCTTCCCGGTGCTGCGGTTGAATTCTTGGTAAGGCCGCACTTTCAAGTGCTGCGGGTTGCCTTTGAAGTACTTCTTGAACCCCAACTCCAGCCCCGCCTGAAACAACTCCAGCCCCGCCCCGCTCGTGTCCACGTCCTGCACAGGAACCAGGATCTTCAGGGCTTCGGTGGTCACCCGCCGGAATAAATACAGTTCGTGGAAGTGCTCATTCCGCGCATCACTCCACGCTTCGTCCACGTGAGGACAGTACTTGTAGTGGTAGTCGCCCGCATCCCGAAGGGGCTTCGCCGTAGATTTCCCGCAGGACTTGCAGGTGATGAAACCGTGGCGGGGGTATTTCGCGCCATTGATTTCCAACACGTTCGCCTGTGAACTCCCGCCTTCAATTCCTAAGTTGAACTCCAACACTTCCGTCTCGCGAACGAACTCAATGCCGAAACTTGCCGCTTGAATGGCATACGCCCCAGCGGACCGCTTGAAATTGAAGTGCCTGGAGATGTGGAACGGATCCACTTCCCGCGTTTCGTGGCGATCCACAAGCCGCGAACGGCTCGAAGAAGAGCTCGAGCGAACGTTCGTCAAATGCGCCACGCGGTGCCGGTTGCTGTTCGCAGTCCACGACTCGTCCCCGCACTTGGGACACGGAACGTGCGCGATGCTCGTCGTCGACTCCTCCACGTGATCGCACGCGGAACAAAACCGCATGTACCGCTCCCCTTCCGCCGCCAAGTCGTGCACGTTCAACCCGCCGATTTCAAGCCGATACCCTTGGGAATAAAATGCACTCCCCGGCACGAGTTCGCGCAGGGCCTGGCTCGCCGAACGCACGATGACGTACTCCTTGCTCAACGGGCTCCGAACCGCTTGCATTCCGGTCTGCTTGAACACCCGCGCATTCAGCGTGACGCCCGTCTCCGGGAAGGCGTAGTTCGGAAGCACGCCGACGTTGGTGAGGTGCTCCAAGACCAAGCGCTTGTTGATGTTGCCGACCATCCCCCCGAGGGCCTTTTGCTCCCGCATGAGCTCTTGATGCAGGTCGTCTTCCGGTTGCAGCCGTTCATCCTGAATCCTTCGCGCGATGGCCGCTTTCTCGTTTTGAAGCCCTTGGAGTTCAGCCTTCAAGCGCACGAACACCTGCTGATGGAAGGCCGCGAACTGCGCCGACTCCACCCATTCCGTCAGCGTGGTGAGCGTGGGGTCGGAGACCTTGCCACGGTAGCGCTCGAGGAATCGAGCGAGCAGCAGGTCCTGGTTTTCGCTCGCAAAGGCCAAAATCCGATTCATGAAAAACCCCGCCCCCATCACGTCCTCTTGCAAGAGCTTCAAGTGGCGCACCATCGTTGGAATGGCATGCTCCTTCGGGTCTGCACTCGTCCACGAATCGACACAAAACGCGAAGTAATGCCGGCGCAAGATTTCGCGGGCCTCCAAGTAGCAGCCGGGTGCCGCGACCTGGCCCGCCATCATTTCTTCCGGCTCGGCGAAGTAGTACTGGTCGTGCGAACGGCGCGTGGCAAAGTTCACGATGAGGGCCGTGCCGGACTTTCGACCGGCCCGACCGACGCGCTGAAGGAAGTTCGAGGGCGTGGGCGGAACGGAGGTGTTCAATGCAATTTGGAGCGAACCGATGTCGATGCCCATTTCGAGCGTGCTCGTCGCCACGAGGGCGTTGGGCGCATTGAACTTCGCGCGCTTTTTGAAGTCCACTTCCAAGAGCTCACGCGCCTTGCGATCGAGCAGCCCCGTGTGTTCGCGGGCGATGACCCGCGGGGAACGCGAGCGGTTGTAGACCAGCTGGTAATAGTTGGGCTCCCGGTCGGAAGTCACCCGGCCGTAAGTGCCCGTACAGCGGTAGTTGAGGCAATTGCCTCCTGCGAGGTCGGTTTTTCCTGACCCCACGCCTTCGATGACCTCGTGACCGCAGCGCGTGCATTGGAATTCCTCCACCCCCTCGGCGATCCACATCGCATCGGGAGCGAGGGCGTAATTCGCGTCGCGGCCAGCGCCTACCCGATGGAACAGGCCCGCCTCCACCCCCGCCTCGAAGAGGTGCTCATAAAAGCCGTTGATGAAGCCTGGGGTCTCGTTCGAAAGGGAGAACGACTCGTGGAAGAACGCGTGGAACCAATTGGGCGAGCCGGCGGATACGGCGCGGGTGGAATGGGTCGTGTCCGCGAGGCCGAGGTTGTGGGGCGCGTGGATGACCATGCGCGGCAGGCGGGTGTTCTGACCGAACCATTTGTGCAGGATGTGCCGGGACGAGCCGAACCAGTTGAGGTCGCCGCGTTCGAAGCGGCCTTCACGGAAGCGGGTGAGCAGGGAGTGCTGGATGGCGCCGCGGGTGCGGAGGCGGTGCGCGATGAGGGCGATGAAGCGCGGGAGTTGGTCGGGCGGGATTTGGCCTGGTTTTGCCTCACGCTCCAGCCAAGGCTCCATCGCCTTCGCGGTGGCCTCCAGCCGTGCGGAATCCCACCACATGCCCGAGCACCCCGTCTTCTCTAAGGTGCGGCCCAACTGGGATTCAAACCCAAACTCGTTCATCACCTCCCACTCGATGCGCTCCTTGAACGCCTCCTCGAAGATGGGCAAGAACTTGCCGTTCTGCTTGTAATCCTCTGGCTCCGAGCGACCGAGGTAGTCCTTCGGGAAGAACCGGTTGTAGTAAGCGCCCACATCGCCCTTGCCCTGGTCGTCCGATGCCGTCATCCAATGGTCGCGGAACGCCTGTTGCAACTCGGGGAGCGTCAGGGGGCGGCCGACTTTCTTGATGACGCGCTGCACCGACGCCCGCAAGGTGAAGCGGTAATTCCGTGCTTCCATGAAGCCAGCTTGGTGCGCCGCGTCCTGCACGCTGTTCGTGAAGGCAAGGACCTTGCGGTCGCGCTCTGACGATTCGTCGAAGTCGGAGGCGAGGGCTTGGCTCACCGTGATGCTTCCGAGCGTCGCCACGCGGGAACCGATGATGGACAAGTTGTTGCGCGTGTTGCAGGAAGGACAAATGTGGTCGTTGAATCCGCGAGCGTCCAAACGACGAGCGCCGAAGACCTGCATTCTGCCTGCGCCCGCTTTGTCGTGGAGCTCGAGGGTGGCGGGATCAAGCCACGCCTCGAAGCTGTCGCGCGTGTCGTATCCTCCGGCGGCCGCTTCGGCACGGGAGAGTTGGGAGGAGGCGAGCAGGAAATGGGTGTTCTTGTCGTTCTTGAAGAACTTGTTCGTGCCTTCGCCGCTGGCAGGATCCAGAGCGGATTTGTGGTCGGATTTGGACACCAACCAACCGGAAGTACCGCACTCGCGGCAATACCACGGCGGCATGTTCTTCGCCTCGCCCAACTCCACAGCCGTTTCGCGCCATTGGAACTCGGGGATGGCGTCGAGCCGTCGCCGGACTCCGCTCAACTCGCGGATCCAGATTTGGACTTGAACGAACAGCATCGGCAAGGCGTGTTCCCCTTCTCGCGCCGCGCCGATGAGGGCGACCAACGACTCGATGAGGAGGCGCAGCCCCTCCAGTGAATAGTCTTTGCGCGGAGAATTCCGGAGCGTGGGGTGGCGCCGTTCGATGGCCGCAGCGAGGTCATCCAATCGGTGGATGCCCGGCTCCTCGGCGCAACAGGCCACGAGGTCGCGCACGATGCGCAAGCCGCGCAAACCCGAAGCCAGGTCTTCCGGATCCAATTGCCACATCGTCGCGAGCTGCGCGATGTACTCGCCGTAATCGGCATCGCGTTGCAACACGTTTTTCGCCAAGAAGGAAGGGCGCGGCAGAAAATCATCCAGGTCCGCCTCCGTTCCGAAATAGCCATCCAAGCTCACCCGGGTCTCTTCAATCACCGCCTCCTCCCCCACTTCCTCTCCGAACAACGTGGACGCATAGAAGGCCAAATCCCGCGCCGCCCCATCCCCCGTTCCCAGCGTCGCCGACGTACCGACCGGACACAACTGCCCATCCGGCACCTCCAGCTTCAACTTCAACCGCCGAATCAAGTTCGCCACATCGGTGCCCTGCGCCCCATCGTAGGTGTGCATCTCATCGAGCACGAGGAAACGCAACAACGACGGGTCCGCGAAGTTCCCATCCCAAAGCCGGTGAAACCGCGCCTGCATCAGCCCGTAATCGAGCATCTTGAAGTTCGTGAGCAGGATGTCGGGCGGGTCCGCCACGATGGCATCGCGTTGCTCCATCACGTGGTCCTCCCCCATGAGCGAAGGCAGCGACGCGTGGCTGCTGTCGCCGATGAACAGCCCCGCCGTCACCTTGCCCTTCAATCGGGCGTCCTCGTGGATGATTTCCGCAAGGCGTTTCGCTTGGTCGGTGGCCAGCGCATTCATCGGGTAGAGGATGATGCACTTGACGCCGCGCTGGGCGTGGTGGGCGAGGCAATAGTCGAGCAGCGGGTAGATGAACGATTCCGTTTTTCCCGAGCCGGTCCCCGTCGTGACGAGGGTGGGTTGGGGCGCTTGATGGCGGGCGCTGAGGCGGTGCCAACTGCTGATTTGGTGTTGATAAGGAGGCCAAACCGGCTTCACCTCCAACGGCACCGCCTCCGTCGCCTGCGCATCCGCCTTCACGATCCGGTCCAGGCCCGTGAGTTCGCGCACGAACTCCAGGACCGGGGCGCTGTTGAGGGCCTCGAGGAAGCCGTCCAGCAGCGGCACCTCCTTCCAGCCCTGCAGATAGGCGTCGAGCAGCCGGCAGGTGATCGAGCCGGGCTTGCCGTTGCCGATGCTCTGCCCGTCGATCCGGG
>JAUICJ010000012.1 GCA_030427925.1 Bacteroidia bacterium | reverse complement strand
AAGGCCTCGCGCAGGTTGAAGCGGACGTATACGTGTTGTTGAATTGGGACGTGCGGGTGACCCGCGGTTGGATTCCACCCGTGCTGGAGCTGTTGGCTTCGGGCTTTTCCGCAGCGGCGCCTAAACTTCTGAACGACTCCGATCCGGAGCTCTTGGAGTACGCAGGGGCCGCGGGGGGATACATGGATCGGGATGGTTTCATGTTTTGTGCGGGGCGCATCTTCGAAGTCTTTGAAACGGACGCCGGCCAATACGACGACAACCGCGAAGTCTTCTGGGCATCGGGGGCTGCGCTCTTCGTGCGGTCGGATGCCTGGCACGGCGTGCAAGGACTCGACGAAGATTTCTTCGCGCACATGGAGGAAATCGACTTGTGCTGGCGGTTGAAGAACCGCGGGCACCGGGTGGGGGCGTGTGGGGAGAGCGTGGTGTTCCATTTGGGCGGAGGAACCTTGCAGAAATTGAATCCGTTCAAAACCTACTTGAACTTCCGCAACAACCTGTTTCTGTTGATGAAAAATCACCACCGAGCCGCGTGGCCGTGGATGCTGACGCGGCGGATGGTGCTCGATGGGATCGCCGCGTTGAAGTTCCTCACAGAAGGCAATGGCAAGCTGTTTCAAGCGGTTTTCAACGCGCACGTGGCGTTTTATCGGGCTTTTTCAAGCACTTGGGCCAAACGCCGTTCCGAGTCCAACGCCATCGCCTCCAACCACCTTCCCGGGCCCCTCGCTCCCCTGAATTACGCCGGTTGGTATCGGCGCAGCATCCTGTGGGACTACTTCTTCAAAAACCGCGTGACCTTCGACGAGCTCGACTCCGGTGCGTTTGAGGGGGCCGCAAAGGAGCGGGCATAAAGTCCTGCCCTCCATCCATCAACATTCCGCGGTTGCTCAGCAGGGCACTTGCACCTTCGCGCCATGGCATCCCACCCTTGGCCGCGTTCGTTGCGCAGTCCCCTATGGCCGTACGTCGGCTGCGCCTTGTTCGGGGCGTTGAGCTTTCGTGGTACGGAGTGTGCATTCGTCAGTTTCCTCCTGCTTGCGGCCGCCGCGGTGCTCGTGGGCCGGTGGCGCGAAGCCGGGTACATCGCTGCGATCTGCATGGGAAGCTGGAATGCGCAGCGTGCCGCCCAACTGGGCGAGGCCCCCAATTGGTCCGGTTCCGGGTGCTTCGTTTGTGTCATCCGCGGCGAAGTGGAACAGACGGATTGGGGATGGCGCACGGAGGCGCGGTGCAGGGGCGGCGGGTTGGAACGGATGGTGCGGCTGGAGGGGCGCGAACCTGCGCCGCTGTGCGAAGGGACGTTTCAGGTCTGGGCCCAATGGGAACCCTGGGCAGTCCGCGGTTCATTTGACGAATCGAAGATCTACGGAAGCCGGGGATGGGCGGGTCGATTGCGCGTTCGAAGTGAGCTGGATTGGTGGGAAGCGCGAACCCCCGAGTGGCCGCTTTGGCGGCAGTGGATCTTGGCGGGGCGTGCGTCGCTGCTTGAGCGTTATCGGGAGCGCCTGTCCCCTGCCGCGTTGGGATTTGTCTGGGGAATCTCAACGGGGGACAAATCCCTTCTATCCCCCGACCTTCGTTCCGCCTTCAGCCGCATCGGACTCGCCCACGTGCTGGCGGTCAGTGGGTATCACGTAGGCCTCGTGGGCTTCATCCCCCTGTTGTTCGCGCGCAGCCGACGGCAATCCCTTCGGGTACTGGCATTGTTGGGAATCCCGTTGTTGGGGGCCTTCGTGCTGTTTTGTGGCGGGAGTGAAAGCGCCGTTCGGGCTTGGACGATGGCGAGCTTGCTCATCGTCGCTTCGGCCATTCGCCGGCCGGGCTCATTGGGGCATTCCCTCAACGTGGCCGCTTGGGCGATGCTGGTGTTTCATCCGTGGGCACTGCAGCAACTGGGGACTCAGCTCAGTTTCGTGGCAGTTCTGGGCATTGCCTTGGGATTGGAAGCGGCCTCGACGTGGCGTCCATCGCGTTGGGCAAAACCTGTGGTGGTGCCCCTTGCGGCACAAAGCGCCACAACGCCCATTGCCGTGCCCACCTTCCTGCAATTCCCATTGGCCTTCCTCCCGGTAAACCTTGTCGCGGGGCCCTGGGTTTCGGCGATTGGTGCGCTGTTGTTGTGTTGGCTGATTTGGCCGTTTGATGACACGTTGAGCAGGGGCCTGTTGTGGGCTTTGAATGGGTTGGTTGAATGGCTGATGCGCGCGGTGCAAGCGTTCGGCGAGTGGGACGGTTGTTCCTACCGCGTAGTCCAGGGAGACCTCATTCGCTGGTGGGCCATGGGCCTGGGTTCACTGGCGATGTTCATCGGCTGCTTTCGAAGGCACACCTGGTGGATTGCGAGTGCCTTGTTGTGGGCGAGTGTGCCGTGGTGGCCCAGGCCCCCCGCGCCCCGATCGGATTGGGCAATGGAGCGCGATGGGGTGCCCGATTTGCGCATCATGGAAGCGCGTTGGACCGGAAAGGGAGCCCGGGTCGATTCGAGCGCCGCCCATGCCATCGACGGAGTCGGTTGGTGGCAGCACCCCGAGGGCTGGATCCATGCGAGTTCAGAAGGAAAAACCGTGACGTGGGTTGGGCTGCAGCGCAAAGGAGCGTGGCGGTTCCACTTCGAGCCGAAGCGCGGAATGGGACGGCTCGAAATCGATGGGCACGCATGGATTTGGGAACAGTGGAACGACCGAACGCAAGGAGCATGGCCTGCAACAAAAATGGGCACCGAAGTGCCCATTGATTCAACGTTCGATGAGGTCAATTCAGATGAAGCAGTTGCTTCATTACTTGGTCCACGTACCCCTCCCATTCGGGGATGTCCGCAATGGGCAGAATGGCGTTGACGCGGTTGTTTCGGCGCGAATAAATCGCCTCAACATAGAACCCTTGAAGTTGAAAAATGCACAGGATGTAGCGGTTCTCCACGATGCGCTGAGCAAGGCAAATTCCGTGATCCCACATGTAATTCGTTTTTTCGTCGAGTGGAAGGCGGTTGAACGATTGCAAATCCATGGGGTGCGTTTTCGAGAGGTTAAGTGCCCACTCTTACGGACACTCCCGTCTTTGAGTTGCATTCTCAAGGAAGATTCATGACCTACCTTTGAGGCATGCAAAGGATTCACTTGGTGGAATGCCCTCGTGACGCCATCCAAGGGTGGCCCACACCCATCGATACCGTGGATAAAATCGCCTATTACCGCGCTTTGCTCGACGTCGGGTTCGACACGTTGGACATGGGGAGCTTCGTTTCGCCGCGCGCCGTGCCCCAAATGGCAGACACCGCTGAAGTGCTCGAAGCGTTGGTGGATGAAGGTTTTAGATCGCGGCCGACGCGGTGGTTGGTCATTGTGGCCAACGCTCGCGGGGCGCGGGAAGCCGCGGCCTTTGACTGCGTGGATGACATTGGATTTCCGTTGAGTTTGAGCGAAACCTTTCAGCGCCGCAATACGGGAGCAGGACTCGAAGAAGCTTGGGATCGATTGAGGGAGACTGCTGAACTGTGCCGGGCCTCGGGAAAGCGTTTGGTGGTTTACACGAGCATGGGGTTTGGCAATCCTTATGGGGATCCTTATGCTCCTACCCTGCTGGTGGAGGTCGCCCATCGGCTGGTGGAGGAATTGGGAACCCAAGTCATTTCGCTCAGCGATACCGTCGGAACGGCCACACCCGAGGCCATAGGAGACGCATTTCGTGCGCTGTTGCCCGCGCTTCCCGACGTGGCCATTGGCGCTCACCTCCACGCTTCTCCCTTCGACGTCGTGGAAAAAGCAACGGCAGCCCTGGAAGCGGGCTGCCGTCGATTCGATGGGGCCATCCGGGGTGTCGGAGGGTGTCCCATGGCCAAGGATGAGCTCGTAGGCAACTTGCCTACAGAGCAGCTGGTGGATCGGTTTGGGGCGTTGGGGGCGTGGTCGGTGAAGGATGATCGAGCTTGGGCACAGGCCCAAAGCATCGCCGCCGAACTGTTCAGCTGAACGAATTCAGTTCAAACAGTACTCAAACGAGTTGAGTTTGAAGCGGTGTCGGTGCATGTAGATTTGCTCGAATTTGAGCGTATCGATGTAAATCCGATAGTGCTTCATAGTGATGATTTTCACCACCATATACGAGCTTCAATCGAATAAGTTTCTAGATTCGTCGAAATTTTACGAGAGCCCGAGGGAAATTGCCGCCACGCCCAAGCCCACCACAATCACGGCCAATTTTGCCAAGTTAAACCGATGGCCATCACCGGTTTCGAATAAGATGGTGGTGGCGATGTGAAGCAAGATGCCGATGAGGAGCCCTTCGGTCACCGAAGGTACCGAAACCGCCCATGAAGTGCCGGAATGGACCAGCCCTTCATAGACCGCCATGCCCAACAACGGCATCGCCCCAAAAATGAGGAGCATGGACCAGCGTTTGAGCCGACTCATTCCCAGCGCGGCCAACAACCCCATCAAGACCAGCGCCACGGGGAACTTGTGAAGACCAAGCCCAAGCAGCAATTGAGCGTTGATTTGTTCCCAAGCCAGCTCGGTTGCGTGCACGTGGTGGTGGTGTCCGTGGTGGCTGTGTCCGCCCGCTTCAGTGAGCGGCATGGATTCGATGAGGGCATGCAAGCACAAACTGATGTAAATGCCCCATGGCATGGCCTTGTTCGATCCCGAGGGCAGGTGAACGTGGCCGTGTTCAATGCCCTTTGACATCCACTCCAAAATCACTTGGAGGAGGAAGCCTGCGAGGACGTACCAGCCGATTTGGCCTCCATGCGCATACGCCTCGGGCACCAAGTGAAGGAAAATCAGGCCGATGAGGTACGCACCGCCGAAAGCCAGCACCAACGGCAAGCGATGCTTGAGGTGCTGGCCGGCCAATTCATACGTCAGTGCGCCCCCCAGGGCCACCAACAACAACACACCAAATGCGAGGATCATGAGGCGACAAGTATACAGCGGTTCGATGCTTCCGAATGTGCTCCGAGTCGATAATCGCCAAAGCGCGCACGAACCTTCAAATCGGCCTCGTCAAGCAGCGCTTCCAAATCAGCTGCTGTCAACGCGCGCACCCGCTCAACGAAATGCTGTTCTGTGCCCCGCTCATCGACGTATTGAATGCTCTTTTCAATCCAACCCTCGTGAATGCGGCGATGGATTTCAAACGCCAGGGTGGAACCGTCTGGGGCCGTTCGCTCGGTCAGCTCGAACGGTACGAGGTGGGCAGCGACGTGCGGCGCATTCAGGAAGTCGAGCACGAAGGTTCCGCCCGGTCGAAGGGCGCTGCGGATTTGCTGGAGGGTGAGGATTTGGTCCGACCAATCCTCGAAATAGCCAAAACTGGTAAACAGGGACGTGATGACGTCGAACCGGTCTACGAAACCGAGCTGCGTCGCAAACTCCCGCATGTCGCACACGGAAAACCGCTCGGGGTGCGCCGCATGACGTTGTGCTTCCGCAATGCTCGAGGGGCTGAGGTCGATGCCGTGCGCTCGGTATCCCAAGGCCTCAAAACTCCGAACGTGCCGACCCGAGCCGCAGCCGAGGTCCAACACGTCTGCAGGAGCTGGAGGGCAAACGGCTTGGGACACCTGCTGAACGAAAGCCTCCGCCTCCGCGCGATCCCGATTCCCGTACAAAACATGGTAGGCCGGGCAGTTGAACCACTCCGCAAACCAGTTCGCCTCGCTTTTCCACAATTCACTTTGCATTACTCACCGCTTCAGGCTGCAATTTGCGACAATTCGCTCGTAGTTTGGGCATCATGTACGGGACTTCACCTGCATCATTTGACACCATCACTTGGCCCTTGGAACCCATCCCAGCATCTGGAACGATTGAATGCCAATTTTCCGGATGCGTGGACGAGGTCGTTTCCGATGTCCTGGTGCAAGCTGTCGAGCACCGCGTGGAAGCGTTGGGCCTAGCGCACGCCAAGCCGAAGCGGGTGGTTCGCGTGGCCATTGAGCTGCTCCAAAACCTGCATCACCATGCCCCGGCGGATGGGGTGTGCGGGTTTCGGGTGGTCTCCACGAGGCAAGGTTGGTGGGTGGCTTCTCGGAACGAGGTTACCGATGAGGGCAAGCGCAATTTGGAAGCGCGCTACGGAGAGCTCAAGGGCATGGACATGGAGGCGTTGAGGGCGCGTCAACGGGAAGTGCTGAATGCTCCCGAGCGCAGTGCTCACGGAGGTGGTGGCGTGGGATTGATTGAAATCATGCGCCGGACGAATCGGAATTTGTCTTTAACGTTTATACCAGCCGCCCCCGGCCGCTGGATTTTTGAATTGACCGCACACATTGCAGCTGACCATGACTGACATTCGCAAAGAAGGAACCTCGAAGACGCCGACTGTGGTCGCGACCTTGCAACCATTCAGCTTGGATCTGTCTGGACGTTCCATCCCAGAAAACTCCATTGCATTCTATCAGCCGTTAATGGATTGGGTCGAGGCCCACTGCGGCAACGTGGAAGACCAGTTGGAGATCAACATTCGCTTGGAGTACTTCAACACGAGCAGCAGCAAGTGCCTCATGGACTTGTTGAAGCGGGTCGAAGCTACGGGGTGCGCGGCGCGAGTCAATTGGTATTACGAGGACGATGACGAGGACATGCTCGAAGCCGGGGAAGACTACGACGCCATCATCGACTTGCCGTTCCGGCTCATTGCTTCGACGACCAGTTGAGCTGGGCGCGGACCGAGCTCATCGCTCGGTGGAGGCGTTTTTTCATCCGTTTTCTGGAGGCGCGGTCCACGTGTTCAAGGGCTTTGGTCCACAGCAACACGCCCCACGCAATGGCCATGCCCCAGAGCACGATCAAATTGTAAACGGGGGTGCTTAAGACCCTGTTCCCCAACCGTTTGAATGGTGCGTAATGCGGTGCAGTCCAGCCCGATCTGCCATCGGAGGGTTGTCGTTGGAAATGCCCCAGCTGTGAAAGTCCTTCGGGCGTCCGAACCAAGCGAACGGAACGATCCGTTTGCTCGAGCCAATCCACGAGGGCATCGTTGTGTTCCGCATCCATCAGCGGAGCCAGTTCACCCCGCTCTTCCAAGGCACGACGCTGTTCGTCCCGAGCTCGGAATGCCGACTTGAAGGCTTCGGCGTAGGCCGACTTGAACGCTGAGGGGACGTCTTCATTCGGAGCGGGCAACCCCCAGGCTTTGAGTTCGCTCTGAGCCCGCTCCACTTCGCGCTGTCGCTCAGGGCCTGGTGCCAATTCGCTGTAAGCGGGCACCCAAAAATCGCGGCGCCATGCTGCACGGGCGATTTGGTCCTCCCACTCATTGAACAGCGCGTCGTACCGATTGTTGCGGCTCATCTCTACCGCGAGCGCCTCGAAGCCCCACCGCGATGCCATTGCATTTCCAATCCACGGAACCTTGTGCTCCGATGTCAGCAGGGGATTGAACCGATCGAACCGGATGATGACGCCGCCAAAAATGATCTGCGGAATGATGAGCAACGGGATGAGAATGTAAATGACCTTCGCGCTGTTGAACGCCGACGAAATGGTCAAACCGAGCAGGTTTGCATAGGCGCTCACGGAAAAGAGGACCGCAAAGAGCATCGTCAAGGGCGGCCCTGTGGGCAAGTCCAGCAGCAAGGTGGAAACGGCGACGTAAGCCGCTGTTTGGACCAGCGAAAAGGCCAATAGAATGGTCACCTTGGCAGCGAGGTAAGCCCCCCAACTTAAGTTCAAGAACCGCTCGCGCCTCAGCATCGGTCGATCGCGGATGATTTCTTCAGCGCTCATGCTCAAGCCCATGAACAAGGCCACAATGACGCTGATGAACAAGAACGGCGGCAAGTTTTCGCTCGTTCTGAATGCGTATTCCCCATCATAAAAACGCGCAAACCCGGCAAGCAACATGGCCAGCACGGGGGCTTCGAGCAGGTTGATGACCAGGTATTGCCGGTTCATTCGTTTGGCATGCAAGTCCCTGCGCAGATAAGTGCGCCACTGCCCCCAGCGCGACGGCGCTTTGCGCGGCTCGGGCCGAGGCGCCTCGACCAAGGCATGGTGCTGGTGCTGGGGCGCAATGCGTTCATGGAAATGGCCATTCCAGTCCGTTGGATGCACCTTCCGGTCTGGGATTTGGTGACCAAATTCATCCACCATTCGGGCCTCGATGATGCTGAAGAGCAACTCCGGATTCACGTTGCCGCACGCCTCGCACATCATGTCGTGGGCGTTCACTTGATCCGACAACCCTTTGAAATAGGTCAAACTCTCCAACGGATTGCCGTAAAAGATGGGAAAACCGCCCGTATCGAGCAGCAGCAACTGGTCGAAGAGTTTGAAGATGTCGGAGCTGGGCTGGTGAATCACTACGAAAATGAGCTTTCCACGCAACGTCAGTTCCTTCAACAAGTCCATGATGTGCTCGCTATCCCGGCTGGACAAACCGCTGGTGGGCTCGTCCACGAACAGCACGAGCGGTTCGCGCACAAGTTCCAAGGCGATGTTCAAGCGCTTGCGTTGACCTCCGCTGATGGTTTTGTCCATCACAGAGCCCACGCGCAACTCACGGATGGACCAAAGTCCGAGTCGCTTCAAGGTTTCATCAACGCGCTCATGCAACTGTTCCTCCTCCAAGTCATTGAAGCTCAGGCGCGCACTGTACAGCAAGTTATCGCGCACGGACAATTCGGCTACGAGCACATCCTCTTGGGCAATGTGGCCGATGAGCCCATCGAGGTCCGGCCCGCCGGCGTGCACGTCCAGGCCATTCAACAAAACCCGTCCGAGGGTCGGTCGAATCGTTCCGTTGAGGATGTTCAAGAGCGTTGATTTCCCGCTTCCACTCGCCCCCATGATGCCGATGAGCCGTCCTTCGCGCTCTTCGAAGCTGAGGAGTCGGAGCGCCGGAGACTGGGGAAAAGCGAAGAAATGGGCCAAATCCTGAACCTGAAACTGCACCGGCGTCACCTCCTCCGGCCGCAAACACGATCGCACCAAATCACTGTAGAACAGCGCATGACCGTGCCCATCCTTGAGCACACTCCCCTGCCCCATCGGCGCCACCACGCCCTCTGGCAAGGGCTGCCCGTTCAGTCGCAAATCCGCCCGCCCAAACGTCCGAACGAAAAACAAGTCCTCCCCTTCCAAGTGAACGCCTGCAAGCAAATGCCCTTCGCTGTGCCCCAGCGGTTGGAGGAAAGAACGTCCCCAAACCAGCACCTCCTCCGCGTGGTCCGCGCGCACCAAGGCCCGCATGGCCTCCACATCCGATTCGGGAAGGTGAAGTGCTTGAGCGGCATTGGTCAAGAAACTCTCGGCACCGTCACCGGTTGCTGTATCTCGACCGAATTCGGCCAACCGCAAGTACACCACGAACCGCTCACGCAGGGCCAGCTCCTTGTTCATCTGAGTGCAAGCCCGCATCAACTTCGCTGAAAGCCGGGCCAGTTGTTTGGCATGGGCGGCGTCGCTTGACTCCCACTCCAGCGAACCGGCCGACATCGGCATGGCCACCATGGCCCGCTCCCTGCTGCGCTTCGTGCGCATTTCAAGGCGGGCCAGCTCCAGGTCATACAGCTGCAAATAATGTTCACTCAAAGCAGCGTTCAAGCGGCCTTTGAGGTAGCGGCTGGCCGCTTGGCGACCGTACATGGCATGTCGTGGCGAGCCCCCTGCTGCGAACAGGGCGAACAACCGCATCAGCGCTTCGAGCATGCCGGTGGTCATCATACCCGCATCTACGCAAATGCGTGCACCGAGGTTACACGATGGGAAAACGGGGATTTATCGACCGATCATTGCTGCCGCTCGAAACACCCTTTGTCCGCGATGCCGACGTTCCGGGGCAGGCCATCGAGGTCCGTTGAAATGAAAAACTGGCTCGGACCTCCTTCCCACAATGAACTGTTCGAATTGAGGTGAAAGTCCCGGTCCATGCTGGAAACGAACGGTGGGGCTTCATCGGTGGTGCAGAAGAGCAAAAAGTCCGGTGGGAAGTTCTCCGCTTGGGTGTCCACGGCACTGTATTGGACGATGGGAGCCGCAACGGGCGCAATCAAATCCGCCACCAACTCGTCGAAATCCGTCAATTCGGCATTGTTCCCCCACATGATGCAGTTCCTGAACACACTGCCCTCCAAACTGCGAACCACCAACTCCCCCTCTGCCGACTCGTACCAATCATTGAAAAACACTGCGGGGGCCTGCCGAACGCCTTCCGACCAATAGTTGGCGAACGTGCAGTGGTCCATCCGATACACACCGCCTAGGGTGAAGGCCGCGCACACCTGGCCGCAATCGGTGATGAGGTTGTTCCACCCGTCGATGACACCGCCTTGAGCAAACAAGCCCGTGGCCGTCATGTTGCGGATCCGGGAATTCGTCAGGGTCAGTGCGGGCGCCGAAGCCGTGCCGACGGTGTCCACTTGGATTCCGATGGTTCCACCTTCGATGATGGCGTGATCCACAACGGAGCCCTTGCTCCCGTAGAACCAAAGCCCGCCTCGTGCGACCGTGAACGTCTCGACCCCGAAATCGGTCTCGTATTCGAAATCGACTTCTATGCCCCATTGACCGGGCAAGTCCACGTAACCATCTTCCAATCGATTCCCTCTGAACGTAATGGGACTTTGAATGCTGCCATCGGCGATGAGCGTCGCTTGGTTGATCCAAATTCCGCTTTTTGCATGGAAGTACACTTCCGTTCCTGCCAAAATGTTGAGCGTGCAATCCTCATCCACCACCGCCACCCCATAGACGACATGGGGTTTATCCGGGGCCCAAGTTTCCGCACAAGGAAGGGCCTCCACCCGATTCAATCCCCCGTGGAAGTGCGCATTGCGTCCCCACGCGGCCAACGTCACTGTTTGCAGACCTCCATTCAACTCCACCTCGAGCTCATCCTCCACGACGAAGGGCGACGTAGCGGAGTTCGGATCCACCGTCACCTCAATGAAAATCCACAAGCTGTCATCTGCTAACAACGGCAAGTCGCGGACGTCTGGTCCGGGGTAACCGTCTACGTTGATTCGAAATGGACTGTTGGGATTTGCCAAAGCGATTCGATCAATGGAGACTGCCGTCTTATGGGGATTGTATACCTTGAGTGGCAGGGTAACAGAGCCCACCGTGGTGAACACCGTGTCGAACAAGATGGTATCGGAAGAGAATTCCAACTCCAAACCCGGTTCATCCGAAAACACCACCTCGCGACAGCCGGAGAGTCCTGCGCTAACGCCGAAAGCAAACAGCACCAAACCGATGAGCACAAGAAACTCCCTCTTCATAACGCAAAGATGCCCATTTTAGGACCATGAACGTTGCACACGCTGAATTTCTTGCCCACCTCGATGACGTCGATCCGAAGATGGCGGAATTGGTCCGATCACATGGCCCCTTGGATTGGCCCGAACCCCGCCCCCATTTCGAAGCCCTTGTGCGCGCCATCGTTGGCCAGCAAGTCAGTACGCAAGCGGCCGCGACCATTTTCAATCGCATCGCAGACCTCGTTGAATGCGAGTTCACCCCGCAGCTCCTGAATGCCTTTTCCGATGCGGCGCTTCGCGGAGTGGGGTTGAGCCGCCAAAAAGTGGCTTATGTTCGAGCCCTTTCAGCTGCATGGATGGAAGATCCCGAGCGATTTGAACACCTCGGGACGCTTTCGGACGAGGGCGTATGTGCTGCACTGACTTCCATCAAAGGGATCGGCGTTTGGACGGCACAAATGTTCCTGATGTTCACGCTGCAGCGGCCGGATGTCTTTGCTCCCGGTGATTTGGGCCTGAAAAAAGCCATGGCCAACCGGTTGGGGTTGGCCATGGAAAGCCCTGAACGGGCCTTTGCTCTTCGCGCCGAGCGCTGGTCTCCTCATCGGAGTTGGGCTTCGCTTCATTTGTGGAGAAGCTTGGCCTGAATCCTCAGCCGAGGTAACTTTTCAGGATGCGGCTGCGGCTTGTGTGCTTGAGCCTGCGAATGGCTTTCTCCTTGATTTGGCGAACGCGCTCGCGGGTCAAATCAAAGCGCTCTCCGATCTCTTCTAACGTCATCGGATGTTCTCCATTCAAGCCAAAGTACAAGCGGATCACATCGCCCTCTCGCGGGGTCAACGTGCGCAGCGAACGTTCAATTTCCTTCCTCAGCGATTCGTTCATCAAGTCCGTGTCCGGTGAGGGCGTATCCCCCAAGCGCAACACGTCCATCATCGTGCTCGAGCTCTCATCGCCTTCTTTCAACGGAGCGTCCAACGAAGTGTGACGGCTCGAGTTTTTCATGCTCTGCTTGACCTCGTCCAGCGTCATGTCCAGCGTTTCAGCCAACTCCGCAGCCGTCGGCGGACGTTCGAATTCTTGTTCCAAACGGGCGAAGGCCTTGTTGATTTTGTTGATGCTGCCGATTTTGTTCAACGGCAAACGGACAATCCGGCTCTGCTCGGCCAACGCCTGGAGGATGCTTTGGCGAATCCACCAAACCGCATACGAAATGAACTTGAAGCCCCGAGTTTCGTCGAAACGCTGAGCGGCCTTGATGAGGCCCAAGTTGCCTTCGTTGATCAAATCAGGCAAAGAGAGGCCTTGGTTCTGGTACTGCTTCGATACGGAGACCACGAAGCGGAGGTTTGCCTTGGTGAGCTTTTCGAGCGCCACTTGGTCGCCTTGTTTGATGCGACGGGCCAACTCGACTTCCTCCTCCGCGGTGATCAGGTCGACGCGACCGATTTCCTGAAGGTACTTGTCAAGAGATGCAGTTTCCCGGTTGGTGACCTGCTTGGTGATCTTGAGCTGCCTCATATAGTGGTTTTTGGGTGGTTTTTCCGTTCAATTATTGAGGGACTAAAGCCCCGTCGCTCGAGCGACGGGGCATTCAGTTCCGTTCATCAAGTCCGTCATGTATAACGGCACAGGGTCCCTTGGGGTTGCCTCCAAGGCCCCTAAACTCTTCAATCGCGTGAACGACGGTCTCCGCGGTCGCGTCCACGATCTCCACGATCGCGTCCCCCGCGGTCTCCACGATCACCCCGTTCTGGGCGCTCGACGTATCCCTCAGGCTTCGGCAAGAGGACCTTGCGGCTCAACTTGATTTTTCCTGTCTTCGGATCCCGGCCGACTACCTTGAACTTCACGACCTCTCCTTCTGAGATGACGTCTTCAACGCGGTCCACCCGCTCCCAGGCGAGTTCCGAAACGTGGAGCAATCCATCTTGGCCAGGGATGACCTCAACAAACGCGCCATACGGCATGATGCTCTTCACCTTGCCTTCGTACTCTTCACCGATTTCAACCGTGGGAGGGAACGCAATGGCCCGGATGCGCGAAACCGCATCGTCAATGGCCGACTTGTTGGAAGCCGCAACCTGGACCATGCCTTTGCCGTCCACATCGTCGATGGAGACCGTAGCACCCGTAACGGCTTGGATTTCCTGGATGATCTTGCCTCCTGGGCCGATGATCGGACCGATGGATTCACCTGGCACTTCGAACTGAACGATGCGCGGTGCGTGCTCCTTGTAATCCTCGCGGGGCTCAGCAATCGAGCCGAGCATTTCACGTCGGATGTGGTGGCGGCCATCGCGGGCTTGGGCCAACGCTTCACGCAGTTGAGTGAAGCTGAGACCTTTGATTTTGATGTCCATTTGGCAGGCGGTGATGCCCGCTTCGGTGCCCGTCACCTTGAAGTCCATGTCCCCCAAGTGGTCTTCATCCCCCAAAATGTCGGACAGCACCACGTACTTGCCAGTTTCTGAGTCCGTGATCAAGCCCATCGCAATGCCCGAAACCGGCGCCTTGATTTTCACTCCACCATCCATCAAAGCGAGGGTGCCAGCGCAAACCGTTGCCATCGACGAAGAACCGTTCGATTCCAAGATTTCAGAAACCAATCGAATCGTATAGGGGCAATCCTCCGGTGCAGGCAACACGCCCTTCAGAGCGCGCCACGCCAAATTGCCGTGACCGATTTCGCGGCGGCTTGTTCCGCGCAAGGGACGTTCCTCACCCGTTGAGAACGGAGGGAAATTGTAGTGCAGCAGGAACCGTTCGTTTCGACGAACCAAGGCCCCATCGATCAACTGCTCGTCGAGCTTCGTTCCCAAGGTCAAGGTCGTCAACGATTGCGTCTCACCGCGGGTGAAGATGGAGCTGCCATGGCAACCGGGCAGGTAGTCCACCTCGGTCCAAATCGAACGGATCTCCGTCGGCTTGCGGCCATCGAGTCGGATGTGCTCGTTCAACAACAAATCGCGAACGGCTTTTTTCTGCGCATCCTTGACGTACTGAGCCAGCATGAACGCCTTTTCAGAACGCTCTTCATCGCTCAGCGTAGCGAGGAACTCCTCTTTGATGGAACCGAAAGCCGCCTTGCGCTCTTCTTTCGAGCTGCCGCTTTTCGCTGCGTCGTAAAATGCCTGATAGAGGGCGTCGTTGACACGCTTCCGCAAGTCCTCGTCGTGGTTCTCGTGCGAATATTCGCGGGTTACACCGTAATGGCCCGTGGATTTCGCCAGCGCAATTTGGGCCTCGCATTGGACCTTGATGGCTGCGTGAGCCACTTCGATGGCATCGACCATTTCGTCTTCGCTCACCTCGGACATTTCGCCCTCCACCATGACGATGGAATCGAGCGAACCGGCCACCATCATGTCGATGTCAGCCTGCTCCAATTCAGAGCGCAATGGATTGACAATGAACTCTCCATTGACGCGGGCCACACGCACTTCAGAAATGGGGCCGTCAAACGGAATGTCGCTGACCGCCAAGCAGGCCGATGCCGCCAAGCCAGCCAAGCTGTCAGGCAACACTTCCGCGTCGGCGGACATCAATTGAATCATGACCTGCGTTCCCGCGTGGTAGTCCTCTGGGAACGTGGGGCGCAATGCCCGGTCCACGAGGCGCATCACCAGCACTTCGGAATCGGAAGGCCGTGCCTCGCGCTTGAAGAAGCCGCCGGGGAATCGACCCGCGGCTGCGTACTTTTCGCGGTAATCTACCGTGAGCGGAAGGAAGTCCACTTCGTCTCGGACTTCGTAAGAGGATACTGCCGTTGCGAGCAGCATGGTGTCACCGGAGCGAACGACGACTGAGCCGTGCGCTTGCTTTGCCAGTTTACCTGTTTCAATGGTGATCTCGCGCCCGTTGCCGAGATCAATGGTTTGGTTGTGTACCGTATAATTCATCTATTCCTAAAAATCATCCTGTGAGCTGGCTTTCCGTCGAAAACCTGCAGCGCTTTTCGTCCAAGCGCAAATAAGAAGAAGGCAATGGGTAAGTCCACTGCCTTCTTCTGTGTAAGTCAATTAGCGGCGCAATCCGAGTTCCGCCACAATGCTCCGGTAGCGGTTGATTTCGGTTGCCTTCAAGTAATCCAACAACTTTCGGCGCTTACCGACCAACTTGATCAGCGACCGTTGCGTGTGGTAGTCTTTCCGATTTTTCTTCAGGTGCTCAGTCAAGTGAGCAATGCGGAAAGAGAACATGGCGATTTGAGCTTCCGGGCTTCCGGTGTCTTGCTCGTTCTTGCCGTGTTTGGCGAAGAATTCCTTCTTCTTTTCTGAGGTCAAATACATGTCGAAATCAGATTGATGTTCGTGATGTGTGCAGAATTGCGGGTGCAAATGTACACCAATTCCCGAATTATCCAACTTTCTCTTCCCCCATCGGCGCATCGTACATCGCGCGGAGGTAAAAGGCGATTTTCGACTTCAAATCCTTGCGCTCCACGATGGCATCCAGGAACCCATGTTCCAAAAGGAACTCCGAACGCTGGAAGCCTTCCGGCAGATCCTTTCCAATCGTCTCCCTGACCACGCGGGGACCAGCAAATCCGATGAGCGCATTGGGCTCGGCAATGTTCAAATCGCCCAGCATCGCGAACGAAGCCGTCACGCCACCTGTGGTGGGGTCGGTGAGGACCGAAATGTAAGGCAACCGCGCTTGGGCGAGCAGGGACAGGCGAGCACTGGTTTTCGCCATTTGCATGAGGCTCAATCCCGCTTCCATCATCCGCGCACCGCCGGATTTGCTGATGCAGATGTACGGGCACTGCTTCTTCAAAGCCAAATCGATTCCGCGCGCAATCTTCTCGCCCACTACCGAACCCATCGAACCGCCAATGAAGGAGAAATCCATCGCGCTGATCACGACAGGCAAGCCATCGAGTTCCCCCGATGCCGTGCGGATGGCGTCTTCCAGTTCGGTCTTCTTTTGGGCTTTTTCCAAACGGGACTTGTAGTCGGTCGTATCCTTGAACTCCAACGGATCCGCGGAAACCATCTTTGCGGCCACTTCACGGAATTTGCCTCCGTCAAAAAGGACTTCAAAGTATTCGGCACTGCCGATGCGCTCGTGGTGACCGCAGGTGGCACAGACGTTCAGGGTGCCTGCGAATTCCTGTGACGTCACCACGTTTTTACAGCCAGGGCATTTGTACCAAGCGCCTTCCGGGATCTCTTTCTTCTCGGTGCTCTTGGTGGTGATGCCTTCCTGAATGCGTTTAAACCATCCCATGGGTGAACTGTGTTGAGCGGGTAAAGGTACTGAAAGCGGTGGGGAATCAGAACGGATGCCCGATGCCGATGTGGAAAGCGCCGCGGGCTTTGGTTTGGCCAATCCAACGCTGGCCCAACGGCTGGGTCGGATCATGCAACCGGAGCCCGCCATCGAGGCGCAAGAGAAAGAAGCCAAAATCCCATCGCAGCCCCAACCCGGTATTGAACGCCACGGTTTGCCACGTGCCTCCTTGCCACGTGGCCTCAACCGCTTGCGAAGCGTCGCCCATCGGCCGCATCCACACGTTGCCCGCATCAAGGAAAAGGGCCAAAATGAATGACTCCGTCAACCGCTCTCGGTACTCCACATTGAATTCCGACCGCCAATCGCCCAACCCCCGAATCACCCCCGCTTCGTCCGGATCCACCACTCCACCGGGTCCCAAATCCCGTGTAGCCCATCCCCGCAATCCATTGACTCCCCCACCGAAAAAACTCCGATCGTAAGGCAAGCTCCCCAAATTCTCACCAAGCCAAGCCATCCCAAAAAACGCGCGCGCCATCCATTGCCCTCCTTTCGGCGCGGGCTCGGAGCCCAAACGCACTTCCTGCTCCCAGCGAACGAACTGAGCAAACGGCACCCCGGCAACCAAATAAGCTCCTTCCTCATTCTGCGGCAATCCCAGCACCGGACTCAACTCGTGAAGCAATTGCCCGGACCATTCAAACGAAGTCCGAACGCCCCCAGCAAGTGCCACATCCTCGTTCCAGCCCGTGCGCCATTGCACCCGCGTCAAGGGGGCGGCATAGTCTTGAAAACGCGATTTCAGGAAAGCATTCGATTGACCGTCCAACCATAGCAAGAACGCATCTTCCACCTCCAAATCAATGTATGTAAACTCAATCAAATCAATGTTGAACAAACTATTACGAGACTCGTTCTCGACAAATTCAAACCCGTAACTCACCCCCAGTGAACGACGGAAATAGTCGGGTCGGGATTCCCTGCGGAACGCCAGCGAAACCTCCGAGCGGGCAGCGTTTGACTGCTTCAAGCGGTGCAGCCCCAGCGGAGGAATGCCCAACATGGAATAATTCGCTTCCACCGACCATTCGCCGCTGTTCGGGACCAAGGCTCCTTCCGTGTAACTGAATGGACGGGTCGAACTGATCCCCGCACCAGCAGTCCATTCCAGTCGATCTCCGCGCCCGGAAACGTTGCGATCCGTCCAGCTGGCGCGCAACAGCGGGCCGTAGCGCACATCCGTTCGGGTGAAATCCAATTCCGTGAGCAAGCCAAATCTCGGCCGCTGCCAAAGTCGAATCTCCACATCCACCAAGGGCTGTCCCGTGGAATCCACGCGCGATTGCGTGGGCATCTCAATGCGGCTGATGGCAGGAATGCGCATCAACCTCCGGTAGGTCGTCTCCAAGGCCTTCCGGTTGTACAACTCCCCCGGTGCGAGCGAAATCAAATGCTCCAGCACGGGATCGCGCAATGGCTTCGCAGCCGAATCACGGGGTTGCATGACCGCGATTTCTCCCAACCGCATGCGCTGATGCGGCCGAGGCGGCGACGCCTCCGCGGGACGCACCACCACACTCAACGGAACCGAGAACCTGCCGGAACTGCGCACCCCCAACGTGTCGGCTACAAACGCAACATAAGCGGCATCAAATTCAGCGTATCCTCGCGACTGAAGCAGTTCAGCAATGCGCAGGCGCTCCGCTTCAAGGGCATCGACATCAAACGGCCGACCGGGCTGAATCGGCGAACCTTGCATCAACGAAAGGGGCTCAATGCCCGCCCCCTCTGTCACCCATTGCATTTGGCCAATTCGCCAAAGCGGGCCCAAGTCCAACTCATACAGAACCCGTGCTTGTTGCCGCCCGCCGCTGGTGTCCAACTCAATCCTTCCCGAGGCGTCCAAGTATCCCGCTCTGCGCGCCAGCGCCTCGAGGTTTCGCAACGTTCGATCCCCGGCCGTTGCGTCCCACGACACGGGCGCCTCCCCGAACTCGTGCACCATCCAATGACGCAGACCGCCCTCGGGATCCTTCCCCTTCTCCTCCCTGCGCGATTGGGCGCGTTCCAAGCGCTCGGGTCGAACCGCCTCGTGCACGCGAAGGTGGAGGCGCACCCCCAAGGTCTTCCGGTTTTCCGCAAGCCGCAAAACGGCCTCTCCTTTCAGCGGTGTTGCCCCCGGGTCCTCATTCAACCACGCAATCTCTTGGGACTCGACCAGCCATTGCCCCTCGGGAAGATGACGAGGAACGTGACACCCCCCGAAAGCAAACAGGGCGAACCCTGCGTACTTTAGACGCCGCATGGTGACCAAGGCTGAAATCCAATCCGTACGAGCCCTTCGCGATCGCGCCCGACGCGAACGAGACGGTCTTTTTTTGGTGGAAGGGTGGAAGGGGATCATGGAGCTGCTGGCCTCGAACTTGTCGGTGGTGCGAATTTACGTGCGGAGCGAACTGAATCCACCGGATGGCGCCCACTTGCCCGATGCGGCTGTCGCCGTGAGCAGCAAGGACATGGAGCGCATGTCCCAAATGAAAACCCCGCCCGGCATTTTGGCCACGGTGCGCATTCCTGAGCCCCCTGAACTTCCGACTCAGGCTGCTGAACGAACGCTGCTCATCTGCGATGGCATCGCGGATCCCGGCAACCTCGGAACGTTGATCCGCACGGCGGATTGGTTCGGCTTCAGCGGCGTGGTGTGCGATGTGCGCGGCGTGGATCCGTGGAATGCCAAGTGCTTGCAGGCCGCAATGGGCTCCGCTTTTAGGATGCCGATTTGGACAACGGACCTTCCGACTTGGTTTGACTCATTCCACGGAACGTCGTGGGCGTTGGATGCCGGGGGCGAAGCGTTGAACCAAATCCCCAAGCTTCCCTCCGCCCTCATCGTCGGATCGGAATCCCACGGCCTTTCCAGCCCCCTGCGCCACGGGGCCACGCACATCGCTGCGATTCCAGGCCACACGGCCACGGAGTCCTTGAATGCGGCCGTTGCTGGCAGCATCGCCATGTACCACATCCATCAGTCCCTGACCGCGTCCTGAATGGCGCTCATCGCCTGTACCTCCAACAAGTTGAAAACAGGCTGCGCGGTGATTTCACACCACTTCATGCGAATGGATTCCTCATCAAACGGTTGGTCTGCCTGAACAAACCGCGCCACCTCCTTCACCCGCTGCTCGCATTCTTCGAATACATCTGCTTCCGGTTGCCACAAACCACGCGTCACCCCTGGCTTCACCTGCTCCGCTGCCCACAATTGGTTCGGCCACAACTTCATCGCTGACATGATGCTCCGGTCGGTCGCCTCGGCAAGCACTTGATGCGGACGCCCCTCTCCGTCGACCCACTTTGAAGGCGGACAAACCCCAACGTGCACCCGCCCCTTCCAGCCAAACAGCCCCATCTTCATGCTCCGTTCATCCTCTCCTGGACTCTTTTCGTAGTGCCCATTATACGCCTCGCGCATCAACAACTCGCGCACCTTCATGCCATCACAGGGGTCCCATTCGTAACTCAGGGCAACGGGGTGCACGCGCAAGTCTTCCCAACTGGAGCGCTCGCCGCCGTCCAGGAGCATTCGAATCAATGCGGGCGAGGTCCGGTCATCGCCATCTTTCGCGCGCCCTTCACGCTGGGCCAACCAAACGCTGCGCCGATGATTCAACACCACGTCGCGCACGTAAGCCGCCACTTCCGCCGAGCTCGCAAGCTGCTCCCGAGGCGTTCCACCTCGTGCAACGATGAACGATCGATTCAAGCGGACCAGCGCTTTCACCCACGGCAAGCCCAGCAGGTTGCTGCCAATCCCAATTTCCGTGGTCCCGGCGCCCACTTGCACCAAGGCCAAATTGATGAGCGACGGGTCGAGCACAATGTCGCGGTGATTGGAGATGAACAGTGCACCGTCCGGATCAAAGGCTTCCGGAAGCGAATACGTCACCTCCGATGCGGAAGCGCTCAAAATGGCTTCCACTACCGGCTTCGAAATCTCCTCTTGGAAGGATTCTACGGTTTGGATGCGGTCCATTTGGTCCAAAACCCGGGCCGCGAGCTCCGCTCCCATGAACGGAGCCAAGACCTCATGCCAGTCCACAGACTGCTTGAGCAGCGCAATGGCAGCGGGAACTTCATCGTCTCGAAACGGGCGCATGTGCGCAAAAGCGTCTCCTTCCATCGGGGCGCAAGATAACCCACCTACTTTTGTCCCATGACCTTTGAGGAGCTCAAACTGACGCGACAGTTCATTCGCGCCACCGAAGACGCGGGATACGAACGGCCCAGCCCCATTCAGGAACGGGCGATTCCCCCGATTCGTTCGGGCCAAGACGTCATCGGGATTGCCCAAACTGGAACCGGAAAAACCGCTGCCTTCTTGTTGCCCACGTTGCAAAAGCTCAAATTTCCGCAAGGCCTGGACCCCCGGGCGGTCGTGTTGGCCCCGACGAAGGAACTGGTCCTTCAGATCCACCAAGAAGCCGTGAATTTCGCGCGGTACACGGAACTCCGGTGCCTTGCGCTCTATGGAGGAATCGGATACCAAGACCAATTGGCAGCTGCTCAAGCAGGACAAGACCTGCTGATTGCCACGCCCGGTCGCTTCCTTGAAATCTATCAACGCGGAGGGTTCAATCCAAAGAAAATCACCACGGTCATCCTCGATGAAGCCGATCGCATGATGGACATGGGCTTCATGCCACAACTTCGGTTGGTTCAAGAGTTGATTCCAAGCAAGCGCCAAAACCTGCTTTTTTCCGCCACCTTTCCCGAGCGGGTGCAGCGACTGGCAGATGAGTTCTTGCTTTGGCCCACGCGCGTCGAAGCCACACCGGAGTCCACGCCCGTCGCGACGGTTAAGCAATTCCAAGCGGCCCTGCCCAATGTCAACACCAAGCTGCATTACCTCAAGCACCTCCTGACGGAGCAATTCCCCGAGGCCCGTGTGATGGTGTTTGTTCGCGAAAAGGACCAAGCGGAACTCATCGGGCGCGCTTTGGACGAATCGTTGAGATCGAGTGTTCGCACCATCCACAGCAACAAAGGCCAAAACAGCCGCATCAACGCCATGGAATTGTTCCGCGACGGCTCCATTCGCTGCCTCGTCAGCACCGATGTAGCAAGCCGCGGCATCGACGTGCCGGAGACTTCGGTGGTCATCAATTTCAGCGTCCCCCGCGACCCGCACGATTACGTTCACCGCATCGGACGCACGGGGCGCGCCTTTCGCGATGGCGTGGCCATCACGCTCGTAGATCCGTCCGAAGGTTATGCCCTGGAACGCATCGTGGAATTGACCCAAACCCCCATCGACCTCCTCGAACTTCCGGCTGGACTGCCCATTGAGGAAACGCCACGTTGGGAAAAACAAGCGCAAGCGCGCACCATCGATGGTGAAATGCGCAAGCGGGATCCGAATTACAAAGGCGCCTTTCACGAGAAGAAGAAAAAATCCGCGAAAGCCAACCGCCCCGCAAAGAAGGGCAACCGCCCTCCAAAGCCCAAGCGCGGCTAACGCCTCGAAGCGCTGCCCTTCAGCAAGCGCTTCAAATCGCACCACACCGCTGCAGGTTCGGCAACGGACTGTTCCATCCAAGGCTGTTGGATCATCGGACGGTCCAACACCTGTACTCCATTCTCCTCCACAACGAACCCCTCCTCGTAACACATCACGGCGAGCCGACCATCGTGGAGTCCCGCGACGTGCGTGTGGAAGTTGAAGTCGTACCCCGCTCTGCGCAACCACATGAAGCAACCGGCCGGATCCCCGGAACACCACGCGGCATCAGCCCGGATGCGTCGGAGCAACGAACGGTTGCGATGCAACACGCGGTCCACATCATGGAGCACTCGCTGCACGCCCGTTCGGTGATGCCGCACCCGGCACACATCATCGCAAAATCGCTTGTCCTTTCGCCCCGACAAGGGAGCGTCACACATCATGCACGTTTCCCGTGCGCTCGTTTGGATTCCATTCATGCATCGAAAGAAATCCCCAATTCATCGCCAACCGAATCCAATTCACCCGCGCACGCCGGGAATTTGTGAACGGCGGTCAGGCAACCAGCGCCTCGTCCAGTTCCACAATGAGCTGCTCGAACAAGCGGGACAGCGCTCCTTCGGATTTCTGGGCGGTGGCCAGGATCTCTTCAATGACCACAGGCGCCAGACGATCCGGGTCGCACGCATCCGTGAGCACGCTGATGGCGGCACAGGGCATGCCCATGTGGGCGCAAGCGATGACTTCCGGTGCCGTGCTCATGCCCACCGCATCGGCCCCGATGGTCCGCAAGTAGCGGTATTCCGCAGGCGTTTCCAAGTGCGGCCCCGCCACGCTCGCATAAATTCCCGCGCGCAGGGTGGTGCCTTGAGCTCCAGCAATTCGGTGCAGGGCGGCTCGCAAGCCCGGGTGATAAGCCCGGTATAGGTCGGGAAAGCGGCTCCCCAATTCATTCACGTTGGGACCGCGGAGCGGGTTATCGGGTTGCAGGTTGATGTGGTCCTCGATGCACATCAAATCCCCGAGGTCGTGCTCCGGATTCAAGGCCCCAGCCGCATTCGAAATGAGCATTGCCCGTCCTCCGAGCAAGCGCGTAATCCGAACCGGCATCACCACCTGTTCCATCGTGTAGCCCTCGTAATAGTGGAAGCGTCCTTGCCAGGCCAAAACCCACTTCCCCCCCAACCTTCCATACAGGAGCCGGCCGAAATGGAATTCGACGGTGGCCACAGGAAGGTGCGGGATTTGGTTATAACTCCACTCCTTCTCCACTTCAATTTTCGAGGCCAAATCCCCAAGCCCTGTTCCCAAAATCACCCCACAATCCACTTGCCCCACCCCCCGCTCTTGCAGGTATTCCACGACCTCATTTAAGGTCTCCATCACATCGTTCATATGCTTGCTATTGAATCCAATCTACCGACGCGCCGTCCACTCGGCCCAATCCTCGGGCTCATCCACGTCGAATAGGCAAGGTAAGGCACAAAACCGCATTCCCCACTCGGCAGACCGCACCACCGCTTCTTCATGAACGCGCCCGTGGCTCCAAGCACGCCCCTGGAACCACCCGCGCGGCCGCGCGCGGAGGCCGACGGCCCCATAACCTCCATCGCGCACCGGAACCGTCACCACATCGGCCCCTTCCGCCAAGCGCTCAAACATGCGCTCCACGGTGGCCGCGTTCAAATCCGGCACGTCCGTCCCCACCACCACCACTCGGCTCGCACCCGCGGAAAACGCCGCATCAACTGCCGCCTCCATCCGTTCCCCCAAATCGCCCTCCACTTGCTCCCACTGTGTCCCCTCCCAGTCCCATTCGCCCGGTCCCGTAAGGCACCAAATGGCCTCCCATTCCCCGTACCCCCGCCAGCCGCTCACCGCCTCCACCAATTGCCGGTAGGCAGCCAGCGCCCCATCCTTGCCCAACGTTCGTTCCAATCGGGTCTTCACGTGCCCCCGAGCCATCCGTTTGGCGAAGACCAACAGGGCGCGCTCCCTCATGCGGTAGCGCCTTGGCAGCTCGACCCTGCCCCTGCCGTGCATCCGTAGCAGTGGTTCGCCACGACCACGTTGCGATCATTCAACGCAGCCCAATCCTCCACGTCTTGCAAGCGGCGAACGGGCCCCGCAAGGGGCAGCTCCAGCATTTGGTTAAAATCGCAGTCGAACAGCCGACCGTCCCACCCCACGCTCAGGGTATTCGTGCACATCACCCCACGCGCTGCCGCAGGATTGAAGCCGTCCACCAGCACCTCCAGGTAATCTTCGAGGTTGCCACTCGCTTCGAGGTAATCGAGGTAGCGAGCGATGGGCATGTTCGCAATGGCGATGAGTTGGTTGAATGCAATGGATTCCGCTGCAAGCGTTTCGCGGTAATTCGCCTCGAGCGCTTCCATGTGGTTGGGCAAAAAGGCGCCCGCCGGGTTGTGGACCAAATCCAACACCAATTCCTCCTCGCGCCCATACCCGACTTCCGTCAAGCGCCGCAACGCCCGCAAGCTCGACTCGAACACGCCCTCGCCGCGCTGCCGATCGGTTCGGTCCGCTCGAAAAAATGGCAAGCTGCTCACCACCCGCACCCGCTGCGCAGCGAAGAACTCGGGCAAGTCCCGGTACTTCGCATGCGCCTCCAAGATGGTCAAGTTCGAGCGCACGATGATTTCCAGTTCGGGATAACGCGCGCGCACCCGCTCCACGAAGGCGCGAAATTCCGGGTGCATTTCCGGCGCGCCGCCCGTGATGTCCAAGGTGGAAGCACCGCTTGCACCCAACGCCTCCTCGACGAGCGCGAGGAGTTCGGAGGACATTTGTTCGCGTCGGTCGGGCCCTGCATCCACGTGGCAATGGGCGCAGACCTGATTGCACACGTACCCCACGTTGATTTGGAAGATCTCGATGGACTTCGGACGGAGGGGCGCCAAACCGTGGCGCTCCAGCATGGCACTGAACGCCGGCCATTCACCGGTTGCGAATCCGGCCGCGTTCAGGGTCTTGAATTGAGCGGCTGGGGCAGCGAGTTCGCCTCCCCGAGCGCGCAGGGATTTGTGGGGCAACGAGGCCATGGTCACATGGACATTTGGTCCGCCTTGCCCATCATTTGAACCCCGTGCACCAGCGAAGCTCCTCCGCGAATGGCGCCCGCAACGTGAACCGCCTCCATCATGCCCTCCTTCGATTCGCCCATGCCCACCAACTCTTGCGTGTACGCATCAATGCAATACGGACACTGGATCGCGTGCGCCACCCCCAACGCAATGAGCGCCTTCTCCCGAGCGGTCAACGCCCCTTCTTCGAACACCTCACCGTACCAAGCAAAAAACTTCTCCGCCAACGGGCCATCCCACTCCGCAATTTTTCCAAACCGCTTCAGGTCTTTGGGGTCATAATACGTTTTCATGCGCCGAATATCGGAACTTTGCGCTCCATGAACGCATTCTCCACCACCATTGAACGCCTCCGCGTGACTCCGGGCACGGTCGGGGTCATCGGCTCGGGAGCGATGGGCTCGGGCATCGCCCAGGTCGCTGCCGCCGCTGGCCACCACGTGCTGTTGATCGACCTCGACGAAGCGGCCCTCGATCGCAGCGCGACCGCCCTCAAAAAGGTCATGGACCGGCTGGTGGAAAAAGGACGCATGACTGCGGACGAAGCAGATGCCCTTCAAGGTCGGGTGGTGCGCAGCACGTCCATGGCGGCGCTGGCGCCGTGTGATTTGGTCATTGAGGCCATTGTGGAGCGGTTGGACGTGAAGCAGTCGGTGTTCGCCGAAGTGGAGTCGGTGGTGGGGCCCGATGCTGTGCTGGCGACGAATACATCGTCCCTTTCCGTAACGGCCATTGCCCGTGCGCTGGAAGCTCCCGAGCGGATGGTGGGGCTGCATTTTTTCAATCCGGCGCCGCTGATGCCGTTGGTCGAGGTGATTCCCGCGTTGCAGACGGAGCCTGGATTGGATGCGGCTTGCTTCGAGCTGATGGCCCGTTGGGGCAAATCCCCTGCGCTGGCGAAGGACACGCCCGGTTTCATCGTGAATCGGGTGGCGAGGCCGTTTTATGGCGAGGCCTTGCGGATGGTCGAAGAGGGCATCGCGGACATGGCCACCGTGGACGAAGCCATGCGCTCGGTCGGGTTCCGAATGGGGCCGTTCGAGTTGATGGATTTCATCGGCAATGACGTGAATTACGCGGTGACGGAGTCGGTTTTTGCTGCCATGTATTTCGATCCGCGGTACCGGCCTTCGCTGGTCCAAAAACGCCACGCCGAAGCCCATTGGCTCGGCCGCAAAACAGGGCGTGGCTACTACGACTACCGGGAAGGGGCCGTTCGACCAGCGCCCGTTGCCGACCCGAAATTGCACCAGTTGATCCAAGACCGCATCTTGGCCATGCTCATCAACGAGGCCTTCGATGCCATGCACATGAACATCTGCTCTGAGGCCGATGTCGAAACGGCCATGACGCGGGGCGTGAACTACCCGAAAGGCCTCGTTGCTTGGGGGCGGGAACGGGGGTTGGCCCAAACCATAGCCGACCTCGATGCCCTCAGCAACCGCTATGGCGAAGACCGCTACCGGTGTTGCCCGCTCTTGCGGGAGGCCGCCGCTCAGGAGGCGTGACGCCGGATGCCCGCGAGGACGTGGGTGAGGTGCCACGTTCCATCGGGAAGTTCCCGTTCGATGCCGGCCTCGGTGAGCCGATCGCGTCGCACCTGGCCCGCCGCGTGGACGATTTCGTTGCGTGCCGTGATGAGCCCTACGTGGACAATGCGGCCCGCCGAATTCGCGAAGAACGCCCAATCGCCGGCTCGGTGGTCGGCGAATGGGACGGCGGTGCCGAGGGCCATTTGGTCCGCCGCATCGCGGTCCACGAACGCCTCGGGCCGCTCCAAACGCGCCATCACCTGCATGAACCCCGAACAATCCACCCCCGCCGCCGTTCGCCCGCCCCACAAGTAAGGCGCACCGAGCCACGCCCTCCAATCCGAGCCCATCGGCGCCTCCACGGGTTCCACCCGCGCGCCATCCGGAGCCTTCCACCCCTCTGCGGTCTCCTCCAACCACGCCCCCGCCGGCAGCGAGCGAACCGATCCGTCCGGCCAACGCCAAAGTGAAAACACGGGACGCAACAAGTGATTGGGTTCGAACTGCCGATCGGTCAGCATCTTCGCGTCGCACCACCCCGCGTAGCCATCGTGCACCCCGCGAACTTCAACCCAATCCCGCTCCCCCAAGGCCAGCACCTCACAACGTTCTCCGATGAGCAATTGGGTCACTTGCTCCGAGGCATCCGAGGCCGCCGAACGCACTGGAATGACCGGAGCCACGGCGTAAACCGTGGCTCCGATGTCGAACTGAAACGGGCTCCTCTCCACGGATCAGACCAATTCGACGCACAGGGCGGAAGCCCCACCCCCGCCGTTGCAAATGCCTGCCGCTCCCCGCTTCAACCCCCGCTGCTTCAAGGCGTGAACCAGGGTCACGATGATGCGCGAACCGCTCGAACCGAGCGGATGCCCCAGCGCCACGGCACCGCCGTTCACGTTCACCTTCGCCGCGTCCAAACCGAGGAGTTGGTTGTTCGCCAATCCCACAACGGAGAACGCCTCATTGAGTTCCCACAAGTCCACGTCCTCTCGCGACCAGCCCGCCTTGGCCAAGGCCTTCGGAAGGGCTTTTGCGGGGGCGGTCGTGAACCATTCCGGAGCTTGAGCGGCATCGGCTGCAGCCACGATTTTGGCGATGGGAGTCAAGCCATACTGCTTCACGGCCTCCTCGGAAGCGAGCACCAAGGCGCTGGCTCCGTCGTTCAAGGTGGAGGCGTTCGCAGCCGTCACGGTTCCTGCTTTATCGAATGCGGGGCGCAAAGATGGAATCTTGTCCATTTTGACGTTCGTGTATTCCTCGTCCCGATCCACGATGACGGGGTCTCCTTTGCGCTGCGGCACGCTCACCGGAACCACTTCTTCGTCAAAGCGCCCCCCGTCCCAAGCTGCAGCAGCCCGCTGGTAGCTTTCAATCGCAAACGCATCCTGTTCCTCGCGGGAGAAGGACATCTCTTTGGCGCACAATTCTGCGCAATTGCCCATGTGAGTGGAATTGTACACGTCGGTCAGGCCATCGAGCAACATGCCGTCTTGCGCTTGGACGTGACCCAATTTCACCGCATTCCGTGCGTGCAAGTAATGCGGAACTTGGCTCATGTTCTCCATGCCCCCTGCGATGACCACGTGTGCGTCGCCGTTGCCGATTGCAGAAGCGGCAAGCGCAATGGCCTTCATCCCGCTCGCACAGACCTTGTTGACCGTCGTACAGGGTACTTCGTGCGTCAAACCGGCACCGAGGGCAGCTTGGCGCGCGGGCGCTTGTCCCAACCCCGCCTGCAACACATTGCCCATGAACACTTCGTCAACCGCCTCCGCCGGCAAGCCAGCGCGCTCGATTGCGCCTCGGATAGCGGTGGCTCCCAGCTGCGGAGCGGGCACACTTGAAAGGGCTCCGAGGAAGCTTCCCATGGGAGTGCGGGCCGCGGAAATGAGGTAAACGGTCTTCGACATGTTCGTTGGTTTTTCGATTTGCAGGCCAAATTTAACCGCAGAACCCCCGTCGTCCGGCTGATGTGACCCGGAAAACCCCAAATCTCCTGCTCAAGAACCCGGCCCCGTGAAACATTGGACGAAGAAATGCCGTAAGTCCTTCCGGTAACAATTTGGCTTCAACAACGCGCATCATGAACATTCCCGGAGTTCCGCTCGACCACGCACCATCTGCCTTGGAGCAGTACAAGTCGCTCATCCGGCATGTGCACGCGGAACCGGTGATGATGCGCAGGGCCATGCGATTGGCCTTCCGTTCCCTTCCACAACAGGAAAGCGTCGTGCTCCGGGATTGGATCCAAACCCACTACACGTTGTAATCAACCGATGCGGCGAGGTGCCTTGTCGGAGGGGCCACCCTTTCGGGCGGGGCGAGGCGCTTTGTCGGAGGGGCTTCCCTTGCGGGCTGGGCGAGGCTTGCTCGGTGCGTCTTCTTTACCGCGTGTCTTGTGTGCGGGGCGCGATTCGCTTTCGGCGGGTTTCCGTTCGCGGCTCGATTTCAATTCTTCGGCACTCCGAGCTCGCGGGCCTTTGCCCCCCTTCATCAAGTTGAGGAACTCCCGGGGAACGCGGGTTTTTGCCTCGACGACCTGACCTTCGGGACCTTCCACCACGACGTGGTACAAATGCAGACCGCTTCGGCTCAACGGGTTCGGAGCGGATTCGCCTTTGCCGATGATCAGGCATTGAGCGCGGCGCAGTCCACTCATCAGTTCAGGGATTTGGTCAAACCCCACCTGAAATTTCAACAGCGTATGCGAAGCGGTAGCGCGCATGGTCCGGTAGGGAAACGCGACGCGCTCCTTCTTCTTCTTGCCCTCCTCCGCCTTGAATGCGAACACCTCGTCATCGGGCGGAAGGTGACCTTCGACCAACACGTACAAGCCGCGTGCAAAGTTCGCCCAGTGCTTCTGCAGGTGCACGCGCCATTGCAAGTCCTTGGCAATGAAACAAATCCCCGAAGACTCCTTTTCGATGCGGTTCACGAAATGAACGTCCGTGCAATCCGGTCGCGCTTCTTCCATCCATTCCTTCATGCGGGTGTAGGATGTCTTTACCTTCGGATTTGGGGAAGCAAACACCCAGCCTGCCGGCTTGATGTAGGCCAACAACGCATCGTCTTCGTAAATCACTTCGAACGGTGCGGGCTTGTTCAAAGGGGTTTTCGAAGCTCCCCCCAAGTTGAAATCCTTGAAGGACGAAGTGGGTTTCTTGGTATTGTCCGAAGGCTGTTCGGGATTCCAAACGATTTCGGTCCCTGCCTCAACGGCCGTTGAAGGAATGCGGTTTACCGCTCCATTCACAGATACGAACCCGCCCTTGATGGCCTTGCGCGCACGGGTATTCGTGGGAAATCCGCCCGATTGCATCAACGCTTCGAGGAGCGTCGTGTCGGCGGACACTTTCATATTCATCATGGCGCAAAGGTAGGGCCTTCGGTCCTGCCTATCGCTGAAAAGTCAACCGGATGCCGAAGGGAACAGCGGTCCTTGTGCTGTCCCCTTCGACAAAGCCGGTTGTAACTCCCGCTGAGCGGGGATAAGCGCTGCGTAGACGCTTGGTTTCTCCCGATACGAAGATGTCCCAGATTATTCGACGTTTTCAACATTTCACGAACACGTTTTTAACGTGTTTTGAACACCCGTGCGCCGCGTTCGTGATTGGGGACCCCGTACCTTTGATGACATGTCGGAAGAACTCGCCCCTTGGATCCTCAGGTTGTTGGAATTCTTGAAGCTGTCTCGGCCGGAGACCAACCACGGCTTGGGATTGCTGCTCTTGTGGTTCGCGTTCATCGCCGTGGCCCTGATTTTGTGGCGCATTGCGCGGTGGCTGTTGGACAAGGTGTTGCACGGTTTGGCTCGAAAAACGAAGGCTGAATGGGACGAGCAGCTGTTGAATCGGCCCTTGTTGTCGCGCTTGAGCTTCTTCATTCCGCTGAGCATCCTGAGCGTGGTCAACGACTTGCTTCTGCCGCTTCATCCTGGATTGCAAGAACTCCTCAGCAGGGTGCTGAGCTTGACCGCCACCGTGAACCTGTTGTTGGTCGGATTTGCACTTGCGAACGGCATCGAAGAGGTGCTCGGGAGCGTTCGGCGGTTGAAGGACAAACCCATTGCGAGCTACGTTCAGTTGGCCAAAATCGCAGCATCCGTGGTGGCAGGCATCGCCATCATCGCCTTGCTCATCGGCCAAGACATCGGAGTCGTCATCGGCGGGCTGGGCGCGGCTACGGCCATCATCCTGCTCGTCTTTCGGGATGCCTTGTTGGGGCTGACGGCCAGCGTTCAACTGAGCACAGGCGATTTGGTCCGGTTAGGAGATTGGGTGCAAATCGATAAATACGGAGCCGACGGCGATGTGGTCGAAATCAACTTGACCACGGTCAAAGTCCGCAATTGGGACATGACCTTCACGGTGGTGCCGACCTACGCCTTGATTTCCGAGAGTTTCAAGAACTGGCGGGGAATGAGCGAATCGGGGGGTCGGCGCATCAAACGCTCCATCACCTTGCGTTCCTCCAGCGTGAAATTCGCCGACGACGCGCTCATTGAACGCCTCGGCGGTGTCCAAGTGCTGGCACCGTGGCTTGCAGAGCGAACCCGCGAAATTGCCCAGGCGAACGCAACTTCTGGCGCGGAAACGAGCGTGCTCGTCAATGGTCGCCGGTTGACCAACATCGGGCTGTTCCGGAACTACACCGAACGCTACCTGCGCCACCACCCGGGCATCAACCAAGAAATGACCCTGCTCGTGAGGCACCTGCAGCCCACCGGAGAAGGCATCCCTGTTGAGTTTTATTGCTTCTCTCGGAACAAAGAATGGGCCGTGTACGAATCCCTGATGGCCGATCTCCTCGACCACTTGCTCGCCGCCGCCCCGTACTTCGACTTGGAGGTCTTCGAGTGGCGCGTTGCACCACAACCTGGACACTGATTACGCCTCCGTGGAGGAACTCATGGTGTGGAAAACGTTTTGGACGTCTTCGTCAGCCTCGATTTTCTCCAACAGCTTCTCCACCTCCGCCGTGGCCTCGGGGTCGAGTTCTTTCGTCGTTGTCGGAATGCGGTCGAGCCCGGACTCGATGATTTCGCGGCCGTCCTCTTCGAGCTTCTTTTGAAGGGACCCAAACGATTCGAAGGGACCGTAAATCATGATGGCTTCCCCGTCCTGACCCACGTCTTCCGCGCCGTAGTCGATCAACTCCAACTCCAATTCTTCCGCGTCCAATCCCTCCGCTTTGATCTTGAAGAAACACACGTGATCGAACATGAATTCGACGCTCCCGGAAGTGCCCAGGCTCCCGTTGTACTTGTTGAAGTAACTGCGGACGTTTGCGACCGTTCGGTTGTTGTTGTCAGTGGCCGTTTCCACGAAGACCGCAATGCCATGGGGACCGTAGCCCTCGAAGGTGACCTGTTTGTAGTCGGAGGTGTCCTTGTCGGTGGCCTTTTTTATGGCGCGTTCGACGTTGTCCTTCGGCATGTTCGCGGCACGGCAGTTTTGCAGGACTGCGCGCAAGCGGGGATTCATCTCCGGGTCGGCGCTGTTGCCTTCGCGGATGGCGATGATGATGTCCTTGTTCAACCGAGCGAACGTTTTGGCCATTGCAGCCCAACGCTTGAACTTGCGCTCCTTTCTGAATTCAAATGCTCTTCCCATGGCGTGTTCGTTGGCGCGAATATCGCGAAGATTCCACAAGCGGCAAGGACCGATTTTGGGAATCGATGCGGTTCACGCAACTGGTCTGTTTGTTAATTTGGTCAAAATTTCCAAGTGCGCCCAAGCGCCGTGCGTAGAACCGGTCATGAAAACTCAATCCGTCCACAGCATTCTGCTGGCCCTGCTCGCTGCCCCACTCCTTTGGTCGGCTTGCCAACACCGCATTGATCCACCAGGCACTGGCGACGAGCCGCTTGTGTACGAAGGGCCATGCGACGCGGATGTGGTGTATTTTCAACAGGATGTGCTGCCGCTTTTGGTCTCCTCGTGTGGCCAATCCAATTGCCACGACGCCCTATCGCACGAAGACGGGATTGTGATTGAATCGTACGCCTCCATCATGGACCACAACAACTTGGTGGTCGCAGGCAATGCGGCGGAAAGTGAACTCATTGAGGTACTATTCGAAACTGGGGAGGACCGGATGCCTCCGGCTCCGAATGCCCCGCTGACGGACGAACAGGTCGCCGTGTTGACGGATTGGATCGATCAAGGGGCCTTGAACCTGAGTTGTTCGAGCTGCGACACCACGGCCGTGACGTATTCGGGCAGTTTGGTGCCGCTTCTCACCACGCGATGCGTGGCCTGCCACAGCGGGGCGAGCCCGGACGGCGGAGTTGATTTGACGAGCCACGCGAACGTCACCAGTGCCGTGAGCTACTCGAATTTGATGGCCAGCATTCGCCAAGATCCCGGAGCCGTGGCCATGCCCCCTGCTGGTTCCGCTTTGAACGATTGTGAGGTGCGTTTGTTTGAAATGTGGATAGAAGATGGGATGCCCAACAATTGATGCTTCGAACAGGATGGCTCACTGGAAAATCAGCGCTTGCTTCGTTTTGGCTGTCGGATTGATGCAAGGATGTTACTACGACGTCGAATCGGAATTGTACCCCAACCTTGCGTGCGACAGCACGAACGTGGGCTTTGCGGGGCGCATCAAGCCCCTGATCGAAAACCAATGCGAGTCGTGCCACAGCGGCACCTCCCCCAGTGGCGGCCTCTTGCTCGCAGGGCATGAAGCCATCAGCGATGCCGCCTTGACGGGCAGCTTGCTCGATCGCATCACCCTCGAAGAAGGCAATCCCTTGCTCATGCCCCCTTCCGGTGCGCTGGGCGCTTGCGACATCGAAGCCATCACCCAGTGGATCAACGACGGCGCCCCCGCCAATTAACCCCAAACCATGAACGCTTTTTTTACCCTTACCCTCGCGGCCGCAGGACTTTTGGCCTCCACTCAAGCCCGTGCCCAGCAATTCATGACGCGTTCTGCGCATGTGGACTTTTTCTCCAGCACCCCCGCTGAGGACATTTCCGCCGTGACGGAGCAAGCGAGCGCGGTTCTGGATTTGGCCAGTCAAAACATCGCCTTTCAGGTGCCCATCATCTCCTTTCACTTCGAGAAAGCCTTGATGGAGGAGCACTTCAACGAGAATTACCTCGAATCGGAGAAGTTTCCTTCCGCCACGTTCACGGGCAAAGTGAGCGGATTGAATCCCGATGCGGCAGTCGGACTGGAGCAGCCCGTGACCGCCACGGGAACCCTTTCCATCCATGGGGTGGACGTGGAACGCACCGTGGAAGGCACCGCTGTGCGGACCGCTGCGGGGTGGAACCTCGAAGCGCGGTTTGACGTCCCCACCGAGGACCACAACATCCCGATTCCGAAGCTCGTGCGTTCCAAGATTGCGGAATCCATTTCCGTTACCCTGCAGGCCGAACTGAGTCCACGATGAAAGCGGTTGCGCATCGTATCCTAGCAATCGGAATGCTGTTTGCTGCCGTTGGCGCGAGCGCTCAGGATGACTTGCTGGAATTGTTGGGGCCTGTGGAAACGCCCGACGCGTTTGTGGCGGCCACGTTCAAGGACACGCGCATCATCAATGGCCAAAGCAACGAAACGCCAGCGGGCGGGGTGCTGCACTTCGTGATCGCTCACCGGTTTGGCCAAATCAGCGACGGCGCCTACGCCCTCTGGGGCCTCGACAACGCGAGCATGCGGATGGGCTTCGACTACGGCATCACCGATCGGCTGTCCATCGGCGTGGCGCGGAACACGTTCCAAAAGACCTACGAAGCCAACCTCAAAGCGCGGCTGTTGCGCCAATCGAACACGGTTCCGTTGAGCATCACGGGCTTTTCCTCCATCGCGTGCAACGGATTGCGGTGGCCGGAACCCGATCGGGTGAACTACTTCAGTTCCCGCTTGAGCTACGTCCATCAACTGGTGATTGCCCGAAAGTTCAATTCCAACATGAGCTTGGCGTTGACGCCCTCGGTGGTGCACCACAATTTGGTCGCCACTCCAGCGGATGCCCACGATGAGTACCTGATCGGGGCCGGCGGTCGCTACAAGCTCTCCCAACGCGTGAGCGTGAATGGAGAATACTTCCTGCGATTGAATCCCGGAGAGGCTTATAACAACAGCCTGTCCCTGGGGGTGGACATCGAGACGGGTGGACACGTGTTTCAATTGCACGTGACCAATTCTCAAGGCATGTTTGAGCGTGCGTTCCTCACAGAAACCGCGGGAAGGTGGTTGGATGGGAACATTTATTTCGGATTCAATTTAAGCCGCGTTTTTACAGTAAGCGATCGATGAAAGGGCAAAAGGTTTTGGTGATTGTGGGGCATCCGGATTCGCAGAAAAGCCAAATGAACCGGGAGCTGGCTGAAACGTGGAATGCTCAAGGACAAACCGAAGTGCGCTGGATCGGCGAAACCGCCCTGGACGTCGCTGCGGAGCAGCAAGCGGTGGAACGTGCGGACATGGTCGTGTTTCAATTCCCGCTGTACTGGTATGGTGCACCGGCGTGCATGAAACGGTGGATGGACGAAGTGCTGACGTGGGGCTGGGCGTTTGGACCCGATGGCGGGTTGTTGAAGGGACGCGGGCTCGCATGCAGCGTCACCGTGGGGGGGCGATTGGCCGATTATCGAGCCGAGGGCAAGCACGCCACCTCGTTGGATGAACTGTGCAAGCCGATGGAACGCACCGCAGCTTATGTGGGATTGAAATGGAAGGGCGTGTTGGGCTGGGATCGCAATCGATTGAGTGAAATCCAGGCCGAGAACGGCTTGGCTCGCGCCCTTCAATCCTTGGTTTCCGACTGAAAATCAACGCATCCACCAGCGGTTTTCGGGCGCACAAAAATTTTCAAGGAAGTGATGGATTGGTGATGAATGCTGTCTACTTTGGGGGCAGTTCTTTCTTTGTTTCACCCAGTTCATTCTTGAGCTATGCAGGATCTGTTTTACGGATTCGACCCTGAAGACGACGACGAAGATTTCGATTGGGACTTCGACGACGAGGAAGGGGACGAAGATGATGATTGGTGATGGCAACCTGATGTTGCGCACCGCACCATGGGCAGTTTCAGCGCTGAGGAGCGCGGGAAGAGCATCCACTTGAAAAAGTGCGCTTGCGAACTACGAAAGCCGGCTTGTGCCGGCTTTTTCATTTTCCGCCGTTGGGCAAGGCATAGCCCCCGTGAACCAGGACGTGCTGGTGAGCGTGCACGTGGCGCTCGTCTTCGCGGTGGGAGGGCAGGATTTGGCCCAAATGTGCGTAAAACGCGGCACTGTGGTTGAAGTGCACCAAATGCGCCAATTCGTGGCACACCACGTAGCGCACGCACCGATCGTCCAAGTGACCCAAGGCCTCGTTGACCCGCATGCGCCCATCGCGGGAACAACTGCCCCAACGCGACTTCATCCGACGAATTTGAACGCCAACAGGACGCGGTCCATTCGGCGCCGCCTCTTCCACAATGGCCTCAATGCGCTCGACCAAATCGCGGCGCAGTCCTGCCCTCAATTGGGCCTCCGCCCGATTGAAATCGAGCACGCAAGCCGATTCTTTCCATTCCACCCGCTGGATTCCTGGCGCATCCACCATCACCAGCGGCATTCCCCGCCACCAAACTTCTCCCGGAACAGGGGCCGGAAAGCGGGACGCGTGCGACGTGGTGCGCTGGATTTGGCGCACCACCCAATGCTTCTTCGAGAGGACGAACGCACGCGCCTCCGGCGTCGGCATCGTTCGCGGCATGCGCAACTCGAGGCCCTGAACGGCATGGTAACGCAGGGTCATCGAGCGGCGATCGCTCACCACGACGTCCACCGCCTCCACGGGCCAATCCTCCGGCAACGCCCACGTCGTCCGCATCGTTTTCACGTTTCGAAGATGCAACCCGCCTTCCAAAAAACTACCTTCGTGGCATGAAATTCATCTCCACTGCTGCTGCCGTGTTGCTGATGTCCCTGGCATCCGAATCCGTTCTAGCACAAGTGCGTTACCATTGGCACTACGAAGTGGCGCAATGGGCCGATTCACTGGCACGAACAAGCGATCGCGTGTCCCTCATGCATTATGGCACCACGCCGGAGCGGCGGCCGCTGCAGTTGCTGGCTTTCGGGCTTCCCGAACACATCGCCGCGCTCGATGCCATACAAGCGAACCAACAAGCGCGCGCCGAGGGCCGACCGACCGATGAGCGATTTGATGACTTGGCCGTGGTTTGGTTGAGTTACGACGTGCACGGAAACGAAGCGTCTTGCACCGAGGCTGCGCTGGAAGTGATGGCTGAGCTGGCCGATCCGGCAAGCGCCCGCGCCGAGGCTTGGCTGGACCGCTTGATCGTTCTCGTCGATCCGTGCTTGAATCCCGATGGGCACGATCGGTTCGTGCACTTCGTTGAACAGCGCAGCACCGTTCCTGCGAACCCCGAACCCGCGGAGTGGTCACACATGGAGCCCTGGCCGGGCGGGCGGCTGAACCATTACTTGTTCGACTTGAATCGGGATTGGGCCTGGGCTCGTCAGCCGGAGACGCAGGCTCGGTTGGTGGCGTACAACGCGTGGTTGCCACACGTGCATGGGGATTTCCACGAAATGGGGTACAACAGCCCGTACTACTTCGCTCCCGCGGCGGCGCCGTACCACGAGTTGATCACACCGTGGCAGCGGTTGTTCCAAGAACGCGTTGGAGAGGCCGCGGCTGCGGATTTTGACCAGCGGGGAGAGCGGTACTTTACGCGTGAGGATTTCGATTTGTTCTACCCGAGCTACGGGGATACGTACCCGATTTTCAGGGGGGCAATCGGGATGACCTATGAGCAAGGTGGCGGGCCGCGGTCGGCTGCGGCAGTGCGCTTGGAGAATGGAAAGGTCTTGGATTTGGCCCAACGGGTGAAGAACCACGTGCACAGTTCCTTCGCGCTGTTGGACGTGTGTGCAGGCCAAACCCCCACCCTCCTCGCAGAATCCGACGCCTACTTTTCCCGCTCACGCGCCGGAGCTCCCGGTGCCTACGGAGCGTACATCCTTCCCGCTGGCCAACCCCAACTCGCCGAACTCCTCCCCTTTTTCGACCTGCATGGCATCGCCTATGGCCACGCGGCTCCACCGAAAAAGGCAGCGGCAGGTTTTGATTACCTCCTCGCGGAGGAGCGTCCCATTACCTGGAGTGCTGCGGACTGGGTCGTTCCTGCAAACCAGCCTCACGGCGGCTTGCTCCAGGTTTTGATGGATCCCGATCCCTTCCTCGAAGACTCCCTGACCTACGACATCACCGCTTGGGCCCTTCCCTATGCTTATGGCATCGCTTGTTATGGCGTGGACGCGACCGTGGACGTGGAACCCGCAACCTTCGAGCCGGTTCGTTCGGATGACCTCGACGCCGGGGTCTATGGCGTTGCGGTGGTTCCTCGAGGCGCTGCGGAACGGGCCTTCGTCGCCCGGTGCAACGAGGCCGGTTTGGCTGGCCGGTTGTTGACAAAGCCCTCCTCGCTGGGCCTCCATGCCTTGCCCGCTGGAGCCGTCGTGTTCTTATCGGCCGACCAAACCGTTTCCGACTGGACCAACGCGGTGAATGCGCTGGATCGAACGGGCGTGGAATTGCTGTCCCTCGCCAGCGGGCACGCCACTGCCGGTGTGGACCTCGGTTCCGATGCCTTGCGGTGGATGGGTGCACCGCGCATAGCGGTGTTGGGTGGAGCGGCCGTTCGGGCGCTTTCCCTGGGTGAGATTTGGTGGCATTTTGAACGCGAATGGGGCATTGCGCCGACCATCTTGGACGGCGATCGCCTGCCCGATTTGAAGGCATGGGACGTCATCATCCTGCCCGATGGGGTGCGCGGAAGTGCCCTCGATGCGGTGGAAGAATTCGCTTCGCAAGGGGGAACGGTCATTGCGTTGGGCGATGCGGTGCGAGCAGTTTCGCGCTGGGAATCCACCGAACTGACTGCTGCGACTGACCGACCAGCCCCCCCGGAGGATCCGCTGGCCGTCCCGTACGCGGACCGGAGCCGGGATTGGGCTTCCCGTTCCATCGAAGGGGCCATTTACGCATTGCGCACCGACGCCACGCATCCCATCGCGTTCACCGAGGGCGAGCGGGCCTTCGTTCTGAAGCAAGGGAGCGACGCGTGGTTGCCGTTGTCCGACGGGGTGAACGTTGCGGTTTATGCCGAGGACCGTCCGGTCAGCGGGCATGCTGGCCACCTTGCGGCGCCGGAATTGGCTGATCGGTTGGCCATTGGAGTGGAATCCATCGGGCAAGGCCAAATCGTGTACTTCATGGACAATCCGCTGTTCCGCGGGTTTTGGGAAGAGGGCAAGGCCTACTTCGATCGCGCCATTTTGTTCTCGGGCGTTTACTGAAAGTCCGGACAGCGCGCGGCCTCGCTGGATGCCGCACCAGGATGCCGCGTGGAAGGGGCGGTGCGGCGTTCAGGGAGGGGCTTGCGCGGTCGGCCCATCACCCAAGAAAGTCCCGCTCGCACGTGCAATCGGGAGGCGTCGAGTGGCAACCAAATGGAACGCTCATCGCCCCACTCGACTTGGGCCACCCGCGCAGCCAGCACGTTGTCAACGGTGGTGTGCAGCAACAATCCGCCGAAACGCAAGGCGAATCCGACCCCCAACGCCCGAACGCCTCGCCCGTGCGTGTACGTGGAATTCCATTGCATGAAGCGGCCCAGCGAGGCGGTGGCGCCCGCTGAACACGTGGTGCCCAAGGGTGCCGAATGGCGCAGCGCGAATTGGGCGCTCTGGCCATTGGGGAAGCGGCGCTGGATTTGGCCCAACCACAGGCCCGGCAGCGTCGAATGGAACGGCTCGGCTGATTCCTCCGCGGCAAGCGCTGCATCCGCCCACTCGGTCCACTGCGCGAGCTGTGCCGAAGCGCTGTCCTCCAACGCGGTCGCGTCCAGCGCCCATGCCCCCAACTCCAGCCCATCGAACGCCATGGGATCGGCTTCCCATCGGGCGTTCCACACTTCCCGATTCCAAGCGATGCGACCGAACCCAGTGAAACTGGACTCAACGACCCAGCGCTCATTCGGGCAAAAAGCCACCCCCACGTCGACGCCCCACCCCGGGCTGCCCGCCTCTTTCAAGTAGGCCGAGGCTCCTCGCTCCAACGCGGTGTTGCCGTCCATGCTGTCCATCAGCAGTGCCAGTCCCGCCGTTTGAACCGCCGCCGCCCCACTGAACTCCCACGAGAAGTCCTCGTCATCCGTGGACCAGTTCAGTTCGGCATCGCGCAATTCAGCGTGTTCGAGGCCGCGCAGGTGGTGCAACCGCACACCCGAGCTCCACCGCGGTGTCCACTGCGCTTGCCAGCCCAGGGTGAACCTGCGGTAGTGGTCCAGCTGTGCGGCCAATGACTCGCCGGCGATGGACGATGCGTTGAGGTTGCCCACGAACGGCAACCGCAGCACGTCGCCAGGAAGCGTCAGGCTTGCGCGCACCACTTCGACGGCAGAGCCGGAAATGAAGTGACGCTTGGAGTTCCCCATCGCCCACCCGAATCCCAGCCAATTCACGCGCCCCTCGGCGGACAGTTGGTTCGCATCGTGCAGTTCATTCACGAACGCATTCAGGTTCAGCGTGGTTCCTTCTGCATTCGTTTCCAGCCACTGAACCGGTTGAAGCCAATTGGTTGCCCAAACCGCGTTCACCTCCGGCAGCGAAAGAAACCCCGTCCCCACCGGACGCCGGTGCGGAAGCGTCTCCAGCTGATGAGGAACCCAACTCAGTCCAGAAAGCACCGCATCGCCCTGGGCTGCCAAGCTCGCCGCCCCCATCACGAGGACGGCTGACATCAGCACCGGTTTCATGGCGTAGAAAGGTTGAGGTCAGCGCGCATCCCGACCGAAAGGTTCAACCCCAATCCCGGACCGAATGCCACAGGCCGTTGTTCCAAGGATCCCGCCGTGCAGCCTGTCAACTCAAAGGCCAGCGAGTGAACCCCCGAGGCCATCAGTTCCGCCACAGCTGCTCCTTCGAAAACCAGGTCCCATGTCCGCAAACCGGGACCAACGGGCACGTCATGCCCTCCTTGTTGGGCCATCGTAGCCGGCTCGAGGAAGGTCGTGGAATCGAGGAACAAGGCATCGAGGAACTCGCCGTTCGCATCGAGGAAATGGGCCTGAACCGCGATGCCCAATGGCAGGTGATTGGCGGTTTGGAAGCGGAACGTCAGCCGGTTGATTTGATCGAGGGACCCCGTTGCGGGTAGGTAGCCCGCAAGCGCCGCTTCGAGGTCGCACGGAACCGTATCCCGCCAAGCGATGCGCGAGGCGTAGCCGATGAAAGGAACCTCGATGGAGGGCTGCACAGCGATTTCAGCATCCGCCGAAAGGAATTGCAGTTCCTCGCCCGGATCGACCACAGAAAACGCAGCTTCGTAGCTCAGACCGCGGAACTCCGACGACACCCACGTTCCGAGTGGAGGGGTGGTGGTGGCGTCGTTGAGGAGGAAGGCGGCCGAGGTGGTGGTGCCCGGTACCGGGGCCGCTGGGACTACGGGGGGGGTGAGCGGGGCCCATTGGAAGGGCAGCGAGGAAGAGGATTGCAGGATTTGGCCCGCCAACTCCAACGAACATCCGATGCCCTGCCCTTGCTCCACCACCAACTTCAACGCGGGAGCGCTCAAGCCGATGCTCCCCTGCAACCATTCGGGCAAGGCCACCTCGTGCGCCGCCGTGAACGCCATCGGCCCCAAGGCCCCCAAACGCCCTTCGAACAATTCCATCTCCAGCGCATCCCACGTGAACGTCCAGCCCAATTCCGCCTCCGACGCAATCGGCTCGCCCGTTCGGCTTACGTGCACTTCGCCCGCAATGGCGAGCTCCGTTTCGCCGGGAGCCATCAACAACACAGCCCCCGTCAAGTCGAGTTCAGTGCCGTTCACCAAGCTCGAAGTCGAGAGCACCACAGGCTCCCCGTTCTGGAACAACTGAGGTAGGGTCATGGCAGCCTCGCTCCAAATCCCCGAAGTGGCCACCGCCGTGCACCGCAACGTTCCGCCTGAGAATTCCAAGCGCGCAATTTCATGTCCATCCAACCCTTCAACCGGAACCGATTCCTGAACAGCCAGTGCCATGGGCTCTCCTGCAGGCAAAAATCCCAGCGCTTGAACCTCCTCCTCGGTCAGGGTCCTGAGCGCGGCTGCCTCCAAATCCGGCCACGTCACCCAGTCCTCCACTCGCATCACTTCGCGAGGAAATTCCGATGTCCAGACAAATGCCGAACCCAATCCGTTCGAAGCGACCGACTCCGTAAACGTCAGCGGCAAATCATCGGTGGTCAAGGACAAATTCGCCAACGGCACCCCCCAAGCCCCAACGGGAGCCACCACCTGAACGTCCGCGTCCAACCGATGCGTTTCCTTTAAACATCCGATGAGCAAAAGCCCCAAAAGGGCCCCTGCCATCCCATTCATCCGGTGGGAAAATCGATGTGCCATACAAGTACATACGCACAACCCGCCCCTAAAGTTATCCCCTGATTATCAGGACTTAAAAGCGGCCTCGTACCGCTCAATCCACGCCTCGGGAGTCATTTTTGAAACCAATTCGCCAATGAGTTCGTAGGGAATGCGATCCATGCGCTTGAACCGCATGCAGCTCTTCCCCATGTCCAATTTCGTCGGCACCGCTTCGGCATAGGCCGCTTGAAACCAAGCCATTAACTCCGGATCGGTGTAGAGGCCCATGTGGTACAGCGCCACAAAGTTCTTTTGGGACGCGATGCTCAAGAAGGGAAGCGGCAGTTCCGGCGAGCAATGGTAGCCCGCGGGATACAAGCTGTGCGGAACGCTCCAGCCGATCATTCCGTAACCCATGCCCTCTTCGAAGCCTGCAGGCAAGTGGTCGTTGATGGTTGCGCGCATGCGGGAGATGGCTTCGGCCCGATCGGGCGCCAATTCGGCCAGGTATCCCTCGGGGCTGGTGGCGTCGGATTTCATGAATGCAAGTTACACGGCTTACCTTGCTCCCATGTGGCGCATCGCGATTTTCTTCTTCCATCCTGGGCTGCTGACAGGCCAAACCCCAGCCCCCACCGAGTGGACGACCGCCGAGCTCATCGGCTTGAATGAACCCAGCCGCGACCCGGCGTTCACGCTCATCCCCGCGGAATGGAGCAACCGGGACGGCTTGTACTTGCGGCGGGAAGCAGCCGAACAATTCGTGGCCATGGCAGAAGCTGCCCGGCTCGACGGGGTGAACTTGATCGTGGTGAGCGCGGCCCGCAATTTCACCTACCAAAACGGGATTTGGTCGCGAAAATGGGCACGCCCCGAATACGCCGGCTGGTCCGATGTGGAGAAAGCCCGACACATCCTGCGATTCAGTGCGATGCCCGGGTCTTCTCGTCACCATTGGGGCACCGAAGTCGATTTGAACAGTTTGGAGAACGACTGGTTCCTCACCGGGGAAGGCCTGAAGGTGGGCGAATGGTTGGATGCGCATGCCGCAGCGTACGGGTACCATCAGGTCTACACCGATCGCGCGGAGCGTCCGGGTTACTTGCCCGAGCGGTGGCATTGGTCCTACCTTCCGCTCGCGCGGTCCATGCTCCAAGCGTACAACGAATGCATCGATGGGGAGGCGTTGAAAGTGCTGGACGCTCCGGGATTGCAACTCGCCGACACCTTGCACATTTTAAGGGACTTCGTCAACGGGGTGGATCAACCGTGATGGAAGGTTGAGCCGTACCTTGGACGGGACAACTCGGCAGCATGACTTTGCAACAACTTCGGTACGTTTTGGCCCTTGATGAGCATCGGCACTTTTCAGCAGCAGCGGAAGCGTGTCACGTTTCACAGCCGACCTTGACGATGCAGGTGAAGAAATTGGAGGACGCGGTGGGTTTTCCACTGTTCGACCGCCACGTTCAACCGATTCGTCCGACGGAAATGGGGGTCGGATTCATTGCCCGGGCGCGTGAAATCATGTTCAATGTTTCGGAGTTGTCGGCTTGGGTGAACCAAGAGCAAGAAGTTTTGGAAGGCACCTACCGGGTGGGCATCATCCCTACGCTCGCCCCTTACGTGCTGCCGCGCATTCTGCCCGATTTGGTCGCGTCGGATTTTGGGGTGGAGTTGGTCCTGATGGAGGTAACGACGGAACGCATGCTCGAACAATTGAAGTCGGGTGCGTTGGATGTGGGGATTTTGGTGACGCCTGTGGACGAGCCGTCGATCCGCGAGATTCCAATGTACGCTGAGCCCTTCATGATCTTTGGACATCCCACCGGCGAGGCGGATGCTCCGCATTCGGATTGGTCACCGGAGTCGCTCCCGAGTGAAGGGTTGCTCCTCTTAGAAGAGGGCCACTGTTTTCGAGACCAAATGCTCAGCTTGTGCTCCCGAGAGCGTTCCATCGCTCAAGGAGTTCGCTATGAGAGCGGATCCATCGCTTCTTTGCAAGCCTTGGTCCGGGCGGGGATGGGCTACACCCTGATTCCAGCTTTGGCCGCGGATCCCGAGCGCGACGGCGCCCTGCTGCGCACCTTTGCCTCACCAGAACCGGTGCGCGAAGTCAGCCTGGTAGCGCACCACAGTTTTCCCCGCGAACGGTTCCTGAATTGGTTTCGGGATCACATCCGGGAACGGATGCCCGAATCGTATCGAAAAGGAACCACGTACAAGCGGGTTCGTTGGCGGATGTGACGGTCACGGCTGGCAGTTGTTGCCGAAGGCCCCCAGCAGCAGCAACAAATCCTGAATCGAGACAAACCCATCCTCATTGACATCCTCGGCACAAGCGGAACCGACTGCGTATACGCAGCTGCCGTTTTCGATTTCAGCGGTGGCGCTGAAATTCAAGGCCGATTCATCGGTGCACCCCGCTTCCACGCAGCTGCCATCGTCCACGGTGGCCTCCGGATTGAAATTGCCCGCAAAGCTGTACATGCATCCCGCCACCTCCTCAACGCCCCAAACCGCATCCGATGGGCGAACGATGTACAGGCCGGTCATGGTGCTGATGGCCACGTTGCCACTCGGGAAGTAGGGGTAAACGCTCCAAGCGCCCCCGAATTCGGCTGCATCCGATTCGGGATTTGTATCGTAATGGCCCACGAGCTCAAGGTTCCCGTTCGCCGCGTCTGAAATGTCCAAGACGCGCAAACCGCTCAGGTAATTCGCCTGAAACAACCGATTCCCCACCACGTAATGGTTGTGATCAATGGCGGGCACATCGGCTTCGTAATAGCCCAATATCGAAGGGGCATCGATGTCGGTGATGTCAACGATGTAGGTTCGGGTGTTGTTCCCGAAATTCGTTTCATCCAACTCGTCGTTTACGAAGCACAGGGTGTGGTCGTCATTCACCCAACCTTGGTGGGTGTAGCCCAACTGGGCATACGTGAGCGTGGAAATCAGCGAAACATCCGTTTTGTCGGAGGCATCCACGATGGACATGCCGCTGTAACCGTTGAAGCAGAAAACCAATTCGTGTCCCGTGTAGGCGGCATCCGGGCCTTGGTAAACGATGGGATGGGCATCGTGCGCATAAGCCCCATCGTACGCCCCCGCCAAGACGGGCGCAGCCGGATCAGCAAGGGAAACGATGTGCAAACCGCCACTGAACGTGTTCGACCCGACCACATAGGCAAAACCGGATTCCTCGTTGATGATGAGGTTGTGCGCCTTGCCGAAGTTGGTGTAAGTCACTACCGGAGTGAGGGTCGCAACGAGTCCAGGGGTCAAATCGAGGATGGGGTCCAAATCCACGACCTGCATGCCATGACCCGAAGCCTCCGAAACGATGTACGCGTGGTGCCCGTGCACCTTGATGTCGCGCCACAAACTGGAAACCGTCGCGGTCGGAATGTTCGCCAAATAGACCGGGTTCACAGGGTCGGTGATTTCCACAACAGCGGTTCCGTTCGCTCGACCATACAGAACGAACTCCCTACCGGAGGTCGGATCAACCCAACCCCAACAATCGTTCCCGTTGTTGCCCCCGCCGACTTGGGACAACGTGAGGCTGCTCATCAAATCCACCTCCATGCACGCCGAACCTCCCGCAAACCCATCCATGCCACAGCTCACCTGGGCACGTCCCGTTTGCAGCCCAGCTACAGCAAAAAACATAAGGATTGCGTATTTCATAGTTTATGCTTTCCCCACAAGGTACGGAATCAAGTCGTTAAATGGGCTCGATGGGCTCGCGTTGGTTGGGGCTTGCGGCCGATGCGCGTTCCATCTGCTAACCAGCTAGCTTCGGGGCGAGCGATGAGGCGGGCGTTGTTGTACGCCATGTCCAAGGTCAGCAAATTCACCGCTTCCCAATTTCCCGAATCGTTCCTGCGAACGGCCACCGCCGCATCGACCTCCCGCAGGTTCGTGAGGGCCAAAGGCAAGAGCAACTGAACCTCATTCAACCGCGCATTCCATTGCGGAACAGCTGTCTTGTAGTCGACGATGCACCGATCCAAAGTCTGTTCCATGGCCCACTCGCACGCCTCCACGAGTTTGCCCAAAATGCTCGGAAGTTCAGCCACTTCGGCCCGAAACTGCTCCCACACCTCCAGCATGTGTTCGCGTTCCATGCCTTCGGTTTGGGGGAGCTCGAGCCTTCCACCAACCGCATCCATCAACAGTCCCGAAGGAATGCGCCGCAGGTTCTCCAAGCACATGCCTTCCCAATCGCACGCCGGCTCACCCGCGTCCACGGGATAGAAATACGTCTGCGGTCCGCCCCCAAATTGCAGCCGATGGGGCAAGGCCTCGAACTCGTCGCTCAACAATTCCCCGAGCCCTTTCATCCCCGGAATGCCGAACCCCCGAAAAAACCAATCCTGCGCATCCTCCCGCTCATTTCGAGCGAACACCGCAAAAATGGACTCGAAATTGGAGTTCGTCAGCCCCGTATTGAAGGTGCAATACGCCCCGTCCTTTGATTCCACAATCCGGCCCTCGGCATGCACCTGCTCGAACATGTGGTTGAAATAACTCTTCAACACGCGGTAATTCCTGCCCCAAGGTTCCTTCCTGGCCATGTCGGCCAAGCGCTCTAAGGGTTGAGGATAGTTGGGTACAAATGCAAAATCAAACAACTTCATCGCACAATGAATTCAAAAACATTTAACCAAGCCCACACGCGAGTGAGCACCTAAAAAAGTTTCGACCAAAGGTAACAGAACTTCCCGGCAATTAAAAGCTCCCTCCTGCACCGCCTCCGCCGAACCCTCCTCCACCAAACCCACCAAAACCGCCACCGCCTCCTCCGAAACCCGATCCGCCTCGAAATGGACCACTGCCCGAATGGAAATGGCGGTAACGTCCTGAAGAACGTTGCGATGCCGCCCAAAACAGCAACCACGCCGCCGCCCACGTCAGGTCCTGCTTGCGCTGAATGCTCCGCACGGAAGAATAAATCGCAAAGGCAGGCAAACCGAAAAATACCAACAAAAACAGAAACAGCGCCAGCAATGAAGCTCCCAGATCGGCGTTTCCGCCCGACAAGTAATCGGATTGCGTCCACTCACCCGCTGCCAAATGCATCAAGTCCCGCGTTCCGATTTCAAGTGCTGCAGCGTAATCACCGCGCCCCAGTGCGGGGGACATTTCCTGGACGACCCGCATCGCCACGATGTCTGGGATGGCGCCCTCCAACCCATAGCCTGGAGCGATGAACAAAGCTCCAGAACGGCTTCCAGAGCGCGGGCGGATCGCCACCACGACCCCGTTGTCCTCATCGCCTCGGCCTACGCCCCACTCCTGCCCCAATTCCGTAGCGAACTCTGCGGGTTCCAAACCGCAAAAGTCCGCGTGCGTCACCACGACGATGACGTGGGAGGTCGTGTCCGTGAACGTGCGCAGCTGGGCATTGAGCTCGGCCTCATAGCGATCGGGGATTTGACCTGCAAAATCATAGACAAACACCCGGTCCACCGGTGGCTGCACGCAACCTTCCGGCAGAACGGCCACTGCCCACCCCGCAATCGCCAAAGCCAAGCAGGTTAAGAGCGCGTTCCTCACCATCCCCAAGAGATTGCGTCGGGCAATTCGTTCACATCGTCCAATTGTCTCGGAAAATGCGCACTCAAGGCCTTGCCCGCCTCGTCTACCGCCAACCGCAGGCCCTCCACCCACGCTCCACGCCCCAGCGCAGAACGGGCCTCAGCGTACACGCCATCCCAAAACACATCCCCTACATGCTGGTGGATGCCCAAGTCGCCGATGATGCCAAATTTCCGATCCTTCCAAGCCAAATAAATCAGGACCCCATTGCGGGCCTCGGTTCGATGCATCGACAGCGCCTCGAACAGCTCAGCCGCCCGGTCCAACTCATAACCTGGGCATCGCCGTTCAATGTGGATGCGCAATTCTGCCGAAGTTCGCAGTTCCGCCGCTTCGATGGCCCGCACCAAGGCGCGCTCGTCGCTCTTCGAAAAGGGAGTTCCTAGCCTCATGAACCAAAGTCCACTTTCGGCGCGGACTCAGCGCCCGCTGCCGCTTCGAATGCATCACGCGGCTCGAAACCGAAGGCGGCTGCCCAAAGGCGACCAGGGAATCGGCGGATGCTTCGGTTGTAGGACGCTACCGCCTCGTTGTAGCGCGTGCGCGCCGTGGTGATGCGATTTTCCGTTCCTTCGAGTTGGACTTGCAGGTCCTGAAAACTCTTGTTTGCTTTGAGTTCGGGGTAGTTTTCGGCATAGCCCATCAAGCCCCTCAAGGCCGAACCGAAGACCATGTTCGAACGTTCGAACGACGCGACATCGCCGGTTTGGGAAACCTGCTTCATCGCCCCCAAGGCCGCGGCCCGGGCTTCCGTGACTGCAACAAGGGTTCCCTGTTCGAAATCGGCCACTCCCTTCACCGTTTGGACCAAATTTGGAATCAAGTCAAAGCGGCGCTGGTATTGCGTTTCAACCTGCGACCATTCCTGATCAACCAGGACGTCACCGTCTACGAATTTGTTGTAAGCGCCCGCTGCATTGCCGAGGATCAGGGCCACCAAGGCCACCGGTACGATCCACTTCAGGTGTTTCATCATGCCCCAAAATTACACTCCTTATCAAGGTCTGATTGTGCGGCATCGTCCAATCGATGTTAAAGGTTGCGCATGCTTACATTCGCGTCCGAATTTCAACGCAATGACCTACATCGAAATCGCTCGGGGCGTCACGCCCCGCCCCATCACTGAAATCGCCGAACGCTTGGGCATCGCGGCTGCGGACGTCATCCCGTTTGGGCACACCAAGGCGAAGCTTCCGCTCCACCTCCTTCGCGAAGAGCGGATTGCGGAGTCGCGGCTCATCTTGGTTACGGCCATCAGCCCCACCCCGTCGGGCGAAGGAAAAACGACGGTGAGCGTGGGCTTGGCCGATGGGCTGAGCCACCTGGGAAAGAAGGCGGCAGTGGCGTTGCGGGAGCCTTCTCTGGGGCCGGTTTTTGGCATGAAAGGAGGTGCAGCCGGTGGAGGCCACACGCAGGTCATTCCGATGGAAGACATCAACCTGCATTTCACGGGGGATTTTGCTGCCGTGGAAAAAGCGAACAACCTGCTTGCGGCACTCATCGACAACAACATCCAAGGTCGGAAGTACAACGTGGGACTCGATCCGCGCACAGTCACGTGGAAGCGCGTCATGGACATGAACGACCGGGCACTGCGCAGCATCGTGAGCGGTTTGGGGGGTAAGAATGGCGGATTCATGCGGGAAACCGGGTTCAACATAACCGCCGCCTCGGAAATCATGGCCATCCTGTGCATGTCGAAGGACCTCGCCGATTTGCAAGCGCGAATGGACCGGATCTACCTCGGCGACACGCGGGAAAAACAGCCGGTGTTTGCTGAAGCCATGAAGGGCTCTGCAGCGATGGCCATTTTGATGAAGGAAGCCATCCAACCAAACCTCGTCCAAACCCTCGAAGGCACTCCGGCCATCATCCACGGAGGGCCCTTTGCGAACATCGCCCAAGGCACGAACAGCCTCATCGCCACGAAAATGGCCATGAGCTATGCGGACTATGTGGTGACGGAAGCCGGATTCGGAGCCGACTTGGGTGCGGAGAAGTTCATGAACATCAAGATGCGGGCGGGTGGAATTGCACCACGCGCTGCCGTGTGCGTGGCGACGGTCAAGGCCTTGAAGTACCATGGAAGTGGCAAAACCAACCTCGGCCCGGACGTGGATGCGGTGCGCCGTGGATTGCCGAACCTCGAGAAGCACATCGAGAACCTGCAGGGGTTTGGCGTGCCCGTTGTGGTGGCGTTGAACGCGTTCCACACGGATATCGAGGAGGAGCGCGCGGTGATTTTCGAGGCGTGCGCGGCAAAGGGCGTTCGCTGCGTACTGAGCGAGGGGTGGGCCAAAGGGGGCGCCGGCGTGGCGGACTTGGCTCAGGCCGTGGTGGATGCGATGCCGTCGGAGGCGCCGGACTTGCGGTTCACCTATGATTTGGACCAACCCCTTACCGAAAAAATCGAGCGCATCGCCACGAGCATCTACGGTGCGGATGGCGTTCATCTCACGGACACAGCCCGCGCGCAGCTCGCGCGATTCGAAGAACTCGGCTTCGGGAACCTGCCCGTCTGCATGGCGAAGACCCAAAAATCCCTTTCCGACAACGAGCGGCTCCTTGGCCGGCCATCTGGATTTCACATCACGGTGCGCGAGTTCGAAGTGGCCGCAGGGGCGGGATTCGTCATCCCGATCACGGGGGCGATGTTGCGGATGCCGGGCTTGCCCGCGGTGCCCGCGGCAGAGGGCATGACCATCGACCGCGATGGTACCATCAACGGCCTTTCGTAGACCGGGCCACGTGGGTGGCTAAAATCCGTGTGGCCTCGTCTTTCACTTCGAGCCGTTTCCGATAAGCCCATAGCTTTTCACGAGCTGAGCGACCGGCTTGCTCCAAGTCGACCACCGGTTCGGGGTAACCGTTCACATCGCCATCCCATATCCGTTGCAGCGGAGGAATCGTCCACGGATGGTGAATTTCGGGCGCTTTCAAGTGAGCGAGTTCGGGCACCCATTGCCTCACAAACGCCCCCTCGGGATCGCGCTCCAAGCCCTGCTTCACGGGGTTGTAGATGCGGATCGTGTTGATGCCCGTCACGGCGGCTTGCATTTGGAATTGAGCGTAGTGAATGCCTGGCTCAAAATCTAGGAAACACCGGGCGAGGTGCTCCACGCCAGCATCCCACGGGTGGTCGAGGTGGTGCGTGAGGAAACTGACGAGCATCGCGCGCATGCGGAAATTCAGGTAACCCGTGGCCACGACACAGCGCATGCAAGCGTCTACTAGCGGAAACCCGGTTTGGCCTTCTTTCCATGCTTTCAAGGTCTCCGGAGTTCCCGCATGCTCCATTTCCAAGTAGGCCCGGTTGACCGGTTCGAATTCCATCCGGTCTTCGGATTCGAATTTTTGGATGAAATGCCCTTGCCAACGAAGGCGGCTGCCGAACGCACGCAGGTCGTTCACAACGCCCTGCTGCGGAGCCCGTTGAAACGCGTGGTAGACCTGCCGCATGCTGATGCAGCCCCAGGCCAAATACGGACTCAACCGGCTGCTCGTTCGCCGACTGGCCGCCGGTTCCCCGATTCGCCTGCGGTATCCCTTGACCCGTCCCTCGAAGAACGACTTTACGTACCGATGCGCTTCCGCCTCGCCCCCTGGCTGAAACGGCCCCTCGCCCCCCGGATCGTTTCCGTGGGTCACCTTCGGCGGCGCCTCCAACCCCTCGCCCTCGAATGGCACCCGCTCCAAATCCGGCCCCAACTCGGGCAACGCCACCGCCTCCCCCATGACCCGGTGCCAACGATCCGCCCAATCCTCCCGGTTCTTCAATCCCCGGACCACCGCTTGCTGCTCCACTTCCACCCAGTTCACCCCGTTCGCTCGGCACCAACGCCGCACGGCCCGATCCCGATCGAACGTGTGCCGCAACCCCGTCTCCTCGTGGCTCCACAAGGTCCGAATGCCCTCCCTCTGATGCACCGCCTCCAGCCACTCCACCGCTCCGCACACACCCGTCGCCACCTGCACCGGCCAGCCCAACGCAGCTACCTCCCCCTCCAAGGACTTCCACGACTCCCATCGGAACCGCAGGTGGCGGTTGCTCGTGGTCGGGTGGGCCAAATCCTCCGGTTCGAAAAGGTGCACCAGCACCACGTGCCGCCCGCAAGCCAGCGCCCGCTGCAACGGCACGTGATCGCGCAACCGCAAATCCCGTTTGTACCAAACCACGTCCCACATGCCTACGAAACAAGCGAGCGCGGCAAGTGGTTCCTCACTCGAACACGAACACCTCCTCGCGCACCAGCCCCAGCACCCCAAAGCCGCCTTCCACGTTGCCGTACACCGAGGCCGGCTCCGCGAACGGATTGTCCAACGCCGCGAAATACGCCTCAAGCGACTGGTAATGCTTGAACAATTCCGTCGACAGGGCCTGCACACGTACCCGCCGCGGAAGCTGCTCCGCCTCCAAATCCCAGCGGATGCGCTCGAAAACGAAGTCATCAAGCGGCGTTTCATCCAGTCCCAGGTCGTCGATGAAGTAGCCGCCCGTCACCCAACCGTATTCGGTCCGCTCTGCCGTGGCGATGTCCGCGTCGCCCCACATGGCCCCCCACGAATCGCCGAACTCCGTTTCGCGCTGTTCCAACAGAACCAGGTACGTGTCGCGCACCCCCGGGTGGTTCGTCACCGAGAACGCGATGCGATCCACGACGGTGGGTTCTCCGAACCAGGGGTCCGATGCCGTGTCAGCGCCAAGGACTTCCGTTACCGCAGCTTCCGGATGCGGGGGCACCACGGCGCGCGCACTCACCACAGCCAAATCCGGCGCCTCCCCGACCAGCTGCAACTCGGCACCGCTTGCCCACTGCCATCCCGAATCGCGTTGCAGTTCCAGCACGCCTTCGGAACCGTTCCATGCGAACGCCACGCCGCCGCCCTCCACCATCACCACGGCGTCCTGCGCGGGCTGGCTGCCTGCGCTGTCGAGGATGCCCGCCGATTGGAATGCTGAGATGGGCAGCTCGGGTGCGCCCTCCGTCAGGATGGCCGTGACCGCAAGGCTCGGCTCGTGTTCCGGAAATTCGATCTCCCGAACCACGCCCTCGCGGAGTTTCCCGCAACCGGAAGCGGCTGCCACCGCAATGAAAATCAGAAGGTAACGCGCCATGAGACCGAGGGAATGATGGGGAAGATGCCGTATTCGCGGATGACCGGTGTGCCGTCGTCTTGAACGGAGGTTTGGGCAAAAAACGGATTCAAGTTGTTGTAGGCGTTGTAGATGCTCAACACGAGTTGGCGCGAACCTTTGTCTCCCACCAGCGTGCGAGTCATGGACAAATCCAACCGGTGATACGGGCTCATCCGGTAAGCGTTCCGTTCGCTCGGCACTTCCACCTCAAGGGTCAGCGGCCACGTTGTCGAAGGCAAGAACGTCGTATACACCGACTCGGGCAAGGTAAGCGCCCGGCCCGTGCCAAACACCCAAGCCAGCGAGCCCGTCCACGCCTCATCGAACATGTGCGTCACGACCAACGAAACGTCGTGGCGGCGGTCGTACGTGAACGGAAACCACCGGCCGCTGTTGAGGTCATCGAAGCGGCGTTCGGTTTTACTCAGTGTGTAGCCGATCCAGCCTTTGGTATCGCCCACTTTGCGCTGCACGAACACTTCAAATCCATAGGAACGGCCTTCGCCTTGGACGACTTGATCCTGCCAATCCGACTCCAAACCAAAGACGAAACTCGCCCCTTCTTTGTAACTCAGCAGCCCGTCCATGTCCTTGTAATACCCCTCGAGCGACACTTCCCAATCCCCGTACGTGCGCGCCCAGCCCGCGGCATATTGCGTGCTTTGTTGCGGGCGGATCCGCTCGGTGGACGGCACCCAAAGGTCCGTTGGCAAACTCAGGCCCTCGTTTGTGAGCAGGTTCACGAATTGCGCCATTTGGGCGAACGACAGCTTGATGGCCGACCGGTCAGGCAGGATGAAGCTGCAGGCCAAACGCGGTTGCAGCGAAGCATACCGCTCCCCTCCCACTGCCAACACGGCCCCATGCGCCCCAAGGTTCACCTTCACGTGCTCCCCGATTTCCCATTCGTCCTCGGCGTAGGCGAACCACTCGTTGGAACCGATGGGCGTCGAGCCGAGGAGGGTATCGAGGCGGTTCTCCTCCGAGGCCTCGAGCTGCAAGGACGTGGCGCCGGGTTCGAAGGCGTGGCGCGTGTAGGACGCCCCGAAGCGCACCACGTGCTCTGGCCGCGGTGTGAATTCGAAGTCGTGTCGGGCGCCCAAGTCCGTGATGCCACTGCGATACAAGGCGGCAAACCGCTCCGAAGTGACGTTGCCGCCCTCCGAGCGCTCCTCTCCCAACTCGGCCCCCGTGTTGAAGCGGTAGCGGGTGCGCAGCAAGGTCGTGTTGGAAAACAGCCGCGGTCCCCATTCGTGCGCCCAGCGGATGGCTTGGATGGCGTTGCGCCAGTCAAGGCCCAAATCCGCCTGGGTTTCCGTGTAGTCACCGTTGTCCTCGGTCGTGCGGTCGGAGGTGGCGATGCCGAAGTCATCGAGGCTGTTGAACGCGCTGAAGTACAAGCGATCCCGTTCGCCCAAGCGCCAGTGGATCTTGCCATTGAAGTCCTGAAAAAAGTAGGCCGGGTCAGTTCGGAAGCCATCGCTCGTCGCGTTGAGCGCCCAAATCAGCGGTTTCGCCAGCAAGTCGATGTACGTGCGCCGCCCGCTCAGCATGAAGCTGGCTTTGTCCTTCACGAGCGGCCCCTCCACGGTCACCTTGCTGGCGATGAGGGAAACCGTGCCGTCGATGTGGTATTCGCTCATGTGGCCGTCCTTCAGGTTCACTTCGAGGATGGAGCTGAGGCGTCCGCCAAACCGCGCCGGAAAGCCGCCCTTCGTCAGGGACATCGACTTGACGGCATCGGCATTGAACACGCTGAAAAAGCCAAACAGGTGGTTCACGTTGTAAAGCGGGACGCCGTCGAGCAGCATGAGGTTTTGGTCGGGGCTGCCGCCGCGGACGTACAGGCCCGTGGTCCCTTCGCCACCGGACTGCACGCCGGGGAGCCATTGGAGCGCCTTGAGCAGGTCGACCTCGCCTCCAATGGCGGGAAGGGCGCGGATCTGGTCGATGGGCACTTCGATGCGCGACATTTGGACTTGCTCCTCGAGCTTCCGAGCAGCCCCCGTGGCCACCACCGCCTCGCCCAAAGCGACTCCTGCGTTCAACTTGACGTCCAACCGCTTTGTTCCATTGACGGTGTGCTGCTTCGGTTGGTACCCGATGAAGCTGAACGTCAACTCGTGCTGGCCTTCTGGCAGCGTCAACGAGTAAAAGCCAAAGTTGTTGGTAGACACCCCCGTTGCCAAGTCATCGCACCACACCGTCGCCCCCAACAAGGTTTCTCCGCTGCGACCATCCCGCAGCACGCCACTTACCGTGTAGCCACTCATTTGCCCGAACGACTTTGACAAAAGAAAAAGCAGCGCAATGAAAAGCAGTGGGCGCTTTGCAGGTGTCCTCATGGTCGCAAAAGTAGCTGATGCAACGCGTACACCCTGCGGGAAGTGGCGATTCCTTGTTCAGGCAATTCAGCCTACTACGTCATGAACAACTTCCTAAACTTCACACTGAAATAGCGCTTCGAAATCGGTGCATAAAGCCCGGCCCCATTGAATCCTGAATGGCTTCAATGTTGCCTAGCAATTCGCCGTCAGAAACTACGCCTGCGCTGGCTATGCGCACCGCATCAAAAGCGGCGCAATGCGGACGGACCGCTGGCATCATCAAAGCCATCGTCCTCATGATTTCCCAAACGCATTCCACAGAATCACCATGAGCCCGGATTTACCGCACATACTTTAGTTGCTCGCGCACCGCACAATGATCACAGCAGCTGCTATCAAGCCGTTCACAAGGTGAACTGGAGAACAACGCTTGATCGAGGAAATCAATCTGCATGCGCTTCGTGCATCGTTCGATGGAGCGGTGGATTAGGCGACCGGCCTCCGCCTTCCTTTGCAGAAGGCCAAGCCGACGCAACGCCCAACTGCCAAGCGCCGATTCTAAGTTCAGAGACTGAAACTCCTTCGTGGAGATGGGGCCGGAGATTCATGGCGCGGCATTGCCCTCTGCGGGAAGAAACGAACAAAAAGAAGCCCCGCAAGTAATTGACTTGCAGGGCTTTCTAAATGTTGTTGGCGGTCTGGACGAGACTCGAACTCGCGACCCCATGCGTGACAGGCATGTATTCTAACCAACTGAACTACCAGACCTTTTTAAACTCCCTTGCAGCTCGTGTGCTGCGGTGCGCAAAGATACGTTGATTTTCCCGATTCGCACAAGCCTTTTTACGCCCCTTGATGAAAAAAAGTTTCGGTTTTGGCGCCATGATTTTTCAAGCCTCAGATTATCAAAATCTTACCCCTCGAAAAAAATTCGCTTCAACCCGCAATCGCCTCGCGAATCAGGCATTCATCCGCTTTCGCTTGACCAAATAGGACGTCAAAACAGGGCCCACGCCCTCGGCGATGTCCACGTCCACGAGGTCGATGCCGTACTGGGCGCAACGGAGCTCGAGGTTGGAGCGCAAGGCTGACATCGAAGCGCGATAAGCCGCGCGCACTTCAGAGGGGTGCAGGCGCAACTCCTCTCCCGTTTCCAAGTCCGCAAACAACGTGGGCCGATCTTCAAAATCGAAGGACGCCTCGGTGGCCCCATCCAGCACGTGAAAGACCACGACCTCGTGCTTGTTGTGCCGAAGGTGTTGCAGCGCCGTCAACAGCGCCTCCCCTTCTGCATCGTCGCGATCGAGCATGTCGCTGAAAATCATGACGAGGGAACGGCGGGGAATGGCTTCCGCGATTTGGTGCAGGGCTTCGGCAGTAGACGTGGCAATCCGCGCAGGAGCCGGTTCGTCGAGCAACTCGTCCAAGTGGTGGTACAACAACCGGTGGTGTGCTTGAGAGCTCTTCGCCGGCAAATGCAAATCCAAGCCGGTGCCAAACCAGCTCATGCCCACCGCATCCCGCTGGCGACGAAACAATTCAATGAGTGCCGCGCAGGCGTGAACCGAAAAGCCCAGCTTCGTCAATTCCGCGCCCTCAGGGTAACGCATGGACGAAGAGCGATCGATGACGAGTTGGCAGCGCAGGTTGGTCTCCTCTTCGTACCGTTTGACGAACATGCGGTCGGTTCGTGCAAACAGCTTCCAATCGATGTGGCGCGTGGACTCTCCAGGGTTGTACAAGCGGTGTTCTGCGAATTCAACGCTGAATCCGTGGAAGGGACTTTTATGCAAGCCCGTGATGAAGCCCTCCACCGCTTGGCGGGCAAGGAATTCCAAACGGCCCAGCCGTTGTTGCAATCCGGGATCGGGAGAAATGGGCATGGAGTGAAGGTACGATGGGGCAGGCGTTGCGCCGCCATGGGACACGAAAAAGCCCCGGTCAGCGCAGGGCCCCGGGGCTTTTCAACAGCCGATGAGCTCAGAGGAGGGCCTCCAGCTTCTCGACCAACACGTTTTTCGGCACTGCACCGACGCTCTTGTCGACCAGCTCTCCGTTCTTGATGAAGATGATGGTCGGGATGTTGCGGATGCCAAACTTCATGCTGATGTCGCTGTTTTGGTCCACGTTCACTTTGCCCACCAAAGCGCGGCCTTCGTAATCGTTCGCCAACTCCTCCACCACCGGACCGACCATCCGGCACGGTCCACACCATTCAGCCCAAAAGTCGACGACAACGGGTTGATCGCTTTTCAGTGCGAGCTCTTCGAAGTTCGCATCGGTAAATTCTACAGCCATGATCTTTCGTTCGTGCGCAGTTGCGCGATTTATAGAACTCCAAATTTAACCCTCAAATGAAATTGCCCCGAGGGCTTTGACGGATTTTGGCTCCTCAACTTTTCCACAGCCCTCATCGCTTCGTTTCCATGCGATACGCCACCCGCCCCTCAGCCGCCCAGGCTTCAACCCCCTCCATGAATTCGTTCGTTAAGGCCACCTTTTTCGTGCGGCTGCTCATTTCGATGCCCGCTTGTTCATCGCGGATCTCCAGCGTCACCCCCACCCGACCGGGATGGCGCTCCACCCAATCCGCCACCAAGTTGGCAAAATCTTCCGTCAGCGAAGCCAACGAAACCTGCAAGCGCAACCGGTCGATCATCTTTTCGCGGACGTCCGCCAGCAGTTCCATCGCCTTGACCTTGAATTCCACGCTGTCATCTGGACCAAAACGACGCGGCTCCACCGCCCCCTTCACAAAGACGAACCATCCGTCCACGAGGTAATCCTTGAATTTCAAGTAATCCTCACCGAAGAGCATGAACGACTCGGTGTGGTGGTAATCCTCCAAGCTGAACCGCCCAAACGGCTTGCCGTTCTTCGTCATCCGGTGTTCTGGAGCGACAATTCGCCCCGCAAACCGCAGTTCCCGACCTTTCACGGCTGAAGCGTTCGTGAGCACTTGCAGTCCCTCCTTCGGGGTGCACAGGTGGTCGATTTCGAGCTTGAACGCATCGAGCGGATGCCCCGAGATGTAGATGCCGATGATTTCCTTCTCGCGGTTCAATTGATCCATGCGCTCCCACGGCTCGCAGGTGGGAATCGTGGGTTCCGGAATCTCCACCTCGTCGCCATCACCGAACAGGGAGACCTGAGCGGACTCGGCCTGTTGCTGCATGCCTTGTCCGTATCGCGCCGCAAGTTCCACCAGCGTGCGGCCTTTTTCGTCTGGTGCAAAGTACTGCGCCCGGTGAATGCCTTCGAAGCAGTCGAACGCCCCGCCCAAGGCCAGGGCTTCGTAAACCCGTTTGTTCACGTCCTTGGGATTCACCCGCCGCGCAAAATCGAACAGGCTTTTGTACAATCCGTTCTCGTTTCGGTTCTCTACGATGGTGGCGACGGCGCCTTCGCCGACGCCGCGCATGGCACCGAGCCCGAAGCGGATCGCGCCTTCTTGGTTGACCCGGAACTTGTACGCCGATTCGTTCACGTCAGGACCGAGGACTGGGCAGCCAATGCGCCGCGCCTCATCCATCCCGATGGTGACCTGCTTGATGTCGTTCATGTTGTTCGACAGGACGGCCGCCATGTATTCGGCGGGGTAGTTCGCCTTGAGGTACGCGGTTTGGTACGCCACCCACGCGTAGCAGGTCGAGTGCGACTTGTTGAAGGCGTAGGACGCGAAGGCTTCCCAGTCCTTCCAGATTTTCTCGAGCTTGGCGGGATCGTGGCCGTTCGCGACGCCTTGCTCGACAAACTTGGGCTTCATTTGGTCAATGAGGTCCTTCTTCTTCTTGCCCATCGCCTTCCGCAAGCTGTCGGCCTCGCCCTTCGTGAAGCCCGCAAGCTTTTGGGACAACAGCATGACCTGCTCCTGGTAGACCGTGATGCCGTAGGTCTCCTTCAGGTACTCTTCGCACGCGTCGAGGTCGTACGTGATGGGCTCCAGGCCGTGCTTCCGCTTGATGAACGACGGGATGTATTCCAGCGGTCCCGGGCGGTAGAGCGCGTTCATGGCGATGAGGTCGGCGAACACCGTCGGCTTGAGTTCCTTCAGGTACTTCTGCATCCCCGCCGATTCGTACTGGAAGATGCTGACCGTGTCGCCGCGCTGGAACAGCTCGTAGGTCTTGACGTCGTCCAGGGGGAAGCTGTCGGGATCGAGGTCGAGGCCGTGGCGTTCTTTGACGTTGCGCACGGCGTCCTTGATGATGGTCAAGGTTTTCAGGCCCAAAAAATCCATCTTCAACAACCCCGCGTCCTCGGCCACCGCGTTGTCGAACTGCGTGCACGCCATGTCGCTGTCCTTGGCGGTCGCTATCGGCACGTAGTTCGTGATGTCCGAGGGCGTGATGATGACGCCGCAGGCGTGGATGCCGGTGTTCCGAACGGAGCCTTCGAGGACGCGGGCGGTTTGGAGGGTTTGGCCGTCAAGGCCGGGACGACCGGCGATTTCCTTGATCTGCTGGATCATTTCGAAGCCCTCGGCGCGCACCTTTTCTTTCAGCGCCTTGTCGTCGAGGGAGAACAGCTTCTTGAGGCTGATGTCCGGGAGGAGCTTCGCGATGCGATCGGCGTCGGAGAGCGGCAATTCCATGACCCGCGCGGTGTCACGCACGGAGGATTTGGCTGCCATCGTTCCGTAGGTGATGATTTGGGCGACTTGGTTCGAGCCGTATTTGTTGATGACGTAATCGATGACGCGGCCACGGCCTTCGTCGTCGAAATCGATGTCAATATCCGGCAGCGACACGCGGTCCGGGTTCAAGAACCGCTCGAACAGGAGGTCGTATTCAATGGGGTCGACGTTCGTGATGCCGATGCAGTAAGCCACGGCCGATCCTGCTGCAGATCCGCGCCCCGGACCCACGCTGACTCCCATTTCGCGGGCCGCCGTGGTGAAGTCCTGCACGATGAGGAAATAGCCGGGATACCCCGTGTTCTCGATGGTCATCAGCTCGAAGTCGAGCCGCTCGCGAACTTCGTCGGTGATGGTGCCGTACCGGCGTTTGGCCCCTTCATAGGTCAAATGACGGAGGTAGGCATTCTCCCCGCGCTTGCCCCCATCCTCCTCATCCTGCACGTCCTTGAACTCCTCGGGAATGTCAAACGCCGGCAGCAACACATCGCGCTCCAGCACATAGGACTCGCACGAATCCGCAATGGCCGCGGCGTTCAGGATGGCGTCTGGCAAATCCGCGAACAGCCGCTTCATTTCATCGGGCGTCTTCAAGTAGAACTCCTCGTTCGGGAACCCAAATCGGAATTCGCGGCCTCGCTTGCCGATGTAGCGTTTGGGCTTGGAGACGTTGGCCGCATCCTTTACGCACAATAAGATGTCGTGCGCATCGGCCTGCGCCTTGTACGTATAATAGGTGTTGTTCGCCGCGATGTACTTCACGTCGTGCTTCGCACAGAACCGCAGCAGCGTCTCGTTCACGACTTGCTCCTCTTCCAGTCCGTGGCGGTTCAGTTCCGCAAAGAACCGATCGCCAAACTGCTCCTTCCACCAGACAAACGCCTCCTCGGCCTGCCGCTCCCCCACATTGAGGATGAGCGAGGGCACCTCGGAAAAGAGGCCACCGGTGGTGACGATGAGGTCTTCATTGAATTGAGCGATGAGCTCGCGGTCAATGCGCGGAATGTAGTAGAACCCTTGGGTGTAGGCCAAACTGCTGAGCTTCGCCAACTTGTGGTACCCGTTTTTGTTCTTTGCGAGGAACACGATGGGGTAACCGTCGTCTTTTTGGGACTTGTCGGCGTGGTTTCGGCAGACGTTCAGTTCTGCGCCGACGATGGCCTTGAGGCCGGCCTTGTTCGCAGCGCGCACGAACTGAAAGGCGTGCATCATGTTGCCGTGGTCGGTGATGGCGAGCGCGGGCGAGCCTTGCTTCACGGCGGCATCGACCAATTCTGGAATGGCGCTGACCGCCTGCAAGATGCTGAACTGGCTGTGCGTGTGAAGGTGGGAGAATGCCACGCCCTCCAACGACTCGGAAACCGCGGCTCCTGTCTTCGGAATGCTCGTCGTTGGTTGCTTCTGAGGTTTGGCCTTGAAATTCGCCGCCTCCAATTCGGGAGCTTCATAAACGATGCCGTCCGCATCCACCAACTCGGGCCGCTGGATGACCCGCAGCCGACACAGCTCGAAAAAGCACCGGGCGGTTGCGTCCACATCATACGCCGCGTCGTGCGCTTCGTCGAACGGTTTGCCAAACAACTTCGTGTGCAACTCCGTCAACGATGGCCATTTGAATCCGCCTCCTTTGCCACCCGGAATGGCGCAATACTCGGTCGCCTCGTCCTTGGAATCAATGACCGGCACGTTGAGCAACCGATCCACGTCCTGCGCGAGCCGATGCATCTCCGCCCCGACGATGTTGACGTCGAAGCCGATGTTGTGGCCCATCACATAACGCGCTTGGGCCAAATCCCGATCGAACGCCTCCAGCACTTCCTCCAACGGGTGCCCTTCGGCAGCCGCGCGCTCGTTCGTAATGCCGTGGATCTTCGTTGAGTTGAACGGTATGGTGAATCCCTCCGGACGCACGATCAAGTTGCCCCGCGAGAGCAGCCGACCTTGCGCATCGTGCAATTGCCACGCCAGTTGAACCAAACGCGGCCAATTCTCACTGTCCGTGAGCGGCGCATTCCAATCCCGGGGCAGGCCCGTCGTCTCTGTATCGTAGATCAAAAACATTCCTTCAAAGCTATCTTTCGGCGTGCTTTGCGACCCCGACGAGTTGTGAAAACATTTGCACAGGGGCAGCGGAGTTGGTGAAAGAAAAAAGCGCGACCGAGGTTTGGTCAAGAAGATCGCTTCACCTACCTTTGCGCTCGATTTATTAACAACGGGGTTTAGGACCCTTTTAAAACGTTTCTAACATGGCAACTCGCCTCCGCCTCCAGCGCCACGGTAAGAAGGGCAAGCCCTTTTACCACATCGTAGCCGCAGACGCCCGCGCTCCACGCGACGGTCGTTTCATCGAAAAAGTCGGCACGTACAACCCGAATACGAATCCCGCCACGATCGAGCTCAACCACGACCGTGCGTTGCACTGGCTGCAAGTGGGAGCTGAAATGACGAACACCACCCGTGCTTTGATGAAGTACAAGGGAGTCGTCTACCACAACCACCTCCTGAACGGTGTCAAGAAGGGCGCCTTCTCTGAAGCCGAAGCCCAAAAGAAGTTCGAAGCGTGGATGCGCGAAAAGAACGACAAGGTGGCTGCGAAGGTGGCGAAACTTGCCGGTGAGTCTGAAGCGGCTTTTGCTGCTCGGATGAAGGCTGAGAAGGCCGTCAACGATGCGCGCATGGCGGAGTTGGCAGCAATCGAGGCTGCTGCGAAGGCCGAAGAAGAAGCTGCTGCTGCTGCCGCCGCTGCTGAAGCCGCTGAAGCTGCTGCTGCTGCCGAGGCTGAAGCTGCTGAGGAAGCACCCGCTGCTGAAGAAGCGCCTGCAGAAGAAGCTCCCGCTGCCGAAGAAGGCGGTGAAGCTGAAGCCCCTGCTGCGGAGTAATCCCTCCGTTTGAAAACGAACCTTACAAGCCCTGTCGGTCCGCCGACAGGGCTTTTTCATTCGCTAAACCGGTAAGTTTGCACCATGCAGATTGAAGATTGTTTCCAATTGGGGAAAATCACGAAGCCCCACAGTTACAAGGGCGAAGTCGTGGTGTGGTTCGATGTGGACGAACCGGATCAATACGCCCAAATCGATGGGTTTTTCGTCGCCACTGCCGAAGGGCTTGTCCCGTTCTTCATTGAAAGCATGCGCCCCCACCAGGATCGCTTCGTAGCGCGGTTAGAAGGCGTGGCGGACGAAGCCGCTGCGCTCGCTTTGGCAGGTGCGGACCTCTATTTGCCGCTCAGTGCATTGCCCGAGCTCGACGACGCTCATTTCTACTTCCATGAAGTGCCGGGGTGGGAAGTGTGGGATTTGGCCTCTTCCCGTTCTGCAGGCCAAATCCAACGCGTCGTCGAACACGGCCCCTACCCCTTGTTGGAAACCCAGCTCAACGGACAAGTCGTGCTCATCCCGTTGCCCGACCACCTCCAAGTCCACGTGGACCGCAAAGCCCAACGACTCAGCTTGGAGTTGCCCGAAGGCTTGCTGGACGTGTACCTCGAACCGGCGGGCCCATCCGACGACGCGGATTAACCCCGGATGGCGCGGCCTGACCAGCGCTGGCCTTGGTAGTGGATCACCACCGTGTAGACCTGCTTCGTCGCGGGCAACCGCAGCTCGAACTGGGCAGCAGGGGTGGCCCCCGCATCGACCCGTTGTCCCAAGGCGTCGAACACTTCGTATACCGCTCCGGCCGGGAATGGGGAGGCGATGGTGATTTGGCCATCCACAGATGGAACGGGCCAAATGCGTCCCGCCTGCTGCGTCAACTCCGCCACCCCAACCACCGCCACCTCCGGCGTCACTTCCGCGACCAAATCCGGATGGGCGTAATCCAGGAACACCCCTTCGAACCAGTCAATCGCCTCCCCTTCCACCTCGAACATCGGGTTCACCCAACGCGGCGGCATGCTCTGGTACCACATCCGCACATGCACCACAGGCGCTGCGGCCCCGGTGTAGACGCCCCCCAAATCCGCCAAGTACGTCACGCGGTCTGCCCCCGTGCCCGTTGCTCCGGACGCATCGCGGTTGAAGTTGCCATTCAACGCGTCCTCCATGACCTCGGCGCCTGCTAGCGTCGTCGTGTCGTAAACTGCGTGCTCCATGCTGAAGCCGAGGGGAACGAGTCGGTTGTCTTTCAATTTGGTATCGGCGCGTTCGAGCACATTGGTGGGCGAGCCCGTCACGTCGGCGATGACCATTTCGTAGATCTGCACTTCGTCCTCGGAGGTCACCACATCGAGGTGCGGCTCCCAAGAAGTTAAACCGGCCTCGTCCACTCCAGCAATCTCCAACCCGTCCGCCGTCCGTTCGCCGCTGGCCCAAAGCACCTCATTCGTCTCCGGGTGGCGAAGCTCCACCTCCAACCACGCCCGGCGGGCCGGATAGCCCGAAGGGAACTTGTGTCCCGCCTTGTTCACGACGTCGACGACCACTTCGGCGGAACCCTGGCCGTTGTAGGTCGCGCTGGCGGTCAGTTCGACCGTGTGCTGTTGCAGCAAATCCAACGTGCGTTGCGTCGTCGAATCAAATTGGGCCTCGGTTGCGGTCAACCCCAATTCATCCACGTGATCGCGCAGCAACCTCAACATGGCCGCATTGGCCCCTACGAAGTAGTGCAGGCCGTACGGGGTGCGCGGCTCGAGAAAGGCATATCCGCTTGAAATGATGACGGGCTCATCGATTTGCGGCATGTGGCACCCTTGGCATTCTTGCTGCAAATCGTTCATTTCGCCTTCCCAAACCTGCGGAGCGTACCGGCTGTTGACCCATTCGTGGTAGGTGCTTTGTTCCACAAATTCGCCTCCAGTGTAGTTGCCTTCGAGGTCCGCGGTTTCCGTGATGAGCGTATGGCACGCCGCACACGATTCGCTTTGCAACATGTGCGCTCCGTACACCGGCTCGTAGCCCACATAGGTGTTCATGGGCAAATTGTAGATGAGCGGTTCGTCCTTCCCCCCTCCGTACGGCCCGTAAAGGGTGTCCTCCACGAAGGTCAGCTCCCCACTGAACCGGGTGCCGATGCCCGCTGGAGCTTGCTGGTGGCACGCGTTGCACGACACGCCGTCGAGCGCCAACGAATCGAGCAGCAATTCCGCCATGCTGTAAAACTCCTGCCCTTCGTGTTCTGCCGCGAAGTTGCCCAGCGGCGCGTGGCAAGCGGTGCATTTGTCCTCCAACTCGAGCTGATGCCCGGGATTGAGGGCCACTTCCTGCTCCACTTTCGCCCGCCAAAATGGGTCCTTCGCCGAGTTCGCCATCAGGCTGCTGCGCCAATCATCGGTCACGTTCACGTCCCATCCGTCGGGCATCGGCACGGCCGGAAAGGATTGGCCTGCAATGCTCGCGTAGTGGTTCGCATCGGTGCCGTGGCAGCCTGCGCATTTGCCCGATCCCGTGAACAGGGCATTGGATGTATCGGGCAGCCCTCCATACGCCGTGCGGAACACTGCGCTGTGGTACGGATTGCCTGCGTCATGAATGGCTTCAGGCCGATGCGACCAAGCGGACCAAGCCAAGCTTCCCGCGACCACCAAGAAGAGGAATTGAGTTCGTTTCATGCAGAAGTCCCCAATTTACGACAGAATCGGCCTCAGCGAATGATGAGCTCGCGGACCACGCGCCGCCCAACATAGGCGTTGAGTTCCGTCACGATTTCCGTCTTGCGCAGCGCCAGGTGCTCTTTAAACGGCCCGCTGTCCAAGGTCACAAAGAACCGGCCTTCGCTCGCCAGGTGCATCGAACGCGTGATCTTCACGACCGCGGGCCCGCCGGTTTCTTCCCACGCCTTCGTCACGTCCACGGCGTCGAGTTTGCCTTGCATGTTGTGCACCCGGATGTAGGCCTTGATGGCTTCTCCGAGCGAAGTGGGGTCGTCTTTCCGTTGGTAGCGGGCCATGGGCAGAAGTTAGGGATTTTCCAGACCGGTTGGTTGGGCCAAATCCACCCGCTCCGCCGCCCCACTCACCACCTCAAACACCCGCACATCCGACCCCGCTTCACGAAACAAATCGGGAATCCGCCCCAAGCTCGTGTCCGTAATGAAGACCTGCCCGACCTCATCCCGCGTGACCAGGTCCATCAGCGCCGCCACCCGCTTGTCGTCGATTTTATCGAAGATGTCATCGAGCAGCAAGATGGGCTTCACCCCGGTCGCTGCCTCCATGAACGCGAGTTGGGCGAGGCGCAGGGCGATGAGGAAGGATTTTTGTTGGCCTTGCGAGCCCATGCGCTTGAGCGGATGCCCATCGAGTTCGAAGACCAAATCGTCTTTGTGCACGCCGACCGTGGTCCGCCGCAACCGCCGATCATCCGCCTCCGCCCCTCGCCACATCGCACGCGCGGCCTCGTCCTCATCCGGCACGTGGGTCTTGTACACCACACGGGCTTGCTCTTTGCGTCCCGAAAGCTCCGCGTACACGCGCTCGAACATGGGATTGAACGCCGCGACGAACGCCGCACGTCGGGCGCGGATGGCGCGCGCCGTGGGAACCATTTGTTCTGTCCACGGCTCCAGCATCGCCGCATCCCAAACCCGATTTTCCGCAAAATACCGGAGCAGATTATTCCGCTGCGTCAGGGCCTTGTTGTAGTCGACCAACTGCTGCAAATACGGGCGGTCCAGCTGGCACACCACCGAATCCATCCACTTGCGTCGTGCATCGCTGCCTTCGTGAATGATCGAGGCGTCGTCGGGCGCAATCATCACGGCAGGAAAGCGGCCGATGTGATCCGACAACCGGTCGTACGCCTTGTCGTTTCGGCGCATCGTTTTCTTCACCCCCCGCTGGACTCCACACGCCACCACCTCCACTTCCCCGCGCCGCTCGAACGTGCCACTCACGAGCATGTGTTCCGCTCCGTGCGCGATGTTGTATTGGTCGATGGGATTGAAGTAACTCTTGGTCAAGCACAAATAATGCACGGCATCCAGCACGTTGGTCTTCCCGCTGCCGTTGTCCCCCAGCAGGCAATTGACCCCCGAACAGAAGGCCAAATCCGCTTCCGGCCAATTTTTAAAGTGCAGCAATTGCAATGCGGTGAGTTGCATGATGCGAATTTCCTTAATTTTGCCGCCAACTCCGCGGAAACCTTTGACAAGTTTTTCCGTTGAAGTGGAACTAAATCGAATTCAGAAAGCGCAATCATGGCGAAGAACAACCCCATCGACGACGATCTGCTGGTCGACGTACAAGAAGTTTACTCGAAGACGGAGCACTTCATCGACCGCAACCAAAAATCCCTCACCTATGGAATCGGCGGCGTTGTGGTCGTGGTCTTGGGCGTATTGGCCTACCAGTCGTTCGTGGTCCGTCCAGCCATTGAAGAGGCGGAGACGGAGGCTTGGCGGGCTGAATCCTACTTCGCAGCCGACTCATTGAGCCTCGCGGCTTACGGCGATGGCATCTCGCTTGGCTTGGACGGCGTTGCAGAAAAGTACGCTGCTCAAGCTGCGGGCGAACGCGCGAACTACGAATTGGGCGTCTACCACCGCGACATGGGGGAATACGCAGATGCCATTGAGCGGTTCGAGCAGGCCACGGGCCTGGGCGACGGCGTGGTGTCGGTGTTGGCACAAGGCGGAATTGGCGATTGCCACGTTGAGCTTGGTGACTACGAGTCGGCCGCACGGGCCTTCTTGTCGGCGGCATCCGCTGGAGCGTCGGGAAGTGCGGGCGACGTGCTCGCGCCCATGTTCCTGTACAAGGCGGCTCTGGCGCACATGGAATTGGGCAACACGAAGGAAGCGGCCAATTTGTTGGAAGAAATCGTTTCCGACTACCCGAGCAGCCAGCAATTCAGCACGGCCCAGGTGTTGCACGCCTCCCTCGTGGGTTGACCCATGGCGACGGCAGGTAAAAACCTCAGCGCATACGATCTCGGGAACCTCCCGAACAGTGCCCACTTCCGAGTGGGCATTGTTGTTTCGCGCTGGAACCCCGACATCACCTTCGCCTTGCGAGACGGGGCGTTGGAGGTCTTTCGTGCGGCGGGCATTCCCGAGGCCTCTCAGCGAATCGTTGAGGTCCCTGGGGCCTTCGAGCTGCCGTTGGGGGCGGCGTCCCTGTTGGATGCCCACCCGGAACTCGACGGGGTCGTGTGCATCGGCAACGTGATCCGCGGGGAGACGGCGCACTTCGATTACGTTTGTGCCGGAGCAGCGGATGGCATCCAGCGCGTGGCGTTGGACCACAAGAAACCCGTGATGTTCTGCGTCTTGACTGATGAAAACAAGGCACAAAGCATTGCCCGCAGCGGTGGGGAGCACGGCAACAAAGGCGTCGAGTGCGCGGTCGCGTGCTTGGAAATGATTGCGCTGCAACAAGCATTGCAAACCGCATGAGCGAAGGCTGGAGTCGCATGGCACCGTTGACTCGCTTGCTCCTGGTAGGGGCTGCCCTTCGGTTGCTTGCGGCTTGGGGTTCGCCGGGGTACTTGATGCACGACGACCACTTTTTGGTGGTGGAAGCTGCGGCCTCATGGACCGATGGAGCGGATTACAACCTGTGGTTGCCATGGAACCAAATCGAGCGCGGACTCGAACCCCAGCCTCATCCCGCGAACTTCTTTTATGTCGGTACGCAGTTCGTGACCCTTACTGCGCTGAAGGCCGCGGGGCTTACCGCGCCCAAGCACCTCGCCTTTGCGCTCCGGCTGTTGCATGGCTTGTACAGCTTGCTCATCATCGTGTTCACCTACCGCATCGCAGCAGCCCTGAGTGGTCGAAACATTGCGTGGTGGGCAGGCGGCTTGGTGGCCATATGGGGCTGGATGCCGCTGTTGAGCGTGCACCAACTCGTGGAATTGGTTTGCATCCCGCCCTTGCTGTTCAGCGCATGGCAGCTGGTTCGCACCCCTCGTTCGGAATGGACGGTGAAGCAGATCGTCCTCGCGGGAATTGGCCTGGGGCTGGCAACGGGAATCCGGTACCAATGTGGGCTGTTTGGAGTGGGTTGGGGATTGGCCTTGTTGTGGCCATCAGGCGAGCATAAAAAGATTCAACTGAAGCAACCTTCCATATTGGCTATTAGCTCGTTGGTGGTTTTCAGCTTAACTCAAATCTCCGATGTGTTTGTTTGGGGCGAGCCGTTCGTGCAGTTGCGGGCCTACTTCGGGTACAACACCACGCACGCCATGAACTATCCTCAAGGCCCGTGGCATCAATACATGTGGACGGTGTTGGGGTTGGCCACACCGCCCGTGGGAATTGCGTTGGTTTGGGGCATGTTCGTTCGGCGTGTGAAATTCGAACATTGGCGTTGGCTGCTTTGGGGGACACTGGCGTTCTTCGTGTTCCACAGCGCGTACAGCAACAAGCAGGAGCGGTTCATCTTGCCGGTGATGCCCTTCTTAGCCGTACTGGGGAGCGCAGGATGGGCGGCATGGATGGAGCGCAGTGCCTGGTGGAAGGAGCGGCCGAAGGCGATGCGCGGCTTAGTGGGCTGGACGGTGGGCTTCAATTTGGTCTGCGCAATCGGCCTCAGTTTTGTCTACGCCAAAAAAAGCCGCGTCGAAGCCATGGACCTCCTCTACCAACGCGGCGACTTGCGGAATTTCGCCATCGTCCAGGTCGACGGCGGCACGTTGCCCCCTCGCTTCTATGCAGGGCAATGGGTGCCGTACTACACCTTCGACCACGAAAGCGACCCCGCGGGCGAGCGCAACACGCTGTGCAAGCTGGCACCTGAGCGGCCCTTTCCGAACTACCTCCTGTTTTACGGGAATGCCCACCTCGGTGAAGCGGTCCAAGCGTTCAAGGCCGAGTGGCCCAACCTGCGCTTTGTGGCCAACGTAGCTCCCGGGCGGTTCGATCGCCTGTTGGCTTGGCTCAATCCCATCAACCGGGCGGAGCGCGTGGTCATTTATTCCGTGGAAGAAGATGCCTGCTGCGGTCAAGACCTTTGAGGTATCTTGCGCGCATGTTGGAACAAGTGAAAAAAGCCACCTTGGTGGCCGCATGTTGGGTCGCTCTTGTGGGACTCAACTCCGCCAACGCGCAATACCCGGGTTGGCAGCAGCGTGCGGACTATACGATGGACGTTCAGCTCGATACGGCGAAGCACGGCCTGACCGGACACACGGTCATCGCCTTCACCAACAACAGCCCTGACGCCCTCGACCGGTTGCATTTCCACCTGTTCTTCAATGCGTTTCGGCCAGGAAGCATGATGGATGTTCGGAGCCGAAACATCGCCGATCCCGATCGCAGGGTGGGCTCGCGCATTTTTGAGTTGCCCGAAGACGAATGGGGTTCATCGGAAGTCTCGCGGTTGACGGTGGATGGGAAGCCGGTGACCATCGAACACGACGGAACGCTGCTCACGGCCTTCCTCGACGATTCTGTGGAACCCGGGGCTACGGTGCAGCTTGAGCTGGACTGGCAGGCCATCGTGCCCCGCCAGATCCGCCGGTCCGGTTGGATGAATTCCGAGGGCGTGGAATACTCCATGACCCAGTGGTACCCCAAATTGTGCCAGTACGACCATTGGGGTTGGCACACGGACCCCTATGTGGGGCGGGAATTTCATGGGATTTTTGGCAACTACGATGTGACCATCAACGCGCCCGCAGGCTACGTCATCGGAGGCACAGGAGTGCTGCGAGACGCCAGCGCAACGGACAAGGGCCTGTGGCAGTTCAAGGCGGAGAACGTATTGGATTTCGCGTGGGCGGCTGATCCGGATTTTGTCCTGGAAACCGCGCAAGCCGGAAAGGTGCAGCTGAATTGCTATCACCAAATCAGCCCCGAATTGGATTCCGCGTGGGGCGCACTGCCGGAATATGCGGCGCGTGCAATGGCCTTCTTCAACGAATTGATCGGCCCCTACCCCTACCCGCAGTACAGCATCATTCAAGGCGGAGATGGCGGCATGGAGTACCCCATGGCGACGCTCATCACGGGAAATCGCTCGCTGCGCAGCCTCGTCGGTGTGACGGTGCATGAAATGGCGCACTCGTGGTTTCAAGCGGTGCTCGCTACGAACGAAAGCCTGTACGAGTTCATGGACGAAGGCATGACTTCGTACGCGTCGTCGCTGTGCATGCAGCACTTGTTCGCGGGCCCCGAGTCGAATGACCCGTTCCGATACGCCTATGCGGGCTACATCCGACAGGCCCTGAGCGGAAACGAGGAGCCGCTGTCCACGCACGCCGACCACTACACCACCAACCGCGGATACGGCGTCGCCGCCTATTCGAAGGGCGAAGTCTTGATCGCCCAACTGCGAGCGGTCATCGGACAAGAGGCCTTGGATGCGGGGTTGAAGGATTACTACCGTCAATTTGCCTTCAAGCACCCCGGCCCCATCGACTTGATGCGCTGCATGGAACGCGCTTCGGGGATTGAGTTGGATTGGTACTTTCAGTATTTCGTTTATTCCACGCACCAAGTGGACTATGCCGTTGAATCCGTTGACCAACAAGACGGGGCGTACACCATTCGGTTGCAAAAGCTCGGGGGCATGCCGATGCCCACCACGGTGGAAGTGCGGTTTGAGGACGGCACGACAGAACGGTTTTTCATCCCGTTGCGCATGATGCGCGGAGCAGTGGTGCCGGAGGGGGCAGCGTTGCTTGAGGATTGGCCGTGGGTCGATCCCCGTTACGAATTCACCCAGCGCGATGAGCGGAGGGTGGCGAGCGTTCAGTTGGATCCGGACGGTTGGGTGGCCGACGTCGGTGGTGCGAACGATGTGTACCCCCGTGTAGAAGTCGAGGAAGCCCCTTCTTCCAAGAAACGCAAGCGCAAGAAGAGCTGATGTACCGGGATTGGATGGTGGGGCAGCCGCGCTGGGTGGCCGGAATGGTCGTCCTCGCTTGCGCGGTTGCGGCGGGGTTGTTGGGACCGATGGCCATTGACATCGAAGGCGAAGCGCCCATGACGGCGCAGACGTTGTTGATTTTGTTGCCGGGGCTGTTGTTCGGCTGGGAGGTCGGGCTGAGCGCGAGCTTACTGTACTTGATCGCAGGGGGCTTGGGAGCACCGGTGTTCGCGCATTTTACGAGTGGCTGGGCTCGGTTCACGGGAACGACGGGCGGGTATTTGTTGGCCTTTCCCATCGCCGCGTTGGTGGTGGGTTGGTGGGCCCCCGTCGGGAAGCGGTTCCGGTTTTTGCGCAGCGGGCTGCTCTTGTTTGCTGGCCAAATCCTGATCGTGGCCCTCGGCATGGTTTGGCAGCGTTCCATTGTTCCGGTCGATGACGGGATTTGGTCCGTGGTGGAGCCCCTCCTGCCGGGACTCGTGATGAAAACGGCGGTGGGCACGTTGATCCTCACCGGCATCGCCCGCCTCGTGGACCGCGCGAGGCCCTACTGATTACCTTTGGGGCCATTCAACCTCAACGTGCATGAACCGAACCACCATCATTGCCGGCGTCCTCTCGCTCGCCGTCTGGGGATGTTCCGACTCTTCGGCCCCTGAAAATGCTCCCCTCAACGCGAAACAGCAAGCCATTCTCGAAATGAAACGCGCCACCGATTTCCACAGCTACAGCCAGCCCGATGAGGCCCGCGTTGTGCACCTCAATTGGGACGCCTCGGTCGATTTCGACCGCCGCGTCATCACCGGAACAGCCACCTACGACATCGCCTGCGCGGCCGATGCAGAACGCATCGTTTTCGACATCAACGGATTGACCATTGAATCGGCCTACGTCGACGGCGTGCCCGCTGATTTCAACATCGGCCCAGAACAGGCGTTCATCGGCCAGCCCCTGTCCATTCCGGTGACCGGGGAAACGAAGCAAGTGGCCATCCGGTACGCCACTGCCCCGGACGCCGACGCCCTCCTGTGGGTGGAAGGCGAGTCGCCCTTCCTGTTTACTCAAAGTCAAGCCATCCTCGCCCGCACGTGGGTGCCGTGCCAAGACAGCCCAGGAATCCGCTTCACTTACAACGCCACCGTCCAAGTCCCGAACAACCTCATGGCGTTGATGAGTGCAACCAACCCGACCGAAAAAGCGGCCACGGGCACGTACTCCTTCGAAATGGCGCAGCCCATTCCGTCCTACTTGCTTGCGCTTGCGGTGGGCGACGTGGAGTTCCGCGAAATCGGTCCGCACACGGGCGTGTATGCCGTTCCGGAGCTGATCGACGCTGCCGAGTACGAATTCGCCGAAATGGAGGATTTGCTCGTGGCAGCCGAGGGCCTTTACGGCCCCTATGCTTGGGAACGTTACGACTTGCTGGTGCTGCCCCCTGCGTTCCCCTTCGGCGGAATGGAGAATCCGCGGTTGACTTTTGCCACCCCGACCATCATTGCGGGGGACCGGAGCTTGGTGTCGTTGGTGGCGCACGAGTTGGCCCACAGCTGGAGCGGCAACTTGGTGACGAACGCCACGTGGGATGATTTTTGGTTGAACGAAGGCTTCACCGTGTACTTCGAGCAACGCATCATGGAGGCGGTCTACGGAGCGGACATCTCCGAGATGCTGGTGACGCTGAGCTACCAAGGTTTGGTCGATGAAGTGGACGCCATCATGGACCTGAATCCGGATGACACGCATTTGAAACTGCACCTGAAGAACCGGAATCCGGACGATGGCATGACGGCGATTGCTTACGACAAGGGCTATTTCTTCTTGCGGCTGTTGGAACAAACCGTAGGCCGCGAATCGTGGGACGAATTCCTCCGCGCTTACTTCGCTCGCCACGCGTTCAGCGTCATGGACACGGATGACTTCATCGCTTACTTGAAGGAGGAATTGCTGAACACCCCCGAGCTCCTGGCTGCAGTGAACTTGGACGCGTGGATTTTCGGTGCGGGATTGCCGGAGAATTGCCCGAAGGTGCGGAGTCAGCGCATTGAGCGGGTCGATGCATTGCTGGCGGACTGGGTGTCCGGGGCGGCCTCGACGGAGTCGTTGCCTTGGAAAGAGTGGGTTTACCAGGAGCGCTACCGGTTCCTTTCGAACTTGCCAGACGACACCCCAGCCGAACGCCTGAGCGAATTGGATGCGGCATGGAGCATCACGGCTACAGGCAACAACGAGGTGCTGTTCGCGTGGTTGGAGCAAGGCATCCGGAGCCGTTACACCCCATGTTACGATCGGTTGCGCAGCTTCCTCGAAGTGGTCGGTCGCCGAAAGTTCTTGACGCCGCTTTACCGGGCCATGGAAGAAACGGGGCAAGGCGAGCTGGCTCGGGACATCTACCGCACTGCCCGACCGAACTACCACAGCGTGGCCACGGGAACGATGGACGAGTTGCTGGGCCTGGCTGAGCCGTCCTGATTCCGTCGAAAGCACTGCATGAAAAAACCCCGGAACTCGATGCGAGTTCCGGGGTTTTTTATTCGTTCATTCCGATGAATCAGCGGATGATGGTCACCGTCCCGGTGTATTCGTGGCGTTCAGCAGATTGGCTGTTGTTGTAGACCACCACGCGGTAGAAGTACAATCCGTTTTGGGCATAATACTCGGAATCGTTGACTGCTGGGCCATACCAAACCTCGTTCATGTCCCGCGTTTCGAACACCTTGTTGTTCCAGCGGTTGAACACCTGCAACAAAAAGCGGTCGGGATCGATGTCCGTGCCCTGCACGAAGAAAGCATCGTTCACCCCGTCGTTGTTCGGCGTGAACGACGTGGGGATGTACAAATTGAACAAATCGAAGATCTCAATGGTCCGCGTCACTTGCGCCGAGCAACCGTTGACATCCGTCACCACCAGCGTCACGGGATACAATCCCCCGCGATCGATGGGAAACTGGAACGTGGGGTCCACCTCGTTCGACACGCCATATTGTCCCAACGAACCGAAGCTCCACTCCCACTCGATGACGCCCGAAGAGTTCACGCTCTCAAATTCAATCTCCGTATCCGGCACCGAAGTGGGTTGCGGGCTGGCCGCGTATCCGACCGACGGCACATCGAACACGTCGATGAGGCCGGGCTCAGTCGAGGAGTAGTTGCACCCCAACAGGGACGTGATGTGGTAGGAAACCGTGTACGAGCCGGGCTGCGGATAAATGTGAACGGGGTTCGCCTCGAACGCTCCTTCGCCATCTCCGAAGGTCCAATGCTGGTCCTGGATCAAGGTTTGGTCCACGTCGCTCGTGAACTGAATCACGCCCGGAATGCACGTGTGGGTGGTGTCCGGGTGGAAATTGGCCGGGATGGGCGTTTCGATGACCACCTCATGGCACGACTCCACCGCAGGCGTTTCGCAATCGTCCATCAACGTCACGCAGTACGTCCCGGTCGCAGGCGGCGCATCCATGAAGTTTGTTTCAGAACCTGTGCCCAAATTCATCCCCTGCCATTCCCACGTGTAGGTGTACCCTGTGCCCGAACCTCCAGCTGCGTTCACGATGTTCAGGGTGGCAAACGCCCCTCCGCAAATCAAATCGTCCCCACCCAATTGCACCGACAAGCTGTCGAGCACATTGACCGTGACGGTTTGTTCATCCGATGGGCACCCATTGGGCGTCGTGGCATACACGGTGTAGTCCGTCGTGACCACCGGCGAAACCGTCTGCGCATCCCCGGTTCCCAACCCGTTGTCCCAATGGTAAGTCCACGTGCCCGAAGGGTCCATGTCCGAACTGGCCTCCAACGTCACCGCACCGTCAATGCAAATCGTGGGATCCGGCGTCAAGTCAAACAACAGCGGTTCCGGCTCCAACAGTTCGAAATCAAACGCATACAGGCAACCACCGTTGTCCGACACTTCGAGGGAATAATCCCCCGGGACCAAGTCCCCGATCACCGTCAGCCCCCCTCCCGTTGAAGTGGACTCCACCAACGTTCCGCCTTCGCTCAAGACGATGTTCCACGGACCATCTGCCGGCGGGGACGTGATGTTCACCGCAACCGCACCATCGTTTCCGTAACAAGACGGCTGGGTGATGTCGTATGTGAACTCAAATCCGGGCAAGACCTGCACCTCGTCGGTGGTGCCGCAGTTGGGCAAGTCGATGGGCTCCACCAACAACGTGTAGGTGAAAGGCACCCCGTCGAAATCGGTCACCATCGGGTTCTGAACGTTGGGATCGTCGAGGTACAACGGCGGATCCCAAGTCCACGTGTACCCGCATGAGCTTTGGCTTCCGCCGCACGAAACACACAGGATGATGGGGTCGAACTGTTCTGAATCACACGAAATGCTTGCATCGGAATCAATGCTGATCGTCAAGCACCCATCCGGATTCGTCGCCGTGAACACGTTGCCCGACAAATCAGGCCCCGACAAGGGCCCCGCCAGAATCGGTGAATTCACATCCGGTCCATCGTAGATGAAAAACTGGTCAAACACGGCATTCTCCACCCCGCCTTGCTCGATGGAAATGGTGATCATGGTGCCGTCGCCCGGGTTGTCCGGGCAGAAGTAATACTCCTCGTAGACGTTGTTTCCGTAGCAAAACTCAAACGTGCCCTCCACGCCTCCGCAAGCCGAAGCATCCGCCCCCGTGAACGCTCCTTGCAGTTGCACGGCGTCCTGGCAAAAAACCACGTCCGGCCCCGCCGTGACCGAATTGCCCAAGCCAGGAACCACGGTCAAAACCACCGTCGTATCCCACGTGCATCCGAAGTTGTTGGTCACTACGTAATCGAACTCATAATCCCCGGGCACATCGAATTCCAACCCGACATAATCCGCTTCCTCATTGAGGTCGGTCACACCATAGGTGCCCAAATCGAGGTCCCAGTAACTGGAATCCGCATCCAAGCCGATGGTCGGCGTGAAGGTCGTGACCCCTGGAACGATTTCCGGATTGAAATCCATGGTCCAATTGAACAAAAACCCGTCGTCCCCCAACCATTGGTCGTGGATGTTCAGCGTCCAAATTCCATTCAATGGGCATCCCACCAGCTCGCAAAAATCGCCGCAGGGCAAGTAGGAACCCGCCGGAACCGCCTGGCCATTCGCAACCGCAGGATTGCTGGGGTCGTCCATAATGAACTCCGCGTCCATGTCCCACGTGTATTCCCAACCAATCCCCGCTACCGGATCGCCCAAGTTGTTCCCTCCCAAGTCCGGGAACATGCACCCCGTCGCGTCGGCCCCACCGCTGGGACCGTTGTCCAGCAACAGCATTTCCTGCCCATTCGGGCACTCCACCCAAATTGTCAAGTCCCCAATGAACGTGTGCTCCATGACCGCTGACAGGGACATGATGTCGTCGCACTCCTCCACGACTTGGCCTTCATCGAAGAAGTCAATGACCATTTCTGACTCGAATGGCACATTCGAGTTATCGGGAAGCGACTGCTCCTCGGAAACCGAAATCGGGGGCAAAGCCGTCCACGTCACGCTCTGAACTGGATTTCCGTCCAAGAATCCCGGCGAACCCGTGCAGAGCGGTGTCGTGAATTCGGTATTGAAGATCGGAATCGTACTCACTAGGACTTGAAAGGGTTCGAGGTTCGTGCTGCTGCAACCGTTCTCGTCTTCCACCACGAGCGTGACCAAGTATTCTCCCGGGGTGTCGTAGGCATGCGATGCCGACATGGATGGCGTGGTTTCCACGTTGCCGTCTCCCCAGTTCCAAATCCAGTTCGCAAGCGGAGCCCCGTCGCCTTCGGAATTGCTGCCGTCGAACGTAACATCCTGATTGGGACAAATCCCGACGCTGTTGGGATTGTCTTCAAATGCATCGGGATCCAACAACTCCAGCGACGACATCGGCACGGTGCACGGGGTGACGCACGTGACTTGCGCGGCCCAACCGATGGCCCCGGCCGTCGCGCCGTTGTTCACAGCAAACTGAAAGGTCAAGCAGCCCGTGGGGTTGTTCAGGGATGCCGTTGCCGTCACGTCTTGGAAGTTGTTTCCCGTCCCGACCCCGATGAGGGGGGCTCCGTTCGAATCGCCGTCGTAGATGAACAACATGTCGTTGTTGTTCGGGTTGGCGTTCGTCTGCAGCTGAAACGAAAGGAATTCAGCCGCGATGGCGTCTCCCGGGTTATCAGGACAAATCGTGATGACGTAATCCGTGTTGCTGTACGGACCCCCAGCGGGGTCCCCGATGTCCCCATCGTCCACGAAGAAGCCGTCACACGTGGTGACCGTGCCGCCTTCGCTGATTTGGATGTTGGTTTGGCCTGTAACGCCGAACGCCAAGCTTGCAAACAAGCCAGCCCAAGCGACCTTTTTTTGAATTGGATTCATCTCGTGATGGTAACCGTTCCTTTCAATACTTTCCGCTCCTTGGTGGCCAACGAACGGGTGGTGATGAGGTATGTGTAGACTCCGTTTTGGACAAAATAGTCACCGCCGAGGTTGTCCCCCACCCATGCCCCATATAAATCCGTGGACTCGTAAACCTTTTGCCCCCAACGGTCGAAAACGACCACGTGGAAATCCGACTCGTCCACGTCGATTCCATAAAACTTCCACGCATCGTTCAAGCCATCCATGTCGGGCGTGAACCCGTTGGGGATGTACATCGAGAAGCTCTCGTTGACCAACAAGTTGCGGGAAAGCACGTCGGTGCACCCCCACGCGTTCTCAACCGTCAGCGTGACGGTGTATTCACCCGATTGATCCGCGGGGAAATCAAAGGTGGTCGACCACTCGCTCGACGTCCCGAATCCAGCAAAGTCCCAGAATGCGGTGTTCGCTCCGAGGGAATAATTCTCAAACGTGAAATGCGTCAAGGGCAATGCGGTCACCGTCGGGTCGTTTGCAAACGCGGCCACGGGCCAGTCGTACGTCTCGATCAATGCCGATTGCTGGTCCGTGTACACGCATCCGTGGATCGATGTGATGACGTGTCCGATGGACCAAATCCCGGGCTCGATGTACGTGTGATACGCCGCTTCTACGGCAGACGATTGCCCGCCATCTCCGAAGGTCCAGAGGGAAGTGGCGATTTGGTCCACGTTGGTGGCATTCGACGTGAAGCCGACCGTGACGGGGTGGCATCCGCCGAGTGTGTCCACCGTGAACGTGGGGTCAATGGCATCCGGAACCGCAACTTCAGCGCAGCCTTCGATGGCAGGCGTTTCGCACGCGTCGGTCACCACCACGCAGTACGTTGTGGTGACGTCGGCAAAACTCCAAAACCCATCGGCAGCGCCATCCGGAGTCCATGCGTAGTTGTACGGGGGCAAACCGCCCTCGAGTGCCGTCACTCCGACCCAAGCCGAATCCACGTCGCAGATCAGTTCGTTGGCCGTCATTTGGAGGCTCATCGGGGCGTAAATGTCCACGAACACTTCTTCGGTGGGGGTTTGGCACCCTTCAGCGTACGTGGCGTAAACGGTATACAAGCTCGGGCTGTTGGGCCCCACGGTGACCGTTCCACCGGTGGCGCCAGCAGCGCTCCACGTGTAAACCGTGTTCGGAACCGTCGGTGCGAGAACGGCTTGCAACGTGGCCGTCCCATCGATGCAGATCGTGGTGTCGTTGGAGGCCGTCAAAACAGGCGTCGGAACGGAAGCCAGCACCACATTGGCCTCAATGACGCAGTTGTCATCGCTCACCTGTACGAGCAAGTTGCCCGGGGGCAACCCCTCCACTGCGACCACCGAAGGGCTGCTCGCGAAAGAACTGCCCACCAAGTTCGCGCCATTGAACACCTCGATGGTCCAAGGGCCGACTGAGCCTGCCGTAACGATTTCCACCAACATGCTGCCGTCGTTTCCAAAGCACGTAGGGTCCGTGGACTCCACCGAAATGTCGAACGAAGGAGAAACCTCCACTTCGTCCGTTGTGGAACAAGCGGGAAGGAAACTCCAACCGCCCGTAACGGTGTAGACCGTGGTTTGGTCCAGCGACGAAGACAACGGCGATGGCGTATCCGCTCCGATCAAGTCGGCTGCGGGGGTCCATGACCAGTCGATGCCGCTCGCGTTGGTGCACCCCACGGTGTACTGCCATGAATTGTAGGTCGGCGTGCTCGCGCACGAAACGCTTCCGTCGGAGGAGAAGCTCACGGTAAGGCAACCGGATGCGTTGGTGGCCGTGAAGGTTTGTCCCGTCAAATCCCCGCTGATGGGGCCAGCAAGCACCGGAGCATTCGTGTCTTCACCGTCGTAGATGATGAGCGGGTCGAAGAAGTTTTCGACGGTTCCCTGCTGGAAGCTCAAGGTCATGAAGGTTGAACCATCCCCGGGATTGTCTGGACAAAACGTCCACGTGAAATTCTCGCCGTTGTCGTAGCAGTATTCGTAGGCCCCCGCATCCTCGCTGCAAACGGCTGGATCGGCATCCACGAGCCCTGCCCCGAGTTGGAAGTCGCCGCAAGCGAAGAAGTCCTCCCCTGCCGAAATGTTGGGCGGGTCGAGCACCTCGATGGTCACGGTGGTGTCCCATTGACAGCCGAAGTTGTTTTGGACCACGTAGTTGAAGTCATAGGAGCCTGCTTGGTCGAAAACCATGTCGGCGTAATCGCCCGGAGCATCGAGGCCAACAAAACCGTAATCGCCCGGTGTGAGGTCCCAGTAACTGGAATCCGATTCGACCCCGATGGTCGGCGTGAAAGTGGTCACGCCCGGTACAATTTCCGGATCGAAGTCCATGGACCAATTGAACAGGAATCCGTCATCCCCCAGCCACTGATCGTGCACGTAAAATGTCCACACCCCATTCAACGGGCAACCGACCAAGTCGCACATGTCGCCACATGGCAAGTAATCCCCGGCAGGCACCGTAGCGCCCCCAGCGACAGCGGGATTTGATGGGTCGTCCATGATGAAATCCGCATCCATGCTCCACGTGTACTCCCATCCAATCCCGGCGACCGGATCTCCCAAGTTGTTCCCACCCAAATCTGGGTACATGCAGCCCGTAGCATCCTCCTGCCCACTGGGCCCGTTATCCAGCAACAACATCTCCTGCCCGTTCGGGCACTCCACCCAAATCGTCAAATCGCCGATGAAAGTGTGCTCCATGACCGCCGAAATGCCCAAGATGTCTTCACACGACTCCACAAGTTGACCGTCGTCGAAAAAGTCAATGGTCATTTCCGAGTCGAATGGAACGTTGGAGTTGTCCGGCAAGGGCTGCTCCTCGCTCACGGAGATGGGCGGAAGCGCCGTCCACGTAACGCTCTGGTAGCCCGACCCGTCGAGGAACGTAGGCTGGTTCACGCAAATCGGAGATTCCGTGGCGGTGTTGAAGATGGGCAAGGTGCTGACGAGCACTTGGAAGGGTTCCAAATTTGTGCTGCCGCATCCGTTTTCATCCTCCACGACGAGCGAAACCAGGTACTCCCCTGGCTCCTCGTAGCTGTGTGTGGCTTCGGGCACGCTGCTCAACGAAATGTCCCCATCGCCCCAATTCCAAATCCAGTTGTTCAGTGGAACCCCATCCCCGGTGCTGGCCGCACCGTTGAACGTCACCTCCTGGTCCGGGCAAACGCCCACGCTCTGCGGATTGTCCTGGAACGCCTCGGGATCGATCAAATCAAACGACGAAATCGGCGTCGTACAGGGCGTCACGCACGACAATTCGGCCGCCCATCCGATGGCCCCTCCCGTGGCCCCGTTCAAGCAGAAGAACTCGAACGTCAAGCATCCCGAAGGGTTGTTCAACGAAGCCGTCGCCGTTACGTCCTGGAAATTGTTCCCGGTTCCCGCCCCGATGAGCGGAGCCGCAGTGGAGTTCCCGTCGTAAATGAACAGCACGTCGTTGTTGTTCGGATTCGCGTTCGTCTGCAGCTGGAAGGAAATGAATTCGGCCGCAATGGCGTCTCCCACCGTTTCAGGACAAATCGTGATGACGTAGTTCGTATTCGAGTACGGCCCTCCTGCAGGATCCGCAATGTCCCCATCGTCCACGAACAAGCCCGCGCACGTCGTTGCATCGGCATCGCTGATTTGGAACACCTGCGCCT
>JAUICJ010000011.1 GCA_030427925.1 Bacteroidia bacterium | reverse complement strand
TTGACTTCGATTCCACGTTGCACGTTGATGGCAACACGGACGTTGATGGCGACTTTGATGTTGACGGCATCACGACGCTTGACAGCTTGAACGCTTCGTTGGGTGTTGACTTTGACTCTACGTTGGATGTTGATGGTGTGACCACGCTCGACAGCTTGAATGCTGCTGAAGGTGTCTACTTCGAGTCTACGTTGGAAGTTGATGGTCACACGGCTTTGGATAGCACGTTGACTGTTGATGACTTCGCTCAGTTCAATGACACGGTGTCTGTTGCTAAGCACTTGGTGGTGGAAACGCCGACCTTGCCTGGAGGCACGTCTGCAACCATTGAGGATGAGCCAGAATTCGCAGTGAAGGACATCAACGGCAACTACATCGTTGCGGTTGATGGCCACGATCCGATGATGACGGTTCAAAACTTGACGGTTACGGATAACGCGACTTGGGACGGAAACATGGAAGTCTACGGAAACATCAGCGGTGATAACATCTACTCAAGCAGTGCAATCAAGGCAGGCGCTTCGACGTATGGTGCGAACTGGCCGAACGAGGAAAGTGGTCTTGAAGGCACGGACAATAACGTGTTGACCCGCCGCGACTACGTCGACTACCACCGCATCAATCAAACGCACGTTCCCCAATTCTGGAGCTACGACGCTGATTTGATTGATGGGACGAATGGTGACGACTACAACGAAGCAGTGTACTACATGAACGGTAACGTCGTATTGTACGAAGATTCTGCTTCTACGGCTGTCTCAGTCAATGGTGACAACTACGTGTTCACTGTGGTGGGCAAGAACTTCGATCAGTTCCGCAATGGCAATGGCGGTTTGTCTGAGGACGACGAAATCCTCGGTAAGCTCTGGGCAGAGAACAACAGCATCGACGTCACGATTGACCGTGTGAGCGCTACGCAAATGACCTTCACCCTCGGCTACGACGATGTGAACTCAATCGTGGCTTGCACGGATGGTGTGGTTCGTCCGAAGTTGGCTGTCGGTACCGTTGACGGAGGAATGTTCGACACGGGCATTTACCTCTTCTTGGATATCGTCGCTAGCACGTTGACCCCCTAATTGAATGTTTAACCCCCAAACGAGCATCACTATGAAAAAGCTCTTTTACATCTTGTTCCTGCTCGGGGGTCTCGCTATGATCTCAGAAGACGCCGCTGCGCAGGTCACGATGGACCGCCAAGCGATTACCTCTGGATATCATAACGGTGAGGTTAGTGCAATTGGAGACGTACTTGGCGAGATCAGCGGATCAATCGGCCAAGTGTTCACCACCACGGTAGGCGACGGAAACGTTTTCCTTACCCAAGGTTTCCAACAAATGGCATTCCGCGAATGCCCTGGAGACGTGACCGGTGACGACATCGTCGGAACGAATGACCTCCTCGCCATCCTTGCGCTCTACGGAACGCAGGATGGAGGAGAGATCGGAGGCTCGGCTAACGCCGGTGCTGAAGACCTCAACGGGGACGGCATCATTGGAACCGCCGACCTGTTGGTCCTCCTCGCTTACTACGGTGAGTTGTGTAACTAAGACCCCTCTTATTTGTGAGATAAAGAAAGCCCCTCTTCGGAGGGGCTTTTTTGCGTTTGGTTGAATCGACTTTCGGCGAAGCCTTGAGTGATGCGCTCAGCTCTGATCAGGATGCGTGGGATTTTCGTACCTATGGATGATGGTGGTGGGAAGGGGGGCGTTGGCGGTAGCCTTGTCGACTTCTTCAGGAGCGTGAGGAAGGTGGACTCTGTTGTGTCGTTATGTTGCCCATGCATTTGGACAAGCGGGAAGGCGCTTCTGGGCGCTAGAAGAGCTCCAATCTGCACGGCAGCCGGAGAGGACTTGGTTTGGCAATCTGGCTCATCCTGGGGTCGCAATTGCGCGCGATTTGGCTGTTCGTTCAGCGGGTGGCGGAAGGGTGGGCTGCCGAGAACCGCATTCATGGTTGCTCCCGAAGACGCGCTTGGGTGCACAAGTTGTTGCAGTGGCTCGGAGCGGGCTTGTTGCGCAAGCCAGATTCGCCCGCAGCGGGGGCGCGGGTCAGGGGTGGGGCGATGGGTTTGAGGGCCGAATCAGCCGGCGTTCGCCTCCGTGGAGAGTGCGCGGAACCGCTCGCGGGCTTCGATGACGTGGAGGCTGCCCGGGTATTCGAAGAGGAGCTGCTCGTACAGGGGCAGGGCGTCTTCGACACGGTGCAGGTGGTTTTCCAGGATGGTGGCGCGCCAAAACAGCGCGTCGTCCGCCAGGACGTCGTCGAAATGCAGGTCCGTGATTTCTTCCAAGAAGGCGAGTGCATCTTCGAATCGGCCGTTGAGTCGGGCCCATGTGGCCTTTCGGAACAGGATGTCGTCCTCCAGCGCGTGTCCGGGCCAGTCCGCCATGAGGCTGTCGAGGGCGACTTCGGCTTCGAGGTACCGGTGCTGGAGCGCGAGGACTTGCGCGAAGCGCTCCATCGGCTCGGATATCGTGTCGAGGGCGTAATTGTCCGTGATGAGCAAGGACAAATCGATCGCGTCGTTCGAGATGAGCTTGGAAGTCGAGGCCTTCAGGGCGTCGAGTTGGGTTTGGGCCCAATCGAACTTGCCTCCGAAGTAGGAGACGCGGGCGTTGCGGAATTTGGCCTCATGGCCCAGCGGATCGTCCCCAAAGTCCAGTTCCACCTGCGAAAACAGCAGGGACGCTTCCCAAATGTTGTCATCAAAGACGTGGATGTCTCCGAGCTCCAGTTTGCACACCGCGACGATGCGGTCGTACAGGCCGGGAAGGGCGATGGTCGCGTCGAGCAGCTCAATGGCCTCGGTGACCGCGCCGAGGTAGAAAGCCAGCACGTGGGCGCAGTCTTTCGCCATAACGGCGGTCTCGGTGCGCAGCCCCAGCGCATCCAACGCCGCGCGGTAGTCGTCCGCCAACGTCCGGTAGGCCGCGAGGTCGGGCGGCAGCTGCGCCTCGAGTTCCTCGTACCGGACTTGCAACACCTCGTTCGAAGCCGTGTAGAAGTAGGGCGTCCTCGGCCCTTTCTCAAGAACGGCTTCGAAGCACTTGCGGGCCGTTCCGTAGTCGCGGTTGGCCAGGGCGGTATTCCCCAATTCCATCAGCCGTTGCCCGTCTTCGTTCAAGCGCAGATCCAAGGCTTTCGCATGCTGGAACGCCCCCGCAAAGTCCTCCAGCGCGTTGAAGTACCAAACGAGCATTTCAGGGAAGATGATGTCGTCCGGATGGGTTTGCATCGCACGGAGCAGCGCCGACCGGATCAGGGACGCCATTTCCGGGTTCTCGTAGAAGCGCATCGTGCGGTAGATGCTGTTTTGGACCGTGCGCAGGTACGTCGGTCGCTCGTGCAGCAGCTCGCAGTACGAGTCCAACATCCCCGGGTAATCGCCTCGAATGCCCTGCAAATTCGCCAGGCTGTACGCGAGCCCCTGCGTGCCCATCGCCGCGGATCTTTCGTAGACTTCCAGGGCCAAATCGAGCTCGTTCAACTCGACGAAGGCGTCGGCGAGCTTCTGGGCGTTGCCGACCCCAGGACCAAGCAACGCGAGCGCTTCGTTGAACGCCTCCATCGCCAATTCCCGCTTGTCAAAGCGGACGTACAATTCGCCGAGGTCCACATACGCCGTTGCGCGGTTGCCGCGTCCTTTTAGCCGCTTTTTCACGAGGTCTTCCGCCCGCTCGAAGTCGTCGATGGCTACGAGCGAGGCGTAGTACATGTCGTAGATCTTGTCCGTCTTGTCCTTCTTCCAGAGCTGCTCGAGGTAGAGGACGGCTTGCTGGTACGAGCCCTCCTCGTAGTAGTATTGCGCTAGCTCGAGGTCGCTTTGGGCTTGGGAAGCGGCGAGGGTGCCGAGGAGCGCCACCGTCAGGCTGAGTTTCCTCATGGGGCGCTGTTTTCGAGGACCCAAACCGCAAGTCGCTTGCGCAGCTCCGTTCCGAGGCTGTCGGCGGCGGGTTTCGTCCGAGCGGCGAGGGACAGGGCCTTCGTGGCGTACGATGCGGACTCTTCCCAAGAGGACGCAATGCGTTCCGCGGAAGTGCGTTCGGCGTTGACCTGAACGCGGATGTACGTGGAGTCGATGGGGGTGCCTGCGCCGTCGACCGTGGCGCGGGATTGCAGGGCTTCGATGAGCAATTGGATTTGGCCTGCAACCTGCTCCTGCGAGGTGCGCAACTGCGAGATGCGCTTGGGATTGTCCTTCAGCAAACGGCGGACCTTGCCCACCTCGTTGATGATGGCGCCCTCCGACCGCGTGAGCACGATGCCCGAATCCGCCGCGAGCAACTCAAAATCCTGCAACTGCGCGCTGGCCCAAACCCGCACCGCATCAATGGAATCCTGCGGCAAAGCGGCATACGCCTCAGCGGCCCGCTCCATCTCCAACCGCGCTTGCTCCAACTCGGCGATTTCGGAACGGTGCCCACGGCCCCCACACGCGCCCAGCAAGAGCACCAGCCCCACGGCCACGGCCGCCAGGAGTTTAGCTTGTTTCATGTCCCGAAGATAATCACCCCCGGGAAGCTTCGAAACGCGGAATCAGTGAATGGATGTGAATCCGACGTAGGCTTGCAAACCTTCCGGAATGCGAATGCCATCGGGGCCTTGGTGGTTTTCCAACAAGGCCGCCACGATGCGCGGCAACGCGAGGGCCGATCCGTTGAGGGTGTGCACGAGTTCGTTGCCGTTTTCGCCGCGGAATCGGCACTTCAACCGGTTCGCCTGGTACGTCTCAAAGTTCGACACGGACGACACCTCCAACCACCGCTCCTGCGCAGCCGACCACACCTCGAAATCGTACGTCATCGCCGAAGTGAAGCCCATGTCGCCTCCGCACAACCGCAGGATGCGGTAGGGAAGTTCGAGCGTGTCGAGCAGCCCCTTCACGTGATCGACCATTTCGTCGAGCTTCGCATACGACGTTGCCGGGTCCGCGATCTGCACGATTTCCACCTTGTCGAACTGGTGCAACCGGTTCAATCCGCGCACGTCCTTGCCGTAGCTGCCCGCCTCGCGACGGAAACACGGGGTGTACCCGCACAGCTTGATGGGCAAGTCCGCCGCATTCAGCAGGGTATCCCGGTAAATGTTCGTCAAGGGCACCTCCGCCGTCGGGATCATGAACAGGTTGTCGTCCTGCATGTGGTACATCTGCCCCTCTTTATCCGGCAGCTGGCCCGTGCCAAACCCCGACTCCTCATTGATCATGTGCGGCGGGATGTACTCCAAATACCCGGCCTCCTCCGCCCGCTCCAGGAAGAACCGAATCAACCCCCGCTGCAACTTCGCGCCCTTGCCCTTGTAGAACGGAAAGCCCGCGCCCGTGACCTTCGCCCCCAAATCGAAGTCGATCAAATCGTACTTCGAAGCGAGGTCCCAATGCGGCACCGCGCCTTCCGCCAACGTCGGCACCCCCCCGCTCCGGAACACCTCCACGTTGTCCTCAGCGGACTTTCCGGCCGCCACGAGGTCGCACGGCGTGTTGGGAAGGTGGCACAGCGCTTCGTGCACAGATCCCTCCAACGCCGCGAGCTGGTCCTTCAATTCCTTTTCCAGGGCTTTGTTCCCGCTCACCGTGGCCTTCATCGCCTCGGCCTCTTCGCGCTGTCCCGAGCGCATCAACTCGCCGATTTTCCGGCTGGCGGCGTTGCTTTCGGCGAGGAGGCCGTCGAGGCGGGTTTGTGTGGCCCGGCGCTCGGCGTCTGCGGCCAGGATGCCGTCGATGGTTTCTGCGGCATCGAGGCCACGCTTGGCAAGGGCGGCGATCACCGCATCGCGTTGTTCACGCAGGGCTGAGAGGGTCAACATGGGCGTTGTTCTGCTGAAAATGGGTTGCCAACCGATGCGAGCCCCGTTGGCAGGGGCGAAAATACAAAACTCCCGACCCTACGAGAGGGCCGGGAGCGTTGCATTCAATGCGAATTCACGTTCAATCAAGCCTCGCCCATCGGGACGACGCTGACGAATGAACGGTTGTTTTTCTTCTTGCGGAATTCGACCACGCCGTCCGTCAATGCGTACAGCGTGTGGTCTTTGCCAATCCCGACGTTGACGCCCGGGTGGTGTTGCGTGCCGCGTTGGCGAACGAGGATGTTCCCCGCGATGCAACCTTGACCTCCGAAAATTTTAACGCCCAATCGTTTCGAGTGAGATTCCCGACCGTTCTTGGAGCTACCTACACCTTTTTTGTGAGCCATGGCTTAAAGGGTTTTCAGCGCGTTTCTTGCGAAATGCGTCGATTATGCTTTGATGTCCGTGATGCGGATTTCGGTCAATGAAGCCCGGAATCCATTCAACTTTTGGTAACCTTTCCGGCGCTTCTTTTTGAAGATCAGCACCTTGTCACCTTTCAAGTGGCGTTCAACCACTGCGGAGACGGAAGCTCCGCTTATAGCCGGGGCGCCAACCTGAACGTTACCGTCTTGGTCCGTCAGGAGCACGCGGTCAAAGCTGACCTTCGCGCCTTCGTCCTGTTGGAGGCGGTTAACGAACACCTGTTGGTCTTTCTGTACCTTGTACTGGTGCCCTGCTATCTCTACGATTGCATACATGGGAATGAATTTAAAGTCCCCTAATGGGTCGGCAAAGGTAGGCCAAACCCCGCAACTTATCAACACCCCCGCGCGAACTTTTGTGCACTATGCCTTTCGCCGCCCTGCGTTGATGATGGCGACGCCACTCAAGATGACCGCCCCGGCCGCGGCATGCCCCCACGTCAACGCTTCCCCATCGAGGAACCCCCAGACCGCCGCAAACACCGGAATGATGTACGTCACGGACGCGGCGAACAACGAGGACGTCAACGCGATGACCTGATTGAACAAGGCCAGCGCCACCGCCGTCCCCACGACCGCCAACACGGCCACCGCCCCGATCGCCGCCACCCCCTCGTCTTGCGCCAACACCCGCCCAAAGGTCCCACTCGCCACCACGTATCCCCAACTCGGCACCGCGATGAAACCGAGCGACAGCGACGCCAACTGCAACCCGGTCGGCCCCGCCAACTTCTCCCGCGTGATGTTCACGTTCATCCCATAACACATCGTCGCCGCCACGATCAGCAACCCCGGCCACCAAGCCGATTCCCCCACCGCCAACGTTTCCCCGCGCCCCACCATCCACAACGCCCCCGCAAACCCCACCAGCAACCCCACCACCTGACGCGGTTGCGCCCGGTTCCGGAACACGAACACGCTGAACACCAGCGTCCACAGCGGGGAGAGCGCGTTGAGCATGCCCGCGAGGGCGCTCGGCAACTGGGTTTGGGCTACGGCAAACAGCACCGCGGGAATGAGGCTTCCGATCACTCCCGACGCGAAGACCCATTTGCGCTGCGGCCCCCGCACCCGCTTCAACGCGGACCAAGCCACCGGCGCCAACGCCGTCCCCGCAAAGGCCATCCGAAGCGTCGCCAAATCCAGCGGCGCCATCAACGGCTCGCCCGTGCTCGCGAACAACGCGCGCTTCATCAAAATGAAACTGCTGCCCCAAACCGCCCCCAACAGGAGCAGCAGGGCCGGGGCGAGCCAAGGGCGCGCAGGGGTAGAGGGCGTGTTCACGGGCCGCGAAATTAGGATTCATTGGATTCAGGTCGTGCTCATCGGGTTTTATCTTTGCACCATGTTGAAACTTTTCGGAATTCGAGCGGCGGGTGCCGCGGCGTTGTTGGTGGTGGCCATGGGTTCTGGATGCGGCGAGGGAACTTCGGGCGTGGCGGTCACTGAACATTTTGAGGCAGGGGCCTCGGGGCACTCGGTTGCGCGGTTGGAGGTGGAAGGCATGATGTGTGCGGTGGCGTGCGGTGGTAAAATCCAAAAAGAGCTGCTCGAGCTCGACGGCGTTTCCAACGCCCACATTGACTTTGACGCGGAACGCGCCGAGAATTTCGTTGAGGTCGAGTTTTCCTCTGAACGCGTCTCCCCGGAGGCCATGGCTGCGAAGGTGCACGAGATCGCTGGGGGCATTTACCACGTCAATACCGTGGACGTGACGCATTACGCACTCGCCGCGGAAACTCCCTGACCGGTTCTTCCGAACTTGCGGTCCTGAAACCTGCCTCCCATGACCGTCCTTCCTGCATCCACTGAACGGAGCTTGCGCCGCTGGGCGCGGGTCACTTTTGTTTCTGCCTACTTGGTCGTGCTTGCTGGAAGCGTGGTGCGCATGACCGGCTCGGGCATGGGATGTCCGGATTGGCCGCGGTGCTTCGGTTTGCTCATCCCCCCGACCGAATCGGCGCAAGTGACGTGGACGGAAGGCGAGTCGTACGACACCGGGCGCATGCTCGTCGCAAACGATACGTTGTGGGTGGTTCAGCAACCGCTCGAGGCGGGATCGTTCGCGAAGGCCCAAGCGGAAGGGTGGGTGCGGCCTTATGACAAGCACGACTACGCCCTGTTCAATCCGGTGCACACGTGGGTCGAGTTCATCAACCGGCTCATCGGGGCGTTTACGGGCCTGCCGGCGCTGCTCTTCTTCGGATTGGCCGTTCGGCACGCGCTGCGTCGCCGTGGGTGGCGTCCGGTCCTCGCTGCGGTGTGGACCTTGGTCATGCTGGCATTTGCAGCGTGGTTGGGCAAGAAGGTTGTCGATGGCAACCTCATTCCGGGTTCCATCACCTTGCACATGGTGGGGGCGCTGGCCATTTTGGCGGGGCTCCTCGTGTTCATCGCCGATTCACTTCGCCGGGAGCGGCCGATGGCGTGGAGGCTGCATCGCGGTTGGCTCGCTGTGGCGACCGTGTTGGCTGCGGGCCAGCTCGTGTTTGGAACCCAGGTGCGCGAGGCGGTTGATGGGCTCTCCGCGGCGGGGGTGATGCGTTCGGATTGGCTCGGTGCGTTGCCCGATTGGTGGAAGGCGCATCGGACGGCGTCCTGGCTGGTGTTGGCGGTTCACGCGGCTTGGTCGGTTCCGTTGTGGCGCCAAGGCGGCGATGCGAAGCGGTTGGCCCAGGTGGTGGCGGCCATCCTGGCGGGGCAGTTCCTAACGGGCGTGGCGTTTTCGTGGGCAGGGATGCCAGCACCTGCGCAGCCCGTTCACCTGCTGCTCGGCATGGCGTTGGTGCTGGTCAATGCGTGGGCGTGGACCCGTGCTTCCCGTGCCTGATGGCCCCCGAACGCAACAAGCCAGGAGCGGAGGCCCCTGGCTTGTTTGCGTTCGAAGGAATGGCGGATCACCCGCTGCACATTTCGCAATCGTCCGGATTCTCGAGCGAGCAGGCGATGGCCGCTTGCTCCGCTTCGGTCATTTCGCGGATGGGCTTCTGTTGCGGTGCGGGTTGGGATTTGTACTTCTTGTCCACCGTGAACTTGATGGCATCGGTAGCGGCTTTCGTGCGCAAGTAGTACATGCCCGTTTTCAAGCCCCTCTTCCATGCGTGGAAGTGCATGGAGGTCAACTTGCCCGTGTTCACGTTCTCCATGAACACGTTGAGGCTTTGCGATTGGCAAATGAAGGCGCCTCGGTCTGCTGACATGTCGATGAGTGCACGCTGTGGAATTTCCCAAGCCGTGCGGTACAACGCCCGCAGGTTTTCGGGAATCTCCTCGATGTTTTGGATGGAACCGTTCGCCGCGATGATGCGGTTCTTCATGTCCTCGTTCCACAAGCCCAGGCTGTTCAAATCCCGCAGCAAGTGCTTGTTCACAATGATGAATTCACCCGCGAGCACCCGCCGCGTGTAAATGTTCGACGTGTAGGGCTCGAAGCATTCGTTGTTGCCCAAAATCTGCGCCGTCGACGCCGTCGGCATCGGTGCGAGCAACAGGGAGTTGCGCAGTCCGTGTTCCTTGATTTCCTCTTTCAGGATGTCCCACTCCCAACGCGAAGAGGGCTCGACGTTCCACATGTCGAACTGCAAGATGCCCTTCGATGCGGGCGAGCCCGGGAACGTTTCGTACGCCCCTTCTTCCTTGGCAAGGTCCTTCGATGCGGTGCACGCGGCGTAGTAGAGGGTTTCGAAGATGTCCTTGTTCAGCTTGCGCGCTTCCTCCGAATCGAAGGGATACCGCATCATGATGAACGCATCGGCGAGGCCTTGAACGCCGATGCCGATGGGGCGGTGGCGCATGTTTGAGTTCCGGGCTTCCGGAATCGGGTAGTAGTTCCGATCGATGATGCGGTTCAAGTTCTTCGTCACTTGGTACGTGATCTCGAAGAGCTTGTCGTGGTCGAATTCGCCGTCGTTCACGAACCGGGGCAGCGCAACGGAGGCCAAATTGCACACCGCCACTTCGTCCGGCGCCGTGTACTCCATGATCTCGGTGCAGAGGTTCGACGACCGGATGGTGCCGAGGTTCTTCTGGTTCGACTTCCGGTTCGCGTGGTCTTTGTACAGCATGTAAGGCGTCCCGGTCTCGATTTGGCTTTCCAAAATCTTGAACCACAAATCCTGTGCCTTCACCGTCTTACGGCCCTTGCCCTCCGACTCATACTTCGTGTACAACGCCTCGAATTCTTCGCTGTGCTTGTCGGCCAACCCCGGGCACTCATTGGGGCACATCAGCGTCCACTCGCCGTTCTCCTCCACCCGCTTCATGAACAAATCCGGAATCCACATGGCGTAGAACAAATCCCGCGCCCGCTGCTCCTCCTTTCCGTGGTTCTTCTTCAAGTCGAGGAAGTCGTACACGTCCGCGTGCCACGGCTCGAGGTAAATGGCGAACGAGCCCTTGCGCTTGCCGCCGCCTTGGTCCACGTAGCGCGCCGTGTCATTGAACACCCGCAACATCGGTACGATGCCGTTCGAGGTGCCGTTCGTGCCCTTGATGTACGAGCCGGTCGCACGGACGTCGTGGATGGCGAGGCCGATGCCGCCAGCGTTTTGCGAAATCTTCGCGGTTTGCTTGAGCGTATCGTAAATGCCCGTGATGCTGTCTTCCTTCATGGTGAGCAGGAAGCAGCTGGACATTTGGGGTTTCGGCGTGCCGGAGTTGAACAGGGTGGGCGTGGCGTGGGTGAACCAGCCTTCGCTCATCATGTTGTAGGTGGCCACCGCACTCTCGAGGTCCTCTTTGTGGATGCCCACCGCCACGCGCATCAGCATTTGCTGCGGCCGCTCGGCGATCTTGCCGTCGAGCTTCAGCAGGTACGAACGTTCCAGGGTCTTGAAACCGAAGAAGTCGTAGTTGAAGTCCCGATCGTAAATGATTTGTGAGTCGAGGAATTCCGCGTTTTCGCGGATGATTTCCATGACGTCGGTGGCGATGAGGCTCGCGTTTTCTCCGGTCACTGGGTCCACGTAGGTGTGGAGCAGCTCCATCGTTTCCGCGAACGATTTGTGCGTGGATTTGTGCAAGTTCGAGACCGCAATGCGCGAGGCCAAACTCGCATAGTCGGGATGCGAAACCGCATTCGTGGCCGCCACTTCCGCCGCGAGGTTGTCGAGCTCGGTGGTGGTCACCCCATCGTACACCCCTTCGATGACGCGCATCGCCACCTTCACGGCGTCCACGGCATCGTCCAGCCCGTAGCAGAGCTTCTTGATGCGTGCGGTGATCTTATCGAATTGAACCAGCTCTCGCCGGCCGTCGCGCTTGACTACGTACATGGTGTTCGGAAAATGAAATTAGAAGTCTGCGTCCAACGAGAAGGCGTTGTCTTGGCTGTCATTGGACTTCATGACGCCCGCCTTTTGGTATTCACCCACCCGCTTTTCAAAGAAGTTGGACTTTCCTTGCAGCGAAATCATGTCCATGAAGTCGAACGGGTTCGTCACATCGAATTCCTTCTCGCAGCCCAACTCCACCAGCAACCGGTCCGCCACGAACTCAATGTACTGGCTCATCAAATCGGAATTCATTCCGATCAAGCGGACCGGAAGCGCGTCGAGGATGAACTCCTTCTCAATGGTCACCGCATCCACGATGATCTTGCGGACCGTTTTCTTCGGCAGCTTGTTGACGATGTGGTCGTTGTAGAGCATGCAAGCGAAGTCGCAGTGGAGGCCTTCGTCGCGCGAGATGAGTTCGTTCGAGAAGCTCAATCCGGGCATCAAGCCGCGCTTCTTCAACCAGAAGATGGAACAAAAGCTGCCGCTGAAGAAGATGCCTTCCACCGCTGCAAACGCCACGATGCGTTCAGCAAACGAACCGTTTTCAATCCAGTTCAGCGCCCAGTCCGCCTTTTTCTTCACGCAATCGAGGGTTTCGATGGCGTTGAACAGCTGGAGCTTCTCTTCCTTGTCCTTGATGTAGGTGTCGATGAGCAAGGAGTAGGTTTCCGAATGGATGTTCTCCATCATGATTTGGAAACCGTAGAAAAACTTGGCCTCGGTGTATTGAACTTCCGCGACGAAGTTCTCGGCCAAATTCTCGTTCACGATGCCATCCGACGCCGCGAAGAACGCGAGCACGTGCTTGATGAAGTACCGCTCGTCGTCGTTCAGTTTGCTGTTCCAATCCACGATGTCAGCGGCCAAATCAATTTCCTCCGCCGTCCAAAAACTCGCTTCCGATCGCTTGTAAAAACTCCAAATGTCATCGTGTTCGATGGGGAACAAGACGAAGCGATTCGGATTCTCTGCTAGAATGGGTTCCGCAACAACGGTGTTTTCTGGCAGGACAGCGTCGATGGTCGACTGGGTCGAGGTGGCGGTGTTGATTTCGTTCATGGTCGCGATGACTGAATCAGTGGGGTTAAACTTGTGGTTTCGGCGGCGGGCTTGCGAGCGGGTTTTCCTGGTTAGAAAGGACAAAAACCACACGTTCCGAATCCTTTCAGGTCCGGAATTGGTGGCAAGTTTCCCCCCACAATGGGGGCGAGAAGTGAACGGTTAAGTGCCAGGAAAACGGAGGTCAGCAAGGCCCACTTCCGAATGACGATTCAAAGAAAGTCGAAGACCGGGCAGAAGCCCAAAACAAAAGAATCCACAATGGCGGGTAGTTGTGAACAACGCGACTGAACATAACGCTGTAATCCACTAGAAATCAATTGTTATAGTGCGATTATGAACGAATCGTGAGGAACTTTTTGAGCCTTTGGGGCCGATTTTTTGGCACGATTTTGTAAGGATGATTGGGGTCGCCTTCAGGGGGGATTTGGCCCCCAAAAAAGGGGCATTCCGCAGCCCCGCTAGATTCCTTTCCCAGCGGTGCGAATCCCTCCGTACTTTTGTAGCATGCTGCAGAAGCTCCTCAAGAAACTCATCGGCGATAAAGCCGCGAACGATATCAAAGCCATTCAACCCCTCGTCGACGACGTGCACAAGCACGAGGCGGCGATGCGGTCCCTTTCGGACGACGGCTTGCGAAAAGCTTCCGACCGGTTGCGGAAGCGGATTCAAGAACACCTGAAGCCGGCGGTCGAAGAACAGGAGGCCTTGCGTGCTGAGGCGGACGCGATGAGCGACGACGACCTCGACGCGAAGGAGGCCCGCTACGAGCAAGTGGATGCGCTCGATCAGGGAATCAACGAAGCCTTGGAGGTGGTGTTGGAGGAGATCTTGCCCGAGGCGTTTGCTTTGGTCAAGGAAACGGCGCGCCGTTGGTCGGAGAACAAGGAGCTTCGGGTCACGGCAACAGAATGGGACCACGAGGTGGCGGCCGGCCGAGGCAGCGTCGTCATTGAAGGCGAGCAAGCGGTTTGGTCGAACACATGGAACGCAGCGGGCGCGGAGGTGGAATGGAACATGGTGCACTACGACGTGCAGCTCATCGGCGGCATCGCCTTGCACCGCGGGAAGGTGGCGGAGATGCAAACCGGGGAAGGAAAGACGTTGGTGGCCACCTTGCCGGTCTTTTTGAACGCCTTGGCGGGTCGCGGGGTGCACTTGGTGACCGTGAACGACTACTTGAGCCGCCGCGACTCCGAATGGATGGGGCCTCTGTTCGAGTTCCACGGCATGTCCGTGGATTGCATTGACAAGCACCAACCCAACAGCGAAGCGCGCCGCAAAGCCTACCGCGCCGACATCACGTACGGCACGAACAACGAGTTCGGTTTCGACTACCTGCGCGACAACATGGCGCAGCGTCCGGACCAGCTCGTGCAGCGCCCGCACCACTACGCCATCGTCGACGAGGTGGACTCGGTGTTGATCGACGAGGCGCGGACGCCGCTCATCATTTCCGGCCCGACGCCGAAGGGCGACGTGCACGAATTCGAGGAGCTCAAGCCGAAGGTGGTGAGCTTGGTCGGCGTCCAGCAGAAGGTGGTGCAAGGCTTCCTCGCGCAGGCGAAGAAGGGGATGACCACGGAAGGGGTGGGCAAGGAGGAAGCGGCGGAAGCGAATTTGGCCTTATTCCGCGCCTACCGTGGACTGCCCAAATCGAAAGCCCTCATCAAGTTCCTCAGCAACGACGGCGTCAAGCAGCAGCTCCTGAAAACCGAGGGCTACTACCTCCAGGACAACAAACGGCACATGCCGGAAGCCGACGAAGAACTGTACTTCGTCATCGACGAAAAGCACAAGCAGGTCGAGTTGACCGAGAAGGGCATCGAATTCCTGACGCGCAACATGGAGGACGACACGTTCTTCACGATGCCGGACCTCGCCACCGAGCTCGTGGCCATCGACAACGCCCCAGGAACCGATGAAGAGCGCGCCGAGAAAAAGGCCGCCCTCATGCAGGACTACAACGTCAAGAGCGCTCGGATTCACACGATGAACCAGCTCCTGAAGTCGTACACCCTGTTCGAAAAGGACGTCGACTACGTGGTCATGGACAACAAGGTCATGATCGTGGACGAGCAGACGGGGCGGATCATGGACGGCCGGCGCTACTCCGACGGGTTGCACCAAGCCATCGAGGCGAAGGAGTCGGTGAAGGTGGAGGCGGCCACGCAGACTTACGCAACGGTCACGCTGCAGAACTACTTCCGGATGTACAACAAGTTGTCCGGGATGACGGGTACGGCGGAGACGGAAGCGGGCGAGTTGTGGGACATCTACAAGCTCGACGTGATGGTCATTCCGACGAACCGGCCGATTGCACGGAAGGACGAGCAGGATTTGGTCTACAAGACGAAGCGAGAGAAGTACAACGCCATCATCGACGACGTGGTGAAGCTGAGCGAGGCCGGGCGGCCGGTGCTCGTGGGCACGACGACGGTGGAGGTGAGCGAGTTGCTTTCGAAGATGCTCAACCTGCGCGGCATCCAGCACCAGGTGCTGAACGCGAAGATGCACCAGCGCGAGGCGGAAATCGTCGCGCTGGCGGGTCAGCGGGGCGCGGTGACCATCGCCACAAACATGGCGGGTCGCGGAACCGACATCAAGTTGAAGCCGGAAGTGAAGGAGTTGGGCGGCCTCGCCATCATCGGAACGGAGCGGCACGACAGCCGGCGGGTCGACCGCCAGTTGCGTGGACGTTCCGGCCGTCAAGGGGATCCGGGTTCGTCGCAGTTCTACGTGTCGCTCGAGGACGACTTGATGCGCTTGTTCAGCTCGGACCGCGTCGCGAAGATGATGGACCGGATGGGCCACAAGGAGGGCGAGGTCATCCAGCACTCCATGATCACGAAGTCCATCGAGCGGGCCCAAAAGAAAGTGGAGGAAAACAACTTCGGCGTGCGGAAGCGGCTGCTCGAGTACGACGACGTGATGAACGCGCAGCGGGAGGTGATTTACAAGCGCCGCCGCCACGCCCTGCACGGCGACCGGTTGCGGACCGACATCGCGAACATGTTCTACGAGTTGGTGGAGCAGCATGTTTTGGCCTTCCAGCCGAACAAGGATTACGAGGGATTCCGGATGGCGTTGTTGACGGACTTCGGGATCGAGCCGACGGTGGATGAGGCGGGATTTGGGGCGAAGACGCCGGCGGATTTGGCCTTGGAGACCTTCCTGCATGCCGAACGCACGTACCGCGAAAAGTTCGAGCTGCTGGCGCAACGGGCGCATCCGGTCATCGAACGCGTCCACAACGACGAGTCGAACAACTACCAGAACATCCTCGTGCCGTTCACCGATGGTCGGAAGACGTTGCAGGTCGGCGCGCACATCGCGAAGAGCGTGGAAACGCAAGGACGGAGCGTGCTGGAGGAACTCGAGAAGGCCGTGGTGCTCGCCATCATCGACCAGTACTGGAAGGAGCAGTTGCGGAAGATGGACGACCTCCGTTCGAACGTGCAGAATGCGCGCTACGAGCAGAAGGATCCGTTGGTGATTTACAAGATGGAGAGCTTCAGTTTGTTCCAGCAGATGGCGGGCCAAATGAACGCGGACGTCGCTTCATTCCTCATGAAGTGCACCATCCCCACCGGCCCGGCGCCGCAACAAGCGCCCAGCCGACCGGCGGTGGATCCGGTCATCGCTGCGGGCAACGTGCAGGTGACGAAGCCCGGCATTCAGAACATCCAGCAGCAGGCGATGTTGGCGGCTCAGGCCGCTGCCGCCCGCGCGCAACAACAGCAGCAAGGTCAGGTGCCACCCCCGCCGAAGCCGGAGCCGATTCGGACCGAGAAGAAGGTGATGCCGAACGAGTTGTGTCCGTGCGGTTCGGGCAAGAAGTACAAAAAGTGCCACGGGGCCTGATCGATGGAGTTTCACGCGGAAACGCCCTCGGCTGAGCGGTTGACGGCGGCGCTTGCGGCGTTGGAGGCCGGGACGCAACCGGCTTGGGGGAAACTCGATGCGCCGGGCATGGTGCAGCACGTGAACCGGTTCATGGAGCTGTACCTCGGCGAGCGGAAGATGGGCGGATTTGCGGGGTGGATGGCGCGCCATTTGGGCAAGGTCTTTTTGCGGCGGGTGGCGGTGAAGTCGCCGTTTGAGACGCCGCGGAATTTGGCGACGGCGCCGGTGTTGGCGGTGCGAGGAGGCGCGGATTTCACGGGCGAGGTGGAGCGGTTTGTGGACTTGTTGGGCCAAATCGAAGCGCTATCCGGAACCTACGAGCACCCCGTTTATGGGGCGATGCCGGCGGACGACGTCAAGGGGTTGGTGCGGCACCACACGGCGCACCACTTTTTTCAGTTCGGGCTGCTCTCACGCGAAGGGTAAGACGGAGGGCGCGACGGGGCGGGTGCCGGATGCGGCTTCGACCCGGTCGGCAAAGGCGGCGCAGGTTTCGGGGGTGGTGACGCTGTCGGGTTGGTGGACGAGGAAATGGGCTTCGCGGAGGCCCCGGTCGAACCAGGTGCCGAGGCGGTCGATCCAGGACTGGAGGCGGATTTGGTCCGTCGGATGGCCAGCGTAACCGCCCCACCGAATCAGCACAAACGGCGCGGTCACCCGCATGTGCACCGCATCCCGCCGACCCGCCGTATCGCTGATCACGGCCCCCACGCCCAGGGCCTCCAACCCCTCCCAAACCCGCTCCGCCTCCGCCCCGCCCGCAAACCAATCCGGGTGCCGAAACTCCACGGCCACCTCCAACTCCCGCGGCCACTGCGCCAAGTAGTCCAGCAACGCCTGCCCCTTATTCGGCCCATAATTCGGCGGCAACTGAATGAAGGACGGCCCCCGGCGCTCCCCCAACGCCACGAGCCCGTCGATGAAATCCGCCGTCGGCCCCTCGCAGTTCGCAAACCGCCGAAAGTGCGTGATGATCTGCGGAAACTTGGCACAGAACCGAAAATGCTCCGGCATCCCCGCCGCCCATTCGGCCATCCGGTCCGCCGGGTGAATGCGGTAATGCGTGGCGTTGAACTCGATCGTCCCAAACGCCCGCCCATACGCCTCCGGCCACGCCCGCTGCGGCACCCCCTGGAACACGCTGCCCCGCCACGCCCGAACCGTCCACATCGTCCCCCCACACCGCACGTTCCACGGCCGACCCGCGCCCGACAGCACGCGCCCCGTCACCGCCGCATCGCCCGGCAACGCAAAGCCCCCGTCCGGGAACCCCTCCAACGTCTCCAACTTTCCAAATTTCATCGCACCCACAAAGCTAGCACCCCCGCCCACAAACTCCCCATGGAAACCCGGAACCGGCGCCCTTCATTTGCCCCATGATCAACTGGAATGGGGCGTGGGATTGGGTGTTCCCCCGGTGGTGCGTGCGCTGCGAGGCGCCGGCCTGGGGAGAAGACATGCCGCTCGGGGCGTGCTGGGCGTGCGCGCTCTCGTGGCCGGACGTTCGCGGCCCGGCCGGCCAAGTCCTGTTCGCCGACCGCGTCTACGGCCTCCGGGGCGCCCTCGGATTCCGCCTCCGGGGCGCCCCCGAACTCCACCCGCTCGTCCACCGCATCAAGTACGGAGGCGACCGCTGGCTCGCCGAGCGCGCCGGCCGGTGGCTCGCGGCCGGCAACGACCCGCCCGGCACGGTCCTCGTCCCGGTCCCCCTGCACTGGCGCCGAAAAGCCCGACGCGGCTACAACCAAGCCGAACTCATCGCCCGCGGGGCGGGCCGCCACTGGCACCTCCCCGTCGCCCGCGACGCCCTCCTCCGACGCCAGCACCAGGCCTCCCTGACGGGCAGCAACCGCACGACCCGCCAACAAACCCTCGGCGCCACGTACGAAGCCCGTCCCCCGACCGGCCCCCACCGCGCGGTCCTCGTGGACGACGTCCTCACCACCGGCGCCACGTTGCGCGCGTGCGCCACGGCATTGGAAGCCCAGGGCTGGGAAGTCTCGGGCGCGGCGGTCCTGGCCTTGGCGTGAACCCCGCGCCGTATCTTTGCCCCATGTCATCCACGCTGCACGTGCCGTCCCATCCTGCCGAACGCTGGCCCGCCCTGTTGCCCCAATTGCGGGCCTTGGTGGAAGGCGAGCCCCACCGGGTCGCGAACTTGGCGAACCTGGCTGCGGCGCTTTATGAGGCGTTTGGCTGGCACTGGGTGGGATTCTACACGGTGGACTTCCAACGCGACCAATTGGTGCTCGGGCCGTTCCAAGGTCCGGTGGCGTGCACGCGCTTGCACCACGGCAAAGGCGTGTGCGCGGCAGCTTGGGACACCGGCGCAACCCAGCACGTCCCCGACGTCGAGGCTTTCCCTGGTCACGTCGCTTGCAGCGCAGCCACCCGTTCGGAAGTGGTGGTGCCCATCCGCGCTCAGGGCCGGGTGGTGGCCGTTCTTGACATCGATTCGACGCAGCTCGACGGCTTCAGCGCCGACGACGTGGCGGGCTTGGAGGCGGTGGCGGCCTTGGTGGAAACGCACTGGGACGCATGGGAATCCTGAAGTGGTGGCCGGTGGCGGTGCTCCTCGCGGGGTGCGCTCAGGTGTCCGCGCCGACGGGCGGGCCGATGGACGAGGACCCGCCGCAGGTGGTGGCGGTGGATCCGCCCGCGGGAACGACGAATTGGGAGGGCGGCGTGCTGCGCATCGCGTTCGATGAGTACGTGCAGGTGAAGAATTTCCGCGAGCAGTGGCTGATTTCCCCACCGCTCGATGCGTTGCCGACTTACCGGTTGCGGGGCAAGACGCTGGAATTGGACTGGTCGGATGTCACGTTGCCGGAGGGCACTACGGTGGTGCTGGATTTGGGCGAGTCGGTCGTGGATTTGCACGAGGGGAACCCGTTCCTGAAGGGGGTGTGGGCGGCTTCCACGGGCCCCGATTTGGATTCGTTGCGCTGGTCAGGCCAAATCCTTCACCGGGATTTCGCCACCCCCACCCCCGGCATCCGCGTCATGCTCTTCCCCGCGGCCTGGCCGTTGGATTCCCTCCTGGCCGGCGCCCGCCCCCGCTACGTGGGCTTGACGGATGCCGCCGGTCGGTTCGACGTCGGCTACATCGCACCCGGGCGGTACCGCACCTGGGCGGTCGAGGACGTGAACAAGGATTGGGCGTGGCAGCCGGGCGAGTCGGTTGGATGGGGCCCGGTCTGGGAGGCTGGCGACACCTTGCCGACGGCGATGACGCTCTTCCCGACGGCCGAACCCGAGTCCGTCTATCCCGGTCGCGCCACGGCCGACTCCTCCGGCGTCATCGCCGTCGAATGGCACGGCCCGGCCGCTACCCGCCACGTCAGCTGGCGCGGCCTCGACGGGGATTCCCTGAACTGGTGGGCCGATCGCGACAGCGTGTGGATTTGGCCCAGCGATCCGGACACCTTGGTTTGGACCTGGCAAGGCGGCGCGGACACCCTCGCGGTGCGCCGATCCGCCGCCCGCCGCCCGCAACAGCCGTCCGCAAAACCCAGCGGCAAGCACGTGGCCAGCCGCCTCCGCACGATCCGGTACGCCCAGCCGATCAGCGCCATCGATCCAGCGGGGTGGCGCATCATCGTGGACAGCATCGAGGTGGGCTTCGACTCCCTGAGCCTCCTGACCCCCTTCGAAATCGCCCTTCACGCAGCCGAAGCCCCCGGCGTGAAGTACACGCTCGAGGTGGACCCCGGTGGCGTGACGCTGTTGGGCGGCCAACCGACCGATTCGGTCGAAACCCACTGGGCGACGTGGCCGGCCGATCACTTGTCGGAGCTCATCGTGACCGCAAAGGCTCCGGCGGTGGCCGGCCGGTTGCGCCTGGAGGATGCCGCGGGCCGGAACCTCGCCGAACGCCCCTTGGCTGCCGACGATTCCATCCAATGGGTCATCCGGGAATTGCTGCCGGGCAAGGTTGAACTGGTTTGGGAATCCGATCGGCACAGCGAAGGCGCGTTTCAGGAGGCCGATCCTGCGCTGAATCGGCTCGGCGACGTGCGGTTGAAGGCGGCGGGTGGGCTGGAATTGCGGTCGAATTGGACAGTGGAGTGGCAGTGGTCAATTGACACCGGGAAATTCCCGAAATTGCAGTGATGTTTTCGACAGCGATGAAACGGTGCTTGAGCGCGGTGGTGCTCTTCGGGTTTTGGGCCTTGCCCGAAGCCGATGCGCAGTACATCGCCACGAGCAACGACAACATTTGCGCGGGCGATGTGGTCAACCTGTACGTGAACGTCACGGGTTGGTATGACGATCCGACGGACTCGAATCCCGCGGATTGGAGCTTCACGTGGACCCCGGCCGAGCTCTTTGCGACCAACACCACCCAGTCGGTGAGTTTTACGCCCACGGAGTCCATCACCGTGCAGTGCATCGCCATTGCTCCAGATGGGGATGACCTCTACCTCGCCATCAACTTGGACGTGTACCCGGCCTTCACGGTCGATGCGGGGATGGATGTGCTGACCTGCACGACGGACGGGATTCAGCTGCAAGCCACGAGCGATTCGCCAGCGAACTTGAACTGGCTGTGGGAGCCTGCGATCGGACTGTCGGATCCGACGGTTCCGAATCCGACGGTCGTCGGGGAGGTGACCCAACTCTACATGGTCACCGCTGAGGTGAACGAACCCAATGGCGCAGGGTGCACGGCTTCGGATTTCATTGAGGTGGCGTCGGTTCAGCCGTCGGTGGATTTGGGCCCGGACGTGGTGGCGTGCACGGGGGAGGAGGTGGTGTTGCAATCGGGGTACGCGAGTTCGGTTGACCACGATTGGACCGTGCCGGGGGCGAGCGGACCGACGATCACGTTGACGGCTTCGGCCACGGTCGGCTTGACCATCACCACGGCGGACGGCTGCGAAGCCGAGGACGAGGTCACCGTGGTGTTTTCCGACGGGCCGGTGCTGGATTTGCCGGCGGAGGTGACGTTTTGTTCTTCGAACGGAACGGCGTTGGATGCCACGCCGGTGGACGATGCCACGGGGCCGTTCCTGTTTGCTTGGTCTACGGGCGGTTCAGGCCCTGAGGCGCTGGTGTACGAATCCGGTGAGGCGAGCGTGACGGTGACCGATGCCGGGGGCTGTTCCACGACCGCGACGGTGGTGTTGGAAGCGCTGCCCAGTCCCGAGTTGCACTTGCCGTCGGACACGACGTTCTGCTTTGAGGATTTCCCGGATGCCACGTACTTGTTGAGCGTGCCCGGCGGATTTGCCGGGTATTCGTGGAACACGGGCAGTCCTTCGAATGTGCAGGTGGTCAATGGCCCTGGTTTGTACGCGGTATCGGTGACGAACTCCATCGGGTGCACGACGACGGAAAGCACGTGGGTCAAGGATTTTTGTTCGATGCCGCTGCTGTGGGTGCCCAATGCGTTTTCGCCCGACGGCGATGGCATGAACGAAGTGCTGCGCATTGAAGGGCGCAACATCGTGGACCTCGAGTTCGTCATCTACGACCGGTGGGGCAACGAGGTGTGGCGCACGACGGAACTCGGGAGTTATTGGCACGGTGCAGGCCCGGGTGGCCGCTACTACACGGCGGATGGCCAATACGTTTGGCGTGCCCGCTACCGGTCGGTGGTCGACCCGGCGGGCAACGTGAGCCGGTGGCAAGAAGCCGGAGGCTCCATCACCGTCCTGCGGTGATCAGGAGTTGACGTCCAAGAACCGCTTCACGGAACTGAGGGTGCCGAACACCACCAACGTGTCGGTGGGCTTCAGTTCGGTTTCCGGACGGGGAACGCCGATGATGTGCTCCACTTCCTCGCCGTCGGCTTCCTCGTTCACCCGACGAATCGTGATCAGCCTCAAGTCGTAGCGGGCCGTCAGGTCGACGCTGCCCAGCGTCCGCCCCACGCAGTTCTCGGGGGCACGGATTTCCGCGATCTCGTAGTCGTCGGGCAGTTGCAGGAAGCCCCGAATGTTCGGGTGGATGAGGCGCTCCGAGACCACGTTCGCCACCTCGCTCTCGGGGCTCAGGATTTCCTTTACCCCAAGGCTCGTCAAGATGCGCTGCTGGTTGTCGTCGTTCGCCCGAACGATGACCCGCGGCACCCCGAGGTCGAGCAAGTTCAACGCCGTGAGGACCGTCGCTTCGAAGTTCTCTCCGATGGCCACGACGGCCGCGTCCATGTCATGCACTTTCTGAGCTTGCAGGGCGCGCTTGTCCGTCGAATCGAGGGTCACCGCGAGCGCGATTTCATCCTTGAGCCGCTCGGTTTTTGTGCTGTCGCAGTCGAAGGCGATGACTTCAGCGCCTTTGGCTGACAGCGCGAGCGCGATTTGCTGACCATAACGGCCGACGCCGAAGACGGCGAAGCGGGAGGAGCGGTGCATGGCTCAGTGGGATTTTAAAATGCAGTGCTGCAAGATGGCATGAAAACGGGCCAAATCCGAGAACGAATTGTACAGCGGCACCGGCGCCATCCGGATCACGTTGGGCTCCCGCCAATCGGCCACCACGCCCGCCGCGGTCAAATCGTCAAAGAGCTGGCGACCAAAGCCGTGCGCAAGCAACGAAATCTGCGACCCGCGCTGCTCGACCTCGGTCGGGGTGATGATTTCCAACTCCGCCCCGGTGCGCTCGGCCACGTCGTGGATGGCCGCTTCGAGGTAGGCCGTCAACCGGTCCCCGCGTTCGCGCAGCGCTTCGATGCCGGCTTCGAGGAACTGGTCGAGGGCGACGGCGTGGACGGCCATGTTGAGGACGGGCGCGTTCGAGAGCTGCCACGCCTCGGCGGTCGCGATGGGGTGGAAGTTCGGTTCCATGAGGAAGCGGCGCTCCTTGTCGTGACCCCACCACCCTTCGAAGCGCGGGATGTCCGTCAGGCCGAGGTGCCGCTCGTGCACGTAGATGCCGCTGACTGCGCCCGGACCGGAATTGAGGTACTTGTAGGAGCACCAGCAGGCGAAATCGACCCCCCATTCGTGGAGGGACATCGGCACGTTGCCCATGGCGTGGGCGAGGTCGAAGCCGCAGAGGGCACCGACTTCGGCGGCCGCCGCCGCGATGGTCCGCATGTCGAGGCGCTGCCCCGTGTAGTAGTTCACGCCGCCCATCATCACCAGGGCGAGCTCGTCGCCCGCTTGTTGGATGGCGGACTCGATGTCGACCGTGCGGAGGGTGTGCTCGCCCGGGCGGGGGCTCAGTTCGATGAGGTCGGTGTCGGGGTCGCCTTGGTGAAAGCGGATTTGGCTTACCAGCGCGTAGCGATCCGAAGGAAACGCCTTCGCCTCCGCGAGGATCTTGCGCCGCTTCCCCTGCGGCCGGTAGAAGCTGACGAGCAGCAGGTGCAGATTCGTCGTCAGCGCATTCATCGCCACCACCTCGTTCTCCTGGGCGCCCGTGAGGTGGGCCAAACCCCGCGCAAACCGCTCGTGGTAATCCGCCCACGGATGCGCGCCCCGGAAATGCCCTTCGACCCCGTGCTCCCGCCAACTGTCGAGCTCGACCTGCAACGCGTCCGCCGCCGCCCGAGGCTGCAGCCCGAGCGAGTTGCCCGTCAAGTAAATGCAGTCCTCGCCGTCGTGCTGCGGGATGAAAAACTGGTCGCGGAAGCGGCTCAGCGGGTCCGCCGCGTCGAGTGCGCGGGCGGTGTCGAGGGTGAAATCGGCGTTCATGGCTCAGTCGGTCAGTTCAGGCGGGTAAAGTTCGCAGGAAATCCCTCCCCCGCGCATGACCCGCCCGTCAAATCCACAACGCCACGCCCTGAGCGGCGAGCAGCCCGTCGAGCAGGAGGTCGTAATAGCGGGTGCCGCGGGCGCGCGAACCGAAGGCGACCACGAGCAGCGCAGCGGCGCTCACGAGGTAGCGGCCGGCCGCGAGGTCCGCGCTCACAAAGGCCGCCGCACTGAAGGCCACGAGGAACAGCGCGATGCGGATGGACTGGGACGGGCCGAGGAGGTGCGGGAGGGTGCGCATCGCCGGGGCGTCCACGTCGAGGTCGCGCACATCGAACGGGACGGTGATGCCGGCGACGAATGCGGTTTGGCCTAGAAAGACGAGCCACGCGTGCTCCGCGCCCTCCCCGACCAAATACGCCGGCAGCGCCACCGACAGCACCGCCCACGTCAGCGCAATCCACGGCAACTTCGCACCCGGCCACTCGCGCCCCGCCGCCCGCCGCCCACCGGCCCGCCACGGCAAGAACGCGTACGCTACCGTCAACGCGCCACCCAACGCCGCCACCGCCACCGGCCCGGGAGCAAGCAACCGCTGCACCAGCGGCATCGCGTGCGCCACGAACGCACACCCCGCCGCCAGCAACGCCGCCCCCCAAACCGCCAACAGCTTCCCCCCGTGCTCGGTCAGGAACGCCCGCCGCTCCGGCCGCAGTTCCTCCGGCGCTCGGTGGGCCTTCACCACCCGGTGCAGCGAATAGGCCGCTCCCGTTAGGGCACCCGTGAGTCCGGCCAACGCCCAAGCGTGCGCCGTGGATCCTCCCCACAGGACGAACTGCGTGGCGGGCGCAATCGCTCCGCCGAGGGCGATGGCCAGGTGCGTGGGGGCCGGAAAACGCATGCTGCAAAGTTGGCTCCAAAGCCCGTTGATTTGACGATTGAACCTCAACCGATTCGGGGGGGAGCGAAGTATATTTGTCCGCTATTCACCTGCAAACCCCGAACCCATGAACACGGGAAGCTTTCTCTCTCGGCACATCGGTCCCCGCGAGGCGGATCGTGAAGTCATGCTCCGCGCGATCGGCGTGGACTCGATGGACGACCTCATCAACCGCACGGTGCCCGGGGGCATTCGGTTGCGGGAAAAGTTGTCGTTGTCGGCTCCGTTGACGGAGGCCCAGTATTTGGACCACATCAGCGCGATTGCTGCGAAAAATCAGGTGTTCAAGAATTACATCGGCATGGGGTATCACCCGACGGAGGTGCCCAGCGTCATCCGGCGGAACGTGCTCGAGAATCCGGGTTGGTACACGGCTTACACGCCGTACCAAGCCGAGATTGCCCAGGGCCGGCTCGAAGCGCTGCTGAATTTCCAAACGGTCGTGACGGATTTGACCGGCATGGAAGTGGCGAACGGTTCGTTGCTCGACGAGGCGACGGCTGCGGCGGAGGCCATGGCCATGATGCACGCGTCGCGTCCTCGGGCGCAGGCGAAGGCGGGGGCGAACACGTTCCTCGTGGACGAGGCGGTGTTCCCGCAGACGATGGCGTTGCTGCGGACGCGCTCGAAGCACATCGGCATCGAGCTGCAGGTGGTGGCGCGCGAGGCGATGGCGTTTGAGGCGGAGGGCGTCTTCGGCGCGTTGTTGCAGTACCCGGATGCAAACGGGGTGGCGCAGGATTTGACGGAGCTGATTGCGCAAGCGCATGCTTCGGAAGTCCAAATCGCAGTGGCCGCCGACCTGATGTCCCTCGCCCTCCTCAAGGCACCGGGCGAAATGGGCGCTGACGTCGTGGTGGGCAACAGCCAACGCTTCGGGGTGCCCATGGGATACGGCGGACCGCACGCGGCGTTCTTCGCGGCGCGCGACACCTACAAGCGGCAGTTCCCCGGTCGCATCATCGGCGTTTCGGTGGACCGCTTGGGCGCTTCAGCCCTCCGCATGGCCCTCCAAACGCGGGAGCAACACATCCGCCGGGACAAGGCGACATCGAACATTTGTACGGCCCAAGCCCTGCTGGCCATCATGGCCTCCATGTACGCGGTCTACCACGGACCGGAAGGCCTGCGGGCCATCGCGAAGCGGATCCACAGCCGGGCCCGCACCCTCGATGTGGCGCTCAAAGCGTCGAGCGACTACGAGCAGCTCAACCGCACCTACTTCGACACCCTGAAAATCAAGGTCGCCGGGGGCGAAGACGCCATGAACGCCTTGCGCGCTCGGGCGGAATCGCGGGGCATCAACTTGCGCTACTTCCCGGATGGGGAACACGTGGGCGTGTCCATGCACGAACGCATGACGGACGCGGACTTGAGCGACCTGTGCGGCGTGTTCGGGGTGAGCTCGGTGGCCGGCGTGGAGGTGGATTCGGCGTTCTTGGGCGGGGTTTGGCGTGAAAGCACCTACCTGCAGCACCCGGTGTTCAACCGCTACCGCTCGGAAACCGAGATGATGCGGTACATCAAGCACCTCGAAAACAAGGACATGTCCCTGGTGCACGCCATGATTCCGCTCGGCTCGTGCACCATGAAGTTGAACGCGGCCACGGAATTGATTCCGATCACGTTCCCGGCGTTTGCGGAGCTGCATCCGTTCTGCCCCACGAACCAAGCGGAGGGGTACCGGGAGATGTTGGAAGGATTGGAGCGGGATTTGGCGGAAATCACCGGCTTTGCTGGCGTGAGCTTGCAGCCCAACTCCGGTGCGCAAGGCGAATTCGCGGGATTGATGGTCATCCGGGCGTACCACGACAGCCGCGGCGATCACCACCGCGACGTGTGCCTCATTCCGTCGTCGGCTCACGGCACGAACCCAGCGAGCGCGGTCATGGCGGGCATGCGGGTGGTCGTGGTCGGTTGCGATGACCAAGGCAACATCGACCTCGACGATCTGCGTGCGAAGGCGGAGGCCCACTCGGACCACCTCGGCGCCATCATGGTGACCTACCCGTCCACGCACGGCGTCTACGAAGAGAGCATCCTCGAACTGACCTCCATCGTGCACGAGCACGGGGGCCAAGTCTACATGGACGGCGCGAACATGAACGCTCAAGTCGCGCTCACGAGCCCGGGCCTCATCGGCGCGGACGTGTGCCACCTGAATTTGCACAAGACGTTCGCCATCCCGCACGGCGGCGGCGGGCCGGGCGTCGGTCCCATCGGCGTGGCGGCGCACCTCGTGCCGTTCTTGCCGGGCCACCCCGTGCAGCAAGTGGGCGGCGAGCAGGCAATCGATGCGGTGAGCGCAGCGCCGTATGGCAGCGCATTGGTATGCCAAATCTCATACGCCTACATCAAAATGCTCGGCGAGGCCGGACTCCGCGCTTCTACGGAATGGGCTATCCTCAACGCGAACTACCTGCGCGCTCGCCTCGAAGGTTCCTATGACATCTTGTACCTCGGAGCGCATGGCACGGTCGCCCACGAAATGATCCTCGACTGCCGCGAGTTCAAGAACACGGCGGGCATCGAAGTCATGGACATTGCGAAGCGCCTCATCGATTACGGCTTCCACGCACCGACCGTTTCGTGGCCGGTTGCGGGCACGCTCATGGTCGAGCCGACAGAAAGCGAGGCCCTCGAGGAGCTCGATCGTTTCGCCGACGCGATGGTGTCCATCCGCGAGGAAATCCGGGCCATCGAGCAGGGCATCGCGGACCGCGAGGACAACGTCTTGAAGATGTCGCCCCACACCGCTGCCGAAGCCACGGCGACCGAATGGACCCACCCGTACTCGCGCGAGGCCGCGTGTTACCCGGCCGCCGATTTGCGGTTCCGGAAGTTCTGGAGTTCAGTGGCGCGGGTTGACAATGCGTATGGCGATCGGAATTTGGTCTGTACCTGTCCGCCCGTGAGCGAATTTGTCGATGCGTTGGTGTGAATTTGTCAATAAATTCATGCCCCTATATTTGCAACGTAACAAACCATCCAAACGCTTTTACATGAAGCACATCTACCTCTCTTCACTCTCCTTGCTCTTGGCAGCGGGTGTGACGGCCCAAGGCCTCTTGCCTGTGGCTCACCAAAAAGACGCCCAAGCACGCCGCGTGGACGCGATGTCGACGCAGCCAACGGGCGATCGCGAAATCATTTACACGAACGACTGCAACGTGGACAACTGCGGAGACTGGGTCTTCGGCAACGGTTCTGACGTGGCGGGGGCTCCGTGGGAGGGCATCGACATCAACTTCATGTGCACCACGGAAGGTCCCATCGGTCCTTACAACCAGTGGGCAGGTGGAAGCGGTGACGGCAACGCGGCGAGCGATTTGAACTCGACGACCAGCGCCAACGGTTGGCTCATCATCGATTCCGACGAATTCGGTCAAGAGTCGAACTACAGCGCAGCGTGGGTCGAGAACGCGTGGTTCCAAAACGCGGAGGCCATCGACTGCTCGGGCCACCCATACGTGACCATCTCCTTCGAAACGCGTTACCGCTGCTGGGACAACGGCGCTTCGGACGACAGCGAGAAGTGCTTGGTTGAGGTCAGCCGCGACGGCGTGAACTGGCCGGACATCGCCACCTCCGACGAGGCTTCGGGCACGGTCGATTACGGCGACGGTCCCGTCCAAAGCCGTTGGGAAGTGTTCCCGGGCTACGCGACGTCTGACCAAACCGACAACCCGAGCTTCATCGAGTTGGACATCACGGAAGCTGCCGGCGACCAAGGCATGGTCTACATCCGGTTCCGTTGGGTCGGCACGTGGGGCTACAGCTGGGAGGTCGACGACATCCAGTTGTTTGACACCCCGGCGCACGACGTTCGCGTGGACAACTACGTTTCGTACACGGACTTCGAAACCACGGGCATCTACGAGAACGGTGCTTGGGCGGAGAGCCAATTGATCCCCCTCGACCTCGCGGTGAAGGCGGTGAACACCGGCTACGAAGAAGCCACGGGTACGCACGTGAACATTGCCGTGAACGGCACGGACGTGGGCGCTTCGGACGCGGTGAACATTGCTTACCAGGGAGCGGACACGTTGCGCTACTTGCAGTGGACTCCCGCAGACGGACCGGGCAACTACGAGATCACCTACACGTTGGCCGCTGACAGCGCCGACGAGAACGAAGGCAACAACGTGGCCGTTCAGAGCTTCGAAGTCACCACGCTCCAGTACGGACGGGACGACGGAACCATGACGGGCTTGTTCCCTGCGGACGGTGCGGACGACTTCGTCGCTTGCAACCCGTACGACATTTGGGGCGACGCAACCATCTACGCCATCGACGTGGCCATTGCTGCGGGTTCTGAAGAAGGCACGCCGGTCATTGCGCACTTGTACGACGGCACGGACGCTGCGTTCCTCGACACCGATCCTTACGGCGGCCTCCTCGTGAGCTCGGCTGAAATGGACCTCGCGGCTTCTTACAGCAACGACGGTTCGGAGGCTGTGGGCGACATCGTTTGGTACACCCTCGTGTTGGAAGAGCCTTACGAAGTGACGGCAGGCGACTTCATCGGTGCTGGTTTCGAGCACTACGGCGGTTCGAATGTCCAAATCTGGGAGTCGAAGTACACCCAAGACCAAACCTCCTTCGTCTACGGTCCCTTCGGTTCAGGCGGCGCATACGCGTGGTACTACACGAACGAAGTCCCGATGGTTCGCTTGAACCTCGACCCGACGGCAACGAACACGGTTTCTGTGGAAACGACGGACGCGTTGGACTTCCGTTTGTTCCAGAGCTTCCCGAACCCGGCCAGCGACAACGCGCGCGTTCAGTACAGCCTCGAGCACAACGCGGACGTCACGTTCGAAGTGCGCGACTTGACGGGCAAGCTCGTCTACAGCGAAGACCGCGGCACGCAGCCCGCCGGCTACCACAGCTTGACGCTCGACGTCAGCAACTGGGGCGCGGGCATGTACACCTACACCTTGACGGTGGACGGTGCACGCGACACGAAGCGCATGTCGATCCAGTAATCGACATCACGAAATCTGATGAAAGGGCTGCCTCCGGGCGGCCCTTTTTTGTGCCCTGAATTGTTCAAATCCTTGGGTTGAAGCGGTGGCGGATTGTCGCGGCTGCAGTAATTTGTACGCCATATCATTCCAATCTTACTTCAATGAAGCATTTGACCCTCGCCTTGTGCGGTGTTTTGGCAGCCGGAAGTTTGAGCGCACAGCGCTTGCACGACCGCCAGGATTTTGCACAGGCTCCACAAGCCCTGTCCGCTGTCGAAACGCAGACTGTTCGTCAAGCGACCACTTCTTCCATGGAAATGGCTACCCGTGGGGGCGGCACCGTTTTGTTCCAGGAGGATTTTGCCAACGGTTTCGCAGGAAACAACACCTTCGGGGCTTGGACGGCGGAAGACACCGGAGGCGGTTCCATTTGGCAGTACGTTGATGCCAGCGGCAACGGTCAATGGGCTGATGGAACGGCTTCAGGCGTGCAGCCGCCTGCAGGTGAATTCTCGGGGAACATCAATTCGCTGGCTTCTACCACGGGAGCCAACGGTTGGATGATCTTCGATTGCGACTACTACAACACGCCGATCTCCTCGGGCGTCGAAAACACGGAAGGCTGGATCACCAGCCCGGTATTGGACTTCACGAACAACGCATCGGTCATCGTGTCGTGGGAGCAGTACTTCCGCTACTGCTGCTACCCGTTTGCTCCAGTTTTCTTGGAAGTCAGCAACGACGGTGGCAACAACTGGATCACGTTTGATGGTCACGGTTCGTTCATCGAATCGGCCAACACGGCTTCGGCGAACCCGCTCACCACGAGCGTGGACATTTCGTGCGCCGCTGCAGGCCAAAGCAACGTGCAAATCCGCTTCTCCTACCTCCAGCCGGAGGAAACGGGCGACGGCTACAGCCACTACTTCTGGGGCATCGACGACGTGGTCATTTCGGAGAACCCCGTTGTGAATGACCTGTCCATCGTTCAATTGACGACCGGTGATGTCTTCAACGTTTACGAGTACAAGCACATTCCTTTCGAGCAGCGCATTTTGGCGGCTGACGGGGGCTTGGTGGCGGGCGTGTTGTACCGCAACAACGGCAACACGGATCAGGAAGGCGTCGAAATTGTCGTGGACATCTTGGATGCCAACGGCAACGTTGTGAGCTCCACCACGGAGACGTTGGGAACGGTGCCGAGCTTCGGCAATGGCGCAACCTGCCCGTCGAACCCTCAGGACACCGTCTACATCACGACGGGTTGGGAACCGACGGACCTGGGAACGTACACCGTCCAAGCGAACATCATGGCGATGGCGGCGGACGAAGTTGCCAATGACAACTCGGCCGTCACGGACGTGACGTTCACGACCGATGAGTATGGCCACGACGACGCGGACAACTTGGACATTGAGTTCCGTCCGCGCGCCATTGATGGTTCGGATTTGTTCGAGCCCACGGGCTACGGAAACTTCTACCACATGCAGAACGAAGGTTCAACGGCGTACGGCATGACGGTGCGCTTCGGCCCCAATACGGGCGGTGTGGGCGAGTTGGAATTCGAGACGCGTTTGTACACGTTGGATGGTGCCGTGGGCTTGACGGATTCGCCGTTTGAATCCACTTACTGGTTGTACAACGATGAGTGGACCCCGTCGAGCATTGCGACCTCGGAGTTCGTTTACTTGTCGTTCGAGGACCCCATCGCATTGGATCAAGGCAACTTCTACTTCGCGAGTGTCATCGTTGAATTCGAGACCGATGCGGAACTGACCGTACTCGGAAATTCGAACAGCGACACGGACAACTCGACGGGCCAATACAGCCAGGCGGGATCCGGCGACTACGTTTGGTTCACTTCCCAAACGGCGACCCCGGCCATTCGGTTGATCACGTCGGAGCGCGTGGGCGTCGACGAGATTGCCAATGCAAACGGCATCCAATTGTTCCAAAACACGCCAAACCCCGCAAATGGAACGACGACCATCCGGTTCGAAATGCTCCAAGCGCGTCGGGTTGCGTTGGAAGTTCGGGACCTGCAGGGTCGTTTGGTCCAGACCGTTGATCGCGGCCAGTTGCCCGCAGGCATGCACAACTTGGTCCTCGACACGGACGTCCTCAACGCCGGCATCTACACCTACACCTTGGTGGCCGATGGCATGCGCTTGACGAAGAAGATGGTGGTGCGCTGAACACCGATTTGAAATGGAAAAGGGCGGTCCTTGGTGGGCCGCCCTTTTTGCGTTGAAGAAGTTCGTTCTGCTGTGATTGAAATCCCCACTTTTTCGGGGAAGCGGGGCACGGAGGGCTTTGGCCGTTGTGGGAGGGACGATCCCGATGAAGCGTGTTTTTGGCCGTCGCGCTGCAAAAATTCGTTCCGCTGTGATTGAAATCCCCACTTTCGCGGTGAGGGAGGGTCGAAACGAACAGGGATCCGTTCACCACTCGCCCGAAAGTGGGGATTTCAATTTGAGCGAGCCGACGTTGCGCCCGAACAAGTTCAGTTGTACGCCACCACCATGTACAGGTGCACGAGCGTCATGGCCGCGGTGAGGCCGGCGAGGCCGACGTGCCACGGAAGCCACCGCTGCTGGCCGGCGCTGAGGCGGGTGCCGCACCACGCGGACCCGAAGAGGGCCAGCGGCAGGGCGGCGAGCAGGCCGTAGCCGAAGCGCGGGCTGTGCGCCCAAACGGCCAACGGCAAAGCGAGGCCGATGAGGTGGTGGACCTGGACCCAGCGGTCCCAGGAACGGCCTGTGCGCTCGAAGACGGTACGGCCTAAGGTGAGCGCCCACTGGCCCGCGATCAGGCCCGCCACGGTCAGTCCCGAGATGGCGCGGTAGGTCGGGTCGAATTGGCCCGCGAAGCCCGACCAGCCCGTCAGGGAGCCAACGGTCAAGGCGAGGAAGCCCGCCACGGTGCTGACGGCGACCCAGCGGTTCATCGGGCTGCGGCTACGAGGCGGTCCAGGACGCGCGGGGAGGCCAACTCGTCGATGCTGTCCTGCAGGGTCGCCAGGTCCGGGAGGGCGAAGCCGTGCGAGGGCCAGCGGGGGCCGACGGTGGGGCGGGAGTCGGCGGGGATTTGGTCCACCTCCGCGAGGTAGGCCGTCCAAACCGCCGCCACGCCCGCGCGGTACGCCTTCAGCATCGCCAGGAACTCGTCCGTCGTGACGCTGTCTTTCGGGTAGGACCACGTCGTGGCGCCCATCAGGTCGTTCAGTGCCCAGTCCGTCTTCGCGCTCCGCTCGTGCTCGTTGTGGCAGCTCACGCACGCCGGCGCCGACGCGAAGTCGGGAAACATGCCGATGACGTCGCCGCTCGCCGCGTCGGTGAAGATGCGCGGCGCCGGTTCAGCGCGCATCGCTTGAAATTCCTCCGCTTGCCGCCCCTGGAACCGGTTCGAACTTTCGATCGGGTGGTCGCTGCCGAGGAACAGCCCGAGGGGCACTTCGCTCGAGGCCAAATGCGAAGCCACGCCCCGCAAAAACAGCGCCGGCAACGGCCCCGCCACCACGTCCGGATCCGCCCAATGCTCCGAAAACTTCAAGCCCTGCGGCTTGCCCGCCCCCACGATCGCCTTCGTGAACAGCGTGCGCGTCACGTCGTTTTCGTGCGCCAGCAAGGTCAACGCATCCGCCGTCGAAAGGACGGGCTTCGCCGAAGCCTCCGAAGTCAGCGGCGCGGGCGCCGTCGCGAACAAGTAGGTCAGCACCGCCGCCCCCGCGACCCCAAGGACCGCCCAAAATCGAATCGCTTTCATATCAAAGTAACCATTGCGGGAAGAACGAAACCGAAATCCACCCCCACTGCTGCAGCACGCCCGCTTCGAAGGGGCGGCCCTGCCGTTCCGCATGGGCCTCGCCCGCCACCATCGCGGAGTACCCGATGGTCGCGTTGATTTCCTTCGTCGGTTTGAACGTCACGTGGGTGTCGACCTCATTGCCCAACAACCGCCCTGCGTCGGGGGTTCGGAAGTGGTGCGCGATGATGCCGATGGAGGCGCCCTTTCCCAGCGGCCGGACGTGCGCGAGCCGCGCATTGAACAGCCCGTCGGCCATCGTCCCCACGTAGAAGTGGTCCATCCACCCGTACCATTTGTGGTTCGTGCCGAGCATCGGGTTGAACGCCGTTTCGTCGCCGCCGCTCAGCCGGTCGAGGCCCAGCGTCGTGCGCCCCGTGCCTTGGTGGCCGACTTCGGCTGCGAACAAGCTCGCAAAGGTCGAATCGGTGAACTGCCCGTCGAGTTCCAAGCCGGCGAACCAGCCGGACTCGCTGCGGTATTTGTAGTTCAGGCCCGCCGTGAAGCGCGACTCCACGGGCGACCGCTCGTCGAACAGCAAGCCCGCCACCCGGTGCCCGCTCCCTTCATAAACGTGGTGGAGCATCGACCGATGCAACAACGTCGCAGGGTCGCGGGTGTAGACCGCGCTCGTGAGGCCGAGACCGCTGCGGTGGGTGAGCCGGATGCCGTCGAGGAAGCGGCCGGTTTGGGCCCAGTCGAGGGCGCCCACCACGCGCTCGTCGTCGAATTGGATGGCTTGGCGGCCGAGGGTGATGCGGGTTTGGTCGCTCACCTTCCACGCGCCCCAGGCCTCGTACGTCCCGACCTGCCCGTCGGCACCGTAGGTCCGCACGTCCTGCAAGCCGACCTTCACTTCCCAGCGCGGAAACGAGGCCGTCAGTCCGATGCGCGTCCGCTGTTGCGTGGCGAGGGTGGAAGCATCGGCGGCCGTTTGGACGACCTTGTACCCGTCGCGCCATTCGGTTCGCGGGCGGACTTGCAATTCCGCGGTGTACGTCGTGTCCGTGAGGAGGAGGAAGCTGAGGAGGAAGTTCATGGCTGGGTGGCGGTGTAGCGTTTTTCGTCGCCGTAGGGGTCGGCCTCGCCGGCGAAGTAGGCGCGCACGGCGGCTTCGCTGAGGCGGTCGGCCATGCGCGTGGGCGCCGGGCGTTCGTGGTTTCCGTGGAAGTCGTGGCAGGTCAGGCAGCTGGCCCAGTTTTCGGCCGAGACCAAATCCGCATGCGGCACATCGATCGGGTCATCCTCCACCTCGAGGTCGCTGTGGCAGTTCACGCAGAAGCCCGGCTCGACGGCGGCGACGCGCTCGCCGTGGTGCTCGCCGTGGCAGTTGTTGCATTCGTGCGGACCGAGGGTCGCGCGTTGTTCGGCGAAGCGGAGTTCTTCGAAGCGGGACGTGGGGTGGCGGTCGTTGGGCCGGTCATGGCATGCGAGGCATGCGGCGTTGCCGACCGGGCCGTAGAGGACGTCGACCCAGGGGGCGTCGTGGAGGCCGAGGAGGCCCCGGGCGTTGTGGCTCAGTTGTTGGCGGACCGTGCCGGGGGCGTCGCGGTGGCAGTCCCCGCACGCGAGGCTTTGGTGGCCTGTGTTGAGCGGCCCTTGCGCGCGGAAGCCCATGCCTGGGGGGACGGCCCAGAGGCCGATGGACAGGACGGCGAGGACGAGGGCGGCCGCGACCGCTTCGGGCCGTCGCCAGCCCCGCGCGGGCTTGAGGGTGACGTGGGGGGTGAGCGGGCGGGCGATGCAGGAGAGGACTTCCTCGCCGGCTTCGTGCCGCTGGCCCGCGCAGTCGACGGCGCCGGACTGGAGGGCGACGCGGCAGGTGCCGCATGCGCCGACGCCGCACGCGTGGTCCCAGGGCCAGCCGGCCTCGGTCGCCGTTTCGAGCAGGGTTGCGCCGGTTTGGCCGGTGGTGGAGGCGCTGCGGCCGAAGCGGGGCTGCCAGGTCAGTTGGGCCGCTATGCCTTCGCCCGGGGCCGGGCCGTAGGATTCCAGGGCCGTGAGGTGGGCGGGGTGGGCGGTGAGGAGCGGCTGCAAGGCGGACAGGAGGCCGGGGGGGCCGCAGACGTAGAGGGCGGTGGAGGGGGTGAGGTCGGGGGTGAAGCGGCGGTCGTGGACTTCGTGGAGGGTGATTTGGCCTGAAGCCGCGGCCTGCCGGATCTCGTCCCCGTACATCGCGTCCTCCGGGCGGTCGTTGCCAAACCACAATTCCGGCCGAGCGCCCGCCGCCAACAACGCCTGCGTCACCGCCCAAATCGGCGTGATGCCGCTCCCCCCGGCCACGAGCACGTGGCGCTCCGCTTCCAGCGGTCCAAACTCCCCAAACGGCCCAGCAACCGCCACTTCCGCGGGCTCCGTCAGCCGATTCACCCACTCCGAAACGCCGCCCGTGCGCGCCTGCTTGATGCCGAGGAGCCACCGGCCTTCGGCGTCCACCCCGACGATGGAAAAGGAACGGCGTTCTGTGTGCCCGTTCAACGTCACTTCGATGACGCAGAATTGACCCGGAAGCGGTGCCGGTAAGCCGCGGCGGTGGATCGCCACTTCAACGGCAGCGGCCGTCAGGCGGCGTCGGGGGTGCAGAAGAGCGGACATCCACATGGCCCCGCGAAGATAAGGCGCGCAACGAGGGAGCGGCTATCTTTGCCGCCATGGGATGGAAGGCACAACTCAGCAAGCCCTTCGCCCGCTGGGCCTTGCGCGGGCTGCGGCGGCGAACGGCGGATCCGGTTGCGGCGCAGGATGCTGTGTTCCGGGAGCTCATGCTGCGGGGTGCCCAGACCGCCTTCGGGCGGGAGCACGGGCTGCACGCCGACATGAGCCCGGCGGACTTTCGGGCGGCGGTGCCCGTGCGGGATTACGAGGGGTTGAAGCCGTGGATGGACCGGGCTGTGGCCGGGGAGGAGGGCGTGGTTTGGCCTGGAAAGCCGCTCTATTTCTGCAAAACGAGCGGCACGACGAGCGGCGCGAAGTACATTCCCCTCACGCGCGAGAGCCTGCCGAACCACATCGGTAGCGCGCGGAATGCGCTGCTCGCGTACATCGCGGAGACGGGGAAGGCGGATTTCGTGGACGGCAAGATGATCTTCTTGCAGGGGTCGCCCACGCTCGCGGAGACGCCGGGCGGGGTGCCGCTCGGGCGGTTGAGCGGCATTGTGGCGCACCACGTGCCGGGCTATTTGCAGAAGAACCGGTTGCCTTCGTTTGAGACGAACACGATCGAGGATTGGGAGGAAAAGGTGGAGGCGATCGTGCGGGAAACGGCGGGGGAGGATTTGCGGCTGATTAGCGGGATTCCGAGTTGGGTGCAGATGTACTTCGAGCGGCTGCTGGCGCACACGGGCAAGGCGACGGTGAAGGAGGTGTTTCCGCGCTTCGAGCTGTTCGTTTACGGCGGCGTGGCGTTTGAGCCGTACCGCGAGCGCTTCCGCCAGCTCATCGGGGCGGACGTGCCGGTCGTGGAGCTCTACCCGGCATCGGAGGGCTTCCTCGCTTTTCAGGATAGCCAAACCGCGCCCGGCCTCTTACTCAACACCGCCGACGGCATCTTTTTCGAGTTCATTCCGGCGGACCGGTACTTCGACGAAACCCCGCCCCGCCTCGGCATCGACGAGGTGGAGCTGGACACGCAGTACGCGGTGGTGCTGAGCAACAACGCGGGGCTTTGGGCCTACGACATTGGCGACACCGTGCGATTCGTTTCGCTCGACCCGCCGCGCATCGTCGTCACGGGCCGCATCAAGCACTTCACGAGCGCCTTCGGCGAACACGTCATCGCCGAAGAGGTCGAGGGGGCGATGCAGGAGGCGGTCGCCGCCCACGGGGGCGTGGTCCGCGAATTCCACGTCGCGCCCCAAGTCACGCCGCCCGCCGGCGACCTGCCCTTCCACGAATGGCTCGTCGAGTTCGACGCGCAACCCACCGACCTCGCCGCCTTCAGCGCCGCCCTCGATGCGGCCCTGCAACGGCGCAACCCGTACTACCGGGACCTCATCACCGGCTCGGTGCTGCAGCCCGCCCGCCTCACCCCGTTGCCCGCCGGCGCCTTCCACCAAGCGATGCGCCGCAAAGGCAAGCTCGGTGGCCAAAACAAAATCCCCCGCCTCGCGAACGACCGCGCGATGGCCGAACTCCTCACCCCATGAACATCGCTGTCCTGATCGGAGGAAGCGGAAGCGGCAAATCGACCGTGCTCCGCGGATTGCGCTCCCATTTCGATGAGCGCGTGGCCGTCCTGTCGTTGGACGACTACTACAAACCCAAGGACCAACTTCCGGTGGACGACGCCGGGGAAACGAATTTCGATTTGCCGGAAGTCATCGACCACGAGGCGCTGCTGGCCGATGTGGACCGGTTGGCGCGTGGGGAGTCGGTGCGGCTGGCGACGTACACGTACAACCGGGACGTGATGCAGTCGGAGGAGATCGTCATCGAGCCGGCGGAGTGGTTGGTGGTGGAGGGGCTGTTTGCCATGGCGTACGACGGGATGCGGGAACGGGCGGATTTGGTGGGGTACATCGACGCGCCGGAGGAGGTGCGGTTGCAGCGGCGGATTCGGCGGGATGGGTCGGAGCGCGGGTACACGGAGGACGAGGTGTTGTACCAGTGGCGTCGGCATGTGCGGCCTGCGGATTTGGCCTACATCGAGCCGTGGAAAGCGGAGGCGGACGTGGTCATCGACAACCACCACCACTGGCAAGACGGCCTGAATGAGCTCATCGATCGCATGGAAAATCACACGAAATGAAGAAGGCGTTTACCCTCCCCACGTGCACGACGTGCAAGCGGATTTTTGACGAATTGCAGCCGGCGGCGCACGGGTGCGAGGTGGTGGACATCAAATCGGAAGGCATCGCGCCGGAGGACCTCGACGCGATGGCGGCCCACGCCGGTTCGTACGAGGCGCTGTTTTCGCGGCGGGCGATGAAGTTTCGGAGCATGGGCTTGGCGGATCAGGCGCTGACGGAGGCGGATTATCGGCGGCTCATCCTCGAGGAGTACACGTTCTTGAAGCGGCCGGTGTTCTTGTTCGATGACGCGGTGACGGCGGGGTCGGCGAAGGCCGCGGTGGCCGAGGCGCGGGAACGGCTGAACGGCTGACGATGCCGCGCTTGCTGGCGCACGTTGCGCTGCTCCTCGTGGCGTTCACGTATGGGGCGAACTACTTGGTGGCGAAGGGCTTGATGCCGGATTTGATCGGGCCCAGCGGGTTCATTGTGTTGCGCGTGGTCGGCGGTGGGGGGCTGTTTTGGGTGGTGCGCGGGGTGCTGCGGGCGACGAAGGGCCGGTGGGAGCGGGTGGAGCGGGGCGATTTGCCGCGGCTGGCGCTGGCGGGGTTGACGGGGGTGGCGATGAACCAGTTGCTGTTCTTCAACGGGCTGAATTTGACAAGTCCCGTGAATGCGAGCCTCATCATGACGGTGAATCCGGTGCTGGTGCTGCTGATTTCGGCGGCGTTGCTGGGGACGGAGGTGACGCGGCGCAAGGTGGCGGGCGTGGCGCTCGGCATGGCGGGCGCGGTGGCGTTGCTGCTGCTGGGCGCGCGGTCGCAGGCGCTGCATGCGAGTTGGCAGGGCGACTTGATGGTGCTGGTGAACGCGGCGAGTTACGGGGTCTACCTCGTGGTGGTCAAGCCCTTGATGGCCAAATACCGCCCCCTCACGGTCATCTCCTGGGTCTTCCTGATGGGCGCGCTCTTCGTCCTGCCCATCGGCGCCTCCCAAGCCGCCGCCATCGACTGGTCGGCCTTCTCGGCGGTCCACTGGCAAGGCCTCGCGTTCGTGGTCCTCTGCACGACCTTCCTGGTCTACCTGCTCAACATCTACGCGCTCCAAATCGTCCAGCCCACGGTCGTGAGCATCTACATCTACCTGCAACCCCTGCTCGCCACGGGCCTGAGCTGGTGGATGGCGCAGCGGGGCGGCGTGGACTACACGGCGGAGCTGGACGGCTGGACGGCGGCGTGCGCGGCGGCGATCTTTGCGGGCGTGGCGCTGGTGAGCGTGCCGGCTAGGAAGGCAACCTGACTGTACCCCATCGGGTATAGTTCAAGGCTTTGCGCAACGAATCATACCTGAACGGGTATAAATTCACGGGTTTTGCTTACCTTTATACCCGAACGGGACGAACCAAGCGATGAATGCACTGAGTCAATTTGTCAAGGAGCGGCGGAAGCTGCTGGGGATGACGCAGGAGGACCTGGCCTTCAAGGCGGGCGTGGGGTTGCGGTTTGTTCGGGATTTGGAGCAAGGAAAGCCCACGCTGCGGATGGACAAGGTCAATGTGGTGTTGGCGCTCTTCGGTAAGGAATTGGGTCCTGTTGAAATGCCGCGTCCGGAGTTGGAGTGAACGGGCATGCCGGTCGGATTTGCCGTAACTTGCTGTTGATGAAATGGTTCTTGTTGATGTGCTTCGCCTGGCCGGCGGCGGTGTGGGCCCAAAGTTGGTCCTGCCAAAACGTGGCCAACGTCGACTTCGGCGATTGCGGGATGCCGCTGGGCTTCGCGAACGTGAACGGGCAGTGCGCGCTGGTGTACGGCTGCATGTCGTACGCGGGCGGCATCGATTACGCGGCGGCCATTCACGGGACGTTGATCGAGTGCGTGCGGGCCTGCGAGCCGGATGCGTGCGTTTCGGATGCGATGCTGGCGACGGGCATCATCGTGGAATGCGAGGCGGTGTTGGACCCGGTGTGCGGCTGCGACGGCGTGACGTACGACAACGCGTGCATGGCGGAGTGGTGGTTTGGCGTGCTGGACTGGGAGGCGGGGCCGTGTCCGGTGCCGGGCTGCACGTATTCGATGAGCGCGAACTACAATCCGGCGGCGACGGTGGACGACGGTTCGTGCGACGGGATGTGCTTCAACGTGTCGTGTTTGGGCGACTTGAACGAGGACGGGGCGCGGTCGACAGCGGACCTGGTCCTGTTCCTGTCCGTGTTCGGCGAGGCGTGCGAGTGACGGGGTTGGGTCATCATGTGCTTGTAAAGCCCATTGATTTGGAATAAAGATTCTGACGAATGCCTGGTTGCCCGGCTTTCACTGTTCGTTTTCTTTGCTGATCTTTCAGCTTTGAAGATGAACGATCCGTTGGAATTGCAATTTCGGTCCTGGCGCAGAAACGATCGCCGCGCTCCACACAAGCCGCTGCTTGTCCTCTTGGCCCTTGCTCGATTGTCGCATGGTCAGCGGTGGATTTCATGGAAGCAGGTTCATGAGGAGTTGGGGATGTTGTTGTCCACGTTTTGTCATGACCCCTCTCCCAAACCGCATTATCCATTCATTCGGTTGCAGACGGATGGAATTTGGTCATTGAGGAACAGCGAGGGCCTGGTTTATACGGCTAGCGGCGATGCGAGTCTGAAGTCGTTGAATGCGCTCAATCCAGAAGGTGGTTTGACGGACGAGTTCATTGCGGCGTGCTCAGCGCTTGGAAGTCCAAACTGGGCGTTTCTCCGAATGAAGGAAGTGTTGGAGTTGGAGTTCCCGCCTTCCTTGCACGATGAAATCCTGTCGGCGCTGAATGTGGAGGAGGCCTTTTCGAGTGTGCAAATCAAAAAAAGGGCCCGAAGCGCCGAGTTCAGGCAGCAAGGTCTGGACATCTACAACGGCCAGTGCGCCATTTGCGGGTTTTCCGGGCGCCTGAAGGGCGGCCTCGTAGGAGTCGAGGCGGCTCACATCAAGTGGTTTGCCTACGGGGGACCTGACGAAATCAGAAACGGCCTTGCCTTGTGTTCCCTCCATCACAAATTGTTCGATTTGGGCGCAATCGGTTTGAGTGATGAGTTGCGGGTCATGATCAGTCCGAGTTTTTCGGGTGAAAGGACGCGAGCGATGGTGTTGGATTACGAGGGGAAGGAGATTTTCATTCCGCGTCAGCGAAGCGTGGTCACGGATCCAGAGCCGGCGTTCATTCGGTGGCAGCGAACGGAGGTTTACCAGGACTGGGGTCGGTGAGGAGTTGTGGGGTTTGGCCTAAATTGCGGGCATCATGGCCATTGCGAAACCCTTCAACCTCACCGCTTGGATTGAGGAACATCGGCACCTGCTGAAGCCGCCCGTCGGCAACAAGAACCTGTATGTCGAAAGCGGCGACTACATCGTCATGATCGTCGCGGGTCCGAATGCGCGGAAGGACTACCATTACAACGAGACCGAGGAACTGTTTTATCAGCTCGAAGGCAACATCAACGTGCGGATTCAGGAGGACGGCCAGCCCGTCGACATGCGCCTCGGCCCGGGCGACATGTACCTGCATCCCGCCGGCGTGCCGCACAGCCCGTCGCGCGAGGAGGGCAGCATCGGCCTCGTCATTGAGCGGAAGCGCGAGGGGACGGGGGCGAAGGATGGGCTGTTGTGGTTCTGCGATGCGTGCAACCACAAGCTCCACGAGGTGTACTTCCCGCTCACCGACATCGAAAAGGACTTCCTCGGCCACTTCCGCGCGTTTTATGGCAGCGAGGAGCTGCGGACGTGCGGGGAGTGCGGGCACGTGATGGAGGCGGACCCGCGGTTCACCGCGTAAGCAACGTTTTTGCGCGGGCGGGGGTCTACCGGTTGCGCACATGCGCTCAACCCATCTGCGATGCAATTGATTCTCCGTTCCCTGAGCGTGGCTGTGGCTGCGCTGATCACGTGGTCTGTTCAAGGCCAAATCTGCTACAACACCACCCTCTTCCTCACCTCCAACGGCGAGGCCGGCCCCTCCGCGGTTTCGGCCACGCTGACGTGGGACGGCATTGGCGAAGTCGCTTCGATCGAAACCCCGTTGCCCGAAGGCGCGTGGCAAGAGACGTTCTGCCTGTATCCCGGGTGCTACACCCTGGCCGTCATCGGCAACGCGCCGTTGAATCCGGAGTTCTTCCAAGTCGGCGTCGAGGCGTTTGGCGGGGAGCAGGAAGTGGACGTGGTGTTCGGGGATGCAACGAATTGGTACACGTTCTGCGTGAATCCCGAGGTGATGCAGGATTGCCCGGCTTCCATCGATTTCATCGCCGTTGAAGGGTGCCACGGGACCTTTGAGATCGGGAGTTTTGAAGAGGGCGAGCAGGTGGTATGGAATTTCGGCGACGGGTCGGATGAGGTGGTCGGCGGGCATTTTGCGGAGCACGTGTACGAAGGCAATGGGGAGTACGACGTGACGGCGTGGTACACCTCGTCGGCGTGCCCGGACGGCGCGTGGTTGGAGGCGGTCGTTGCGGTGACGGGTTGCGGGGGCAACGATTGCCCGGAGTCCATCGAATACCTCGCGGTGGACGGGTGCCTCGGGACGTTTGAGGTCGCGAATTTTGTGGAGGGCGAGTCGGTGGTGTGGAACTTCCTTGACGGGACGGATCCCGTGGAAGGGGGCCACTTCATCCAGCACGAATACGCGGGCAACGGCACGTACGACGTCATCGCTTCGTATTCGTCGTCGCTCTGCCCGGACGTGGTGGAACTCGTCGGCACGGTGCAGGTCACGAATTGCGGCGGTTGCACCTTCGAGGCGACGACCACGCCCCTCGGCTGCGGCATCGCCCAGCTCAATGCCGTCGGCTTGCCGGAGGGAGCGCAGCCGAACTGGTACCTCGACGGGGCGTTTGTCGGTTCCGGGATGGAAATCCTCGTGGACGGACTGGCGCCGGAAGCCGGGGTGGAATGCTACGCGGTGACGGGGTATGCGGAGCTGGAATGCGGTTTGGCCACGGCCAACGTGGAACTCTGCGCGGAAGCCTGTGGCGGCGAATGCCCGCTCGAAATGGACGCGGTGACGATGGACGGCATGTGGTGGAACTTCACGGCCAGCGGCCCGGCTGAAGGCACGGCGCTCGACTGGTTCATCGATGGCATTTACGTCGCAACCACCGAAAACGGGCAGTTCGAAGCGGGCTTCGACTTCAACCCGTACTGGGAAGTTTGTGTCGCCTACGCCTCCGGGCCGTGCGAAGGCCTCACGGAAGCGTGCTTCGACTACATGGGCGGATCGGGCTGCCCCAACACCGGCATCGAAGTCGCCCCGTTTGAAGGCTGCGGCTTCGAATTGTGGCTCGGCGACGGCAACCCCAACGCCGGCATCACGTGGTCCGTGGACGGCGAGTACATTGAACAAACCGGCTCGCCCATCACCCTGGAATTCCCGGAAGGCGGCGAGCACGAAATCAGCGCGTACTACGTGAGCACGGGATGCCCGGGCGAGTCGTACTTCACCGTGGTCGACGCGACGGGCTGCGGGGAAACGGCCTGCAACCAGGAAGCCCACGCGAACCAGCAGGACTGCGACAGCTTCGTGCTGTGGGCGAGCGGCGTGCCAGAAGGCTCGGCGGTCGCGTGGACGTTGGACGGCGAGCCGTACGATGCGGGCCTCGAATTCGCCTACACCGTGAACGACATGGAGTGCCACGTCTTCGCGTTCACCGTGACGTCGGGCGCGTGCGAAGGGTCGGAGGCTGAAGTCCAAATCTGCCCCACCGCTTGCAACGACTGCGCGTCCTACATGGAATTCGAATCGCTCGCCGAGGGCGTCTACCAATTCACAGCCTTCACCGCCGATGGCGAGCTGTACACCGGCCCGCTGACGTGGTGGTTTGGCCCGGACGCGACGATGGAGGGCAATCCCGTGGCGTACACGTGGTTCGACGATACGCCCGAAATCACGGAGGTGTGCGCGTCGTTCCCGGCGTGGGAGGGCTGCGAATCGCCGGGCGAGTTGTGCGCGGTGATCGAGCCGGTGGCTCCGGGTTGCGAGGAGGTCAGCTTCACGCTGGACGCGTCGGTGCTCAACGTGGCCGAGCTGCAGTTGATCTGGGCGATGGCGGCGGAGGTGGAGGGCTTGGAGCTGGGTGGCCTCGACCTTGAGGGCGCGTGGAATTGGGTGAACGAAGGGCCGTACGAGGTGTCGTTCTGCCTGCCGTACGCGTGTTACGACATGGAGCTTTCGTGGGCGAATTGGCCGGTGGAAGGCGAGGGGGTGGAGCTGTTCTCGGCGTGGGTCGCCTGGGCAGACCAAATCCTGCCCCTCATCGCCACCGGCACCTCCAACGGCGTGACGGAATTGGGCTTCGGCTGGGCCGACGACTGCCTCTCCCTGTCCACGTTCCCCGCACCCACGCCGTCCCTTGAGCTCTACCCGAACCCGACGTCCGGCCTCGTCCGCTGGTCCCACCCCGCCGACGCGTCCGCCACGGTGCGGGTCCTCGACCAAGCGGGGCGCGCGGTTTGGGCCGGTTCCACCCCGTCGTTCGACACCTCGGAATGGGCGCCCGGCCTCTATTTCGTGGAGCTGTCGACCCGGTCCGGTGAGCGGCTCGTGGAGCGCTTGGTGGTCGTTCGTTGATTCACGGGCAACGCCTGCAAAACAGGTGCCTGCCTTCCCTTGCGCTTTGCTAACTTCGCGACCACGCGCCCGAGCGGCGCACAACCATTGGAAGCGAACGCATGCAGTACTCTAAACTGAATACCATTACGGGCTGGGCGGTCTGGGCTTTGGCCACGATCGTCTACGTCCTCACCGTCGAACCCACCGCCAGTTTCTGGGACTGCGGCGAATTCATCGCCTCCGCGTACAAGCTCGAAGTGGGGCACCCTCCTGGGGCGCCGTTCTTCATGCTGTTGTCGCGGTTCCTCATGATCTTCAACCCGTCGAACCCGGCGTTGGCGGCGAACGTCCTTTCGGCGCTGAGCAGTTCGTTCACGATCGTGTTCCTGTTTTGGACCATCACGCACCTCGGGCGCAAGGTGATCCGCCGGGACGGCGAGCCGGGGATGGGGGAGACGCTCGCGGTGTTGGGGGCGGGCGCCGTGGGCGCACTGGCTTACACGTTCAGCGATTCGTTCTGGTTCAGTGCGGTGGAAGGCGAGGTGTATGCGCTGTCGAGCTTGTTTACGGCCCTCGTGTTTTGGGCCATCTTGAAGTGGGAAAACATCGCGGATGAACCCGGCGCGAACCGCTGGGTGATTGCCATTGCTTACCTCATGGGCTTGTCCATCGGGGTCCACTTGCTCAATTTGCTCGCCATCCCGGCCATCGCCTTCGTTTACTACTTCCGCAAGTTCACGTTCTCGTGGAAGGGCCTGGCCATCACGGGGTTGATTTCCCTGGTCATCCTCGGGTTCATTCAAGAAGGGCTCATCAAAGGGGCGGTTCAGTTGGCCGGTTCCTTTGAGTTGTTCTTCGTGAACGATTTGGGGATGGGCTTCAACACCGGGGTCATTGTGTACATCCTGTTGCTCATCGGGTTGATTGCCGGGCTGGTGGTGTTGACGCACCGCCGCAACTGGCCGGTGATGAACACGTCGGTCATGGCGCTGGCCATGGTGCTCATCGGCTACTCCACGTTCGCGACCATCGTGGTGCGTTCGGCGGCGAACCCGCCCATGGACGAGAACAACCCGGAGAACCTGTTTGCCTTGCTGTCTTACTTGAGCCGGGAGCAATACGGGGATCGTCCGCTGCTGCGCGGGGAATACTGGGGGTCTCCCACGGACGATGAACAGCCCTATTTGGATGGCAAACCCGCGTGGGTCAAGAGCTTCAGCGTTTATGAAAAGAAGGGCGTTTCGGACGAGCGCGTCGCTTCCTACCGCAACGAGGCGGAGGCGGTTCGCTACGTGGAATCGCTCGAAGGGACGCGCTATTCCGTGGTGGAGGAATACGTGGACAGCGGCGAAAAGCGGGGCACAGTGCCCAACTACGACGACGAGTTCACCTTCTTCTTCCCGCGGATGTACAGCTCCACAGCCTCGCACAAGCAAGCATACAAGGAGTGGTCGAACTACAAAGGGTACAGCGAGCAAGTGTTGCTCACGAGTCCCCTTGTGGACGGCGGCATGACCGCGACGGAGCTGGAGAATCACCTGAAGAACGAGGTGCTGAAACAGGAATATGGCCTCCAGGAATTGACGCGGATTTTGAATGCGTTGTTCAAACAGAACGGGGCGAATTTCAGCAGCGAGTTCAAGGTGAACAAGCCGCGGGAAATCCTGGTGCGCGATCCGCAATCGGGTCAAATGAGCATCGTGGCTCCCCTCGACAACGACGGCATTCGCGGTCAGTTGGCGAGCATGATGGTGTCGAACATCCAAGGCTCGTTGGGCTGGGGCCGGGATTGGGTGACGGCGAAGGAGCGGGAACTTTCCGATTTGGGCGGCATGGTGCGGCAGGCCATTTCGCGTGCGAACCGCACGGGGAGTGCGGAGGATCAGCGGTTGGCCCAGCAATTGATGAACCGACAGCGCGCCATTGAGCGCGAGCTCATTCCGTCATTCTCGGAAAACTGGCGCTTCTTCACGAACTACCAAATCGGCTGGATGTACCTCCGCTACTTCATGTGGAACTTCGCAGGACGCCAAAACGACATCCAAGGCCATGGGGACATCCTCGATGGCAACTGGTTGAGCGGCATCGATTTCATTGACGCGGAGCGCTTGGGCTCGCGGGACGCGTTGACCCAGGAAATGAAGGACAACCGCGGCCTGAATAAGTTCTTCTACCTCCCGCTCATTTTGGGGTTGATCGGGTTGGTCTTCCACGTGTTGCGCGATCCGGAGCAATCGCTCGTCGTGGGATTGCTCTTCATCTTGACGGGGCTGGCCATCGTGGTGTACTTGAACCAAACCCCGTTCCAGCCGCGCGAGCGCGACTACGCGTACGTGGGTTCGTTCTACGCCTTTGCCATTTGGGTTGGGCTTGGGGTGCTGGCGCTGTTCGAAGCGGCACGTGCGCTGACCTGGTCGGAATGGGCGAAGATGGCGGGTGCGACGGTGGGGGCTGGCGTGGTGCTGTTCGTGGTGGAAACCGCGGGCGGCAAGGGGCACGCCTTGAGCTACAGCGTCTTGTTCATTGCGGGCGTGGCTTCGTTGGCCTTGGCGTTGGGCGCGCTGATGCGCCAAACCTCCACCAGCGAAACCGCACGCGCCGCGGTGATGGTCGTGCTCGGCCTGCTCATCCCCTACGTGATGGGCGCTGACGGGTGGGACGACCACAGCCGCGCACGCCGCCGGACGGGGGTCGACTTCGCAAAGAACTACCTCGAATCGCTGGCGCCACAGGCCATTTTGTTCACGAACGGTGACAACGACACGTTCCCGCTTTGGTACGCCCAAGAAGTGGAAGGCATCCGAACGGACGTGCGCGTTTGCAACCTCAGCTTGCTCAACACGGATTGGTACATTGACCAAATGAAGCGCGCGGCTTATGAAAGCCGGCCGCTGCCCATTCGGATGTCGGAGGAAAAGTACCGCCAAGGCACCCGCGACATCGTGTTGCTCGACTCGCCTGCGAACCCGAATGATCCCTACCTGGACCTCGATGCGGCCATGGAGCACGCGCTGGACGATTCGAAGAGCCGGAACTTCGGTGGGGGAAAGAGCTACCAATCCCTTCCCTCGAACAGCTTCTCCTTGCCCGTGGACTCCGCTGCGCTGTCCCGAGCGGATTGGTTGACGGCAGAGGAAAAAGCCCAACTGGTCGATGCCGTGGAGTGGACCATCGTGGACGACCGGGATAACCCGAAAACGTACATCCTGAAGAACGCCTTCGCGGTGTTGGAAATGTTGCGTGAGAACGATTGGGAGCGCCCCATATACTTTGCGGTAACGACCGGTCCCGATAGCTACATCGGGTTGCAGGATTACTTCCGATTGGAAGGGTTGGCCTACCGGTTGGTGCCGATCAAGTACCCCGAGCCGGCGGACCCCAACCGCACGGGTGGCGTGGGCACCGAAATCATGTACGAGCACGTCACCACGCAATGGCAGTGGGGCAACATGGACGATGTGGAGAACGGCATCTACATGGACGAGAACAACCGCCGCATGGTGGTGAACACCCGCATCCAAATGTCGAACCTCGCGGAAGCGTTGTTGGAGGATGGAGATGGCGTGCGCGCCTTGGAAATCCTGGACTTGCTTCTGGAGAAGACCCCGAAGGAGAACGTGCCGTTCACGCGGGTGATGCTGCCCGTTCAGGAACAGTACGTGGAACTCGCGACCGCCGACACGTTGCGGGCACGGGGGGCTGCCCGTTTGACGGAGGAACAACGCGCCCATGCATCGGAACAAGCGGCTTGGATCACCGAGGAACTGCTGAAGCAGCAAGAGGAACTCATCGACTACTTCGTTTCCTTGGAGAGCGGTGACTTCGAAGCGACGTACCAGGACCGCCGGATGGCGTTGTCCGTGGCCAATCGCTTGGTGGATGTGGTGAAATTCTACAACCCCGATTCCGAGTGGGCGGGTCAGTTGGGTGACCGGGTGAAGGGCATGCAGGAGCGTGTGGAAGGCCGGAAACGCGAGTTGATCGATTTGGGACGGGTCGAGTTTTAATGCAAGGGGAAGCGAAGCAGCGCGCGCGCTTGGCCATCTTGGCATCGGGCTCTGGCTCGAACGCGGAGGCGATCATGCGCCATTTTGCGGACCACCCGCACGTCGAGGTGGCGTGGGTCGGGTCGAACCGCAAGCAGGCGGGCGTGCTTGAGCGTGCTCAACGGTTGGGAGTGGCCGCCTCGGCTTTTTCTGGAAAAGACGCGGCGGGTGGGGGCCTGCTGGAGGAGTTGCGGGAGCGGGAAATCGATTGGGTGGCGTTGGCGGGTTACCTCCTCATGGTGCCAGCCGATGTGGTGCAGGCCTTTGAGGGTCGGATGGTCAACATTCACCCGGCGTTGCTGCCGGATTTTGGAGGGCCGGGGATGTACGGCATGAACGTACACCGGGCAGTGGCTGCGGCTGGATCGGAGCGTTCCGGGATGACCATCCATTGGGTCACCGAGGCGTACGATGAAGGCGCGGTGGTGTTTCAAGGGGAAGTGGAGTTGACGGCTGACGACGATGCGGAGGCGATTGCCGCCAAGGTGTTGCAGTTGGAACACCAGTATTATCCGCCGGTGTTGGAAGGCCTGATCGTGGGCTGGACCGAACGTCGGTTGAACGGAGCGAAAAAAACCTGAGGCAGCATGTTGTTCGATTGGGAAGAGTTTTTGAAAAGCACCATGGTCATCTTCGCGGTGATCGACATCATCGGGAGCATTCCCATCATCCTTGACCTCAAGCGCAAGGTGGGGGACATCCATTCCGGTAGGGCCTCGCTGGTGGCGCTCGGGCTCATGCTCCTGTTTTTGTTCGTCGGGGAAGGCCTCATCAATTTCCTCGGCATTGACGTGAACAGCTTTGCTGTAGCGGGTTCGTTCATCATATTCTTCATGTCGCTGGAGATGATTTTGGGCGTGGAATTGTTCAAGCAGGATGCCCAAAGCATGAAGGCGGCCACCATTGTTCCCGTGGCGTTCCCCCTCATCGCAGGAGCGGGCAGCATGACGTCCATCTTGTCCTTGCGCGCGGAGTTTCACCAAATCAACATCGTCCTCGCGATCCTCGTCAACATCCTCTTGGTGTTCGTGGTGCTGCGGCTCACGGACCGCATCGGGCGACTGCTCGGTGATGGCGGCATCGTGGTGCTCCAAAAGGTCTTCGGCATCATCCTCCTGTCCATTGCGGTGAAGCTGTTTACGTCCAACGTGACGCACCTGCTCTGATGCCGCAAGTCATCGCCTACACCGATGGAGGAGCCAGCGGCAACCCCGGGCCGGGTGGGTTCGGGGTGGTGCTCATGAGCGGCCACCACCTGAAGGAAATCAGCAGGGCTTACCGACTGACGACGAACAACCGCATGGAGCTGCTCGCCGTCATCGTGGCGCTCGAGTCCCTTCGCCACCCGGGCACGCACATCGACATCCATTCGGATTCGAAGTATGTGGTGGACGCGATCACGAAAGGCTGGCTTCAGAATTGGGTTCGCAAAGGCTTCAAGGATCGAAAGAACCCGGACCTGTGGCGCCGATACCTCACCGCCGCCCAGCCCCATCACGTGCGGTTCCATTGGGTGAAGGGCCATTCGGGCGATCGCTACAACGAGCGGGCGGATCAACTCGCGGTCATGGCCTACAAGGAAGGCGTGCTCGAAACGGATGAGGGGTACGAGCGAAGCGTGGCGTCGCAAGGATGACCGCGGAGGGGTGAACCTCCCGTATCTTTGTCCCCGAACTTAATTCCCGAAGCGATGCGCACGGACAACTACGCTGGACACGACTACTACCAATTGGACGAATGGCTGACCGAGGAGCACAAGCTCATCCGCGACACCGCGCGCGCATGGGTGAAGAAGGAGGTCAGTCCCATCATCGAGGACGCTGCGGAAAATTGCGCGTTCCCGAAGCACTTGTTGCCCGGTTTGGGAGAGATTGGGGCGTTTGGCCCGTACATTCCGGAGGAATATGGCGGAGCGGGTTTGGACCAAATCAGCTACGGCCTCATCATGCAGGAACTCGAGCGTTGCGACAGCGGCCTGCGTTCCACAGCCTCGGTTCAGAGCTCGCTCGTGATGTACCCCATTTGGAAGTACGGATCGGAAGAACAGCGCAAGAAGTACCTCCCGAAGCTCGCTTCCGGTGAGTGGATGGGTTGCTTCGGACTCACCGAACCGGACCACGGTTCGAACCCCGGTGGCATGACCACGAACTTCAAGGAGGACGGCGACCACGTCATCCTCAACGGGGCGAAGATGTGGATTTCGAACGCTCCATTCGCCCAAGTGGCGGTGGTGTGGGCGAAGAACGAGGCGGGCCGCATCAAGGGCATCCTCGTCGAGCGCGGCATGGAAGGCTTTTCCACCCCGACCATGAAGGGCAAGTGGAGCCTCCGCGCTTCCGACACCGGCGAACTCATTTTCGACAACGTGCGCGTGCCGAAGGAGAACATCCTCCCGGGACGCGATGGCTTGGGTGCGCCACTCAGCTGCCTCGACTCGGCGCGATACGGCATTGCTTGGGGCGCCATCGGAGCCGCCCTCGACTGTTACGACGTCGCTTTGCAATACTCCAAAGAGCGCCAGCAGTTCGACCGCCCCATCGGTGGATTCCAGTTGCAGCAAAAGAAACTCGCGGAGATGATCACGGAGATCACGAAGGCGCAGCTGTTGACCTACCGGTTGGGCACTTTGCGCAATGAAGGCCGCGCCACCTCAGCGCAGATCTCCATGGCGAAGCGCAACAACGTCGAAACCGCTCTGAATGTCGCCCGCGAAGCCCGCCAAATGCTAGGCGGAATGGGCATCACGGGCGAGTACCCCATCATGCGGCACATGATGAACCTCGAGTCGGTGGTGACGTATGAAGGCACCCACGACATCCACCTCCTCATCACCGGATTGGACGTCACGGGACTCAACGCATTCACTTGATGTTGTGTGTAACTCATTGATTCGCATACAAGAAGCAAGAAGAAGTTGATGTAACTTTGGCGTTGAGTTCTTCGTAATCAATGCCATGGGACATCGTAAGTGCATCCGGGTTGGAGTGACGTTGGGGTTTTTTGCCGTTCTCGTGATGGTGCTCCCCGAGCAGCTTCATGCGCAAGGCAGGAGCTATGGATTGGGAATCGGCACCTCTCACTACGTGGGCGATTTAGGGGGCTCCGCTTCCATCGCTCCGTGGAAAACCACCAGCATGCGGGCTTCACGGCTCGCCATTTCAGGGTTTGTGGAATTTCCGACGGAAGGCCGCTGGCAAGTGCATACGGGCTTGAGCTTCGTACAGTTGTACGGCGATGACCGGTTTGCCGACAGCCCGACGCGTGTTGCGCGCAACTTGCATTTTAAGAGTTCGGTGTGGGAGGCTTCGGCTCGGGGTCAGTTCAAGTTTTGGGACCGTCCGCGCCATTGGAACCGCAGTGCGGGTTCGCGCGGCTTCGTGTTCTTGGGCATCGGGGCATTCACGTACAACCCGAAATCGCGGGTGCGTTCGGATTCGAATGACATCAGCAACCCGATTTGGTATTCCCTCCGCGAATTGACGACGGAAGGCCAAGAGGAACCGTACAGCCTCATCGCGTTTTCGATGCCCATGGGCATTGGCTTCGATTGGAATTTGACCGGTGGATGGCAAGTCGGTTGCGAGATCAATTGGCGGTACACGACGACGGATTACTTGGACGACGTCTCGGGGAATTACGCAGACCCGAGCCAATTGTCCGAGTTGGGGGCCCTCCTGAGTTCACAGGCGAATGCGTACAGCACAGCCATTGCGGGTCCAGCGGGTGGGACCGTTCAGAACCACCAGTACCAGGTCGGGGGGGTGCCGAGAGGAAACCCCGAATCGCGGGATGGGTTTGGTACGATTCAATTCACTCTATCGCGGCCGGATGCCTCGTTGCGCTCCCGCCCCGGTTCGTGGGTCGGGCAGTTCCGACGCCGCGGGTTTTTCCGTTGAACGCCCGGGAAGCGGTCCGAATTCGGACCGCTTTTTTTATGACCAAGTGAAGTCGTCGGCGTCGAGGAGCACCGGGAATTTTGCCCGGAAATCCGCGAGCGTTGCGGCTTCCCATCGGCTCCCGAACCAGCCGCCTTCCAGCACCTCCTGACCGCGGCCGTAGGGATCGATGCACGCGCTGCGGCCATCGTGATGCACACCGTTTCCATCCGCGCCCAGCCGGTTCACTCCGATGCAGTACGCTTGGTTTTCGATGGCGCGGGCCCGCAGCAGGGTGGCCCAGGCATCGGAGCGCACTGCAGGCCAATTGGCCACCACGACCACGCCATCGTACGGCGCAGTCCGACGGTTGCGGGCGAAAACCGGGAACCGCAGGTCGTAGCACGTGAGCAGCAGCAAACGCCAGCCCTGCCACTCCACGACGACGCGTTCTGTGCCGGGCGTGTAATGGGCGTGCTCGCCTGCGAAGGTGAAGGCGTGCCGTTTGTCGTAGAACCGGAATCGACCGCTGGGTTCTACCGCGTAATGCCGGTTGCGGAAGTGCGCACCCTCTCGGACGCTCAGGCTGCCGCAAACCAAAGCTCCCGTCTCGGCCGCCCAACGCTGCATGGCCGCGAACGCCGGCCCCGCTTCCGCAAGTTCCGCGTGGCGTTCCGGCTGCATGGTGAACCCCGTTGACCACATTTCAGGGAGGACGAACACGTCGGCGTCGGCCGGGGCAAGTGCGAATTGGGCATCGAACGCGTCCAGGTTCGCATCAGGGGATTCCCAAACCAGCGGGGTTTGGAGGCCGTGAACGTGGAGCGCAGCCTTCATGATCCAGCGAGGCGGCGCAGGCGTTCGATGGCCAGGTCGAGCGTGTCGGGTTGCTTGGCAAAGCAAACGCGGATGCGCGTTGACTCGGTGCGCAACGGGTGGCTGGGGTCGTAAAAGGACGAGAGTGGAATGGTGGCGATTCCTTGGGGTGCTCGGGTCCAGTCGCGCACGACGTCCTGATCGGAACCGGAGTGAAACGCGGCGTAGTCGAGGACTTGGAAGTAGCCGCCTTCCGCCGGCGCAAAGGACCAAGCCGTGTCCTGCAATCCATCGCACAGGCGGTTGCGCAGCGCGGTGTAGGTGCTGGCGAGTTCGGCGAGGTGGGTTTGGCCTGCCTCCTGCGAAAGGAACTCGGCGATGCCCGCCTGGAACGGCGCGCCCGTCGAGAAGACGTCGTACTGGTGCACCTTCCGGACCTCGGCCATCAAAGCGGCCGGCCCCGCGAGCCATCCGATTTTCCAACCGGTGGCGTGCAGGACTTTACCGAACGAGCCCGCGATGAGCGTGCGCGCCGCTAGCGCGGGATGGTGAGCCGCGCTCAGCGCCTCCCGCCCGTCGTGGACGATGGGGCCATAGACCTCGTCGCTCAGGACGATGGCGTCGCTGCCGTCGAGGCAGCGGTGCAGTTCCTCGAGGTCTTCGCGTCCCCACGTCGCCCCGGTGGGGTTGTGCGGCGAGTTGACCACGACCATCCGCGTGTGGCGGCTGAGCATGGTCCGAAGGCCTTGGTAGTCCAAATCGTAATCCGGCAAATTCCGCTCCAGCCGACGAACGGTCCCGCCAGCAAGGCGCACGACGGGCGCGTAGAGGTCGTAGGCGGGCTCCATGATGATGACTTCGTCGCCTTCGCTCACCAGGGCCATGATGGCCGCAAAGAGCATCGACGACGCCCCCGCCCCGATGGTGATTTCATCCGCGGGATGGTAGATCGTCCCGGTCCGCTGCTCGCAATCGGCCGCAATCCACTCGCGCAGGCGGATGTTCCCGGCCATGGGAGCGTACTGGTTCGCTCCGCTTTCCATGGCGTGCGCAACGGCTTGTCGCAAGGCGGCTGGGGGGGCGAGATCCGGGAACCCCTGGGCCACGTTCAGGGCGCCGTGCTCGCTGGCCAACGCAGACATTTCGGTGAAAATGGTCGTGCCCACTTGGGGCAGTTTCGACGCAGGAGCGCTACCGGGAAAATCCATGTCAGCGGGTGATGGCGAGTTTCGTGACGCCGCCGGATTTCCCTTTGGCATCGGTCACAAAGATGAGGTAAACCCCGAAAGGAACCGGATGGCCGTGGGCATCGAGCCCATCCCAAACCGCCCGGCCACCTTGCGATTCCAATGTGGCGATCCACCGTCCGCCCGCGTCCGTGATGTGAACGGTTGAGCCGTAAGCGCAGCCGTCCACCGTGATGGGACCGTCGAAATCGGCGCGCACCGGGTTGGGGAAGACGGTGAGTTCGTCGATGATGGGAACGAAATTGGTCGCATCCCCCATCCGGCTCACCAGCCCTTTTTCCGTGCCGAAGAACACGGTGCCGTTGCCGTGGTTGATGGCGATGTCGAAGACGTTATCGCTCAGCAGCGGACTGTTCTCGGTCGTGAAATGCGCCACTTGCGACAGGCCATCGGCTTCGATGAGGTAAGCGCCGCTCGTTTGCGTGGCGATCCATTTGCGGTTGCCGCCGTCGATGCAAATGCTCGTAACGGATTCGGTTTCAAGCAGGTATTGGAAGTTTCCGTCTTGTTGAATCAAGATTTGGCTGGCCAAATCCCCATCAAACCCCGACTCGAACACCGCCGAAGGCAAGTAAATCACCGCCGGCCCCGCTTCGGTTCCCAACCAAATCTCCCCATCGAGGTCTTCCTCCAAGCACAGCACGTTGTCCGACGGCAGCGCGGCGTTTTCCTTCGTCAACACCCGCCAGTCGTCGTCCGATACGTCGTTCGGCGTACCCGCTGGGTCGTACACCAAGACGCCCCCACCGCGCGGAATCACCGCCCAAATGTAGCCGTTCCGTGCAGCAAGCACCTGTTCCAGAAACCCGTCGGTTCCCAACGCGTTCCCGACATCGAGCGCCGTCCATTCGCCCTCGGCCGTCAACACGTGCAACGGGTCATCCGCGAAGGCGTTGGTGACCCATAAGTTCCCCTCGGCATCGAAGTCCAACCCGCCCACTCCCGTGCGCAACGAACCCCCGAAGTTGGCGGCTTGGAGGGTGCTGTTGGCGGGGGTGTGGTGGTCGGCGATGGCGCCGTCGCGCAGCTCGAAAACGCCGTCCTCCCACGATCCGAAACAGACGTGGGTGGGGTCGAGCGGGTCGATGGAAACGGCCATGAAATCGCGGACGCCCAACACGTCGTTGGACCCTTCGCCGGGGTCAAGGTGCAACCACGACCCATTCACTTGGCCGAACATGCCGTGCTCGTAATACAGGTTGGTCCACGAAGCGTCCACCCCCCCGGAAGCGACCCAACAGGCGTCGTTCCAGCAGTCGATGTGGCGCACCGTGGCCACCGGCGGCCCATCGGGAGCCCAGCTGGCATCCCGCGGTTCATCGAACAAATCCATGCGCAGCAACCCGCCGTTGGCGTTGGCGATGTACAGGTCCCGAAAGGAGCGCACCCCTTGCGCATCGACGGCGGGGTGGAAGACCATGTCGCGCACCCGCAGCGGTTCGCCGCCCGCCGAAAAGTCCAACTTGATGGCATTGAAATCCGCATCGTACTGCCGGATGGCGTTCCAATCGGCCACCGCCAGCCGCCACCCGGAGTCGTCGGTTCCCGTCGCGATCCCGGCCACCGTGATGCCTTCGTAATCCGGCAAGGGTTGCCAAAGTCCCCCGGTTCGCACCCACACCTGATGCGCGGGTTCGTTCTCCGCATCGTACCAATGCACAATGGGTTCGCCATCGGGCGTGAAGGCCAAATCCAAGTAATCCCCATCCTCCACCGGCACATCCGCCCACCGCGTCCACGCATCCTGCGAAGACAGGAACGGATGGCTCACCGTCGCCTCAAAAATCCCCGCATCGGTGGCGGCCACCCAGCGATCCCCTTGCCGAACCAACGCATGCACATCGCACGGATTGCCGCTTCCTTGTGGGTACCACGTGTCGACCACGTAGCGCGCGTCCGCTTCCAGGGCCACAAGCCCGAAGCCGCAGGCCGCCACCACCCGCCGGTCGGCGAACGGTCCGCTGAAGGCGTTGATGGCCTTGTTCCCCGTCAGGTTGCTGTCCCGGATGTCCGTCAGCGTGAACGCCACTGAACCGTCGGGTGCCACCCAGTCGATGAGGCCATCGGCGTAACCGATGAGCACGAGCTCCGTCTCCGCATCCCAGCCCAGCGCCGTGGGGCTGGAGCCGGAAAGGCCCGTGACCGTCGACCACGTGGTCAGCGTTCGGTCGTCGAGCCGGTAGATGAAGACGGCGTTTGCGGTTCGGGTGGCCCAGAATCCCGCTTCGCCCCCCGGGCCGCAGTAGACGGTCTCCTCGGCCTCGCCGTAGGGAAGGTGATCTTCCCAGCTGCCTACGGGGATTTGGCCAGAAAGGGAGGCGGCTTGCATCAGCACAATCCACAAGAAAATCGGACGGATCAGGGGCATGGCCTTCGGTTTACGCAACTCCTTACGCTGCAAAGTTCGGGTTATTGTGCCCAAATCGGCGGCTCAACCCGCTTGGTTCCACCGGAAGGCATCCGCGCCCTGCGATTCCAGCCGGTCCAGGGCCGCCTCGCTCGCGAGCCGGTAGACGAATCCCCGCCGCGTAGGCACCCATTCCACGATGCCCCAAACCACCAACAAGCTCAGCAAGTCTTCCGCATCTTCCGGGTGCAGCCGGCCCTTGCGCATGACGTGCTTGAAGTGCAGGGTTTTGCCCTCTCGCCAGGCGCGGAACACCTTGCCGATGTACTGGTCGTAGTGGAATTCCGGGCGTTCGGCCCGCATTTCGTATTGCCACACCTTGACCAAAACCGGATTCGCCTTCAAATTCGCGTCGCCCCGTCGCAAGAACGCCTGCCACCGGTCGGGCCCCGCTTCCGAAGCCGGTGCCGTTTCCGCGAAATGCGGCCGGCCTGCGCTGCGCGGCACCTGCACCTCCAGGACGGTCCGGAATTCGGCCTTCCAAACCTGCACCTCAAACGGCACCGCGGGCCGGCAGTGGGCCTGCGCCGCCTCGTTCAGCATGTGGTATTCTTCCTCCGCATTCACCCCAGCGATGCTGCCGTCGTCCTTCACTCCAATGAGCAAGCGCCCCCCGTCCGTGTTGGCGAACGCAGAGAGCGTGCGCGCAATTTTGCGGGCATCGTCCACTCGGGTCTTGAAGTCCTGCCGTTGGTGCTCCCCTTCGGCGATCATGTTCATCACGTACGACATCTGCCGGTGAAGTTGGTCAATTTTTCGCGCCAAACCGCCGGTTGTGAAGAGCTTTTGCGTAATTTTGCCCCGAACGTCAGAGAAACGGAGAAGCACAGAGGGGCCGCAACCCCTCTTTTTTTGGCCCCTACCGAGGGAAACAGCCGCTTCGCAATCCGGCGCGAAACAACATGATCACCGCATCCACCATCCGCGAAATCGCCGAATCGCACCTCGAAGGAACCCCCGGGTTCATCGTCGACGTGCACGTCAGCGAGGGCAACCACATCAAGGTGCTCCTCGACCACGACGTGTCCACGTCCATCGAGGACTGCATGGCGTTGCACCGCCACATCGAGTCGTCCCTCGACCGGGACGTGGAGGATTTCAGCTTGGACGTGAGCTCGCCGGGGTTGGACCAGCCGCTGAAAATGCACCGCCAGTACGTGAAGAACATCGGGCGATCGGTGCAAGTGAAGCCGGTGGAGGGCCCGAAGGTCGAAGGCGAACTCATCCGAGTGGACGACGACGCACTCACGCTGAAAATTCGAGAGAAACGGCGCATTGAAGGAAGGAAGGCGAAGGAGTGGGTGGAGGAGGAAGTGGTTTGGCCTTTCACACAAATCGCCTCCACGAAAGTGGTCATTTCATTCAAGTAACTCCCACAGTAGCAATAAATCAAGCTGACATGGCGCAACTCAATTTGATCGATTCCTTCAAGGAATTCAAAGAGTTCAAGAACATCGACCGCGAGGTCATGATGGGCATTCTGGAAGACGTCTTCCGCGCGATGATCGTCAAGAATTACGGTGACGACGAGAATTTCGACATCATCATCAACCCGGATAAGGGGGACTTGGAGATTTGGCGCAACCGCGAAATCGTTCCCGACGGTGAGGTGGAGGATGAGAATTCGCAGATCGCGTTGTCCGAAGCCTTGAAGATTGAGGACGACTTCGAGGTGGGTGAGGAGGTTTCGGAGGAGATCAAGCTGGAACAGTTTGGCCGCCGGAACGTGTTGGCGCTGCGCCAGAATTTGGCGGGCCGTGTGATGGATTTGGAGAAGGACGCGTTGTACGAGAAGTACCGCGAGCGCGTGGGCGAGGTGGTCACTGCGGAGGTGTACCAAATTTGGAAACGCGAAATCCTCCTCGTCGACGACGAAGACAACGAGGTCGTGATGCCCCGCGAACACCAAATTCCCGGTGACTTCTTCAAGAAGGGCGACACCGTGCGTGCCGTGGTGGCGGAGGTGGAAATGCGGAACAACAGCCCGCGCATCATCCTGTCGCGCACCGCTCCGGAGTTCCTTGAGCGCCTGTTCGAACAGGAAGTCCCCGAGATTTTCGACGGCCTCATCACCATCAAGCGCGTGGTCCGCGCCCCGGGCGAGCGCGCGAAAGTCGCCGTGGAGTCCTACGACGACCGCATCGATCCCGTGGGCGCATGCGTGGGCATGAAAGGCTCCCGCATCCACAGCATCGTGCGCGAGCTGAAGAACGAGAACATCGACGTGATCAACTGGACCGACAACGAACAGTTGCTGGTTTCTCGGGCCCTCAGCCCCGCGAAAATCACCTCCATGGAATTGGATGAAAAGACCCGCCACGCGAAGGTGTTCCTCAAGGCCGACCAGGTCAGCTTGGCCATCGGTCGCGGCGGGAACAACATCAAGCTCGCTGGGCAATTGACCAATTACGAGATCGACGTTTACCGCGATGACGAGGATGTCCTCGAAGACGTGGATTTGCGTGAATTTGCGGATGAAATCGATGCCTGGATCCTCGATGAGTTCCGGAAAATCGGATTGGAAACCGCCCGTGCTGTCCTCGAAATTGGACAGGAAGATTTGGCCCGCAGGACGGACCTCGAAGTCGAGACCATCGTGGAAGTCCTTAAAATATTGAAGGAGGAATTGGCTTGATGCCACACCTCCCGTTACCTTTCGTGTTCGTTTAACCCACACCAGAGCCCGCTCTAAACGCCAATGGCAGACGCAAGCAAACCCGTACGACTCAGCAAAGTAGCCCGAGAATTCAACCTCGGCATTCCGACCCTTGTCGAATTCCTAACCGGAAAAGGCATCGCCATCGATTCCTCGCCCAACGGAAAAATCGACCCGGAGGCTTATGCGCTGGTGCGGGCCAATTTCCAAGACCAAAAGGAAGCCAAGCAAAAGGCCACTGCGTCTTCGCGTTCCGTCCAAGAGCGGGAGAGCATCACGCTCGAGTCCGCGAAGCGCAAGGCCACCAAGGTCAAGGAGGAGGAACCAGAGATCGACCTCTCCATTTTCAAAAAGAGCGAGCAGCAGCCTGTGGTGGAGCGCATCGAGGCGCAGCCTGAACCCGAAGTGGTGACTCCGGTTGAGCCGGAACCTCCAGCCCCTGCCCCAGCCCCAGAGGTGAAGGCAGAAGAGCCGAAGGCCCCTGAACCTCCAGCCGAGCCCGTTGTGCCGGCAGCTCCTGAAGTGAAGGCCGAGGAAGTTCCCGCACCGGCGCCTGCGCCGGAACCGGAAGCTCCTGCAAAGAAGGAAGAACCCGTTGCGGCTCCTGCGGAGACTGGCGTGAAGGTGGTGGGCAAAATCGAATTGCCCGCTGATCGGAAAAAGAAGCCCGCGGCGAAGTCAGAGAAGAAGAAGGAGGAGCCCAAGCCTGCATCCAAGCCGAAGGCGGCTCCAACGCCTCCACCGGCCGCAGCAAAGCCCGCTCCAGAAAAGCCGGTAGCGCCCGAGGTCAAGCCTGAGGAGCCGAAGAAGCCGGAAGTGATGCGCGCACGGGCAGAGAAACTCACCGGTCCGACGGTGGTCGGCAAGATCGAATTGCCCGTCGAGCGGAAGCGGGGAACGGCAGCAGAAGAAAACAAACGCAAGCGCAAGCGCATCACCAAAGTCGACGTGGCGAAAACGGCCAAAACGACACCAGGTGCCGGCGCTGCAGCGGCAGCGAACAAGCGCGGAGGCCGTCGGAACGAGCCCAAGAAGGAAGTCACGCAAGCGGACATCCAGAAGGAAATCAAGGAAACACTGGCACGCCTCAGCGGCGGCTCGAAGTCCAAGTCTTCGAAGTTGCGCCGTGCGAAGCGGAGCGCCGTTCAGGAGCGCCAAGAGCAAGAGGCCGCACGGCAACAGCAACAGGCCACGGTCCTGCAGTTGACCGAGTTCGTAACGGCCGCCGAACTGGCGTCCATGATGAACGCCAGCGTCAACGAAGTCATCAGTGCGTGTTTGGCGCTGGGGATGATGGTGTCCATCAACCAACGTTTGGACCAAGAGACCATCTCCATCATCGTCGAAGAATTTGGCTACACGGCGGAATTCGTCTCGACGGACGTCCAAGAGGCCATTGAGGAAGAAGAGGATGCACCGGAGGATCTCGAGCCGCGTGCGCCCATCGTGACGGTCATGGGTCACGTTGACCATGGAAAGACGTCGCTGTTGGACTTCATCCGCAAGGCGAACGTCATCAGCGGCGAGGCCGGCGGCATCACGCAGCACATCGGTGCGTACAGCGTCGAATTGCCGAGTGGAGGGAAAATGACGTTCCTTGATACCCCGGGTCACGAGGCGTTCACGGCCATGCGTGCCCGTGGTGCGCAGGTTACCGACCTCGCCATCATCGTGGTGGCGGCCGATGACGCCGTTATGCCGCAAACGAAAGAAGCCATCAACCACGCTCAAGCAGCGGGCATTCCGATGATTTTCGCCATCAACAAGGTGGACCGGGAGGAAGCAAACCCCGAGAAAATCAAAGGCGAATTGGCCGAGATGAACATCTTAGTGGAAGATTGGGGCGGCAAATACCAGTGCCAGGAGATTTCGGCCAAGCAAGGCCTGAACATCGACGAGCTCCTCGAAAAGGTGCTGCTCGAAGCGGAGTTGCTGGATTTGAAAGCGAATCCGAACAAGGCCGCACTGGGAACGGTCATTGAAAGTTCGCTCGATAAAGGGCGCGGTTACGTCACGAACCTCTTGGTGGAGGGCGGAACGATGCGCGTGGGCGATGCGATTTTGGCGGGTCAATTCTCGGGCAAAATCAAGGCCATGTTCAACGAGCGCGGTCAGCGCATCGAAGAGGCGGGTCCTTCGGTTCCCGTTTCGGTCCTTGGCTTTGACGGCGCTCCGAACGCCGGTGACAAGTTCCACGTGTTCGAAGACGAAAAGGAAGCCCGGGCCATCGCGACGAAGCGCCAGCAATTGCAGCGCGAGCAGGGCGTCCGTGCGCAACAGACCGTTACGTTGGAAGAATTGGGTCGTCGGATTGCCGTGGGCGAGTTCAAGGAATTGAACTTGATCGTGAAAGGCGACGTGGACGGCTCCATCGAAGCGTTGAGCGACTCGTTGCAGAAGCAGAGCACCGAGAAGGTTCAGGTGAACATCATCCACAAGGCGGTCGGTCAGATTTCCGAGTCGGACGTGTTGCTCGCCTCTGCGTCAAGCGCCATCATCATTGGTTTCCAGGTGCGTCCTTCGGGGGCTGCCCGGAAGTTGGCCGAGCGCGAAGAAGTCCAAATCAAGCTCTACTCGGTCATCTACAAGGCCATCGAAGAAATGAAGGAAGCCATGGAGGGCTTGCTCTCCGCGAAGATCGAAGAGACCATCGTGGGTTCTGCAGAAATTCGCGAGACCTTCAAGATTTCGAAAGTGGGAACCATTGCGGGTTGCTTCGTCACCGACGGCCTCATCAAGCGTTCCTCCAAGATCCGCGTCATCCGCGATGGCGTGGTGGTGTACACCGGAACGCTCGGCTCACTGAAGCGCTTCAAGGACGACGTCAAGGAGGTCAAGAATGGCTTCGAATGCGGCCTGAACGTGGATCGCTTCAACGACATCAAGGTCGGCGACGTGATCGAAGCGTACGAAGAAATTGAAGTCAAGCAAACGCTCGAGGACTGATTCGGTCCCCCGCGTTGAACTCATTCATCGCCGAGTCCTTCACGGGGCTCGGCGATGTTGTTTTCGGCCCAATTCAGAGGCGGCAGGGCGATGGGACCCGGAACAACGAGCGATTGCGGATGGGTTTCGAGCCAACGCTCCCGTTCGCGTTCGGCACTCCATGGATCGCGAAAGTCGCCCAGCATGAGCTGGTAGTTCATCGAGAGTGGTACCAAATAAATGCTCCAGTCGGTGGTGCTGCGCAAGGTGGAACGCTCCCGCCGGCATTCCTGAAGGCTTCCCGTCATCAATTGAATGCGGTAGCCTTTCATGGCGGGCGGGTTCGCCTTCCACGCGCTGTCGAGCGCGAGCAAGCGCCCATCGGACTCCATGCGCCACGTGGCCACCTCCGGCGCTGCGGAAACCGAATCGAACAAGGGCGGTTGCACCGCAGCTACCGTGTCCAGTGGGGCGTTAGCAGAGCGGTCGTTGGGGGCGGATTCGGTGTCCAAAACGGGCGATTCGGCTTCGACGATTTCGACGGTTTTGGGCCTGAAAAGCGACTTCCACCAGCTCGCTTCACCCGTTTCCAGGGAATCGGATTGAGCAAGGGCACACGGGGATGCGAGCAGGAACGAGGCTCCTAGCCAAGCGATTGAACGAACGCGTTGCATGCTGCGAAGGTAACGTTCGAAACGAAGATCGGGGTGTGGCTCAAAGTGCATTGCCCCCCACAATTCCTGCAAAAAATCAACCGCCCGAACTTAATTAGAGTCATTCTAAATTAGAAAGTCATCAGACATTGCTATGACAGCTTTCCGCAGAACTGAGGCACACTGCATTACTTTTGCGCCCGAATATGTGAGGGTAAACCATCGTCATGCAACAAGCGATTTTTAACGGCACTCGGACAGCTCGATGGGCAGTTCAGAGTTTCCTCGCCGCTTGCCTCCTCCTCTCGAATGCTGCGGCATTTGGACAAATCTGGGAAGGAGGCAATGTGGAAAATGGGCAAGCGTTGTTCAATGCGAACTGCGCTTCCTGTCACAAAGTGACCAACGAAGTCCTTGCGGCTCCGGGTCTTGCGGGCATCCGCGACCGGTGGACGTCTGGGGACGAGCTGTTGGTCCAATGGATCCAAAACCCGCAGGCCGCTGCGGAATCCGGCGATCCGTACATCAAGTCGCTGGTCGACCGCTACGTCGGTACGTACGGCTGGATGAGCGCGCAAGCCGTTTCCGCGGACGACGTCAAGGACATCATGGCGTACGTCCAAAACCCGCCTGACGTTGCTGCCCCTGCGGCCTCTGCCGGCACGGATTGCATCACGGTCGATGAGTTGCCGGTTCAGAACGCGGACAACCCGTCGATTTGGTTCTTGGTCCTCCTCGTGCTGTTCCTCGTCATCGCGCTGAGCGCGGCAGGCGTCAACCGCACGTTGCGCAGCGCCGTGAACGTCTCGAAAGGCGAATCGCCCCTCCCGGACGCCACCTACTTCCAACGCGCGAAGGGTTGGATGTGGAACAACTTGGTCTTCGTCTCACTGGTGGGGCTCTTTGTCGTGGCCTACGCAGTGGTCATCGGCTACCAAGGCCTCATGGGAATCGGCGTGATGGAAGGCTACAAGCCCGACCAGCCCATCAAGTTCATCCACTCGGTGCACGTTTGCGAGAACGAAGTGGATTGCAAGTACTGCCACCACAGCGCATACGAGTCGAAGCACGCAGGCATTCCCTCGACGAACGTGTGCATGAACTGCCACAAAGCCGTGAAGAAAGGTCGCCGCTACGGCGAAACGGAAATCGGCAAGATTTACGCGGCCATCGGTTTCGATCCCGAGTCGGGAACGTACATGAACGGTGCAGGTGAGAAAGGCTTCACGAACCCCCAAGACGATTTCGGTGGCGAGCCCATCCGTTGGAACAAGGTTCACAACTTGCCGGATCACGTGTTCTTCAGCCACCAACAGCACGTTGTGGTGGGTGGTTTGCACTGCCAAAACTGCCACGGCGATGTCCAAACCTACACGGTCGGTCGCCAAGCGCGCACCGAGGACATCAACAAGTTGGTGGATGATTACCCCGGTTTGATTCAGTTGTCGAAGCCGACCTTGACCATGGGGTGGTGCATCGAGTGCCACAACAAGGCGGAAGTGAGTTTGGCTTCCAGCGGTTACTACGAGGAAATGCACGAGCGCCTTCGGGACGACGAGCGCGGAAACGAGGAGTTGCGCCGCTACTTGGAGGACGACAAGATCACCGTTAAAGAGCTTGGTGGCTGGGAATGCGCCAAGTGCCACTACTAAGAACACGCTACCATGTCGCAGAATAAACGCTACTGGTCCGGTCTCGATGAATTGCACGGGACGGAAGAGTTCAAAGCCATCCAAGGACAGGAGTTCCCCGGTGTTCAGTCGGTGGACGAATTCCTCTCGGACGACCGCTTGGAATCCACCCACACGGGTCGCCGGGACTTCTTGAAGTTCATGGGATTCAGCTTGACGGCTGCTACGTTGGCCGCTTGCGAGACCCCGGTCATCAAGTCCATTCCCTACACGAACAAGCCTGAGGAGGTCACCCCAGGGGTGGCGAACTACTACGCTTCCACCTTCTACAACGGCCAAGACTATGGCCAGGTGTTGGTGAAGACGCGTGAGGGCCGCCCGATTTTCATCAAGTCGAACGCCCTCACCGGCGAAGGCAAAGTGGGCGTGCGGGTGAACGCTTCGGTCATGGGTTTGTACGACAGCGCTCGCCTCAACGGTCCCCGCAAGGGCGGCCAACCGACGGATTGGGCCACCATCGATGCGGACGTGCAAGGAGCGCTTGCGGCTGGTGGTCGGAAGGTGGTGTTGACCCATACCGTGGTGAGCCCTTCGTTGAATCGCGCCATTTCCCTGTTCTGCGCTGCTACTGGCGCCGAGCACATTCAATACGACGCCATCAGCTACAGCGGCATGCGCAAGGCGAACCTTGCGGATTACGGCCGTGATGTGGTTCCTACGTACGCGTTGGATCAAACTGAAGCCATCGTCACCATCGGGGCCGATTTCCTCGGAACATGGGGCGATGTGGCGGTTCAAACCACCGCTTGGTCGAAAGGACGCCAGCCTGAGAACGGCAAGATGTCGTCCCTCCACGCCTTTGAGAGCGTGATGACCCTCACCGGCTCCAACGCGGACCGTCGGAACATGATCAAGCCATCGGAAGCGGGACGCGTGGCGTTGGCGCTGCTGAACGGCTTGACGGGCGGCGGAAACAGCGGTGATTTGTCGGAATCTGCCGCAGCGGGCATCGCTCCAGCGGTTGCCGCGCTGAAGGCTGCGGGTTCCAAAGGCTTGGTCGTTGCGGGTTCGAACGACCCCAACGTGCAATTGATTGTGAACGCGTGCAACCGCGCGCTCGGTGCATACGGCACCACCGTGGACTTGGAGAACGCTTGGGTGTTGGGTCGTGGAAACGACGAGGCCTTCGCGGCATTGGTCGCTGACATGGCCGCGGGCAAAGTGGGCACGTTGCTCATCCACGGCGTCAACCCAGCTTACACCTCAACGGCATTCGCCACGGCTTTGGGCAAGGTCAAGGCGTCCATCAGCACCTCGCTGTTCGCGGACGAAACGGCCTCCCGTTGCACGCACATCGCACCGGACCACCACTGGTTGGAGTCGTGGGGCGATGCACAGCGCACCACCAAGCGCGTGGATTGGGTGCAGCCGACGATTTCGCCTTTGTTCGACTCACGTGCAGCGGGCAGCAGCCTCTTGACGTGGGCGGGCAACCCGGAGACGGATTGGTACACCTTCTTGCGCCAAACGTGGAATCCGAACTACACGGCAGACCAGCTCTACACCGACGCGGCTTGGAACAGCTCCTTGCACGACGGTTTCATGGCCCTCGAATCGGAGGGCTTCCCCGTCAGCTTCGAAGGGGCCGGCTCGGGCTTGGCTGCTGCGAAACAGGCGGTGATGGCAACCAAGGGCGGCGCCTTTGAGTTGGCCTTCTACCAGAAGAACACCATCGGTCAGGGCGATCAAACCGCCAACCCGATGCTGCAAGAGACGCCGGACCCACTGACGAAAATCACGTGGGACAACTACGTGACCATGGCGAAGTCCGACATGGACGCCATGGGCCTCAACACGTACATCGGTCAGGAGAAGCCTGCGTCCGTGGTGCGCGTGACCGTCGGAGGCCAAAGCGTCGAGATGCCTGCGGTCTTGCTGCCAGGCCAAAAGCCGGGCACCATGGGCATCGCATTGGGCTATGGCCGCGGCGCGAACGGCGAGGAGGTCGGCAGAGCCGCCTTCCAAATGGCAGAAAACGGGGACTTCCTCCGCGACGCCAACAGCGCGCTCGTGCCGGTCGGAACGAACGCCTTCCCGCTTTTGGGTTCGGCTTCCGGTCTGCCGCAATACGAGCAACTGAACGTGACGGTGGAGGCGACGGGCGCAACGTATGCGTTGGCGAGCACGCAGGTTCACAGCACGGACATGGGCCGCGACTCCATCGTGAAAGAGACCACCTTCGGCTCGTACTTCGCGGAGCGCAAAGCGGCGAAGGGTTCTGCCTCGTGGAATAAACTCATTCGCATCGGCGTTCACGAGGACGTGAATGGCGACGGCGTCATCAACGCACAGGACTCGAAGCCCACTGCGGCCTTTGACTTGTGGCACGAGCACCCCGTTGAGGAGGTGGGCCACCGGTGGGGCATGACCATCGATTTGACGACCTGCACGGGATGCAGCGCTTGCGTTACGGCGTGCCACATCGAGAACAACGTGCCGGTAGTCGGTAAGGACGAGGTCCGCCGCCACCGCGACATGCACTGGATGCGCATCGACCGCTTCTTCGCCTCCGACTACAGCTTGGAGCGCGGCGAGGAGGAAGGCGTTGGAGCCATCGGTTCGTACCGCCGCATGGAGGACCCCGCGGAAAACCCGCAAACGGTCCACATGCCGATGATGTGCCAGCACTGCAACCACGCACCGTGCGAAACGGTCTGCCCGGTTGCCGCCACGACGCACAGCAACGAGGGCTTGAACCAAATGACCTACAACCGGTGCATTGGTACGCGTTACTGCGCGAACAACTGCCCGTACAAAGTCCGTCGCTTCAACTGGTTCAACTACCCGGGCTACAAGAAGTTCATGAACTTCAACCCGTCGCAGGACAACTTGACGCGCATGGTGTTGAACCCGGATGTGACCGTTCGTTCGCGCGGGGTCATGGAGAAGTGCAGCATGTGCGTTCAGCGCATCCAGGAGGGCAAGCTCAACGCGAAGAAAGCGGGCACGAAGGTTCCAGACGGAGCGGTCGTTACGGCTTGCGCTGAAGCGTGTCCCACGAACGCCATCCAGTTTGGCGACCTCAACGACAAGCAGTCGCACGTCGCAGCCGTGTCTGAGAACAACCGCGCGTACCACGCGTTGGAGGAAATCGGTGTCCAGCCGAACATCTTCTACATGACGAAAGTGCGGAACACCGAATCCACCGAAGCATAACCGATCGCCATGCAAAGAGAAGCAGCCATTCGGGAACCCCTGATTCTGGGGAACAAGTCCTACAAGGACATCACCGACGACGTGGTGGGCCCGATCCAGGGTCCCGCGCCGATCGGTTGGAAAATCATGATCACCATCTCGGCCATCATCGCCGTGTATGGGGTCGGCTCCATCTTGTACCTCTTGGGTACGGGCATCGGGGTGTGGGGGTTGAACAAGACCGTGGGTTGGTCGTGGGACATCACCAACTTCGTTTGGTGGGTCGGCATCGGCCACGCGGGAACGTTGATTTCCGCAGTGTTGTTGCTCTTCCGTCAGAAGTGGCGGATGGCCATCAACCGTTCTGCGGAGGCGATGACGATTTTCGCGGTCATCATGGCGGCGACCTTCCCGGGCATTCACATGGGCCGGATTTGGGTCAGCTACTGGGTGTTGCCGCTGCCGAACCAATTTGGTTCGTTGTGGGTGAACTTCAACTCGCCGCTGTTGTGGGACGTGTTCGCCATTTCGACGTACTTCTCGGTATCCCTCGTGTTTTGGTACATCGGCCTCATTCCTGATTTCGCGACGATCCGCGATCGGATGGTGAAGCCGCTGCCGAAGAAGATTTACGGCATCCTCGCATTCGGCTGGAGTGGTCGGGCCAAACACTGGACCCGCTTCGAAGAGGTCAGCCTCGTCCTCGCAGGCATCGCAACCCCCCTCGTGTTCTCGGTGCACTCCATCGTCTCGATGGACTTCGCGACCTCGGTCATCCCGGGATGGCACACCACGATCTTCCCTCCGTACTTCGTGTCCGGGGCCGTCTTCTCCGGTTTCGCCATGGTGCAGACGTTGCTCCTCATCATGCGGAAGGGCATGAAGCTCGAGAATTACATCCACGTCAAACACGTCGAGTACATGAACATCGTCATCATCGTGACGGGTTCCATCGTTGGCGTGGCTTACTTGACCGAGCTGTTCATCAGCTGGTACAGCGGTGTGGAGTACGAGAGCTACGCGTTCATCAACCGGTTCTCGGGTCCGTACAGCTGGAGCTACTGGATCATGATGACGTGCAACGTGATCAGCCCGCAGCTGTTTTGGTTCAAGAAGATTCGCCGCAGCCTCATCGCGACGTTCATCCTGTCCATCGTGGTGAACATCGGCATGTGGTTCGAGCGTTACGTGATCATCGTGACGTCGATTCACCGGGACTACAACCCGTCGAGCTGGGGTGAGTTCCACCCGTCCAGCATGGACTTGGGCATCTTCATCGGCACGCTGGGCATTTTCTTCACCTTGTTCTTGGGCTTTGCGCGGTTCTTCCCGGTTTTGGCATTGAACGAGTTGAAGACCATCCTCAAGTCGAGCGGTGAGGCTTACAAGAAACAACACGACAACCACTGATTGCAGACGCCATGAACAAGGTTTTCCATGTCATGTACGACGACGACGATACCCTGAAAGGCGCGGCCTCTCAGCTCGTCGCAAAGGGCATCCGCGTGAAGGATGTGTTTTCTCCGTTCCCGATTCACGGCATCGACCCCATCATTGGGGTGAAGCGGACGCGTTTGGCCATTGCGTCGTTCATGTACGCGACGACGGGCACGACCCTCGCGCTGTTGGGCATGTGGTATTTCATGATCAGCGACTGGCCGATGAACATTGGGGGTAAGCCAAGCTTCTCGCTGATTGAGAACTTGCCGGCATTCATTCCTGTGACGTTCGAGTTCAGCGTTTTGTGCGCGGCTCATGGCATGGCCATTACCTACTTGTTGCGGAACGGAACCCTGCCGGGCATGCCGGCGACGAACCCAGATCCCCGCACGACGGACAACATGTTTGTCATGGAGATCACCACGGAGGACAATCACCTGGCTGCCGACGAATTGGAATCCTTCATCAAGGAAACCCCGCTCGTTGAGCTCAGCATCAAAGAATACAAGTGATGAAGACGCGTTCGAAGCAGTTGCTGCCGATTGCAGCGTTGACGGGGTTGGTGGTCCTTTCGGGCTGCGTGACGGACCCGAACAGCCCGGGGTTGGAGTACATGCCGGACATGTACCGCTCTGCGGCGATTGAAGCGTATGTCGACTATGGGATGGACGAGTACGCATTTGGTTGGGCTGAGCAAGCTGAGCAGCGGTTGATTCAATCGGCTCGGAAGCCGGTGAAGGGATCCATCGCTTTCCAGCCCGATGCGAAGGAGTTCGCGATGCCTTATCCGTATCCGAACACGCCCGCAGGCTACGAAGCTGCGGGGCGGGAGTTGACATCGCCGTTGGCTACGACCAAGGCTCACATCGAAGAGGGCAAGGCGATTTACACGCAGATGTGCACGCAGTGCCACGGTGAGAAGGGTGAGGGCGATGGCGCGTTGTCGCGCAATGGCCACATCCAGGGCATCCCCTCGTACAGCGGGAAATTGAAGGACCTCCCGGTGGGCAACATGTACCACACCTTGACCTACGGAAAGGGCTTGATGGGTTCGCATGCCTCTCAACTCGATCAACGCGATCGTTGGTTGGTCATCGAGTACATCAAAGTGCTTCAGAACGGCGGTGAGCTGCCTGAGTTCGACGAAGCTGGCAATGCAGTTGAATCGGCATCTGCGGAAGCGGGGGCCACGGCAATGAACGACTGATATGGAATTCAAATTTGAAGGACGAGCAAAAACGATTTCCCTCGCATTGATGGGAATCGGCGTGGTAGCGCTCATCGGCGGTTACCTCACGGACGGCACGGAACATCACCAGCGGTGGTGGGCGAACTTGTTGGTCAACGGCTTCTTCTGGTTCTCCATTTCATTGGCGGCGTTGTTTTTCTATGCGCTGAATTACGCGGTGGAAGCGGCGTGGTCGGCCATTTTGAAGCGCGTTTGGGAAGCGATTTTCAAGTTCTTGCCCATCGGTGCAGGGGTGATGTTGTTCATCCTGCTTGCCGGTCAGTTCCATGCGCACCATTTGTATCACTGGATGGATTCCAGTTTGTACCACGAATACATGGTGGTGGAAGGGGAACACGTGAATTACGTGGACACCATGGAAGCGGGAGCGGTGGCCAACCCGAACTACGATCATTTGATTGCCCACAAGGGAGCGTACTTCGCCCCCGCGTTTTACTGGTTCCGGACGATTGCGTACATCGCGACGTTCTTGATTTTTGCGACGTTGTTCCGCCGCTGGTCGTTGCAGGAAGATGCCCAACCGAGTTTGGATTTGCACTACAAGCAATTCCGTCGGAGCGCCCTGTTCCTCGTGTTCTTTGCGGTGTTCAGCTCGACGCTGTCGTGGGACTGGTTGATGTCGATCGATACGCACTGGTTCTCGACCCTTTACGGATGGTACGTGTTCTCGGGCATGTGGGTGAGCTTGCTGATTTTTGCGAACGTGTTGTTGATTTGGCTTCGTTCAAAAGGCTACTTCGCCGAGGTCAATGAAAGCCACATGCACGACATCAGCAAGTGGATGTTCGCCATTTCCATGTTGTGGAGCTACCTGTGGGTGAGCCAATTCTTGCTCATTTGGTACTCGAACATTCCGGAGGAGGTGACTTACTACACACAACGCTTCTTCACGGACTATAAGTGGCCCTTCATCATCACGTTCTTTGTGAACTTCGCTGTACCTTTCTACATGTTGGTCGCGCGAGATGCCAAGCGGAATGTGAAATTCGTGTTGCCCGTCGCCTTCCTCATCTTCGTCGGTCATTTCGCCGATGTGTATTTGATGGTGATTCCGGGAACTATGTTCGACCACAATGTGTTTGGCTTATTCGAAGTCGGTCTGTTTTTGGGCTTCCTGGGATTGTTCATCAACCGCGTTTTGACGGCGTTGTCGAAAGCTCCGTTGATTCCGGTGAACCATCCGATGCTCCAAGAGTCGAAAGATTTGCACCACTGATCAGGAAAGAACCTCATTCTCATGAAACTCCTCATCTTACTTGTCGTTGTCATCGGGTTGGTTGCCATTGTGCAGCTTGCTAAGGTGTACCAATTGACTTCTTCGTTGCGCGCTCGGCGTGAGGAAGACATTTCGGAGGCGGACAACCGGTTGAACGGCGGGTTGTTCTTGGCCTTCATGGTGTTGTTCTATGCCTCCGTGATTTGGCTGGTCGTGCGCTACGGCGATTATGCTTTGCCTTCTGCGTCGCTGCATGGGGAGGCCGTGGACACCCTGATGGGCTTCAACTTGGCCATCATCTTTGCGGTGTTCTTCTTGGTCAACACGCTGCTGTTTTGGTTCTCGGCCAAATACTACTACCGCCCTGAACGCAAGGCGCGGTTCTTCGCGCACGACAACCGATTGGAGCTTGTCTGGACGGTGATTCCTTCCATCGTTTTGGCGGTCATCATCGCGTACGGCTTGTCGACGTGGAACCAAATGACCGGCGCACCCGCTGAAGACGCGTTGCGCGTTGAGATTTATTCGAAGCAGTTCGACTGGACGGCACGCTATCCGGGCAACGATGGTGAATTTGGCTTGTCGAATTACAACCTGATTACCCCGACGAATCCCTTGGGCATCGTGACGGCGGAGGGCTTGGAGGCTTCGATGTCAGAAGTGGAAAAGTCGATTGCCAAGCTCGAGAAGGAATTGAAGCACGAGCGCGGCCACCTCTTGAAAGAGCAGCTGGAATTGGAAGCGATGTTGCACGGTGGCGATCACCACGGCGATCACGCGGACCATGGCCACGGTGTGGACCACGCAGCCGTTGAAGCCCGGTTGCATGAAATCGAAACCCTCTTGGAAGATGAGTCATCCTTGACCATCCTCACGGAGGCGGCCTACGAGGCGAAGGAGGACAAGCTCAATCGCCTCAAGCGCCACCGCCAGCGCCTCTTGGAAATCTCCGAGTTCAACTACGACGGCGGACTGAGCGCTTGGGCTGCGGGCAACGACGACCAAATCGTCAAAGGCGAATTCCACTTGCCAGTGGGTCGCGAGGTTGAAATGGTCTTCCGTTCGCGGGACGTCATTCACTCGGCTTACATGCCGCAGTTCCGCGCTCAAATGAACACGGTGCCGGGCGTTCCGACCCGGTTCAAAATGACGCCGACCATCACGACCGACAGCATGCGTTACATCACAGGAGACGAGAATTTCGACTACGTGCTGTTGTGCAACAAGGTTTGCGGTGCCGCGCACTTCAACATGGAGATGAAAATCGTCGTAGAAACCCAAGAGGAGTACGACGCTTGGATCAAGGAACAAAAAGAATACCTCGTGAAAGAGGAATCTGAGGAGGCTCCTGCTGAAACGGCGGACCTCGAAGGAACCACTGACAAAACCACTGCATCGTTGTAATCATGGCTGATCACGCACACCACCACGAAGAGTCCTTCGTTTCGAAGTTCATCTTCTCGCAGGACCACAAAATGATTTCGAAGCAATTCCTGATCACTGCGGTGTTCATGGGAATTGTGGCGGTCATGCTGTCCATTTTCTTCCGCTTGCAGTTGGGTTGGCCGGGTGAAAGCTTTGCCATCTTGGAAACGTTCTTGGGCAAGTGGGCTCCTGGTGGGGTCCTGGACCGGAACGCTTACTTGGCCTTGGTGACCATCCACGGCACCATCATGGTGTTCTTCGTTTTGACGGGTGGCTTGTCGGGCACGTTCTCGAACTTGCTCATTCCGCTCCAGATTGGTGCGCGTGACATGGCGAGCGGCTTCCTGAACATGTTGAGCTATTGGTTCTTCTTTGTCTCGAGCGTCATCATGATCTTCTCCCTGTTCGTGGAAGGTGGTGCGGCATCGGGCGGTTGGACAGTTTACCCGCCGCTCAGCGCGTTGCCTCAGGCGATGCCGGGTTCGGGAATGGGGATGACGTTGTGGTTGATTTCCATGGTCCTTTTCGTGGTCTCTTCGCTCTTGGGCGGTCTGAACTACATCGTGACCATCATCAACCTGCGGACGAAGGGCATGAAAATGACCCGATTGCCCTTGACCATCTGGGCGTTCTTGATCACCGCTGTTCTTGGGGTGCTGAGCTTCCCGGTGTTGGTTTCGGCCGTGGTGTTGTTGTTGATGGACCGGACGATGGGTACGGCGTTCTACTTGAGCGACATCTTCATCGGAGGGGAGGCGTTGGACGTGACCGGGGGGAGCCCGATTTTGTACCAGCACTTGTTCTGGTTCCTCGGCCACCCGGAGGTGTACATCGTGTTGCTTCCGGCGCTGGGAATCAGCTCGGAGGTCATCGCGACGAACGCTCGCAAGCCGATTTTCGGATACAAGGCGATGGTCGGTTCGATCTTGGGCATCGGTTTCTTGAGCTTCATCGTTTGGGGACACCACATGTTCGTGACGGGAATGAACCCGTTCCTCGGCAGCGTATTCGTCTTCACGACCTTGTTGATTGCCATTCCTTCTGCGGTCAAGGCCTTCAACTACATCACGACCTTGTGGCAGGGGAATCTCCGCTTCACACCGGCGATGTTGTTCAGCGTGGGCTTGGTCAGCACCTTCGTTACCGGTGGTTTGACGGGCATCATCCTCGCAGACTCCGCGTTGGACGTTAGCGTGCACGACACCTATTTCGTTGTGGCTCACTTCCACATTGTGATGGGCATGTCCGCCATCTTCGGGATGTTGGCTGGGGTTTACCACTGGTTCCCGAAAATGTTCGGTCGCATGATGAATACGAAGTTGGGCTTTGTGCACTTCTGGATCACGATCATTTCGGGCTACGGCGTTTTCTTCCCGATGCACTTCGTGGGCATCGCAGGTGCACCGCGTCGTTACTACGATTATTCGGCGTTTGAGTACCTCGATTTCGTGATGGATTTGCAGCCGGTCATTTCGGTGTTCGCAATCGTGGGTGCGTTGGGTCAGTTGTTCTTCCTGTTCAACTTCTTCTACAGCATGTTCCGCGGCCAAGTCGCCGTCCAAAACCCATGGCGCTCCAACACACTGGAGTGGACGACGCCAGTCGAGCACGTTCACGGCAACTGGCCGGGTGCCTTGCCCGAAGTGCACCGTTGGGCTTACGATTACTCGAACCCTGCACACGAGGAGGACTTCGTTTCTCAGATCACTCCGGCGATTCCGGGCGAGGAGATCCACTGAGTTCGGTCGACAACACATTGAGCAAGACCTGGGCCTCGTGTCCGGGTCTTGCTTTTTCATTCAACACTGGTTTGCACGGCGTATCTTGGTGCCATGAGCCACGAGGATTTTGATTTGAGGGGCGAGGCGGAGCGGGCCTCGGATGGGGAGTTGGAGCGCGTGCTGCGTCCGGCGCGATTTGGAGACTTTACTGGACAGCCTGCGGCGATGGACAACCTGGAGGTGTTTGTTCGCGCAGCCCGGAATCGCGGAGAGGCGTTGGATCACGTGCTGTTTCACGGCCCGCCGGGTTTGGGGAAAACGACGTTGGCCAACATCGTTGCCAATGAGATGGCGGTCAACATCCGAACGACTTCTGGGCCGGTGTTGGACAAGCCGGGCGATCTGGCGGGGCTGCTCACGAATTTGGAGGCACATGACGTGCTGTTCATTGACGAGATTCACCGCTTGAGTCCTGTTGTGGAGGAATACCTGTACAGCGCAATGGAGGATTTTCGAATCGACTTGGTCATTGATTCGGGCCCGAATGCGCGGACGGTGCAAATCGACTTGGAGCCGTTCACCTTGGTCGGTGCGACCACGCGGTCGGGTCTGCTGACGGCGCCGCTGCGGGCGCGGTTTGGCATCAACTTGCGGTTGCAGTATTACGATGCTGAAACGTTGCAGGCCATCATCGAGCGCAGCGCGCGCTTGTTGGGCATTCCTTGCCAGGCGTCGGCAGCTCGGGAGATTGCGTCGCGCAGCCGGGGAACCCCCCGGATTGCCAATGCGTTGTTGCGCCGCGTGCGGGACTTCGCCGAGGTCAAGGGCGACGGCACCATCACGCCGTCCATTACGGCTTTGGCATTGGATGCTTTGAATGTGGACAAACGCGGATTGGATGAAATGGACAACCGCATCCTGAGCGCGCTCATCGACAAGTTCAAAGGAGGTCCGGTGGGCATCAGCACCATTGCGACCGCCATCGGCGAGAACGCGGGCACGGTGGAGGAGGTGTACGAGCCTTACCTCATTCAAGAAGGCCTCATCATGCGCACCGCGCGGGGACGTCAGGCGACTGAGGAGGCGTGGCGTCATTTGGGGCGCACGCCTCAAGCTTCAACGGGCACGCTCTTCGATACCTGAAATGGGCCGAACAGCTTGGCTACAGGCGGAGCAGCGCAAGTGGTTGCGCGACGAGGCCAAAACGCTCGGATTTGCAGCCATCGGCTTCGCCAAGGCCCAACGACTCGATGAGGAGGCCGAACGCCTCGAGGCGTGGCTCAAAGCGGGTCATGCGGGCGAGATGAGCTACCTCGAGCGCAACTTCGACAAGCGGGTCGACCCCACGCTGCTGCTTCCCGGGACGCGCACCGTGGTGAGCCTGCTCTTCAACTACCACAACCCCGCTTCTCCGACGGATCCGGATGCCCCCCGCGTAGCTTCCTATGCGCTCGGGGAGGACTACCACTACGTCGTCAAATGGAAGCTCAAGGAATTGCTCAAGCGGTTCCAAGCCCGATGGGGCGAGGTCCAAGGCCGCGTTTACCTCGATTCCGCGCCGGTCATGGAACGCCAGTGGGCGGAGCGAGCGGGACTGGGTTGGACAGGTAAGAACAGCCTGCTCTTGAACAAGCGGATGGGGAGCTACTTTTTCATTGGCGAATTGATGCTCGACATCGAGCTCGAACCCGACGCTCCTGCGCTCGATCATTGCGGCACATGCCGCAGGTGCATCGATGCGTGCCCGACCGGCGCCATCATCCAGCCCCAAGTGGTGGACGGATCCCGGTGCATCAGCTACTTCACCATCGAACTGAAGGGCGAAATCCCCGAACCGGCACCTGCCGAGCATGGGAATTGGGTGTTTGGATGCGACATCTGCCAGGAAGTTTGTCCTTGGAATCGACACGCCAAGCCACACAGCGAGCCCCGATTCGAACCTTCGCCCGACTTGCTCACGTGGGGGAGGAAGGACTGGGAAGAATTGACGCGGGAATCGTTTCGGGAGCACTTCCGCGACAGTCCGCTTTGGCGGACGGGATGGGACGGCATGATGCGCAACCTCAAGTGGATTGCGACCGAACCGAAGGGATAAAAAAAAGGCCCTCAAACGAGGGCCAAAGGTTGAAACGTTTCGTGAATGAGGTCGCCGTAACGCCCTCCATATTGCCCAAGGCACCAGTCTCGAAGCGCGCGCAGTTCATCGCCTTTCAGCCACCGCGTGCTCTTCTTCAACTCCTTTGCAAAAAGTTGTCGGTCGAAACTCACTTTCGACAACACCCGCTTACAAAATTCCAGCATGGCAAATCAGTTTTAAGGATGGACATTGCATCAACTCAAAAATCGCGCCTTTGGTACCGACTACCAAGCGAAAAATCGCCAAAACCGCATCGGTTATTCACATCGGAGCGGGGAGGGGACTTGGGTCAGCTAGGCGCGGTGGGGTTTGGCGTATCTTCGAATCTAAATTTTCCCGAACGACCCTCCGCGCCGGAGGCCTGTGACCTGAAATCGCATGAAGCACGAATTGCGCAACTTGGTCGATCGGAAGGTGTTGATTCAACGCATGCGCGACGAGCAGCGTGAACGGACGACGGTTTCGTTCTACCAGTACGCCCGCATCGAGAATCCGCAATTCTTCCGCGACTACATGTTCCTCCACTGGGAGTCCATGGACATCCTCGGCCGGACCTACGTCGCCTACGAAGGCATCAACGCACAAATCTCCGTTCCGACGGAGCAGTTCGATGCGTTTTGCACCCACCTCTACAGCATCGACTTCCTTGAAGGCATCCGCCTCAACCTCGCGGTCGACGAGGGCAAGTCGTTCTTCAAGCTCATCGTCAAGGTGCGCCCGAAAATCGTGGCGGACGGACTCAACGACGAGACGTTCGATGTGCGCGATTGCGGCGTGCACCTGAATGCCCCGGAGTTCAACGAGTTGATCCAGCAGGAGGACACGATTTTGATTGACATGCGCAACCACTACGAGAGCGAGGTGGGCCACTTCAAGGGCGCGATTTTGCCCGATGTGGACACGTTCCGCGAGGAAATTGAGCAGGTGGAACACATGTTGGAAGGCCAAAACGACCGCAACATCGTCATGTACTGCACCGGTGGAATTCGGTGCGAAAAAGCCTCCGCGTGGCTCAAGCACCGCGGTTTCCCGAACGTCCACCAGCTCAATGGCGGCATCATCGAGTACACCCGCCAGGTCCGCGAGCAAGGGCTCGACAACTTGTACATCGGGAAGAACTTCGTTTTTGACGAACGGATGGCGGAGCGCATTTCGGACGACGTGGTGGCCAGCTGCCACCAATGCGGCGCCCCGTGCGACGATCACACGAACTGCAAGAACCTCGCGTGCAACCTGTTGTTCATTCAATGCCCCTCCTGCGCCGAGCAGTTCGAAGGGACGTGCGGGGTGGAATGCCAGCAGACCATTCACCTGCCCGAAGAAGAACAAGCCGCGCTGCGCAAGGGCCACCAAGCCCGCGAGCGCTACAGCAAAGGCCGGTTGCGTCCGAAGCGTCCCGCTTTGTCGCCCGAAACCTTGAGCGCCGTTCGGCCCCGGTGACGCGTGTCAGTTGAAGAGCAGCTGATTCAAGTACCGCCCGGGTCCGAAGACCGCCCAACCACCTGCCAACAGGATGCCACCGATGTACAATTGGATCATCGCGCTGCGGTGTCCGCGGATGTTGCCCCGGCGTGCCGCGCGCCAGGCGGTGGGGACTGTCCAAATCGTCAACAAACTCAAGGCATGCAAGGGGCCGAAATGCCCGCCAATCAACGGGAAGAACGACGGCATGAACAGCGTCCACATCCCCGTGAAGGCCATGAGGATGAGGTAGGTTTTCCCCAGGAGCCGGTGCCGGTTCGATCCTTTGCGCATCGCCATCAAAGCGGTCCCGATGAGGGCTGCGGGAAGCACGGTGGCGAGGTGGATGGCCACCACCGCCGGCGTCATGGCGTGTACTCGACGGCGCCGTCGAGGATGTAGTTCATTTGGTAGATGTCGTCCGCGTTGAGGCGGAGGGTGCCGGAGAAGGTCAGGCGTTCATCGGTTTGGTACACCCGCTTCGAGCCGCCTTCAAACCGCAGATCCACAACCGATTCCGGCCCGGCGCCTCCGCAGAAGAAGCAGTTCGCGTAGGGATACCGGCTCAGCACGTAGAAGTCTTCGTCCAAATCCACGGGAATGATGTACCCCGTGATGTGCACGTGGCTGCCGCTGACAGCCTCCACCTCCGGACCGAAGGTCGGTTTCCAGTAGAACGACTCGAGCGATTCCATGTAAACGTCCGTGAAGACCACGTCTTCCAGCGTGCGCCACGTCAATTCTTTCGGCTGGCCTTCTACCGCAGCGGCGGACACCGGCGCGTGGTCCTCCGCCGCCCGCAACACCGATTCGCGGGCCGCCACCGCCGCTTCCGACGGATGGCACATCGAGCTCAAATCCAAGGTGCTGACCCCGAGGAGCAGCAAGCCCCCAATCAACGAAGAAGAACGAAGGGTTTTCATGGTTCGCAAGTTACGCATCAGAGAGGGTCCGAGAAATGTCGAGGCGCAGGGCGCGCAGTCCGGGGATCGCGGCGGCCAACAAGCCCACGGCGATTGCGGCGGCGGCGAGGAGCCATTCGGACGGGAGGATGGCGAGGGCGTTGAGGTCGTATCGGAATTTGTCCTCGACGAGGGTGGCGAGCAAGGCAATGCCCACGCGGCTCACCACGGCGCCCAGCACGACGCCCCCGAGGCTCAACAGCCCGCCTTCCAGCAGCAGCGAGCCGTACAGGCCGCGCGCGCTGGAGCCCATCGTCCGCATCAGCGCGAGTTCATACCGACGCGCGAGCAAGCTGTCGTACACGGAAATGAAGATGCTCGCGAAGCTCAGCGCCATGATGAGCAGGGCGATGGTCCGCAAGGTGCCGAGCCCGAGCCCGAAGTTTTGGGTCAGGCGATTCACCTCGATGGCGGGCAAGGCGATCTGCATGTTCGTGTCGGAAATGAGGTTGGGCAAGGTCAAAACCGCCAACGGATTCCGCTTCTTCAGCAACACCGCCGTCACCTCCGGATCCACCTCCTCCCCCTCGTGCTCGTGCACCCCCCAAACCGTCTGCACGTTGCACAACAACAATTGGTCAAGCACACTCCGCGATTCTTCCAGTACCCCCACCACCGTAAAGGTCTTGTCGGTGTGGACGTCGGTTTCGTCGAGCAACCCGTGCGAGCTGAAAAACGTGTCGCCCAGCTTCAGCCCGGCTTCCCGCGCCACCCGCGCCCCGACGACCACCTCGAAGGGCGTTTCCCACAACCGTCCTTCCGCGAGTTCGGCCCCGTAGTGCTCCACGTAGGAAGGCTCCGTCCCGACGATGCGGTAACGCTGGAAGTTGTCGCCGTACGCGAGCGGAATCGCCTCCGCCACATACGGGTGCCGCATGACTTTTTCAGCATCGGCCAGCCGGATGTTGCCGGTGGGCGCGTCCACGTGGTACACGTTCGCGAGGATGAGCTGCAGCGGACTGCCTTTCGCCCCCAGCACCATGTCGATGTCCTTGATGTTGCGGTCGAACGCGTCGCGAAGTTGGTGTTCCGCGAGCATCATGAGGCTGACCATGCCCACACCGAAGGCAAGCAGCGCCATGCTGAGGGCGGTGCTCAACGGCTTCGAGGCCAAATTCCGCCACGCAATCTTGATCCAGCTCAGTTTCATGCCTGCTCCATTACAGGGTTCAACGTCACCCGGTTTGCATACCGGTCCTTGAGGCGCGTATCGTGCGTCACCACCACCAACGCTGCCCCCACGCGATCGGCCTCCGATTCCAACAGCGCAATCACCCGCTCCGTTGACCGATCGTCCAGCGCACTCGTCGGTTCATCCGCGAGCAGCACCGACGGCGAATGGATGAGCGCCCTTGCAATCCCCGCCCGCTGCTGCTCGCCGATGCTCAAGTCCCGCGGCCGCTTGTCGGCCTTCTCCCCGATCCCCAACCGCTCCAACATCGCCCGCGCCCGTTCCTCCCCGCCTTCCGTTCCCTTCCCCGAAAGGAAGCCCGGCAAGGCCAGGTTTTGCAACACGGTCAAACTCTGAACAAAATGCGCCCGCTGGAACACGATGCCCACCTCCGCCCCCCGAAACCGATCGAGCTCCCGCCCAGTCAGCCCACCGAGCACAGTCCCCGCCACCGTCACGGTCCCCGTCGCCGGCCGCAACAACCCGCTCATCAAGTGCAGCAGCGTCGTTTTCCCACATCCCGAGTCGCCCAGCAGCAACAGCCGATCGCCGGCCGCGCACACCACGTCCGGGAACCGCAACATCGGCGTTTCCGGCGCGTATTGAAAAGTCAGGTTTTCCGTCGCAATCATCCCCCCGAAGGTACGCAGGTCGTAGATTCGCGGCATGACCATCAAGCGCAGGTTATTGATTTTTGGCACCGGCCTCCTCATCGGAACGGTCCTCTCGTACCTCCTGCTCGGCTGGCGCGGTTGCAGCGATTGGCTGCCCGAACGCCGCCTCCGCGCGGACATCGAAATGGAAGGACTGGACGAGGACGCCCGCGCGACCTGCCTGCTCGCCTGCCTCGACGACGCCGACCCCATCGCTTGGCTCTACGCCGCCGAGGTGGACTGGCAGGCCAGCGGCCCGCGCGAAACCCCGAAGCGCTATGTGTTCCGTTTGACGGAAGGTCCGGTCAGCTCGTTCACCGTCACCCGCAACCAAGCGCGGTGGATGCTGAGCGTGGACGAAGCGGTGCCGGGCTGCGATTGCCCCTGATCACGGATCCACGACCGCAAGCCGCCCCCAAATCGGTGCCGCTTGCCCCACCGGCCAAACCTCCACAATGTAAGTGCCCGCCGACAGGTCGTTCGTGTAGAACGTGTACGGCGACGACGGGCTGTTGAGCGCCGCATCGTGCACCACGCGCCCGGTCGCATCGGTGAACCGAATCCGCTCCAACAAGATGCCCTCGCCCGCATCCAACGCGACCGCGCCCCCACCGGCCGCAGCGGGATTGGGCGTGAACCGCACCGTTTCCGCCACCCCACCCGTGACCCCGTCGTCCGGGTCGTAGCTCAATTTGTACACCGCCAAGCGCGTGCACAGGTACAATTCCCCCGCGTTGTCTTCGCCGAAGGCGTAGCGCACTTCTTCCCAGGGCACGAAGCCGCCGGGCACGTCGATGGTGAGCTTCGCGCTCGTCCAGCTGCCGTCCGCTTCTTCCGTCAAAGACCAAAACTTGTGGTCGTTGAACCCGCACGCATCCGAGTGGATGTACGCCCCGTACAGCGTGGGAATCGCCTCGCCCCGGTACCGGTACCCGCCGATGACCGAGCACCACCCGTTGTCGTGCGGATAAGCGTGAATCGGCAGCTCAAGCGCGCCGTCCGGATCGCAGTCCACGACGGGATCATAACACATCGGCCCTTCCATGATCCGCCACCCGAAGTTCAACCCGCCCGGGCTGTCCGCCCGCTCGATGCTCACTTCCTCCCAATCGACCTCGCCTACGTCGGCGATGAATTTGTCCCCGGTCAACCGGTCGAAGCTCCACCGCCACGGATTCCGGAACCCGTAGGCCCAGATCTCATCGAGCGCATCCGGGTTGCCCACGAACGGGTTGTCCGACGGAATCGTGTACGGGTCGAGCCCGTGGACCTCGATGCGGAGGAGCTTGCCGAGCAGGGTTTGGAGGTTCTGGCCGTTGCCGATGGGGCCGTGGTCGTCGCCGCCGCTGTTGCCGCCGGGTTCGCCGGTGCCGGTTCCGCCACCGTCGCCGGTGGAGAGGTAGAAGTGGCCGTCGGGCCCGAAATGCGCTTGGCCGCCGTTGTGGCCGCGAGCGGGCTGGACGAGTTCCAAGACTTCGGACCAAACCGTCACGTCGGCAAACGTCCGCTCCGGGTTGGTTCCAAAGCACACGACGCGCTCATCAATGAGGTTCCCGGTGCCATCCGGTCGGTAGCCGTTGTAGACCACATAGAACAGTCCGTTGTTCTCGAAATCCGGATCCAGCACGAGGTCGTTCACTCCTTGCTCGCTCATGACGCCGTAATCCACGATGTCCAAGCCGTTCTCCCCGAGGTCGAGGAAGGGCTCGGGTCGTTCTTCGCCGGTGGCGTTGTCGAACCAATGGACGACCCCGTCGTGCCCCACGATGAGCACCGCCGTTTCATCCGGATCGTGCGAAACGCTGCGCACGGCCACCGGCCAATCCGCATACATCAGTCGCTCCGCAACGATGGTGCTGGGAGCTTGGGCAAACGCAAGGGTGGGCAGAAACAGGAGGGGAAGCAGGCGCATGGGGAGTCAATTTCTGGAGCAAAGATACCGCCCGCCCCGCGGAACGTGACGGCGGTCGCTTTGTCACGGATGTGTCAGGGTTACCTTGCGCGGCATGAAGGGCAAACTCGCTTGGTTGGGAACGATGGGCTTGGTGGCTGGTGCGTTGGTGCTGGCTGGAGCCGTCGATCCCGAAGACACCGTCAAGACGGAACAGGACTCGCTCCTGCTCCGGATGGCGGATTTGACGTTCGCAGCAGGCGAGCACCACATGGGTTCGGGCAACTGCGTGTTGTGCCACGGGCCGGACCCGGTGGCGATGCAGGACGCAGAAGGCAATGACGTGAGCGTTGTGACGCATTGGCAGTCGACCATGATGGCGAACAGCGCGAAGGATCCGTTTTGGCGTGCAAAAGTGGCCCACGAAGGCCTCGTCAACCCGGATTACGTCGACGAAATCGCGAACGTGTGCACCGGTTGCCACGCGCCCGCCGGACACCACGAAGCGCACTGGGCGGGCGACGATTTGTACAGCATCGCCGACCTCGAAGCGGACGAAATGGGGCTTGATGGCGTGAACTGCACGAGCTGCCACACCATCAACGACGACTCGCTCCGCTGGCGGTTCAACGGCGATTTGCCGACGAACGAGGACCGCGTGATTTGGGGTCCCTTCACGCCGCAGGTGACCATGCCGATGCAGATGAACGTGGATTACACGCCGACGGCCAGCGGGCACATGCTGCAGAGTGAGGTGTGCGCGCCGTGCCATTCGCTGTACACGCACACGTTCGATTTGGAAGGCCAACCGACGGACGGTGTCTTCTTCGAGCAGTCGACCTACTTGGAGTGGCTGAATTCCTCGTATCCCGAGGATGAGGTGGAATGCCAAACCTGCCACATGCCCCGCCTCCCCGGAGGCACCATTTTGTCCGATCGGCCCACTTGGTTGGGTCCCAATCCCCTCGGTCAACACCACCTCGTGGGCGGCAACGCCTTCATGCTCAAGGTCCTCCGCGACAACGCCGTGGCCCTCGACCTCTCCGCCTCCACGGTGCAATTCGATTCAACCATCGCCCGGACAGAGCGCATGCTGCAACACCATTCGGCGAACCTCCTGGTGACGCCCCTCGATGCCCCCACGGGCGAGTACGCCTTCGAAGTCGAAGTGGAAAACCTGGCGGGCCACAAGTTCCCGACCGGCTACCCGTCGCGCCTGACGTTCCTCGAGTTCATCCTGCGCGACTCCACGGGCACGGAGCTCTTCCACAGCGGGGACTGGACGGAAGCTGAGGGCATCGTGGGAAGGGATTTGCCCTTCGAGCCGCACTGGAATGAGATCCTGACCGACGACCAAGTCCAAGTCTACGAAATGGTCTTCGCCGACGTCAGCGGCACGCCTTCCACGGTGCTCGATCGGGCCGCTTCGGTCTTGAAGGACAACCGGATCGCGCCCGCTGGATTCTCCACGGAGCACATGAGCTACGACACGGCCGCCTTCGGGCCCGCCGCAGCGCTCGATGCCGACTTCAACCGGTTCGCCGATGGAACGGAGGGCAGCGGCAGCGACCGCTTGACCTACCGCATCACACCGGACGGGTACACCGGAGCGGTGACGGCGGAGGTGACCTTGCATTACCTCGCTTTGCCCGCTCGGTGGGTGGAGGAAATGTTCGGCTATGCCGCGGACGCCGAGGCCATTGCCGACTTCCAAGCGATGTTCAATGCCGCGGACCGCACCCCGGTGGAAGTCGTGAAGGTGTGGTGGCCCGCCAGCGCGGTGGGCGTTTCGGAGGTGATTGCGCCGACCCCGGGTCGCCTCGTTCCCAATCCCGCGTCGGACCGGGTGCGGGTGGATGGAGTGGATGTGGCGCGCGCTTGGTTGCTCGACTCCACGGGCCGAATCGTCCGCCAGTTCGCGGGCACCCAAGCCGCACTCGGCATCGACCTGACGGACCTCGCACCGGGCGTGTTCTTCGTTCGCATCGAAACCCGCGATGGCCGCGAACACGTGCTGCGCGGGGTGAAAGGCTGAGTTGTAACTTGCAGGTTTCAACCGGCAAGGATGCAATTGAATCGGACGCTTCGCGTGGTGTTGGTGATGGGAGCGGCTGCGGGCCTCTTGGCCGCGGTGGTTCCCGAGCGCCGCTATGATCAGGAAACGAACGAAGGCGCATTGTGGCGCATGGGCGAGCTGTGCACCGTCGAGGGCGAGTTTTTCAGCGGCTCCGGGAAGTGCGTGAACTGCCACGCGCCGGATCCCAATGGTCACGCGCTCGTGGATGAGAACGGGGTGACGGTCAGCCCGGTGTTCGACTGGCAAGCCAGCATGATGGCGAACAGCGCGCGGGATCCGTTTTGGCGTGCCCAGGTCGCCCGGGAGGGCTTGATCAACCCGGGCCACCGCGACGAAATCGAGAACACGTGCACCGCGTGCCACGCGCCGCAGGGCTTCCATGAAGCGCGGCTCACCGGCGGCGATGCGCACTACACGATGGAGGACCTGCTTGCGGACGACCTCGGCCTCGACGGCGTTGGCTGCACGGGCTGCCACACCATCGACAACATCGGCCTCGCGGGGCGCTTCAACGGCGACTTACCGATCAATCCCGAGCAGGTCGCGTGGGGCGGATTCGAGAACCCGTGGGACGGCTTGATGAGTGGGCAGACCGGGTTCATTCCCGCGTACGGCGAGCATTTCCGCGCGAGCGAGGTGTGCACGAGTTGCCATTCGCTGTACAGCCACACGCAGGATTTGGCGGGCGAGTCGACGGGCAACGTGTTCTTTGAGCAGGCCACGTATTTGGAATGGGTCAACTCCGATTTCAATGCGGAAGGCGTTCAATGCCAAACCTGCCACATGCCCCTCGTCGCAGGCGGTGCCATCGCCGCCACGCAACCCAACTGGTTGTTCGAGCAGCGCTTCGGCCGCCACCATTTCGTCGGCGGCAACACCTTCATGCTCAAGCTGATGAAGGACAACGCGGCGGCCCTTGGGCTGAGCGCCACACCGACCCAATACGATTCGACCATCGCCCGGACGCTGCGCGGTTTGCAGCAGGCGACGGCCACGCTGAACGTCCAGCAACTCCCGGCTCCAACGGGTGAAGTGGCGTTCGAGGTGGAGGTCGTGAACCAAATCGGCCACAAGTTCCCAAGCGGCTACCCGGCGCGGTTGGCGTTCCTGGAGTTCGCGCTGCGCACGGCGTCAGGGGACACGTTGTTCCACAGCGGGCGCTGGACGGAAGCGGAGGGCATCGTGGGACGGGACCTGCCGTATGAGCCGCACCACGAGGTCATCACGTCGCCTTCGGAGGTTCAGATCTACGAGTTCGCCTTTGCCGATGTGGCGGGGGAGGAGACGACGATCCTCGAGCGGGCGGCGACGGTGCTGAAGGACAATCGGCTGCCCCCGCGGGGGTTCCGGACTTCGCACGCGGCGTACGACACGGTGGCGATCGGGCCGGCGGCGTCGCTCGATGCGGACTTCAATCGGTCGGCTGAAGGGGCCGAGGGGACGGGGGCGGACCGGGTGATGTACCGCGTGGCGGTGGGGGACTACCGGGGTACCGTGGAGGTGGCGGTGCGTTTGCATTACCAGTCGGTGCCGAAGCGGTGGGTCAGTGCGTTGCTCGCCGCCTCGGAGGAGCACCCGGACATCGCGGCGTTCCGGGACATGTATGAGGGGGCGGACCGGACGCCCGTGGTCGTCGCGGAGGCGGCGGCGTCGGGCTGGACGGACTTCGTGGCGGAAGGGGGAGCGTGGACGCTCGTCCCGAACCCCGTGGCGCCGGGATCGCGGGTGCGGGTGCAGCCGGGCGATGCACGGGAGGTGTTGAGCGGCGCGCTCTTCGACGCGTCAGGCAGGCGGTGCGCCGAGCTCACTCCTCAGGACCTGCTCGGCGGGTTCGATGCCGGCCGGTGGGTGGCCGAGGGCGCCTTCCTCGTGCGCATCGAAACGGCCGAGGGGCCGCAGGTGGTGCGCGGAGTGGTGGTCAGGCCCTGAGGCCGCAAGCCGCGATGAAGCGGACTTCGGCGTGCAAATGCGCATTATCTTCACCTCATGACGCAGCGAGCGGAATTGGATTGGAAAGCGTTTTCTCCCCACTTGTTTTGGGACGTGGACCGTCACTCCTTGAAGCTTCCAGATCACGGTCCCTATGTTCTGAGCCAAATCGTCGAATTCGGCGTCCAAGCCGACTGGGATCGAATTGTGGCTGCCGTCGATCGGGAACAACTGAGGAACTGGGCGCTTTCCATTCGGTCCCTCGACCCGGTTTCCCTCGCCTTCCTTGCGCATTTTTTCAAGACCGAACGGGC